>NZ_AP025490.1:0-658556 GCF_024347495.1 Vibrio gallaecicus | reverse complement strand
CAAGTAAAGCTTCGATATTCAGCTGTTTTCTTAATTGCTCTAAACGTAACTCGGCATCCATTAACTGACTATTCAATTGTTCCTTTTTCAATGTATAGGAACTGAGGTATTCGTCAGTTAACTGCTCATTCAGTTGATGCTTACGCTTTTCTAACCTTAACTTTTCTAATTGCCAGCTTATATCACGGATTTCTTGATCTACAATTCTCGACGTTTCATCTCGAAGTGTGTCTGAAAACGCTAAACCACGTAACAACTCTTGATCAATATTTTGTGTGCGGATACCTGATGCGGTTTTAAAGCCGACCGGTTTGCCAAAGAAATACCCACCTCGGCTTCGTTCAATAACAGCCCACTCTTTAGGCATTGTAGGCTCAAGTAGGTCTACTTCTAGAATGGCGACAAAATCGGCAGGGTAAAGCTCTCGATTCGCTACTTTAATGCTTAACCTACGGACAAAGCCGCTTTCGATGCTCTTCGCCGAGAATTGGCTTAGGTCCCCTGAAATTTGTTCGATAGGTATATATTTACGCTCATAAAGTTGACCAATCAGTACATCATTAGTCGAAACATCGGCATCAACCCCTGAGACGAAAGACTCAGTATCGACTTGAGTCTGCCACTGGTATAGCGGTGCAGGCCAAAAGTAAGTAAGCCCTTTCCAGCCAATCAATAACATCAACCCCAGTACAGAAAGCATACTAATGCTGACTGCACCACCCGTTAACCAAATCCACGGAGAGCCGGAGCGAAACCATTTAATCATCACAAAGCTCGCTCGTAGATATAGCGCAACCTACAAAACAGTAAATTAAGGTAGGTGTAGAGGTAACCTTTTCTAAGGTCTTAGATAAATAAAATAATCTATAAGGCACGGTACTTATCTCTTAATCGCTGCCTTACCCACTCTGCAACAGAGTTTACAGCAAAGGTGAATATGAAAAGTAGCAAAGCAGCTAAGAACAATAGACGGAAGTGAGAGCTTCCCACTGCAGACTCAGGAAGTTCTACCGCGATTGTTGCAGATAACGTCCTCATCCCTTCTAGAATATTCCAATCCATAATAGGTGTATTACCTGTAGCCATAAGTACGATCATAGTCTCACCTACAGCTCTCCCTAGCCCCATCATTACTGCTGAAAAAATACCAGGGCTAGCAGTTAGTAGTACGACATATATTAAGGTTTGCCATGCAGTAGCACCGAGAGCAAGTGACCCATCAGAAAGGTGTTTCGGTACAGAGAATATGGCATCTTCAGCGATAGTGAATATTGTAGGGATAACAGCAAAACCCATTGCAAAGCCGACAACGAGTGCATTTCTCTGGTCAAAATCAATACCATAATTAGCCAACATTAATCGTAAGTCTCCATTAAAGAAGAGAGTCTCTATTTGGCTTCCAAAAACAAACACCAGCAATGTCGTAATAATTAGCATCGGAATCAATATCAATGCATGCCAACCATTGGGGAATCTACCAGTAATATTTTCAGGCAGATAATACCACACCAAACCAACCACTAATGTGCTCAACGGCAGCAGTATGAGTAAAGAAAATACAGCTGTTAAATGGGTTTCAACAATGGGAGCAAACCATAAACCAGCCAAGAAACCAATGATAACGGTTGGTAGGGCTTCCATTAATTCAATAGACGGCTTTACTACCCTCCTCATTCGAGGCGACATAAAATAAGCGGTGTAAATTGCCCCAAGAACCGCAATAGGAACAGCAAAAAGCATCGCATACATCGCGGCTTTTAGCGTGCCGAAAGTGATTGGAACTAGACTGAATTTCTCTTCAAAATCATCACTAGCAGAAGTAGATTGCCAAACATATTGAGGTTCTGGATAGCTTTCATACCAAACCTTTTGCCATAACGAAGAAAAAGATATTTCAGGGTATTCATTATCGACCTTAGCAACACTGATTTTATTGTCACTAAAAGTCGCTAAATGTAATTCGTTATTAGACATCGCAGCCAGTTGAGGGGATTTATCAAATGCTCTTTCAAACATCAGTAACTTTTCACTGGTCGTGTAGTGACTCTGCACTGTGCCGTTTTTATAAAAGCTATAGAAGCCCTTGCGATAAGTGTCTGGCAAAATAAACTGCACAGCTTCAGCTAATTGAAAATCACGAATATGAGTAAGAGAGCGCTTCTCATCATTCAACACATCAAACCACTGAGACACTTGACCATCAATATGAGTCACCAGTAATGAATACGCACCCGACAGTAAATTAAAGGTTTTCACCGCGTGTTTTTCATCATTCAAACTTAAATCGATAACTTCACGGATATTGAATCCAGTATCACTATTCGTTAATACTGCTAAATCAGAGCCGTCCCTTAAATACAAGGTTCGGCCATCAGGAGTCAGTTGAATTTGATCCTGATAACCAAACTCATCAGAAAGCCATTGGCTTGAGGTTTCGGAAAACTCACCAGCAGGGTTAACAACATAAGACTTAATCAATAAACGTAAGTCAGAGAATTGAGCTGCGATGGTTAAGTTTCGGCTGTCCAAAGAAAATGTAAATTGTTGAATAATAGTTGAAGCTTCAGGTGGAGAAAATGCAACCAAACTTTGAGATGCTTGTAAAAGTTCAATGGTTGGAGTGGTCGTTTTTTCTTTTTGAGTCAGAGGTGCACTATATTCAGGAGAGAAAAACTGAATGTGCCCCTGATTGTTCGCAAATGCATACCAATTGTCAGACGCAATCGAACGAGAAAATACAATAGGGCTATCAATAATGGATTGTGTGAAATAAGGATCACTGCCTTGCGCTTCAAGATCCCAAAACTGAACAGAACCAGACTGTTCAACAGTAAATGCGTGCTTGCCGTATTCGTCAATAGAAAGAGCAATAGGTTGCTCTACGTGAATAGATTTTTCAGCCTGCGCAGTCTGTAGCCCAGCATCAGTAAATACAGGCAATATAACGATAGCGAGGTACACGAAAATTAAAACTAAAGCCGCTAACACACTAACGCCGCCGCAAGTCACTGAAAAGCGAACAAGTCGATCTTTCAACCATCTTTTTTTATCGCGTTCTTTCAATGAAAATCCGGCTGGAGCCATGTGTCTATCTACCTTTTTTGAGCTATTGTCATAATATGTCTATCACATGACAATTATATTACAGCCTGCATTAAATAACTGAAAATAGTGATAAGTTTTATGCAAATTGTAGAATGAAATAATACCGTAATAAAAATCACATATTCTGCTTATTTTTATAATTTGATACCCCAACTCTCGTCAGGACAATCAGGATGATTTATGAACGCTGAAAAACTCTACATCGAAAAAGAACTGAGCTGGTTATCCTTTAATGAAAGAGTCTTGCAAGAATCAGCTGATAAAACCGTTCCACTGATTGAGCGTATAAGATTTTTAGGGATTTTTTCCAACAACCTAGACGAGTTTTACAAAGTCAGATTTGCCAATGTTAAACGTAGAATATTAATAAACCAAGAACACGGTATTAACGATAATTCAAAGCACCTGCTTACCAAGATGCAAACCAAAGTACTTCGGCTCAACCAACGGTTTGATGACCTCTACAATGAGCTAATCCTTGAAATGGCAAGGCGCCACATATTCCTAGTCAACGAAACCCAACTTAACGACTTCCAAAAGAAATGGATTCGTAAGTATTTCAAAAAAGAAGTTCAGCCGCACATCACTCCTTTATTGATGACTGATGAAATCGATTTACTCCAATTTTTAACCGATGAATACGCTTACCTCACCGTAGAACTCCAAAAAGAAGAACAATCTAAATACGCTCTCATTGAAATTCCTACCGATCATCTACCAAGGTTTGTCATGGTCCCTGAACAAAAGGGGAAACGACGTAAAACCATCATCCTGCTAGATAATATTATTCGTTACTGTATCGAGGATCTTTTTAAAGGTTTTTTCGATTATGACGAGCTAAATTGCTACGCCATGAAAATGACTCGGGATGCAGAATATGACCTAGGGTTTGAAGTTGAGCACAGTCTTTTAGAACAAATGTCAGAAGGCGTCGCCCAACGCTTAAGTGCGATGCCAGTTCGTTTCGTTTATGAAGAAACCATGCCTAAAAACATGCTTAGTTTCTTGTGCGAAAAACTTGGTATCTCAAACTACGACAGTTTAATTCCAGGCGGTCGATACCATAACTTCAAAGATTTTATTGGATTTCCCAATGTTGGGCGTGAGTACTTAGAAAATAAACCGTTACCACCGATGACTTGCGCTGATTTCGATAACTTTGACAATAATTTCGATGCAATACGAGAACAAGATATTTTACTTTATTATCCTTATCATACTTTTGATCACATCACTGAATTAGTTCGTCAGGCCTCCTTTGATCCAAAAGTGATCAGCATTAAGATCAATATCTACCGCGTGGCTAAAAATTCAAAGTTAATGAATTCGCTTATTGATGCTGTCCACAATGGCAAAAATGTAACCGTTGTTGTAGAGCTGCAAGCGCGCTTTGATGAAGAAGCCAATATTGAATGGTCACGGATTTTAACTGATGCGGGGGTTCAAGTTATTTTCGGAGCACCAGGGCTAAAAATACACTCTAAGCTACTTTTGATTAGCCGCCGTGAAAATCAAGAAATCACACGATATGCTCACATTGGTACGGGCAACTTTCACGAAAAAACCGCTCGTATCTATACTGATTTTTCATTACTCACTGCAGATCAAGACCTCACAAATGAAGTGCGAAATGTTTTTGGCTACATTGAAAACCCTTACCGCCCTGTTAAATTCGACCACTTAATTGTTTCCCCTCGTAACTCTCGAAAAAAACTCTATCAACTGATTGATGGTGAAATAGCAAATGCAGAAGCTGGCAAGAAAGCTCAAATAACATTAAAGGTAAACAATCTTGTCGATAAAGGGTTAATCAATAAGCTATATAGTGCGAGTAACGCTGGCGTAAATATTAGAATGATCATCCGCGGTATGTGCTCACTCGTTCCTGGAGTTGAAGGGGTAAGCGAAAACATAAAAATAATCAGCATTATTGACCGTTTTCTAGAACACCCGCGAGTTCTAATTACCCACAATGATGGTGATCCACAAGTCTATATATCTTCTGCCGATTGGATGACTCGGAATATCGACCACCGTATTGAAGTGACAACACCAATACGTGATGGACGTTTGAAACAACGCATCATCGATATTGTAAATATTCATTTTACCGATACAGTTAAGGCTAGGTGGATCGATAAAGAGATGAGCAATAGCTATGTTCCGCGTGGAAATAGAAAAAAACTACGCTCACAAATCGCTATCTATGATTACCTCAAGTCAGTTGAAAAGAAATCTAGAAAAGCCAGGGAACAACAGTCTGAAGATGAGCAAAGCTAATAAGATACAAGCAACCCTACACGAGAAGTCTCCAGATACCGCCTCTACGGATGCGCTTGCTTCTCCCAAAAATATTGCAGCCATTGATTTAGGTTCTAATAGCTTTCATATGGTCGTAGCCAAAGTGGTAGGGCAAGAATTACAACTTGTTAGTCGGCACAAGCAGCGAGTTCGCCTTGGCGCTGGATTAGACGAACAGTCGAACCTAAGTAATACAGCAATAGCCAGAGGGTTAGAGTGTTTATCAATGTTTGCAGAACGCCTTCAAGGCTTTGAACTTGAAAACGTTCGAATTGCGGCAACTCATACCCTTCGCCAGGCCAATAATGCCCATATATTTATTCAACGTGCGAGAGAAGTACTCCCCTTCCCTATTGAAGTCATCCCCGGAGAAGAAGAAGCTCGATTAATTTATTTAGGTGTCGCGCATACACAACCTGAATCCGAATCAAAGCTTGTTATCGATATTGGTGGAGGCAGCACTGAGCTGATTATCGGTAAAGGTTTTGAAGCGAAGCTCGTTAACAGCAAACAAATGGGATGCGTGAGTTTTACTCAAACCTTTTTCTCTAATGGCAAACTCACCCCTAAGAATTTTTCAAAAGCCATCATCGCCGCTCAGCAAAGGCTTGAGCCCCTTGCTGCTCAATATAGAAAGAAAGGCTGGGAGACAGCTCTAGGGTCTTCAGGCACAATTAAAGCAATTAAAGAAGTGCTTAGTAAGCTTGGTTATGATGATGCAATCATTACTGAGAAAAGACTGAGGCACCTGATTGACGTGCTTTGTGAACAAAAGAATATTGAACAGATTGAGCTAAAAGGGCTCACTGTCGAGCGACAGCCTGTATTTGCTGGCGGGGTAGCAATATTAACCGCTATATTTAAAGATCTGAAAATCAAAGAAATGCATTTCTCTGATGGCGCGTTAAGAGAAGGTCTCCTTTATGAAATGGAAGACAGTTTTCAACGTTCAGATATTCGTATGCGCACCACGGAAAACTTAGCAGTAAAACATTTAGTGGATTTAGAGCATGCCACTCGAGTGAAAAATCGGGCAAGCGTATTCCTAACTCAAACAAGAGAGTCATTGTGCATAAAAAGCGAAAGCCAACTGTTTGAATTGCTTGATTGGAGTGCACTATTACACGAAGTAGGGCTTAGTATTAGTTTCCAAGGCTTCCATCGCCATTCAGCCTACATACTCCAGCATACCAACATGCCAGGCTTTAATAGTGAACAACAATTATTTATGGCAACTTTGGTTCGCTTTCAGCGCAAAGCTTTGAAGTTACAAGATATGCCAGAGCTTAGCCTATTTAAGACGAAAAGTGTCATCAGCCTGATTCGTATTTTGCGTTTATCGATATTGCTCAATGGTCAAAGAAATGATGCACCGATGCTCAACATCCGACTTAACATTATAGATAAAGATCACTGGCAACTGAGCTGCGATGATAATAACTGGCTTGAAGATAATAAGCTTTTAGCTGCCGACCTATCTAGCGAACAAGAGCTCTGGAGTAATATTGACTGGCAGCTTAGCTTTGAAGGCATAGACTGATCGTTTGTGAAATTGAAAAATAAAACTTAAATTTAGGGCTAATTATAGCCCTACTTTCATTAACTCCTGCTTTGCAAATTCAGGCGGAATCGCTAGATAGCCATCTTTCTCAACGAGTTCCTGCCCTTGCTTCGAGTATATAAACCTCAAAAACTCTCTTTCTACTGGTGATAAAGGTTTTTCTGGGTGCTTATTCACGTAAACAAATAAAAAGCGTGAGAGTGGGTACTCACCATTCAAAATACTATCCCGAGTTGCATTAACGTACTTATCACCATATTGGGCAATAGGAATTAGCTTAACGCCAGCAACACGGTAACCAATACCAGAATAACCAATACCATTAATAGAGGAAGCGACAGACTGAACGACAGATGCAGAGCCTGGTTGTTCATTCACTCGATTTTTAAAGTCACCGCCACATAAAGCGTTTTTCTTAAAGTAACCATATGTCCCAGAAACCGAGTTTCTTCCAAATAGTTGGAACCGTCTTTTAGCCCAGTTTTGTTCTACCCCTAACTCTTCCCAGTTTGTTATCGAACGAGTAGAACCACAGCGTAATGTTTCTGAAAAAATAGCATCTATCTGCCTAAAATTAAGCCCATCGATAGGGTTATCTCTATGAACAAATAGACCTATAGCATCAATAGCGACTTTTAACGCTGTCGGTTTATAGCCATGCTCTCTTTCAAAATTTTCAATTTCACTTAAACGCATGGGACGGCTCATGGGACCTAATTGAGCTGTTTTCTCCGTTAATGCAGGTGGAGCAGTCGCTGAACCAGAAGCTTGAATTTGAGCATTCACATTTGGGTAGTAAGATTTAAACTCTTCGATCCACAACGTTGTCATCCCAGCTAATGTATCTGACCCAACAGAGAGTAGATTGCCCGAAATTCCAGGTACTTTTTTATAAGTAACAAGCTGTCCGGTTTCATCAGCATTATCCGCTAACACGAACGAAGAGAGCAAAGATAAAGACAGTGCCCAGACATAGCTTAATCTTATTTTCATACTGTTAACCGGCTTGGTAAAGTGAATGAGAATCGGCTGCCAACACCAAGATCACTTTGAATTTCTAAATGAGAATCATGGTGAGTAAGAGCATGCTTTACAATCGCTAAACCCAAACCACTACCGCCAGTATCGCGAGAGCGAGCTTTATCTACTCGATAAAAACGTTCTGTTAATCGGTGAAGGTGCTGAGGTTCGATACCATCTCCGGTATCTGACACTTCCAAGCAAGCGCCTTGGCTAGTTTGATACCAGCGAACATTAACCTGTGCACCTGCAGGTGTATATTTAACAGCATTATAAACTAGGTTTGAAATTGCACTGCGAAGCTGATCTTCATCAGCTAAAACACGTAAACTTTTATCAATATCAAAATTCAACTGATGCTCTAATTCACCACTTAAACTTGCCGCTTCTTTTTCCAAAACTTCCAACATTGCTGGCACATTCACAACTTCATCCAACTCATGCATGGGCGCTGCTTCAATTTTAGATAAGGTCAGTAGTTGATTAACTAAGCTATTCATTCTGTTCAGCTGTTCAGTCATCACACCGTGAGCTTTTGGCCACATAGGACCAACAACCATGTCCGGATCTTCAGTCATTTCAAGATAACCTTGAAGAACCGTCATTGGTGTACGAAGTTCATGAGAAACATTGGCAAAGAAATTACGGCGCATCCCTTCTAATTGCTTTAATTGAGTGACATCACGTACGACCATCAGGTGCTCACCTTCAGTGTAAGGCACGATACGTAATTCCAGCATACGCTCAACATTCAATGGAGAAGGCATTTCTAGAGGTTCGGAGAAGTCTTGCTTATTTATGTATTTGATAAAGTCGGGAGTGCGGATCAAGTTTGAGATCGGCTGACCAGAGTCATCAGGCCAACGAAAGCCTAATAAATATTGAGCCAGTTTGTTACACCAAACAATGTTACCTTCACCTCGAAATACCACTACCGCATCGGGCAAAGATTCAGCACCATTTCTAAAGCGGCGAATAAGGTTGGTTAGCTCTTTACGTTTTCTACGCTGTCTTTGCTGAAGCCGGTAAAGCCCGTTAAATAAGGACTCCCAGTTACCTGAACCCGATGGCGGTGTTAAACGCTTTTCATCCCATAACCAAGCAGACAAACGCATTTGGTTATGAAGATGCCAAGAAAGTTGTAAAGCGGTAGCTGCCAGTAATAGCCAAGGCATATAACCGAATATCCAACCAATAAAAACCCAAGGGGCGTAAAAAAAAGCCAGCTCCCAAGCTAGCTTTTTCCAGGTTAACCTTTCAACCATTCATAACTCCGAAATGGGGTAGGATCAGACAAGTACTAAGCTTTTGTCGAAAAACGATATCCAGCACCGCGAACTGTTTGAATTAATTTATCATGACCTGCGGCTTCTAGAGCTTTACGTAAACGTCGAATATGCACATCCACAGTTCGATCTTCTACGTAAACATTCGTGCCCCAAACATTATTCAGCAGTTGTTCACGGCTATAAACTCGTTCTTGGTGAGTCATAAAGAAGTGCAGCATTTTGAATTCGGTTGGTCCCATATCTACAGGGCCTTCGCTTGCGGTAACACGGTGTGATACTGGGTCTAATTTGAGACCTTGTACGTCAATCACGTCTTCCAATGCAGTTGGTGTAACACGGCGAATAACCGCTTTTAAGCGAGCCACCAACTCTTTTGGCGAAAATGGTTTGGTAATGTAATCGTCAGCGCCAACCTCTAAACCGCGCACTTTATCTTCTTCTTCGCCACGCGCAGTCAGCATTACAACGGGAATGTTACGAGTAAGCTCTTCACGTTTCATGTGCTTGATAAAGTTAATACCGCTACCACCAGGTAGCATCCAGTCTAGCAACACTAGATCAGGGAAAGGTTCACATAGCTTATTTACCGCGGTATCGTAATCCTCAGCTTCTACAGCTTGATAGCCCTTTTGCTCAAGTACAAAACACAGCATTTCACGAATTGGTGCTTCGTCTTCAACAACCAGAATCCTTCTCGACATAATTGAGTAGCCTTAGTATTTAATCAACGCATTGCATTATCTGGTTTAATTATGACACTTTTGTGACCTTTGAAAACAAATTTTCATATAACTGTCTCAAACATTTCACTTTTAATTTTTATTGCAGGTATAAGACAAATGAAGAGAAATCTCCTATGATGAGCGTCTTCAGATAAAGGTATGAGAAATATTTATGTGGTTTAAAAATTGCCTAGTATATCGCTTCAATCGTGATATCGACTTCAATGCAGATAAGCTAGAGAAACAACTTGAAGAGTTCCGTTTTACACCTTGTGGTAGCCAAGACAAACAAAAGTTTGGTTGGGTACACGCAATGGGTAGACATGGCGATATGATGACGCACCTATCAGAAAACCGCATTCTTATTTGTGCTAAGAAAGAAGAAAAAATGCTTCCAGCGTCAGTCATTAAAGAGTCTCTTAATGCAAAGGTAGAAACACTTGAAGCAGAATCTGGCACGCCTCTTAAAAAGAAAGAAAAAGACAGTTTGAAAGAAGACATCATCATTGATCTTCTTCCTCGTGCATTCAGCCGCAGCAACTTCACTTACGCGCTAATCATGCCGAAAGAAGGTTTTATTGTTGTTGATGCTAGCAGCTACAAAAAAGCAGAAGATGTTTTGGCACTTCTTCGTAAAACAATGGGTAGCCTACCTGTTGTTCCAGCTATCCCTGAGCAAGCAATTGAGACGACTCTAACTGAGTGGGTTCAATCAGGTAATACTCCTCAAGGCATTACTATGCTTGATGAAGCAGAACTAAAATCAATCCAAGAAGATGGCGGTATTGTTCGAGTTAAGAAGCAAGAACTAGAAGCTGATGAGATTAAGAACCACATCGAAGCTAACAAAGTTGTGACTAAACTTCTTATCAACTGGCAGGACCGTATTGAATTTATTCTTGCTGAAGACGGCAGTATTAAACGCCTCAAGTTCAGTGATGAACTAAAAGATGAGAACGACGACATTCCTCGTGAAGATCAAGCTGCACGTTTTGATGCTGACTTCTCACTTCTTTGTGGCGAATTCAGTGTTTTCCTTCCTAATCTCTTTGAATCTTTGGGCGGGTTAACGCAACCTAACGCTTAATATTTGATATTTTAAGCTTAGGTGTCGACGGCACCTGAGCTTATTTTCTTCTACGTCCCTTCTTATATTTACCTCTCTGTGCTCTTCTTAATATCATTGTTATTTTTAGGGCTATCAACCAAGTTTATTTTAGCGTAAAATTTGCGCCCCTTTGATATCACTTGGTGGTATCAACCTGACTTGAGATCAGATTAGAGAACGAAGCAATGACGACACAAAAACCATTTGTACCTGAACTATTATCACCGGCAGGAAGCCTGAAAAATATGCGTTATGCATTCGCCTACGGCGCAGATGCAGTATACGCTGGCCAGCCACGTTACAGCCTTCGTGTTCGTAACAACGAGTTCAATCACGAAAACCTACAAATCGGTATCGATGAAGCTCATGCTCAAGGCAAAAAGTTATATGTTGTATGTAACATTCAGCCGCACAACTCTAAATTAAAAACATTCATTCGCGACCTTAAACCAGTTGTAGATATGGGTCCAGACGCACTTATCATGTCTGATCCAGGCCTTATCATGATGGTTCGTGAAGCTTTCCCAGAAATGCCGATCCACCTTTCAGTACAAGCAAACGCTGTTAACTGGGCGACCGTTAAGTTTTGGTCAACTCAAGGCGTTGAGCGTGTGATTCTATCTCGTGAGTTATCACTAGAAGAAATCGAAGAAATCCGCGAACACTGCCCAGAAACAGAACTAGAGATCTTTGTTCACGGCGCACTATGCATGGCTTATTCAGGTCGTTGCCTACTTTCTGGTTACATGAATAAACGAGACCCGAACCAAGGTACTTGCACTAACGCTTGTCGTTGGGAATACAAGACTGAAGCAGCGAAAGAAGACGAAAACGGTCAGATCGTTGAAGCAAATCCAACTGGGGTTGAGATCCAAGATGTGGAAGTGCAAAACGAGCGTCCAGACAATACACTAGGTCTTGGCAAGCCAACTGATGAAGTTGTTTTACTTTCTGAATCACATAAACCAGAAGAGAAAATGGCAGCGTTTGAAGATGAGCATGGAACTTACATCATGAACTCAAAAGATCTTCGCGCAATTCAGCACGTTGAACGCCTAACGAAAATGGGTGTACATTCGCTGAAGATTGAAGGTCGCACTAAGTCTTTCTACTACTGTGCGCGTACAGCTCAGGTTTACCGTAAAGCAATTGATGATGCAGTTGCGGGTAAACCATTCGATGAAAGCCTAATGGGTACGTTAGAAAGCCTAGCTCACCGTGGCTACACAGAAGGCTTCCTACGTCGCCACACTCATGATTCATACCAAAATTACGAGTACGGTTACTCGATATCTGATACTCAACAGTTTGTAGGTGAATTTACGGGGAAACGCCGCGGTGAATTAGCGGAAGTTGAAGTAAAAAACAAATTTCTACTTGGTGACAGCTTAGAAATGATGACACCAAAAGGTAATATTGTGTTTAAGCTAGAAGTAATGGAAAACCGAAAGTCTGAAGCGGTTGACGATGCTAAAGGCAATGGGCATTTTGTCTTCATTCCTGTGCCAGCAGACCTAGATTTAGAATACGGTCTACTAATGCGTAACTTGAGCAAAGGTCAAGATACGCGTAACGCTTCAGGTAAGTAATAATGGCACTGCTGATTCAAGATAGCTGTATTAACTGCGACATGTGCGACCCAGAATGTCCTAATGGTGCAATTACTATGGGTGACGAAATCTATGAGATTGACCCCGCGCTATGTACTGAATGTAAAGGGCACTATGATAAGCCGACGTGCCAATCTGTGTGCCCAATAACCAAATGTATCATCACAGATCCTAATAATATTGAGACTGATGAAGAGCTTCTAGAAAAGTTCGTTATCATACAAGGAATGACATAGTCTTCCCTTACTCTCTCAAAAGAGCCTGACAAAGTTCAGGCTTTTTTTTCGCCTTCTTAATGTAATTTGGTTTATCAGCAGGTTGCCCTTTCTTTGGTTTCCAACTTGCAAGTTCTTCACCGCAACCATCACCTTCTGGCGGTTGTGCTTGTTCAATACAGTGTATATCTTCTTCAGAACATTTAAGCCTAATATGCATATGAGAATGATGTCCAAACCATGGTCTCACTTTTCTCAGCCACTCTCTGTCATTTTGGGTTTCAGTTGCGCATAACGCTTCTTTAATCACTGGATGGACAAATATTCTAGCCACATCTTCCTTTATCGCGGCACTCTTAACTAAGTCAAAATGATACGGCTTCCAATGACTATTTATTCTGTAATTAGGTATATCTACTACACTCGTCGCTCGTGGATTCTCTAGTTCTTTTTCTGACAGAGGTAGCTTTGTAACTCTGAGCCAAACATCAATATCTAAGCCCGTTTGGTGACTGCTATGCCCAAAAGAAAATAAGCCCCCCCTGGCCATAGCAATATCAGCGATCAATATTCTAGGCATTCCTTTTTCCTGCAACTCCTTAGCTAAACTTTGAATGAAGGTGATGGTATTAGGGTGAGCGTAGTAGCGTTGCCTTTGGGGGCGTATAACTTGGTACCCCTCACCTTGTAAAGGAAGAGTGTCAGCACCAGCAAGGCAACCATTAGCATAACTGCCTATAGATTGAGTGGGTTGTGTAGAGGGTGTGGTAAAACTTTCCCACGGAGTTGCCAAAGAGAAAGTGCTAATAAGCCAACAGCCCAGAAATACAGTTATAAAACGAAACACAAGTAATCTTCCTTAATTTCAACACTTCATCATAGTCTAAAAATGAATTTTAGATTAATTCTCATACAATGCTTACCGCAAAACACAAATATAAGTTAAAAAATCAGTCGCATATTATAAAATCCCTTCTAAACAACTCACCAAGCATAGAGTGGAATACCTTTAAACAATCTAAAGGACTAAATAATGAAAAAATTAAGTTTGATTGGGCTTACCCTATTGATGGGATGTAACAGTGATACAGAAAACATCACAATCGAACATTCACCACTCGAAAGTACAAGCTTCATCTATGGTAACTCAGACCTTAGACAATTTGTCAGCGCGACTGCTGGTTATGACTTTATTGGGTTAGGTGAAGCTAGTCATCAGGGCTCTAAAGCCTATATCTACAGAGCACGGATGTTAAAAGCCCTCCATGAAGAAGGTAATCTTGATTTCATAGCATTCGAAGCGGGGCTATATGATGGGTTAGCCGCATGGCAAAACTATCTGACTGATGAGCAAAACTTGCTGGATGCGGTTACAGGACCTGATGCCAATTATATGTTCGGACACCGCTATAGTGCAGAGTTAGCACATTTGTTTAATTATGTAGATCAATTACCGAAAGACACTACTCCCCTACTACTCATTGGATACGATGCAAGAATCAACAACGATCCAGGATGTAGTGTCATGTTCGATGAGCTAGAAAATTATTTAGTCTCCCAATCTTTATATCAAGAAAGCTTCGCCACCATTAAATCATTATCTCCGATAATGATGTGCCCTTGGTATGCAGACCGAGATTTCACTGTAACTGACCATCATCAGCTAACTTCACTTCTATCTGAATTAATCTCCACTCTTACGACTCAGAAAGAACTTGAAATGATTCCAGATTACGATCCGACATCACGTAGAGAATTTAGAAACTACGCATCATTTTGGTTATAGGTAGCGAAAAGCTTATCAGCTCATAGCTACTTCCAAATAAACGGATTAGAAGATGCTTTTACTGATAATCAATCAGCTGAAAACATTCGCTGGTTAAGGGAGGAGTGGTTCAACCTGCCAGATAGCGGGCAAACAGCCATATGGGCTCACAACATTCACGCCATACCTATCCATGGTTCAGTAACAGATGCCATCCATAAACGGTATCCTGATAAATCAACTTATAACGTGATACAACTGACTTACCGAGGGCGTTTAGCCGCTTACACCCCAGATAGTTCGCAGTGGGCAATTAATACCGTGCCTTATTATTCAGAAGCAAGGACAGTTAACCATTCACTATTCAGCTTAGGCTTTCCTGATACTTTCATTGATTTTAAATCTCAATCAACATCAACAGCTTTATTCAATCAGCCTCAAACGATTCGATTCGCAGGTGGTAGCCTACCTGTCTATACTCCGACATCAATTGCTGATGGGATTTTATTTATCCCACGAGAGGTTCCTACTGTTGCTCGATAACGAGAGCAAGAGCGGTAATTGGTGTCATATTCTTATTTGATATGAGCTGAAACATACCTTGCCATTGTTCTTGAACTTTTTCGAAATGGATAAGATAATTTTTTGGGAAGGGAATCTGTATAAAATGATATTCGTTACATTGAGAAGAGCAAATACAGATTGATAGATACAAAAAAGCCTCAGCATTTCTGCTGAGGCTTTAAATATGGCAGGGGTGGAGAGATTCGAACTCCCAACACGCGGATTTGGAATCCGCTGCTCTGCCAATTGGAGCTACACCCCTATCTCAGTTTTAAAGAGCTGAAACTCTGAATAAGTGGCGGAGTGGACGGGACTCGAACCCGCGACCCCCGGCGTGACAGGCCGGTATTCTAACCAACTGAACTACCACTCCGCAGTGGTCAACTCACTAAGTGAGCGTCCATATCTTCAGGTTGGTCAACCTAAAGATTATAATTTAAAGCCTGGCGATGTCCTACTCTCACATGGGGAAGCCCCACACTACCATCGGCGCTATTGTGTTTCACTTCTGAGTTCGGCATGGGATCAGGTGGGTCCACAATGCTATGGTCGCCAAGCAAATTTTGCTTTTACTTTCAGTTTAAAAACTGAAGGCAAAATAATCTGGAAAGCTGTTTTTGTTCTCTTCAAACTCATTCAAGGTCTGGTATTTCTATGAGTCCACAAAACCCCTTGGGTGTTGTATGGTTAAGCCTCACGGGCAATTAGTACAGGTTAGCTCAATGCCTCGCAGCACTTACACACCCTGCCTATCAACGTCGTAGTCTACGACAACCCTTAAGGACGCTTAAAGCGTCAGGGAAAACTCATCTCAAGGCTCGCTTCGCGCTTAGATGCTTTCAGCGCTTATCGATTCCGAACTTAGCTACCGGGCAATGCCATTGGCATGACAACCCGAACACCAGAGGTTCGTCCACTCCGGTCCTCTCGTACTAGGAGCAGCCCCTTTCAATTTTCCAACGCCCACGGCAGATAGGGACCGAACTGTCTCACGACGTTCTAAACCCAGCTCGCGTACCACTTTAAATGGCGAACAGCCATACCCTTGGGACCGACTTCAGCCCCAGGATGTGATGAGCCGACATCGAGGTGCCAAACACCGCCGTCGATATGAACTCTTGGGCGGTATCAGCCTGTTATCCCCGGAGTACCTTTTATCCGTTGAGCGATGGCCCTTCCATTCAGAACCACCGGATCACTATGACCTGCTTTCGCACCTGCTCGAATTGTCATTCTCGCAGTCAAGCGGGCTTATGCCATTGCACTAACCACACGATGTCCAACCGTGTTTAGCCCACCTTCGTGCTCCTCCGTTACTCTTTGGGAGGAGACCGCCCCAGTCAAACTACCCACCAGGCACTGTCCGTAATCCCGATTCAGGGACCGACGTTAGAACATCAAGCATACAAGGGTGGTATTTCAAGGACGACTCCATCACATCTAGCGACGCAATTTCATAGTCTCCCACCTATCCTACACATGTAGGGTCAATGTTCAGTGCCAAGCTGTAGTAAAGGTTCACGGGGTCTTTCCGTCTAGCCGCGGGTACACTGCATCTTCACAGCGATTTCAATTTCACTGAGTCTCGGGTGGAGACAGCGTGGCCATCATTACGCCATTCGTGCAGGTCGGAACTTACCCGACAAGGAATTTCGCTACCTTAGGACCGTTATAGTTACGGCCGCCGTTTACCGGGGCTTCGATCAAGAGCTTCGACCGAAGTCTAACCCCATCAATTAACCTTCCGGCACCGGGCAGGCGTCACACCGTATACGTCATCTTACGATTTTGCACAGTGCTGTGTTTTTAATAAACAGTTGCAGCCACCTGGTATCTGCGACTCTCGTCTGCTCCATCCGCAAGGGACTTCACTGATAAGAGCGTACCTTCTCCCGAAGTTACGGTACCATTTTGCCTAGTTCCTTCACCCGAGTTCTCTCAAGCGCCTTGGTATTCTCTACCCGACCACCTGTGTCGGTTTGGGGTACGATTTCTTATAATCTGAAGCTTAGAGGCTTTTCCTGGAAGTATGGCATCAATGACTTCACTACCGTAGTAGCTCGACATCGTATCTCAGCGTTAATGAAAGTCCGGATTTACCTAAACTTTCCGCCTACGTACTTGGACCTGGACAACCGTCGCCAGGCTCACCTAGCCTTCTCCGTCCCCCCATCGCAATTATAAGAAGTACAGGAATATTAACCTGTTTCCCATCGACTACGCCTTTCGGCCTCGCCTTAGGAGTCGACTTACCCTGCCCCGATTAACGTTGGACAGGAACCCTTGGTCTTCCGGCGAGGGAGTTTTTCACTCCCTTTATCGTTACTCATGTCAGCATTCGCACTTCTGATACCTCCAGCAGCCCTTACAGACCACCTTCAACGGCTTACAGAACGCTCCCCTACCCCACATACCCTAAGGTACGTAGCCGCAGCTTCGGTGTATAGCTTAGCCCCGTTACATCTTCCGCGCAGGCCGACTCGACCAGTGAGCTATTACGCTTTCTTTAAATGATGGCTGCTTCTAAGCCAACATCCTGGCTGTCTGAGCCTTCCCACATCGTTTCCCACTTAGCTATACTTTGGGACCTTAGCTGGCGGTCTGGGTTGTTTCCCTCTCCACGACGGACGTTAGCACCCGCCGTGTGTCTCCCGGATAGTACTTACTGGTATTCGGAGTTTGCAAAGGGTTGGTAAGTCGGGATGACCCCCTAGCCTTAACAGTGCTCTACCCCCAGTAGTATTCGTCCGAGGCGCTACCTAAATAGCTTTCGGGGAGAACCAGCTATCTCCAGGTTTGATTGGCCTTTCACCCCTAGCCACAAGTCATCCGCTAATTTTTCAACATTAGTCGGTTCGGTCCTCCAGTTGATGTTACTCAACCTTCAACCTGCCCATGGCTAGATCACCTGGTTTCGGGTCTAATCCTAGCAACTGTACGCCCAGTTAAGACTCGGTTTCCCTACGGCTCCCCTAAACGGTTAACCTTGCTACTAAAATTAAGTCGCTGACCCATTATACAAAAGGTACGCAGTCACACCACGAAGGTGCTCCTACTGCTTGTACGTACACGGTTTCAGGTTCTATTTCACTCCCCTCACAGGGGTTCTTTTCGCCTTTCCCTCACGGTACTGGTTCACTATCGGTCAGTCAGTAGTATTTAGCCTTGGAGGATGGTCCCCCCATATTCAGACAGGATATCACGTGTCCCGCCCTACTCGATTTCACTGATTATGATGCGTCGGTTACGGGGCTATCACCCTTTGTTGCGACACTTTCCAGAGTCTTCACCTGCATCATTAAAAGCTTAAGGGCTAATCCAATTTCGCTCGCCGCTACTTTCGGAATCTCGGTTGATTTCTCTTCCTCGGGGTACTTAGATGTTTCAGTTCCCCCGGTTTGCCTCCTGTTGCTATGTATTCACAACAGGATACTTACTTATGTAAGTGGGTTTCCCCATTCAGGAATCCCAGACTCAAAAGGTTATTACTACCTAATCTGGGCTTATCGCAAGTTATTACGCCTTTCATCGCCTCTGACTGCCAAGGCATCCACCGTGTACGCTTAGTCACTTAACCATACAACCCGAAAGGGTCTTGTGTATGGCAACTAACCAAGGTTTTGGTTGTCATCAAGAAGGGTTAATTCTTGATAACTGTTTGCCGGACTCAATTGTGAATCAAACTAGGTTTGATTCGAATACAAGACACTTGAATGTGTTTGTTGTGTTTATCTAGTTAAAGATAAACATTGAGAACTTTTAAATTTGATTGAATTACTCGTAAGTAATCAATCAGTCAGCTTTCCAAATTGTTAAAGAGCTTGATTCAATAAATTGAACCATTTTTAAAAACACTTAAGTAAATGTGCTTAAAGATGGTGGAGCTATGCGGGATCGAACCGCAGACCTCCTGCGTGCAAGGCAGGCGCTCTCCCAGCTGAGCTATAGCCCCATCTGTGTTGCAATCGATATTGGTGGGTCTGAGTGGACTTGAACCACCGACCTCCCGCTTATCAGGCGAGCGCTCTAACCAGCTGAGCTACAGACCCAATATCGTCTCTTTTACTTTTTAAACCTAATCAATCTGTGTGGGTACTCATCAACGATATCTTCGTATAAGGAGGTGATCCAGCCCCAGGTTCCCCTAGGGCTACCTTGTTACGACTTCACCCCAGTCATGAACCACAAAGTGGTGAGCGTCCTCCCCGAAAGGTTAAACTACCCACTTCTTTTGCAGCCCACTCCCATGGTGTGACGGGCGGTGTGTACAAGGCCCGGGAACGTATTCACCGTGACATTCTGATTCACGATTACTAGCGATTCCGACTTCATGGAGTCGAGTTGCAGACTCCAATCCGGACTACGACGCACTTTTTGGGATTCGCTCACTATCGCTAGCTTGCTGCCCTCTGTATGCGCCATTGTAGCACGTGTGTAGCCCTACTCGTAAGGGCCATGATGACTTGACGTCGTCCCCACCTTCCTCCGGTTTATCACCGGCAGTCTCCCTGGAGTTCCCGACATTACTCGCTGGCAAACAAGGATAAGGGTTGCGCTCGTTGCGGGACTTAACCCAACATTTCACAACACGAGCTGACGACAGCCATGCAGCACCTGTCTCAGAGCTCCCGAAGGCACACCTGCGTCTCCGCTGGCTTCTCTGGATGTCAAGAGTAGGTAAGGTTCTTCGCGTTGCATCGAATTAAACCACATGCTCCACCGCTTGTGCGGGCCCCCGTCAATTCATTTGAGTTTTAATCTTGCGACCGTACTCCCCAGGCGGTCTACTTAACGCGTTAGCTCCGAAAGCCACGGCTCAAGGCCACAACCTCCAAGTAGACATCGTTTACGGCGTGGACTACCAGGGTATCTAATCCTGTTTGCTCCCCACGCTTTCGCATCTGAGTGTCAGTATCTGTCCAGGGGGCCGCCTTCGCCACTGGTATTCCTTCAGATCTCTACGCATTTCACCGCTACACCTGAAATTCTACCCCCCTCTACAGTACTCTAGTTCACCAGTTTCAAATGCAGTTCCGAGGTTGAGCCCCGGGCTTTCACATCTGACTTAATGAACCACCTGCATGCGCTTTACGCCCAGTAATTCCGATTAACGCTCGCACCCTCCGTATTACCGCGGCTGCTGGCACGGAGTTAGCCGGTGCTTCTTCTGTTGCTAACGTCAAGAGATAAGCGTATTAAGCTTACCCCCTTCCTCACAACTGAAAGTACTTTACAACCCGAAGGCCTTCTTCATACACGCGGCATGGCTGCATCAGGCTTTCGCCCATTGTGCAATATTCCCCACTGCTGCCTCCCGTAGGAGTCTGGACCGTGTCTCAGTTCCAGTGTGGCTGATCATCCTCTCAGACCAGCTAGGGATCGTCGCCTTGGTGAGCCATTACCTCACCAACTAGCTAATCCCACCTAGGCGTATCCGGTAGCACAAGGCCCGAAGGTCCCCTGCTTTGCTCCGTAGAGATTATGCGGTATTAGCCATCGTTTCCAATGGTTATCCCCCTCTACCGGGCAACTTCCTAGGCATTACTCACCCGTCCGCCGCTCGACGCCCAACAAATCATCCGAAGAGTCAATGTTGTCGTTTCCGCTCGACTTGCATGTGTTAGGCCTGCCGCCAGCGTTCAATCTGAGCCATGATCAAACTCTTCAATTTAAGATTTTGTCGGCTCAATGAATACTGACTTCAAAACTAATATTTACCGAAGTAAACATGTAATTCTAAAGCTATTACCATTCCAACAGAATGGTAATGAATTGACTGTGCCAAAATTAAGTAAACTTAATTTTGTATTGGTCACTCAGCTCATTGAAACCAAATTGATTTCCGAGGAAACCTTGCTTTGCTAATGCAAAACAAATTTTGATATTCATCAACGAGTGCCCACACAGATTGATAGGTTTAAATTATTAAAGAGCTTTACTTTCAACACTTCAAGTTAATGAAGCCTTTCAAGTGGACGGTCATTCTAGCGAATCAAAACTCAGTGTCAAACACTTTTTTAGCTTTAATTATCTAGACTTAATTTATTAATAAATTAACCGCTATCGCTTCAGGAAACTGTTTAGTCTTGCCTGACAACGAGAGCGGATTATAGAGACTAATTTAGTGAGTTCAAGGAAAAATTACGATTAACCATTCACATGAACACAAAACAACCAAAGCGATAATATTTCCATCAATTAGATTATTTATTAGCACGAAGAACATCACCACTATTGATGAGCAACAATCTTGTCATTACTTACACGCAACTGAACTTTCTTATCTGGATCAACTTTGCCTGCTAAAATCGCTTTTGCTAATGGATTCTCTACACTTTGTTGTATTGCCCTTTTTAATGGACGAGCGCCATAAACAGGATCAAAGCCGACTTGAGCAATGAGATCTAGCGCTGGAGCTGTTACTTCTAACTCATATCCATTATCTTCCATTCGCTTGCTAAGGTGCTGTAACTGGATCGATGCTATTGATTTAATATGTTCTTGCCCTAACGGATGGAAAACAACACTTTCATCAACACGGTTCAAAAACTCTGGTCTAAAGTGCTTACCTACCACTTCCATAACTTCATCTTTAATTCCCTGATAATCAAGTGAATGGAAGTTTTCTTGAATTCGTGATGACCCTAAATTAGAAGTCATGATTACAACTGTATTACGAAAATCAACCGTTCTTCCTTGCCCATCAGTCAAACGACCATCATCTAGAACTTGGAGTAATATATTAAAGACGTCAGGGTGAGCTTTCTCTACTTCATCAAGTAAAATAACGGAATAGGGTTTTCGTCTGACAGCTTCAGTTAAGTACCCACCCTCTTCATACCCTACATAACCAGGAGGTGCACCAACAAGTCGAGCAACAGAGTGCTTCTCCATAAACTCAGACATATCAATTCGAACCATGGCATCATCGCTATCAAACATGAAATTTGCGAGCGTCTTACATAATTCCGTTTTACCAACCCCTGTAGGTCCTAAAAATAGGAAAGACCCAATAGGCTTATTTGGATCAGAGAGCCCTGCTCGACTACGACGTATTGCATTAGAAACTACTTCAACCGCTTCAGCTTGACCTATTACTTTGTTATGCAGAACACCTTCCATCTTGAGAAGCTTTTCTTTTTCAGCTTCTAACATTTTTGAAACGGGTATACCTGTCTGCTTTGACAATACGTCTGCAATTTCAGCTTCAGTCACTTTATTACGCAGCAACGTCATTTCTTGCATCTCAGCTTGCGTGGCAAGATCCAGTTGTTTCTCTAGTTCAGGGATTCGTCCATACTGAAGTTCAGACATACGATTTAGATCACCCGCTCGACGTGCAAAGTCCATATCCATTCGAGACTGTTCTAATTCGGCTTTAATATGTTGGGTGCCTGAAAGTGCTGCTTTTTCAGCATTCCAAACTTCTTCTAGCTCTGCAAAATCACGCTCTTTATCAAGCAATTCATTTTGCAGTGTATTCAAACGTTTGTTACTTGCTTCATCATTCTCATTAGTTAAAGCTTGTTGCTCGATTTTAAGTTGAATGATTTTCCGCTCTAACTTGTCTAAAGACTCAGGTTTTGAATCAATTTGCATACGGATACTTGAAGCTGCTTCATCAATAAGATCGATCGCTTTATCTGGTAACTGACGATCTGAAACATAACGATGGGATAAACTAGCGGCAGCGACAATTGCAGGATCTGTAATCTCTACATGATGATGTAGCTCATAACGTTCTTTTAGCCCACGAAGAATCGCAACTGTGTCTTCCACTGTTGGTTCATCAACGAGTACTTTCTGGAATCTACGCTCTAGAGCTGGATCTTTTTCGATATACTGGCGGTATTCATCAAGAGTGGTCGCTCCTACACAATGAAGTTCACCTCGTGCAAGTGCTGGTTTAAGCATATTCCCAGCATCCATAGAACCTTCACCTTTGCCCGCACCAACCATGGTATGAAGTTCATCGATAAATAGTATGACGTTGCCTTCTTCTTTAGAAAGCTCATTCAGTACTGATTTGAGGCGCTCTTCAAATTCGCCTCGATATTTCGCACCTGCGACTAATGAGCCCATATCTAACGATAGAACACGTCGACCACGCAAGCCCTCAGGTACTTCATTATTGATAATACGCTGTGCCAGTCCTTCAACAATCGCCGTTTTACCTACACCAGGTTCACCAATAATTACAGGGTTATTCTTAGTTCGGCGTTGCAATACTTGAATAGTTCTACGGATTTCATCATCACGCCCAATGACAGGATCCAATTTTCCCTGCTCTGCACGCTCTGTTAAATCTATAGTAAATTTTTCTAAAGCTTGTCGTCTGTCTTCAGCATTCGGGTCGTCTACCTTTTGTCCGCCTCGAATCTTTTCAATAGCTTGAGTCAACTTCGGTTCAGTTACCCCTAGCTCTTTTAACAAGTTACCTAGAGGTCCTCGATCATCGATTGCTGCGAGTAGAAACACTTCAGAAGAGATGTATGTGTCTTGACGCTTTTGCGCTACTTTGTCACACATATTGAAAAGCGTGCCCATGGCACTGGAAAGTTGGACATCACCGCCGATTCCGCTAACTTTAGGAACTCGGTCGAGCATTTCACTCAGTTTCGAACGTAACTGAACAACATCAACATTTAGCATCGTCAATAATGGACGAATGGCACTGCTATCTTGGTTTAATAACGAAACCATTAAATGTACGGGCTCAATATATTGATGATCACGACCAAGTGCTAGTGACTGTGCATCAGATATCGCAATTTGAAATTTACTTGTGAAACGATCAAGACGCATTCCAACCTTCCTAACTCATTAAGATTATGTTTTCTTTATGGTTAGAAGATGGATACGGTAACGTGAATTTTCAAGGGGGGAGATGAAGATATGAGAGCGAACAAATCGAAAAGATATAGAGGTTATATAGAAGCGTTACGTCATCCAGATGAATGTTGCTTGACGACCAGTTACTCCATCTCTTCTGTATGAATAAAATAATTCAGGATCTGAGTAAGTACAAAGATTTGAATCTGAGATTTCAGTGACTCCGACTGAGTTCAAACGCTGACGAGCTAATTGAGACATATTCGCCAACCACTTGCCCTGTTCAGGTTTTGTTTGAAATGCAGCTTTCGCGTTCGAATCAAAATCAACAAAGGCTTGAACCACATCACTTCCCACTTCAAATACTGATGGACCAATTGCAGGACCAAGCCAAGCCATAATTTCGCTTTGTGGATCATGTTCTTTAAACTTGGCTATCGCATTTTCAATAATGCCACCAGCAAGACCACGCCACCCCGCATGAACGGCTGCAACTTGAGTGCCTGAAGTATTCGTCAACAATACAGGAAGGCAATCGGCTGTCATTGCAGAGCATACGACACCTGGAGACATTGAAAATGCGCCATCTGCATCCAAAACTTCTAGAGTAGGCTTCAGCAATTCAACCACATGGGTAGAGTGAGTTTGATTTAACCAGACAGGAGCACTAGGCATGTCTTCTTGGCATTGAAGATATTTTCGATTCTTCTGAACTAAATTAATGTCATCCCCAACATGAGTACCGAGGTTTAGCCCTCGATATTCATCTTTTGAAAAACCACCAACTCTTGTCGAAGAAAATGCTTTGACATTTGAAGGCGAATTCCAGTCAGGGACGATCAGCGACATAATTAAATGTCGTCTTCGTGATTTTCGCGAGCATCAACGCGTAGTGCTTCTGCCATCACAACCATGTCATTTGGGACAGGAGCGTGGAACTCAACTTCTTCACCAGTAATAGGGTGAACAAATTTAAGCATTACAGCATGCAGTGCTTGGCGATCAAAAGAACGAATCATTGTCGTCAGCTCTTCAGATGCACCTTTTGGAATACGAGCACGACCACCGTACGCAATATCACCTAACAGCGGGTGCTGAAGGTATGACATATGAACACGAATTTGGTGAGTACGACCTGTTTCTAGACGCAGACGAATACGAGTATGTTCGCGGAAGTGTTCAGCAACACGGTAGTGAGTTACCGCAGGCTTACCTAATTCATTTACGTCCATTAACGTACGCTTAGTTGCATGACGGCTAATGCCTTTCTCAACCACACCACCCGCTGTCATTTTACCAATAGCAATTGCTTCATATTCACGAGTAATACGACGTTTAGCAAGAGCTCGTACAAGACGAGTTTGAGCTGGAACCGTTTTAGCCACAACCATAAGACCAGTTGTGTCTTTATCAAGACGGTGCACAATACCCGCACGAGGTACTTCAGCAATCTGAGGGTAATGGAAAAGCAATGCGTTTAGTATGGTTCCATCCGGCGTACCTGCGCCTGGGTGTACAACCAGATCGCGAGGTTTATTGATAACCAATAAATCATCATCTTCATAGACAATGTCTAACGGAATATCTTGTGCTTCCCAGCGCTCTTCATCCGCAAGCTCTGCTTGTAAGATGATCGCTTCACCGCCTAAAACTATGGTGCGCGGTTTAGTGATAACTTCGCCATCCACTTGGATTTTGCCGTCAAGAAGCCACTCTTTAATACGAGAGCGAGAAAAATCGGTAAATAGTTCAGCGACAGCTTGGTCTAAACGTTGACCTAACTGGCTGCTTTTTACTGTGTCTGTTAATGTTATCTGCTGAGCCATATCGAACTTTTTTAAAAACCGTGAGACTAATACCCATTAGTATGGATAAAATAGAATAATTGCATCATTGTATCTGTTACTGGTTAGAAAGTAACGGAAGCTTACGAAATATTTAAATTCAAGGAATCGACCCCGGACATGAAACACTTTACTTTATCGGGCCTATTGGCATTAACATTGTTAGTTGGCTGTTCAAGTAGCAACGAAATAGTTCCTGATGTTCCACCATCGGTTCTCTATTCAGAAGCTCAAGTTTCCCTGCAAAGTGGTAGCTGGCTAACAGCAATAGAAAAGTTAGAAGCACTAGACTCTCGCTACCCTTTCGGTGCTTACTCTGAACAAGTGCAACTCGACTTAATCTACGCTTACTACAAAAATGACGACCTTGCGCTAGGCTTGGCAACCATTTCTCGATTTTTACGCCTAAACCCAACTCATGAAAAACAGGACTGGGTGCTATACATGCGCGGGCTAACACACATGGCTCAAGACCGAAACTTTATGCACGACCTATTTAATATAGATCGTAGTGACCGAGATCCAGAGCCTGTAAAACTTGCTTTTGCTGATTTTAAAAAGTTACTCGAACGTTTCCCTGAAAGCCCATACGCTGAAGATTCGCAAAAACGTATGTTTGCATTAAAAAATCGTTTAGCAGAATACGATTTAGCGACGGCTGATTTTTACTTGCGTCGCGAAGCATGGATTGCGGCGATCAACCGTAGTCAAGAACTACAAAAAACATACCCAGACACTATCGCTGCAAGAAAATCATTAGATATTCAATTGGAGGCTTACCGCCAATTAAAATTAGATGACGCAGCGAAAAGAACAGAACAACTTATCGAGCTAAACCCTCTATAAGTTATGTATGTGGGACACACACAAATCTAACGCACTATTTATAGTGCGTTTTTTTTCGTCAAAAATCGCAAACTTGATGAATCGCATTGTACACGGTATCTTTAATGAATAACTATTAACATAACATCAACATGGAGTGTGGATGTGAGCAGGTTGATATTACTCATTTTAATTGTCGGATTTACTCCGCTTTTAAATGCATTAGAGCTATCCCCATTAAGTAACGCCCCTTATGTGGGAGACTTAGATCAACTAAAGAAAAAAGGCACAGTGAGAGTGCTTGTTTCGGCTGATCTTGGTTTTTATTTTATAGAAGATGGAAAACCCAAAGGCATTATTGCTGAGATGCTTTACCACTTTGAAAAAAGCTTAAAAAAGAAAAACCCCTATCTAAATGTACAAATCATTCCCGTACAACGTGACGATTTACTTCCCTCTTTAAAGTCTGGTTATGGTGATGTTGCGGTAGCTAACCTGACCATTACCGACAAAAGACTGAAAGTGATCGACTTTGCTAACCCAATGATCCAAAACGGCAAAGAGCTGTTCATTACAGGTCTAAAAACTGAAAGCTTTACTTCAATTGAACAATTAAGTGGACGAGAAGTTTGGATAAGAGCTAGTTCTAGCTACTTTGAAAGTATCCAACGAGTGAATGAAGAACTAAATAAGAAGGGTTTGCCCCCAGTTTATGTTCACTTCATTGAAGAATCCCTTCAAGATTACGAATTAATTGAGCTAGTGAACCAAGGCTACATAGAGAGCACTATCCTAGACAGCCATAAAGCTAGGCTGTGGCTGAATGTTATGGAGAACATACAAATACATGAATCTCTGCCTTTACGTGAAAATAGCAAAATAGCTTGGGCTTTAAGAAAAAATAGTCCGCAATTAAAAAAAGAAATTAACAAATACGTAAAAACCGCCCGCTCCGGAACATTACTAGGCAATGTGATTTATCAAAAGTATATCGATAATACACGCTGGTTAAGCCGAGTGCTTAACCCCAAAAAAGTGGACCGAGTTGCGAATTTATCTGAAGTCTTTCAAAAGTATTCAAGTAAGTACGAATTCGATCCATTAATGATGTCTGCTCAAGGTTTTCAAGAGTCGGGATTAGATCAAAGCCGCGTATCTCATAAAGGCGCGATTGGAGTTATGCAAGTCCTGCCGAGTACCGCGAGAGATAAAAACGTCAACATTCCTAACATACATAAAGTCGACAATAATATTCATGCTGGTATCAAGTACATGCGGTTTATCAAAGATAGATATTTTAACGATGAAGCAATAAGCCCTGATGACCAAATATATTTTACATTAGCGGCCTACAACGCTGGTCCAGCTAAAATAAGAAAGATGAGAAAACTGGCGAAGACAAAAGGGTATAACCCAAATGTGTGGTTTAAAAATGTTGAAATCATCACCCGAAAATACGTGAGTAAAGAACCTGTTACTTATGTAACGAACATCAATCGCTACTATGTAATTTACAAACAACTCGAGGCAATACAAGCGATTAAAGGATCAGGCAATGCGCGGTTACTTAAAAACAACGCAAGCTTTAAATAGTGACCTTCCTTAACTTTGTCATAGACCGGCAGGGAATATAATTTCCCCTAAAGACGATACAAGCTAAAAACCAAAAAAACCGCTTTAATACAGCTAAGCGGTTTTTTATTGAATTCGAGTATTTATTGGTTGCTAAGAGCTTTCGAACAAAACATCATTTTAATAAGCATTTATCCTATCAAGTGCTTATTAAAACAAATGGTGAAGTTTTAATCATTCATTTTTTACGGCTGTATAACACCCCTAAAAACAACAATAATTTTTAGCGAAACCCTGCCTCCAATTTAGACTTTTTGTCATTGATAACAAGCAGTTTTATTATTTTAAGAACAAAGGTTTGCGTAAGATCACATTTGATTTTAATAATAATCTCTCTAGCCACAAAAGTGATCTTTATCACGTTTTTTATTCCTTGAAACAGTAATCTGAAGTTAACCCATAAGGGATACCACAGAGGAAAGAATCTATGAAAATGAACATCACTGGTAAAAATATCGACATCACCTCTGCAATCCGTGAGCACATTGAAAGTAAATTTAACAAGCTTGATAAATGGCAAATCGACATCATTGGATGCCAAGCAAGCTTTAGCGAAGAACCAAATAAGAAAAAGAAATTCGAAGCCGTACTAACAGTACCAAAAGGAAAACTGGTTGCTTCATCAATCCATGATGACCTATACGTAGCAATCAACGAAGTTGAACAAAAACTAGAACGTCAACTTAATAAACTCATTCATAAACCTGAAGCTCGCCGTTCAGAAAAACCAGAAATAGAAGAGCTAGAAGCCGAAGTTGAATAAAGGAAATCCGAAGATTCGAGAATAGCGCCTCTATGGCGCTATTTTTTTGCTTGACGCTCGAACAACGCTTGCTTATTGTGGTTAAACACTCATAAAAAAATCACATTTTATGCATAACCAACACCTGTTTATTTTTGACTTCTTTTTTCTTCCGTAAATCGGAGGCTAAGTCGTTTTAGAAAAACAAGTCAAAAACGAACAGAAAGCCTCCCAAATAAGGGAGGCTTTTTTATAAGGAAAAATTCATGACTGACCGCCATCTTTCTCTAGATGAGATTCGCCTTCGCTTAAATGATCTGGATGACCAATTACTATCTCTACTATCAGAACGCAGACAACTCAGTATTGAAGTTGCTAAAAGTAAAGTAGAAACCTCTAAACCTGTTCGTGACGCTGAACGTGAGCAACAGCTTTTAGTAAAACTGATTAATAATGGCAAAGATAAATATCAACTCGATGCTCAATATATAACTAAGCTTTTCCATACCATCATCGAAGATTCTGTTTTACTGCAGCAATCTTACTTACAAAACTTAGCGAACCCGCAGAGCCGTAAGCCACTTGCAAGAGTCGCTTTTCTAGGTTCGAAAGGCTCATACTCTCATTTAGCAAGCCGAGAATATTTCAGCCGTAAAAATATGGAGCTGATTGAGCTTAACTGCGGTCATTTTAAAGAAGTAACCACTACAGTTGAGTCAGGTCATGCCGATTACGGTGTGCTTCCTATTGAAAACACGAGCTCTGGTTCTATCAATGAAGTATACGACCTACTTCAGCACACGACTCTTTACATCGTAGGGGAACTATCACAGCCAATTGAGCACTGCTTAGTTGCTAAAAACGATATCAGAATTGAAGACATCAAGACTCTTTACTCACATCCACAGCCACATCAGCAATGCAGCGAGTTTCTAAGCAAGCTAAATGGCGTAACACTTGAATCATGTGCAAGTACCGCGGATGCGATGATGAAAGTGAAAGAATTAGGTAGTGATGATGTTGCCGCAATTGGTAACGCTTCAAGCGGTAAATTGTATGGCTTACAATCTATACAGGGAAATATTGCGAACCAAACAGAAAACCATACTCGTTTCATTGTCGTAGCGCGTAAACCTGTTGAAGTGTCTACACAAATTCCAGCAAAGACGACTCTGATTATGTCAACGTCACAAGAGGCTGGGTCTCTGGTTGAAAGCTTGTTAGTTCTGCAACGTCATCACATCAATATGACCAAACTTGAATCTCGTCCAATCATGGGGAACCCTTGGGAAGAAATGTTCTATGTCGATTTAGAAGCTCATCTAGATTCAGAAAACATGCAGCATGCAATTGCGGAGCTCACCAAGCTCACTACGCACTTAAAAGTACTAGGCTGTTACCCAAGTGAAAATATCAAAGCAACGCAAGTAAAACTTCAGTAGCTTATATGTAGATCACTGTCTCGAACAATGTGTACCCCATAACGTTCGAGGCAGTCATCCGTGACTTTGATAATGTCACGTATCTTTTTAAGAACAACCGTGCTGAATCAACTGAACTTTGAACGGTCTTAACAGAGAACAATAGTTAACTTTGATATAAAACTCTATTCCCATAACAACAGATCACGGAATAAGGTCTAATAAATAGCACCCAATCTATAACTGATATAGGCTTATACGCCAAAATTATAAATACTGTTGTAGCCCGTCATGAAGCTAAGTACTAAAATTTTACTTCTCATTGCCCCTGTCATACTTTGCAGTACGGCGATGTCTAGCTACATCATTTATACCAACCAGAAAGATGCTTTTATTAAGCGGGAAGAGAATTCTTTACAGCTTGATATGGAGAAATTAGCGGGACATTTTCGCCAGGCTCGTTCATTTCTGAATAGTTACTCATATACGCTAACTAAGAGTGACATCATAAAACGTTACTTTCTTCTCAAAGATAATCCATATAGAGAATTAGAGCTGGTTGAAAACCTGAAAGAGACCATTAATTTACTCCAAGATGGAAATAACAGTTTTACAGGTCTTGCTCTATTAGATGGTAATCGTGATGTTTTATATTATGCCGAAAACAGCCATGAGCAATTAGCTCAGATTGACCCAAAAATCCTTGAACACATTAACTACAGCTACCAATCGACCCTAGAAACCTCGAATATAAGTTACACTCGTAACTCTCAAGGTGAGGGAATGTTGGTTCGCTATGAAGTATTAGATCAACGTACTCTTGCCACACCACTGAGCTATCAAGTCGACGATGTTTTCTTTGTTGTAGTATCCGTTTCATTGGATAAATTCAATACGTTACGTAAACAAATCGAATACGATTATCAAACCAGTTTGTTCTTTTCTTCTGAACGAATTCAAACAAAAACAGGGTTAACTCAATCCATACTGTTATCACCCGCACTATATGCAACCGTTGATCCCGCTCCATTTTTGATGAGAAATAAACTCAATTCAATCTGGAACGAAATTACAGCTTCGTTTGTGCTGTCTGCCTTTGTCACCATGGGGCTGGTGCTTACCTTACTATATCGCACAATTATCACCCCCATCACACGCTTAGATTCACAACTAAAACAAGTGGAAAGACGACAACGGAAAAACATCGAACGCCTTGGCAGCAATGATGAAATTGGACGTCTATCAGATCGCTTTTACACTATGTATCAAGAGTTAGATAACACTTATCAGCAAACCAAAATCTTAGCTGAAAAGGACCAACTCACTCAAATAGCGAATCGACATCAGTTTCAAAACCATGCTGAAGTATCCTTATCAGTTCCTAATATAAACCGTTCTATTTGGGTTCTTTATCTTGACTTAGATAATTTCAAATTCGTAAATGATAAGTACGGACACCAAATTGGTGACTCTATTTTGGTCGCATTTGCTCAGAGAATTTCGAACATTTGCGATACTTACCAAAGCCACCATTATGCCACTTGCATGGTTTCACGATTATCGGGAGATGAATTCTCTGTATTCATCAATGCTCCAGCTAACTCAGGTAATGTTGCGAAAGATTTTTCTGATCAATTACTCGCGCCAATGCAACACGGTTTCATTACTGAACTTGGCAACTTTCCTATTACCGCCAGTATTGGTATTGCAACCTACCCTTCTGATGGCGACAACATAGAAAAACTTATCTCCAATGCAGATACTGCTATGTATCAAGCAAAGCGAGCAGGAAAAAACCAACACGCATATTATTCTTTAGATCTCGATAAGGTTGTACAGCGCCGCGCAGATATAGAAAGAGCATTAAGAGAAAATCATTTTGATGATGAATTTAAATTGATGTATATGCCCTATTTAGATACCGCAGGACAAAAAGTTATTGGTGTCGAAGTATTATTGCGTTGGTTTTCTAAAGAGTTAGGTTTTGTCTCCCCTGATGAATTTATCCCTATAGCAGAACAAACAGGGCTATTCGATCTGGTCGACAAATGGGTAATAAAAAATGCATTTGCATCGTTTCACAAGGTCCAAGACCAATTTCCTCACGCTATTCAGCTATCCATTAACCTATCTTCTGCAGAGCTAGAAACGATTAGATTATCCGAATTTATTCATCAACACGCTAAAGCTAATCGTATTCCCCCCGAATTGATTGATTTTGAAATAACTGAAACATTTGAATCAGAATCTCAAGGTTTTCCATTGCTTCATGAATTAGCTCGCCTTGGCTATAAGCTAGCGATTGATGACTTCGGTTCTGGGTACACTTCTATCACACAACTTGTTCAGTACCCTGTTCAAAAAATCAAATTAGATAAAGTGTTTTTAGAAACGCTAATGGCAACCAATAATCAGCATATTGTTAAACCAATCATCGAACTGTGCCATGCTCAAAATAAAATGGTGACAGCAGAAGGGATAGAAACAGAAGATATGTACCAATGGCTTGCTAACTACCAATGTGATTTTATGCAAGGTTACTATTTCGGAAAGCCTATGCCGATTGAAGAACTAAAATATTGGTCACAAACACGTTTGAGCACTAACACTCAATCACTATATAATTAGCATCAAGTAGTATTACTCTCACTAACGTCCATCTGCCAATAAGAGTTAAACCATGAAATCTGTTGTCATTGCCTCGCTAAACCCAGCAAAAATTAATGCTGTTAAAAGTGCTTTCCAATCGGCTTTACCCAATGAAGACTTCACGTTTACTGGAGTGAGTGTAGACAGCGGTGTTGCAGATCAACCCATGACTAACGATGAAACTTATTTAGGCGCCGAGAACCGAGTAAGAAACTCAGCTCTGGCTCACCCTAATGCACATTTTTATGTAGGGCTGGAAGCCGGAATAGAAGGTTCTATTACTTTCGCCTGGATGATCATTGAATCTCAAGGGCAAAGAGGCGAGTCTCGTTCTGCAAGCCTTATGCTTCCACCAGCCGTTTTAAATAAATTAGAACATGCTAACGAGCTCGGTGACGTGATGGATGACGTTTTTGGTACCAACAATATTAAGCAGCAAGGTGGAGCTATTGGGCTTTTGACACATAATCAACTGTCTCGAAGCTCTGTTTATCACCAAGCTCTGATTTTAGCTCTCATTCCTTTCATGAACCCAGAGCACTTTCCAGTATCGTAACTCATCCTCTGTTTTCAGAAAATTTATCGAATGATAAAACGTAAAAACGCTAGCAACTGGGCTAGCGTTTTTATCTGAGTTGAGTAAAAAATTATCACTTCAAAAGTAACTGAGCAATTTCTGCTTTTTCTTGGTCAGATTTAGCTTTTAACTCATTAGAACCACGAGTAATAGTTGCAACACCCACCCCGAGCATCTGGCTAACCTGCCTTTGTGATATATCACCTTTTATCAACTCACAAAGGATATTCACTCTTGCCACTAAGGCATCTCTTTCATCAGAAGTCATCATCATTGTCAGTAGTAGTTCATGCTGCCCGTTATCTGCGGCACTTTTTACTAAATCCATTAACTGCTGCCAATTTTCATATTCTGGTTGTGATGCCATGATCTACACTTACTTCTTGATTTATTCATGCTAGAACCATGAATGAGACAGATACGCATCAGAAAATAATCGAATGCTTGCTCTCATCCATACTGCTTAATGAACGGCACTTTTTGTTAATACCATTCATACGATTTGTCACTAGGTATACCGAAACACGCAAAACTATTCAATATTAAAGAGCGTAAGTAACCAATAAGGCTGACTCACACTCACAATTCAACTAGCCGCTTTGGTGAATTAGTAGTTCTCATGAATTAGTAATTCTGGTGAACTTCATGCTCATTCAAAAAAGCACCATCCACACCTAAGATATCTCTGTAATACGTTTCAAACATCAAGATATTTTGAACATAACCACGAGTTTCCTTAAATGGAATCGCTTCAATGAAGGCATACGCATCAAGCTTACCATCCGTTCTTTTACGCCATAGCTTCACTCGGTTTGGACCTGCATTGTAAGCTGCTAAAGCAAAGATTCGGTTGTTATCATATTGATTCAATAACCCATCTAGGTAGTGGCTACCAATCTCAATATTTTTACCCACCTCATAAAGCTCATCACGACCTTGATACGCTAGCTTATATTTTTTCGCTGTATATTTAGCGGTAGCAGGCATAATCTGCATGATCCCACGAGCACCCACCGGAGAATTAGCATCAGCATCGAGTGCGCTTTCTTGCCTTGCTAGAGACATCAAGGTGATAGGATCTAGATCGTTTTTCTCTGCATAAAAGTTAAACCACCACTTATGAGCGACAGGAAACCTAAGGGTAATGTTATCCCATATTTTGGCTGAGATACTAGCGGTCACAGATAAGTGATTCCACCCTTTTTGTGCAGCATAAGCCGCAAGCATTGCCTTTTCTTCTTTGGTTACATTCGAAAGTAACCATCTCCATTCACTTTTTGCTGCGGCAATTTTATCTACATCAATTAACTCAGAGATACGCACTAATGTTTCTTTATAAGGCGCAACTTTTTCACGCTCTAACTTTAATGTTGAAGTCGAATAATTAATTGACTGCTTGATTTCTTTTGCTGCCGCTACACTATAAAAATTTCTCTGCCCCGTGATTGCCATTAATCGCTGCTTGCCTTGTGTTACCTTGCCAGTTTCAACTTCAGCACGCCCTAACCAATATTGCCAACGTAAAGAAGCTTGATGGGATTCATCCAATTTCGATACCCACTTCACAAGACCTGACCAATCAGCATGTTGAATTGCAAGACGTGCTCTTCGCTCTAATAACGTTTGTCTTGACGTTGTGCTGATAACGTCATCTCGCCATACTGCAAGCGCATCTGAGTCGGTATTTATTAAGCGAAATGAAACATAATCAGCCAGCTCTTGTTGCTTTTTCTCAGGGAATTTTTGCGCTTTCATTACATCATTGAAAACTGACTGCGCTTCTGTAGAAGACTTCCTTGCCAGCTTTTCAAATGCAAACTCCGTTTGAGAACGATAAAAGTCATTAGCTGGGTATTTTTTCGCGAAAGTCAAAACGCCTTCCGGCTTACGGTAAATAGCCTTCATCGCTTTTGCTTGAGCAATTGACTCTTCACTGTCTAATTGCTTTGTTAGATAGCTCATCAGCTTGCCATTACGATTTTCGAAAGCTAACAACATTCGCTCTAAGATTAGTTCATCTGTTCGTAGTCCAGCTTTATCCCAATAGTTAAAAAGTGGGTCACATTGATCATCGACGCCATTGCCGCTTAGCCATAATTGCTTTGCACCATTAAAAGCAATTTCATGTTGCTCTCGTTCATAATGAGCTCGGTAATAAATACATTGGTATTTTTCTCCAACAGGCTCTTGTATTTGATACTCAAGTACTCCTTCCCAATCTTTATTTTTAGACAAAGCAGACAGATAAGGAGCGCTGATACGATTAGAGAAAGGAAAAGCTTTATTCTCAGCAATAAAGGCTCTGACTTCAGTTGGAGATTTTTTATCTAGTCCAACCAAAAAAGCTCGATAATCGACATATGGCGTTAAAGGATAAGCGGTAATACTAGGGCGAATCGCTTGGTAAGCTTTTAAATCTTTCTTATCAAGAATGTCTTGTGCTTTTTCGTAATTGATTCGCTGCATTTCTAATTCAGAGACAACGCTGGCAAGCCCATCTGGAACCATTGATATAGATGACACAATAGCCGCGGTTAACGCCGTTAATTTAGATTTTAAAATTCGAGAAAACATCCGCTCTATTCCTTAGTGCGTATTTGATATGCAATTCCTCTATTAACGCCAAACATCGCAGTAAATGTAAAGGTTTTGAGTGTAAATATTATTAAATTAACAATACTTCATCTGAATTATTACGGTATGAAGACTGACAGTGCCCGTTCCCTGTATTTATTGAGATTTTTAAAGATAAAAATTATCTAAGCCTCCATAGAACAAGCATCAAAATACGATTTATTGGCAGGGAGTAACATATTCCCCAATATTGGTATAAAATAGCCAATAATTTTGAACAATAATTAGGATCGATCGGCAATGGCTGAATACGTATATACCATGTCTCGGGTGAGCAAAACTGTTCCACCTAAGCGTCAAATTCTTAAAGACATTTCTCTTAGCTTTTTTCCTGGCGCTAAAATCGGTGTTTTGGGTCTAAATGGTTCAGGTAAATCTACCCTACTACGTATCATGGCTGGTATTGATACTGATATCGATGGTGAGGCACGCGCACAGCAAGGTCTTAACGTCGGTTACCTACCGCAAGAGCCTGTACTTGATGAATCAAAAACAGTTCGTGAAATCGTTGAAGAAGCCGTTTCTGACGTTGCTGATGCACTTAAGCGTATTGATGCGGTTTACGCTGCTTATGCAGAACCAGATGCAGATTTCGACGCTCTTGCTAAAGAACAAGGTGAGCTAGAAGCTCTAATTCAAGCAAAAGACGGTCACAACCTAGAGACTGCTCTAGAGCGTGCAGCTGACGCACTTCGTCTTCCAGAGTGGGATGCGAAAATTGAATTCCTATCAGGTGGTGAGCGTCGTCGTGTTGCTATCTGTCGTCTGCTTCTTGAAAAACCTGACATGCTGCTTCTTGATGAACCAACCAACCACTTGGATGCAGAATCAGTAGCATGGCTTGAGCACTTCCTTGTTGATTACAGCGGTACTGTTGTGGCGATTACCCACGACCGTTACTTCCTAGACAACGCTGCTGGCTGGATTCTAGAACTTGACCGTGGCGAAGGTATTCCATGGGAAGGTAACTACACATCTTGGTTAGAGCAAAAAGATGAGCGTTTGAAGCAAGAGAAAGCTGGTGAAAGCGCTCGTCAAAAGACGATCGAGAAAGAACTGGAATGGGTTCGTCAAAACCCTAAAGGTCGTCAAGCTAAATCTAAAGCTCGTATGGCTCGTTTTGAAGAACTAACAACTGGTCAATATCAGAAACGTAACGAAACCAACGAACTGTTCATCCCGCCAGGTGAGCGTCTAGGCGACAAAGTTCTTGAAGTTAAGAACCTAACAAAATCATTTGGTGATCGCGTTCTTATCGACGACCTATCGTTCAGCATGCCTAAGGGTGCCATCGTAGGTATCGTGGGTGCTAACGGTGCAGGTAAATCGACTCTGTTCAAGATGCTAAGTGGTGCTGAACAGCCAGATTCAGGCACAGTTGAACTGGGCGAAACCGTTAAGCTTGCTTCTGTTGATCAGTTCCGTGACAGCATGGACGACACTAAAACAGTATTCCAAGAGATCTCTGAAGGCGCTGATATTATTAAGATCAACAACTTCGAAATCCCTGCACGTGCATACTGCTCTCGCTTCAACTTCAAGGGTATCGATCAGCAGAAGATTATCGGTGAATTGTCTGGTGGTGAGCGTAACCGTGTTCACTTAGCGAAACTGCTAAAAGCGGGTGGTAACGTATTACTACTCGATGAGCCTACCAATGACCTAGATGTTGAAACACTACGAGCACTTGAAGAAGCGCTTCTTGAGTTCCCTGGTTGTGCAATGGTTATCTCGCATGACCGTTGGTTCTTAGACCGTATTGCTACTCATATTCTAGATTACCGTGATGAAGGTCAGGTTAACTTCTACGAAGGCAACTATACTGACTATACTGAATGGCTAAAACAGACTATCGGTGCACAAGCTGCAGAGCCTCACCGTATTAAGTACAAGCGTATCGCTAAGTAAATTTGCTTGTATTTTAATCTAAGGTCGCTATTATCGCGACCTTAGATATTTACAAGTCATCGTACTTATAATAAATCATGAGAGAGAACTACTATGGTTGAAAGACGTCGATTTTCACGAATCATTTACCAGGTTCCAGCTAAAGCTTCACAAGACCGATTACAACTCAATGGTTTTGTTCAAGATTTATCGCTACATGGTGTATTACTGCAGTGCGATGATGCTTTGTTATTCAATCACTCTTTACCTCTTCATGTTAGCTTTCAGCTAAATGATAGTGATGTAGTGATTCAACTAGAAGCTTCAATTATTTCTACCAACAATACCTCAATGCGTTTACGCATAGAGCATTTAGATATTGATAGTATTAGTCATTTGAAACGCTTAGTTGAACTTAATGTCGGTGATGATGAGTTACTTCACCGCGAAATTGAACACCTATCCGACCTAGGCAGCTAAATTCAATAAGCAAATGCTCTAGTTAGTTAAATAAACCATTTTGTTATGTAGTTATGTCCCAAAAAGTTTCTATCACTATTCCTTCTGGCCAAGGGAAACAGACGTTTTACTTTGGTCGAAAATCCCTTCTATTAATTGCCTCTGCACTATTATCTGTGCCTGTCTTAATAGGCGGATCTGTATATTTATATTCAGAAAATCAAAACCAACAGATTACAACTTCTGAAAAACAAGCTGAATTTGAAAGTGCCCTTAGCCAACTTCATATTGAAAAAGGTGAAGTGGAATCTCTGTATCAAGAGCAGGTAGACACCAACCACTCTTTATCACAAGAATTAACAGAAAAAGAAGGGAAAATTCAACTGCTCGGAAAACGTGTTTTTGATGTCGAATCTGTTTTAGGTCTAGCCGATGAAGACTTGTTAGCGGATGATTCGACTTTAGAAGATCGTATTGATGCTGCTGCAATTGATTCAGCGGTAAGAGCGACCATGTTTCGTTTGATTCCTAATGATAGCCCTATGGCTTACCAACGCATCTCATCATCTTACGGTCGAAGAACTAATCCTATAACGGGCAAGAGACATACTCATACAGGTATTGACCTGACTTGTAAGCGTGGTGAAGAAATCCTTGCTCCTGCTGATGGGGTGATCGAAACCGTCAGACCAAGTAAAAAAGGCTTTGGTAACTTCCTAACTATGCGTCACTCTTTTGGTTTCATGAGTTCATATGCTCACTTGCAAAAGTTTAACGTTCGCAGCGGTCAATTTGTGAGTAAAGGAGATGTAATCGCAAAGTGTGGTAACTCTGGTAACTCTACCGGTCCTCATTTGCACTATGAAGTACGCTTTTTAGGGCGTTCACTTAACCCTCAGTACTTAATGGATTGGACACCCGAGAACTTTAATTACGTTTTCGAAAAAGAAACAAAAGTGAAATGGGGTCCACTTGTTCAATTAATTGATAACGTGGTTAGGCTGCAAATTAATTTAACCAATGTTCCATACAAAGATTCAAGTATTGAAACGGTATCGAGTGAAGATAGCAAAAAGCCTATCACGACTAATTAGCCTATGATGATCTAATTGCTTTAGGGCTATGATGAGCTAATTACTTCTAGTCTACTATGAGCGAATTGCTTCTGGCCTACTATAGACCGAATGCTGTCTAGACATTCAATACAAAAAAAGAGCGACCAAATGGTCGCTCTTTTTTATGATTTAAAAACGATTCTAGCCTCTATGAATAGAGTCATGGGCTTGCTTTAATAGGTTCTGACTTTCTTCTAAAAACTGTTGAGAGTAATCACCAAACCAATCACTAACTTGATTGAAGCTTTGAACAAAGGTTTCCTTATCCTTACCATCTAAAATATTCAATGCTTCCCCAAAACAATTATGGAAACGTCTAATCATCTCAATATTTTCATCCGATGAAAGAATGATGTCACCGTATAGGTTAGGGTCTTGTGCAAACAAACGACCAACCATCGCAATTTCCAATCGGTAAATTGGCGAGCTAAGTTTCAACAACTGATCAATGTTAGGGTTTTCTTTACTTAAATGAAGACCGTAAGCATATGAAGTGAAGTGGCGGAGTGCTTGAATTAAGGTCATACCATGATCATGTTCAGCGGCATCCATTTGGCATAGGCTAGCACCCCAAATACCAAATTGTTTTAATAGCCACTGGTAGCTTTCTTCATCACGACCATCACTGTAAACAATCACTTGTTTAGCAAGGCTTGGAACGTCAGGACCAAACATCGGGTGTAAACCCACAACAGGACCTGAATGCATGTTAAGCATAGTTTGCAGAGGCTTAGACTTAATGGATGTTAAATCACATAAGATACAGTCACTCGGCAAGTTACCTAGCTTTTCAATTACACCTTCCGTCAAGTGGATTGGCACTGTAACAACAACAAGACCAGCATTGTCTAGTAGCTCATCAGCTTTATCCCAGTCTTTACTTCCTAAGATTTTCACATCGTAACCTGAAAGCTTGAACATACGTCCAAACAAGCCACCAAGTTGACCATTACCACCAACAATAACAACTGAACGCAATTCTGGCTTAAGGCACTTAAAACCAGAGTCTTTCTCACTGGCATAGGACTCACGCATAGTACGGCGTAAAATATCTTCGATTAACCGTGGTGGTACACCAATTTTTTCAGCTTCTTTACGACGCGAGGCAAGCATTGCGGCTTCGCGCTCTGGTACATAAATAGGCAAACCGTGCTCACTTTTAACCTCTCCGACTTTCTCAACTAAAGAAAGGCGCTGAGCCAGTAAATCCAACATTTGTTTATCGACTGCATCGATTTGGTCGCGTAATGCGTTCAGTTCAACGGCCATTTTATTCCTTACTATCTATAAGCCTGTGCTAGTCCGAATCTCACTAACGACAGATCTTTAAATGCCCCAAATCAATGAGGCACCTAAACTTTAAACTCTGACTAATAAACTTTAGCTAACATCTTAATTAAAAAGTTTTAGTTAAAAACCTTAACTTGTAGCTAACTAACCTTTCAGGCGGTTTTCTAAGAACGGGACTAACTCCGTATGTGCATGTTTTAATAGTGCCTCAGTTGAATCCCAATTGATACATGCATCCGTAATTGAAACACCATACTTCATTTCATTTAGAGGGATATCAGAAGACTGGTTACCTTCGTTCAAATGACTCTCGATCATTAGGCCAATAATAGATTTATTACCTTCACGAATTTGGTGAATCACATCTTCAGCAACCAATGGCTGACGTCGGTAATCTTTACGAGAGTTTGCATGGCTGCAATCCACCATTAATGCAGCATCAAGACCTGTTTTTTGAAGCTCTTGCTCACACTCATGAACGGATACTGAATCGTAGTTAGTCTGCTTGCCACCACGTAAAATCACATGACCATTTGGGTTGCCTTGAGTCGTCAATAGTGCAACTTGACCTTCACGGCTAATACCCATGAAACGGTGGCTTGAAGACGCAGCTTGCATTGCGTTAATTGCCGTTCCTAAGTTGCCATCGGTACCATTTTTGAAGCCGATTGGCATAGATAGACCACTTGCCATTTCACGGTGTGTTTGTGACTCGGTAGTACGAGCACCAATGGCCGCCCAGCTAAAAGTATCGGCTAAGTATTGTGGGCTAATAGGATCAAGTGCCTCTGTCGCTAATGGAATTTCCATCTCTGCTAGTTCAACAAGAAGCTCACGACCTACATGCAAACCATGCTCTATATCGAAAGTGCCATCTAAATGCGGGTCATTGATTAAACCTTTCCAGCCAACGGTAGTTCTTGGCTTTTCAAAGTACACACGCATCACAATATACAGTTGGTCACTAAGCTCTTCAGACAATGCTTTAAGGCGTTTCGCGTACTCTTTCGCAGCTTCTAGATCATGAATAGAACAAGGACCACACACTACAAGCATACGGTGATCTTTCTTATGAATGATATTAGCGATAGTTTCGCGAGACTCTTGAATAAAGCGACGAGCGTTATCACTTAAAGGCAGTTTTTCTTTAAGTTCTTCAGGAGTAATCAGTACCTGTTCGTCGATAATATTGACATTGCTTAATTCACTTTTTTGCATAACTCAACCTGTATATTTATTTTTACACCCAGACATCCATATGGGCTAACAATCTTTAGAAACTAAAATAACAGCTATAAAAACGATTGCAAGTGTAAATAATAAAAAACATTTAGTGTAAATTAATATTTACACTAAGATTTTAATTAGTTATAAGATACAAATAGTTCTAAACCGCGTCTCACACATACAAAAAAGACGATATTTCTCATATCGCCTCCTTAAAACTTATTGAGTGTTTATTTATCACCCAGCGTTTAGCATTCGCTTAATTTGTTCTGAAGCCTCTTTCCATCGGCTATCCGAATGAAGAGTTGGTAAATCAAAGTTGCGTTTTTTAAGCAATGAGTTAGCTAAAGGCACCTCTTGAATAGCTAAGTGATCAAGAGCTTCAATTTGTGCATTTCGTTTATTACACATCAACACCATGTCACAACCCGCATTCAAAGCAGCCTTCGCTCTGTCGGCGGGTCCACCCATAATTGCCGCCCCTTCCATAGTTAAGTCATCAGAGAAAATGAGCCCTTTGAACCCTAACTGCTGCTTAAGTACAGTCTGAAGCCAGTATTTAGAACCACTAGCTGGCTGGCTATCGTAATTGGGATAAATCACATGCGCTGGCATCATTGCATCAAGAATGCCCGCTTCAATTTGAGCCTTAAAGATAGCCATATCTGTTTCAAAAATATCATGGCGCTCGTCATAAGGGGTTTCTAAGTGAGAATCAGCAATCACACCACCATGCCCAGGGAAGTGTTTACCTGTTGTAGCCATCCCTACGGATTTCATCCCCGATATAAATGCACTGCTGTGGCGAACAATAGTCTCAATATTATCGCCGAAAGCACGGTTTCCTATCGCTTTGCACTCATGACCTTTATCCAAAACAGGCGCGAAGCTTAAATCAATATCGTGAGCAATCAGCTCAGCCGCCATTAGCCAGCCAGCTTGCTCAGCTAATTCTTCACCATTTTTATGTTTCGCAAATTCTTGAGCAGCAGGAATGATAGAAAACGCGTCACGAAAACGCTGAACTCTTCCGCCTTCTTGGTCAACACCAATTAAAATAGGACGCTTAGCCGCTTTTCTTATAGCGGTATTCAAGGCTAGAAGCTGCTCACTATCATAATAGTTACGAGCAAATAATATGACACCACCTACGGTTGGATGCTCCAAAACTTCTTTATCTTCTGCCGTCAATTCACAACCTGCGACATCGAGCCATAACGGTCCCATATTTATCCCTTACTAAGCCTAAAATTCATAAACTTATCGAGATTATTCGCTTTGATTTTGCATTACAATGTTTTTAACCCAATGTCGGAAGAGTTTAGGAATGAAACAGAGAGAGCTTTATATTGGTGTGATGTCTGGCACTAGCATGGATGGAGTCGACACAGCATTAGTCAGCATTAGTGGCAATAAAATTTCCCTTATTGCCCATGGTGAACACCCAATGCCTAATAGTCTTAAACAAAGCTTACTCAATGTTTGTATTGGTCAAGCTACAGATTTAAAAGCCATTGGTGAAATAGACCACCAGCTTGGTCACCTCTTTGCTGATGCCGTATTAGATTTACTCGAAAGGTCTGGCTACTCTGCAAAAGATATCACTGCGGTAGGTAACCATGGTCAAACGGTTTTTCATCAACCTACAGGCTCTTCTCCCTTTACTATGCAGTTAGGTGATGCCAACGTCATTGCGACCAAAACAGGTATTCAAACGATTGCTGACTTTAGACGAAAAGATATGGCGTTAGGCGGGCAAGGTGCACCTTTAGTCCCTGCATTTCATCACACGATATTCAAAGCAAGCTCTAGCTCAGTTATCGTTCTAAATATTGGTGGCATTGCCAACATTTCCGTTCTGCGACCAAATCACCCAGTACTTGGCTATGACACCGGACCTGGCAACATGCTCATGGACGCTTGGGTTGATAAACACCTCAACCAGAAGTTCGATCGTGATGCACAATTTGCTAAGCAAGGATCTACTCACGAACCATTATTAGAACAACTACTACGTAACGCTTATTTCGAGCAACGTCCTCCAAAAAGTACTGGGCGAGAACTATTTAATTTACCTTGGCTCGAAAAACAGTTATCTCAATTTACCCATTTATCACCTGAAGATGTTCAATGTACACTTTGTGAATTTACCGCAACCACAATAGCAAACGAAGTTAACCGCTATCACTTGGGCACCGAACCTGAATTACTGGTTTGTGGCGGTGGCGCCTGTAACCCACTCATAATGGAAAGGCTTACACGATTACTCCCTAATTGGAATGTTGCCTCCACAGATTCAAAAGGTGTCAGCGCTGATTATATGGAAGCAATGGCTTTCGCATGGCTTGCCCAACGACGAATTCATAACTTACCTAGTAATTTACCTGAAGTGACTGGGGCGAGTAAGCTCGCCTCTTTGGGTGTTTTATATTATGCAGACTGACCTCCCACAGCTGCTCGTAGACAATCTTTAAGGATACCTATGACCAACGACGCTTTAATTTCAGCCTTATCTCAACTCGTCTCTGAAGGGCGAAATCCAGACACCATGGATATAGACCTTCTTTCATCACACGAGATAATAGAACGTATTAACCAGCAAGATAAACAAGTCCCTCTAGCTGTCGAAAAAGTTTTACCCGAAATCGCTCAAGCCGTAGATAAAATAACGGAAGCATTTAGAAAAGGTGCTCGACTTATTTATATGGGCGCAGGCACCAGTGGTCGTTTAGGTGTACTTGATGCATCTGAGTGCCCACCGACTTTTGGTGTTTCTGACCAAATGGTAGTGGGTCTTATTGCCGGTGGACCAGAGGCAATATTAAAAGCAAAAGAAGGAGCCGAAGATTCACCTGAACTTGGGGAAAACGACCTAAAAGACATTAATTTCACTGAAAATGATGTGTTAGTTGGGATTGCCGCAAGTGGTAGGACACCTTATGTTATTGGCGGTTTGGAGTATGCTAATGAGATCGGTGCCACCAGCATTGCCCTATCTTGTAACCCTGACTCTCCAATTGCTGACATTGCTAAAATCGCTATAAGCCCGGTAGTTGGTCCTGAAGCATTGACGGGATCAACACGCTTAAAGTCAGGTACAGCACAGAAATTGGTTCTCAACATGCTGACGACTGCGAGTATGATCAGAATAGGAAAAAGCTATCAGAACTTGATGGTGGATGTAAAAGCGACCAATGAAAAGCTGGTCGCTCGAGCGGCAAGAATTGTTATGCAAGCAACAGACTGTGAGAAGCATCAAGCCGTATCGACCTTAAGAGAAACCAACTACGAGGTTAAACTTGCGATCTTAATGATCTTAACTGATCTAGATTTAGCTACCGCAAAGCTACAACTTTCGAAACAGCAAGGTTTCCTACGTAAGGCTGTCGAGATCAATACTGAGCTTTAGATTTAGACCTCATTGAATATAGATCTCATTAAATGTAGGTCTCGTTAAAAACAAAACGCGCTTTGCATCTCTAATCGTCTTAAAGATAAAAAGCGCGTTAAGTTGAATGTACTCAACTAAATCTTGAAAAGAAAAGCCTAGTTACTGTATTCAGTCCAACCACGTTGCCACTCCATACGGAACTGCTGAGCATGCTCGAAGCCTGCGCATACTCCTTCGTAATACTGACCTGACAGCCCAATTTGAAAGGCATGGTTCGGATCGCAAAACTCTTCTACACCTTGCTGATAACCAGTTTCATAACTCGCTTGATCAACACTGCCTAATGCTGATAACTCACTATATAGACGTTGAGGGTTTCCTTTCACACCGTCTCGATAACCTATTTCTACCCAGTCACCTTCATTTGCTAGATCTTGAAGGTTTGCCGTACAACCTGACAATGCAGCCATAGCCAATAAACACGTTGTTATTCTTTTCATTTCAATCCCTTACTTTTATAACTATAGGTTGCCACTAAAAGGCAATAATAACCAGTGAACGATTTAAATCCCTTTTAATCAGTAGTCATATTTGCATTGGTCTAGAGTGTTCCAACAAATTAAGCATTAGTGAAACTCTCGATATAGTAAAGCGTTAGATATTTGTAAAAGCTGGCAACCTAAAAGATAGAACCACTTAAATAGGTTAATAACCACTTAGACATTTTATTTAGCCACTCGCACTTACCCTAAACCACTCAAGCTTCCTCCAAACCACTTAATTCAGATAAGCACCACTAAACTCGCCATTCGACCACTCGCTTCAGTATCGCGTGAAGCTTCTATTTCCTTATTCTAGTATGCACTCTGACTTACTCATTCAACTCAGGGATAACACGTTATGATGTGGTTTCTAACTTGCGTAGCAGCTTTAATTGGTGGCTATTTTATTTACGGTACTTTTATCGAAAAGGTTTTCGGTATCAATGAAAACCGTAAAACCCCAGCAATTACCAAACAAGATGGCGTGGATTTCGTACCCATGTCGACACCTAAAGTATATTTAGTTCAATTACTTAACATCGCAGGTGTTGGACCAATATTTGGACCTATTATGGGGGCTTTATACGGTCCTGCTGCAATGTTATGGATTGTTCTAGGCTGTGTATTTGCAGGCGCAGTTCACGACTACTTCTCTGGCATGTTATCTATCCGTAATGGCGGAGCTTCAGTTCCTACTATCACTGGACGTTACTTAGGTAATGGCGCAAAACACTTTATGAATATCTTTGCCATTGTCCTACTACTTCTTGTTGGGGTTGTTTTTGTTTCAGCACCTGCAGGTATGATTACTAACCTAGTCAATGACCAAACTGATTTCACCATGTCGATGTCTACAATGGTTGTAATTATCTTTGCCTACTACATCATCGCTACTGTTGTCCCTGTAGATAAGATTATTGGTCGTTTCTACCCACTATTTGGCGCACTGCTGATTTTCATGTCTGTTGGATTAATCACTGCTATTGGCTTATCAGACGAGCACCAAATCATGGGTGGCTTTGAGATGAAAGACATGTTCACCAACATGAATCCAAATGACCTACCACTTTGGCCTGCACTATTCATCACTATTGCTTGTGGCGCTATATCAGGTTTCCACGCGACTCAGTCACCACTTATGGCGCGTTGTATGGAAAATGAAAAGAACGGCCGTTTCGTTTTCTACGGTGCAATGATTGGTGAGGGTATCATTGCTCTAATCTGGTGTGCACTTGCTCTATCGTTCTTCGGTTCAGTTGAATCTCTGTCTGACGCGATTGCAAACGGTGGTCCGGGTAACGTGGTATACAGCGCTTCATTTGGTTTGCTGGGTGTATTTGGTGGTATCCTTGCTTTCCTTGGCGTGGTTATTCTACCAATCACTTCTGGTGACACAGCTTTCCGTTCAAGCCGTCTTATCCTTGCTGAATACTTCAACATGGAACAGAAAACACTGCGTAACCGCCTACTAATGGCATTACCTCTGTTTGTTTTAGGTGGCATTTTGACTCAAGTAGATTTCGGTATTATCTGGCGCTACTTTGGTTTTGCTAACCAATCAACCGCAGTCATGATGCTGTGGACAGCATCCGCATACCTACTACGCCATAATAAATTGCACTGGATAACAACCGTTCCAGCTATTTTCATGACAACAGTATGTATCACCTTTATTTTAAGTAACAGCCAACTTGGTTTTGGCTTACCAATGCAATTATCGACTATTGTCGGCGTTGTATCTGCACTATTGATTACCGCTTATGTCATCAAGATTTCCAAAGGGAAAGGCGAACGTGACTACGCAAATGAACAAGATGAATCAGCTGATGAAAATAAAGCAGTCACTAAAACTGCATAGAGACAATGATCTCAACAATCACAGCAGCTTCAATAATAAGTAACACCTTTGCTTGCAACTTGGGTTTATCTAAAGCTTAAATAACCCCTTCTAAGCCCATCATATGATGGGCTTAGTTTTTCCTAACTAAAAACAATGCATTGCTAAAGCAACAAATAAGAATAGAAATAGGCATGGAAAACCACCATGACCTGCACTAGGGTTAAATAGATAACGATAAAAACCAAACGCCTAAATACTCTAGTGCTAGGAGAAAAACATGGAAGATTTTTCATTTTTTAAGTTATTTGATACCTCTGAATTATTCATTTTCTACTGATCTTTCAGTGCTCTACAAATGAATTAAACAGTGGGTTAAAACACTGAGACAGTAGTGATTAAAGTTAGGTCATAACATCTGTTTTCTACCTAACTTTAATCATTACCTACGCCAAGGTTAAGCCTTTCCATCTAATCCCTTATTTGTTTTGTTTAATACTAATCAATCACTTAAACTTATAACATCTGATCTTTAAGGGTTTGTAATGGAACTGGTTCTCTCCTTACTTCAACAAATGTGCGTCTACTTAGTACTTGCTTACATGCTAAGTAAAACGCCAATTTTCCTTCCTTTACTCAATGTTTCTTCTCGACTAAGACATAAGTTCAGTCTCTACGTCGTATTCTCATTATTTTGTATCATGGGTACGTATTTTGGCTTGCAAATCAATGACGCCATTGCTAATACACGAGCGATTGGAGCGGTCATGGGCGGGTTATTTGGAGGTCCTGTAGTTGGCTTCGCCGTTGGGCTAACAGGAGGAATTCATCGATATTCATTAGGGGGCTTTACCGACCTTGCTTGTGCCATTTCTACCACAGCCGAAGGTCTAATTGGCGGGCTACTTCATATTTATTTAGTTCGCAGGAATAAAACGGAGCAACTATTTAACCCTATGGTTGTTTTCTCAATCACATTGTTTGCCGAAATTATCCAAATGCTCGTCTTACTGATCGTTGCCAAGCCTTTTGCTCAGTCTTACGCGCTTGTTTCTGATATTGCTGCGCCAATGATTATCGCAAACTCATGTGGTGCTGCACTCTTTATGAGCATTATCCAAGATAAAAAAACCATTTTTGAGAAGTATTCTGCGACCTTCTCTCGCCGAGCTTTGACCATTGCAGAGCGCTCTGTGGGGATACTACATGGTGGGTTTAATTCAAAAAACGCAGAGCAAATTGTTCGTATTGTCTATGAGGAAACCAATGTTGGTGCTGTCGCTATTACCGATAGAGAGAAAATTTTAGCTTTTGTAGGCATTGGCGATGAACACCATAAACCCAATACGCCAATTTCTTCGCATTCCACCCTCGAAGCAATGAATAAAAACGATATTATTTATCTGGATGGTAAAGATACTCCATACCAATGCTCCTTATCTGCCAATTGTAAATTAGGATCTGCACTCATTATTCCATTACGTTCAGGTGATGAGGTGGTCGGCACAATAAAGCTGTACGAACCTAAGCTAAAGTTATTTTCTACCATCAACATGTCTATGGCTGAAGGTATTGCCCAACTGCTTTCAAGCCAACTACTTTTTAGTAATTATCAGCAACAGCAAACCTTACTTACTCAAGCCGAAATAAAGCTTTTACACGCACAGGTAAACCCACATTTTTTGTTCAATGCTTTGAATACCATTAGTGCAGTTACAAGAAAAGATCCGGATACAGCGCGAGGATTAATACAGCACCTTTCTCAATTTTTCCGCAGTAACCTCAAGCAAAACATCAGCTCGGTAACGGTCAAAGATGAACTTGCTCACGTCAATTCCTATCTTACGATTGAGAAAGCTCGCTTTACTGATCGGCTTGAAATTATTTGGGAGATAGACCCGAGTTTATATGACTTGAAGATTCCAAGCTTCACTTTGCAACCTTTGGTTGAAAACGCCATTAAACATGGGATATCGAACTTACTCGAAGGTGGATGCATTCGAATATACAGCCAAGAAACTGCTCATGGTTTTAAAATTACAGTCGAAGACAATGCTGGTAATTACCAAGATCCCGAGGATAACCATCAAGGGCTAGGCATGGAAATTGTAGATAAGCGACTCACTCATCTATTTGGCGCTCAATCTTCATTAAAAATAGAATGTATTCCACAGCAATTTACCCGAATGAGCTTTATGATCCCTAAGCAAGATCATTTCCAATCACATACTCATAATCAGGTTTAGAAATGTCACAAGGAACGAGACTTTTACAAGCGAAGATAGCTTTACACGGCACGCTTATTCTTAAGGAGCAAGTATGTTGAAGGCATTAGTCATCGACGACGAACAGTTTGCACGAGAGGAGTTAACGGAGCTGCTTCTTGAAACTGGCGGTGTGGAAGTGATTGGCTCAGCAAGTAATGCGATTGAAGGTTTGAAGAAAATAAACCAACTCAAGCCCGATGTGGTTTATCTTGATATTCAAATGCCACAGGTTACTGGAATTGAATTACTTAGCATGCTCGACCCTGATTCTATGCCTTACGTTGTTTTTGTTACTGCCTACGATCAATATGCGATTCAAGCTTTTGAAGACAATGCTTTTGATTACTTGCTTAAACCCGTAGAACCACAGCGCCTGAAAAAAAGCGTGACTAGATTAAGTAAGGTGCACAACCAAGGGCTCACTCTACCAGTGCAAAGTGTTAATGAAATCGCACCTGAAAATTTAGAGCAAATTCCCTGTATTGGGCATAACAGAATTGTGATTATGTCGAGTAAATCAGTCGAGTGCGCTTACTCTGATATTAGTGGTGTTCATGTAAGAAGCTCAACACAAACTGCTTGCTCACAACTGACACTAAAGGTACTAGAGGAAAAAACTCATTTGATTCGCTGTCACAGGCAGTTTTTAGTGAATATACAATGGATTCAAGAAATAAAGCTTTTAGAGAATGGTTTGGCTGAAATCATCACTTCAACTGGCTTTGAGATCCCAGTGAGCCGGCGCTATTTGAAAGTATTAAAAGAGCAGTTAGGGATTCAATAGTGGGCGGGTATGTTCATAAGGCAAGTATGGACGAGTCATGGGATTTGAGTACGACTTACACTCAAACCCCATTTAGAATCGTTAGTCTATCTGTTTTATTTGTAACTCTTTAGGCACTTCGAAAAACATATTTTCTTCACGCCCTTGAATCTCTTCAATTCCCTCAGCACCTAACTCTCGAATACGATCAAGGATCTGATTCACAAGCTCTTCAGGAGCTGATGCACCGGCTGTAACACCTATCTTAACCTTGCCTTCGACCCATTCTGGTTTTATGTCTTCTGGGCAATCTGTTAGATAACCTGGCGTACCTAACTTTTCGGCTAATTCTTTTAGTCTTGTGGAATTTGATGAGTTCTTAGAACCAACAACAATAACCACATCTACATCATTCGCCATTTCACGAACGGCATCTTGTCGGTTTTGTGTCGCGTAACAAATATCGTCTTTACGTGGACCTTGGATCTCAGGAAAAACACGGCGCAGCTCTTCAATCACATCAGCGGTTTCATCAACCGATAATGTCGTTTGGCTGACATAGTGCAAGTTGGACGCATCATTAACTACCAAATGTTGAACGTCTTCCGGTTTCTCTACCAAATACATACCACCTGACTTACTAGCGTATTGCCCCATAGTACCTTCGACTTCAGGGTGACCAGCATGACCAATCAATACCACTTCCATATCTTTGCGGCTTGCACGAGCCACTTCCATATGAACTTTCGTTACCAACGGGCAAGTCGCATCAAAAACGGTAAGTTCGCGCTCTTTCGCTTCTTTGCGAACAGCTTGTGATACACCATGGGCAGAAAAGATCACGATATTATCATCAGGCACTTCACTGATTTCTTCAACAAAGATAGCACCACGCTGTTTTAACCCTTCAACAACAAAACGGTTATGAACCACTTCATGACGAACATAAATAGGCGGCTGATACATCTCAAGTGCACGTTCAACAATACTGATCGCACGATCAACACCGGCACAAAAGCCACGAGGGTTAGCTAACATTATTTTCATTTTATTGCTCAATTCATTGTCACTTTACATACCCATAGCTTAACGCAGAGGCTATAAGCTTAAAGCGGGGCTAAAATCGTTTCCATGGAGTTCGCGATTAGCGAAGCTTGCATTCTACAGTGAAGCTCAAAAACAGTGAAGCGCTTGGTTAGAATCGACTGTAAGGTGCTATGTCTATCTGAAGGCAAGGCTAGAACCTCTTAACCTTGCCAATCAATCTCTATTCAACTTCTAAAATATCCACGTCGAAAGTAACATCTTGTCCCGCGAGGGGGTGATTAAAATCAACCGTCACCGAGTCACCAGCGATTTCAGTAATAATACCTGGAATTTCCATACCGTCAGGACCTGAAAACGCCATGATAGTACCGACTTCAACTTCTGCATCACCAACGAATTTCGCACGATCCATGTGATGAATATGGTCAGGGTTCGGCATACCAAACGCATCTTCTGCTTTTAATTCAATCGACTTTTTTGTACCAGCTTCTAAGCCGATCAAGCATTGCTCAAAATTCTCACTCAGGCTTCCATCACCCATAATAAATTTCGCTGGCTTGCCCATATTCTGAGTACTATCGGCAACAGATCCATCTTGCATTTTGATAGTAAAATGTAGAGTTACTGCTGAATCTTTTTTAATTGCTACCACGTGACTTTCCTTAGATTTCTTTATTATTGGAAGAACAGTTTTATTTGATTGTCTTATCCTGTGCAGCATAAACAAAAAGCGCTGTTGGAATCAACCGACAGCGCTTAGGGCTATTCTAATCTGTGAGTCATAGACTGACTTCAGAGCAGCTTATTTACTTTCATCTTTCTTACGAAAACCATCTAATATAATCATCGCAGCGCCGATACAGATCCCCATATCCGCTAAGTTAAACGCAGGCCAGTGGTATGCGCCCCAGTAGAAGTCTAGGTAATCCACGACAAAGCCATGCACAACACGGTCAAATACATTACCAACCGCACCGCCAATGATGATTGCATAAGCGATGTTATTCCACTTCTCCGATGCTGGAAGCTTACTCATCCAGTAAGTCAGCATGCCTGTTACCACAAAAGCGATACCGGTAAATAGCCAACGCTGCCATCCGCCTTGATCGCTTAAGAAGCTAAAAGCAGCACCGTAGTTATGAACATACAGTAAGTTAAAAAACGGTAGGATCTCAATTCGATTTGCCCAGCCGTATCCCATATTATCCATAACAACTAACTTAATGGCGATATCAGCAATAAAGACTAGCAGAGCTAACCATAACCAACGTACACCAGATTGTTTTAATGTTAGTGATTGTTCACTCATACCTTTTCCTAAAACCTAAAAATAACCCCAGTAGATACTGGGGCTATAATATTTCTAAAAAGTTCAGTTGCTTGCTAGCAAATTATGCGTATTTACGCACTTCACCTTCACCATCGACGTTTGTCACACAACGACCACATACTTTTTCGTGACCTTCAATTGTGCCTACATCTGGAGTATGGTGCCAACAACGGTCACACTTCTCAGCTTCTGTTGCGGCTACTTCAACAAATAGACCTTCAACGTCCGTTGCTTGAGCAGTATCAGACTTCTCGCTAAGTGGCTTAACAACAGCTGCAGAAGTAATCAGTACGAAACGTAGCTCATCTTCTAGTTTGTTGATTTTCGCCGCTAGTGCGTCGTCAGCGTACAGAGTTACTTCAGCCTGCAGTGCGCCACCGATTGTTTTTTCTTTACGCGCGTCTTCAAGAAGCTTGTTCACTGCGCCACGAACTGACTGGATTTCAGCCCAGAATTCGTTGCTTAGTTCTTCACCTTCTGCAAGACCGAATAGATCTTCGAACCATTCACCAGTGAATACGAACGTGTCGCGCTGCTCTCCAGTTGGTAAAGAGCTTGGCATTTCGTTCCAGATTTCATCAGCTGTGAATGACATGATAGGTGCCATCCAACGAACTAGTGCTTCTACGATGTAGTAAAGCGCAGTTTGACAGCTACGTTGAGCATGGCTGCCCTGCTTCGCTGTGTACTGACGGTCTTTAATTACGTCAAGGTAGAAAGAACCCATTTCGATAGAACAGAACTGCATTAGACGCTGAGTCACACCGTGAGTGTTGTACTCGCCGTATGCTTTAACAATCTCTTCTTGTGCAGCTTGAGCACGGCCCACAGCCCAACGATCAAGTGCTACCATTTCATCAGCAGGAACCAGATCAGTTGCAGGGTTGAAACCGTTTAAGTTCGCAAGGAAGAAACGAGCTGTGTTACGAATACGGCGGTACGCATCAGCTGAACGCTTAAGGATCTCATCAGAAACCGCGACTTCGTTTGTGTAGTCCGTAGAAGCAACCCATAGACGCAGAATATCCGCACCTAGCTTGTTAGTTACATCTTTAGGAGCAACAACATTACCGATAGATTTAGACATCTTACGGCCGTTACCATCAACCACGAAACCGTGCGTTAGCACTTGCTTGTATGGTGCTTCGTCTTTCATCGCGATAGATGAAATCAAAGATGACTGGAACCAGCCACGGTGTTGGTCAGAACCTTCAAGGTAAAGATCAGCACTGTGCGTTCTTTCTTCATTCGGGAAGTTGTACTCTTCACGAGAATCCACAACCGAGAAGTGCGTAACACCAGAGTCAAACCATACATCTAGCGTATCCATTACTTTTTCGTACTTATCAGCGTCTTCAGCGCTCATAAGTTCAGCAGCATCTACATCCCACCAAGCTTGGATGCCTTTCTCTTCAACAAGTTTTGCTACTTTTTCAATAAGAGCTGGGCTTTCTGGGTGAAGTTCTGACGTTTCTTTATGAACGAACAGAGCAATTGGTACACCCCAAGTACGTTGACGAGAGATACACCATTCAGGGCGACCTTCGATCATACCTTCGATACGGCTTTGACCCCACTCAGGCATCCACTCAACATTCTTCGTTGACTCTAGTGCTTTAGCACGTAGACCAGCTTGATCCATAGAGATGAACCATTGTGGTGTTGCACGGAAGATGATTGGAGTTTTGTGTCTCCAACAATGTGGGTAGCTGTGCTCGTAAGCGTGGTGGTGCAGCAGTGCACCTTTCTCTTTTAGAACTTCTAAAACAGAGTCGTTCGCTTTGAATACGTGCTGACCAGAAAATAGCTCAGTGTCTGGCAGGTAAACGCCGTTAGAACCTACTGGGTTAGCGATTTCTAGGTTGTACTTCTTACCAACCACGAAATCTTCTTGACCGTGACCAGGAGCGGTATGAACCACACCAGTACCAGAGTCAGTTGTTACGTGATCGCCAAGAACAGCAGGAACCGTGAAGTCGTAGAACGGGTGGTTGAACTGAGAAAGCTCAAGATCAGTACCAGTAGCAAAACCAAGGTTATGGAAGTGATCGATACCTGCACGGTCCATTACGTCTTTTGCTAGTTCAGAAGCAACAACGATACGTTGGGCTGGCTGTTCGCCATTCTCTTCAACTTGAATAAGTACGTATTCTAGATCATCACGTAGACATACTGCGCGGTTTGCAGGCAGAGTCCATGGTGTTGTCGTCCAGATAACGATAGAGATTTCGCCTTGTCCAGCGTGTCCTTCAGCTAGAGTAAACTTCTCTAGAAGCGCCTCTTCGTCAGCTGCAGAAAACTTCACATCGATAGATGGAGAAACTTTATCTTTGTATTCAACTTCAGCTTCAGCTAGAGCAGAACCACAGTCAGTACACCAGTGAACAGGTTTGAAACCTTTAAGAAGGTGACCTTTGTCTGCAATTTTGCCTAGAGAACGAATGATGTTCGCTTCAGTGCCAAAATCCATAGTGCGGTAAGGTTTGTCCCACTCACCCATGATACCAAGACGCTTGAAGCTCTCTTTCTGATCTTCAACTTGACCTGCTGCGTACTTACGACACTCTTCGCGGAATTCAGCAGCAGAGATCTTCTGACCAGGCTTACCTTTCTTCTTCTCAACCATTAATTCAATTGGAAGACCGTGACAGTCCCAACCTGGAATGTACGGTGCGTCAAAACCAGAAAGGGTCTTAGATTTAATAATAATGTCTTTAAGAATCTTGTTCAGCGCGTGACCAATATGAATATCGCCGTTCGCGTATGGAGGGCCATCATGTAGTACGAAAGACTTTTTACCTTTCTTTGCTTTACGGATTTCACCGTAAAGATCTTCTTTGTACCAACGTTTAAGCATTTCTGGCTCACGATTAGCCAGGTTGCCGCGCATTGGAAACCCTGTTTCAGGTAAGTTCAGGGTATCTTTATAATCACTCATCGATTCTTAATTCCGTCATATTGGGCGAGGTTAGACATTATTTTAACCAGTGGAATCATCCGGTTAATTCTTTAACTGAAGCAACAACACCCTTGCAGCTTCAGCATCTAATTCTATTTGATTTTTAAGTGCGTCAAATGATTCAAATTTCTTTTCATCACGCAATTTATGTAAAAGTACTACTTCTAACTGTTTACCATATAAATTGGCTTTAAAGTCAAAAAAGTGTACTTCTAGTTGTTGCCTAATTCCATCAACTGTTGGTCTTTGCCCTATGTTAGCCACTCCACCGACGGTCACCCCATCAAGATCGAGAACTTGCACAACATAGACTCCAGATACAGGAGAGACACAGCGTTTAAGAGGAATATTAGCCGTAGGAAAACCTATCGTTCTTCCTAATTTACGACCATGAGAAACGCGACCACTGATACTGTAATCACGCCCTAGCATCGTAGCACTATTTGCAAAATCATCTGCAGCTAATGCATTTCGTATTTCCGTGCTACTCACGCGGCGTTTATCTAAACAATAGCTTTGGGTGCTCACCACCTCAAAACCATATTTATCACCCGCTTGCTTTAACATAGCGAAATTACCGGTACGACCTTTACCAAAGCAGAAGTCGTCACCAACAACTAAAAACTTAACGCCAAGCTTATCGACAAGCAATTCTTTAATAAATGCTTCGGCGGATAAACTCGAAAAATACTGATTGAAATTCACACACAGCAATCGATTAATATCAAGTTTACTGAGCTGAACAAACTTATCTCGCAAGCGAGTCAGGCGCGCCGGCGCTTTATCCCTAGCAAAAAATTCCATAGGTTGCGGTTCAAATGTCATAACGACAGAAGGTAACGCTAACAAGTCAGCTTGACGCGATACTTGTTGTAAAACTTCCTGATGCCCTAAATGAACACCATCAAAGTTACCTATGGTTAATACACAGCCATGATGCTGCGCTTTAATATTGTGAATGCCTCGGATAAGTTCCATTATAACCAGCTAAAACCTGTAATTTTGCATCATTTATTGTGTGAAACCGACGGATTATATACTAATCAGCATTAATCTGTCGCGGCTTTTAAATGTTTTACTCGGACACCTAGAACAAGCACTGAAGCGATATAAGCTGCCGCACCAAAACCAATTAACGCAGCCAACATAAATGCTCGGTGAGCAAAGGTCCAAGATAGCCACTGCTGGGAGCTTTCTAGCTGCCATAATATTGCCGACACCATAACACCACCAGCTAACACCAATTTAGCACTGAATATTAAAGTGGTCTTAGTTAGCTGATAAACACCCGCTCGATGCAAGCCTCTGTAAAGTAATGCCATATTTACGAATGCTGAAAGTGCAGTGGCAATGGCTAACCCTACATAACCATAAAAATAAGCAAAGATAGCGTTGAACACCATATTAGTGGTCATGGCGATAATGCCGTATTTCACTGGCGTTTTTGTATCTTGTCGTGAGTAATATCCAGGGGCTAATACCTTAATCAACATAAAGTTCAACAGCCCAGAAGCATAAGCAACAAGAGACATTGAAGCTTGGTCTACATCATGCGGTGTAAATTCTCCTCGCATGAATAAAACCATCAACATTGGTTTAGCTAAGACTATCAGCCCCAACATTGCTGGAATTCCTAATAAAAGAACCATACGAACACCCCAATCCATGGTGTGAGCAAAGCCATCACCTTGTGAATTAACGTGCTTACGGGATAGAGCAGGAAGAATCACGGTCGCAATTGCGATACCAAATAGACCGAGGGGGAATTCGAGTAATCTATCTGCGTAATAAAGCCAACTGATAGAGCCTGTTGCTAAGAAACTCGCGATGAATGTGTCAAACAACAGATTAATTTGACTGACAGATACACCAAATAAGGCTGGGATCATTAATGTGCGGATCTTTACAACCCCCGGATCTCGCCACCCCCATTTAGGCTTAACCAATACTCCAGCTTTGATAAGAAAGGGCATTTGGAAAAGAAATTGGACTAAGCCACCTAAAAATACGCCGATTGCTAAGCCAATTTCAGGCTGAGCAAGATTAGGAGAGATAAACCACGCACTGCCGATAATCATCACATTCAAAAAAACAGGTGTAAATGATGAAACAGCAAATTTACCTAGGGTATTAAGAATGGCTCCAGACAAAGCAACAAAAGTGATAAACCATAAATATGGAAAAGTAATTTTGAGCATAAAGCTCGCCAATTCAAACTTAGGAGCTGCCGGTCCATCATTAAGCCAATCAATAAACCACCCGGCTCCGAACATGGCCGTTATAACCCCAGAGCCTAAAACACCAGCAATAGTCACAATGGAAACTAAGACACCTAAGGTACCTGACACTTTAGCAATCAAATCACGGGTTTTATCTTTATCACCTTTTGCATGGTATTCAGTTAATACAGGAACAAAAGCTTGAGAAAATGCCCCTTCGGCAAATAAGCGACGCAAAAAATTGGGTATTTTATTTGCGAAGAAAAAGACATCGGCACTTGCTCCAGCCCCCATTAAATTGGCGACGACAACATCTCGTACAAGCCCTAACACTCGGGAAACAAACGTCATTGCACTGACGATCATGCCTGACTTTAACAGTCGTTTACTCACAAAAACCTCTGACACTGGTTGATTACTTTTAGGCAAGGATAAATACTATCCTATTCTTGAAGGTATATTTATTAGCATTGGTCTACAAATGCTGTTAGAATCCCCGCCATCTTAACCGCGATGACTCTTCCAATCCAAATATTGTTTGGCTTAGCTGGGTTTTTGCACAAATCATTTGACAATTAAGCGCTAATGAGGGATAGTCCTCGCCCTTAAATTGTCACCGAACTAAGTTTTTGGGAGTTAGACCCTTGGCAAACAGTAAATCTGCTAAGAAGCGCGCTATCCAAGCTGAGAAACGTCGCCAGCACAATGCTAGTCGTCGTTCTATGATGCGCACTTACATGAAAAAAACTATTGCAGCTATTGAAGCTGGCAATAAAGAAGCTGCAACTGCAGCTCTTGTAGAAGTTACACCACTTCTAGACCGTATGGCGGTTAAAGGCCTTATTCATAAGAATAAAGCTGCTCGTCATAAGTCTCGTTTCGCTGCTGCAATCAAAGCTCTTTAATTAGAACTGCGATTACAACGCTTAACGAAAAAACCGGCCTTGGCCGGTTTTTTTATATCTGAAATTTGAGTATCTCGCTTTTACCACCTGGCTTAAGCCGTTAATTCGCACTTAAGCTTATTTCTATTTTTCTAATAGAGCCTGATGCATCTTTTAACCTTCAACTTCTTCACTTCAGGGCTCGATACTTAGTTTTTATTTACAGCTCGTTTCTTTACTCACAGTAGATGCTGTGTAGAAGTTCAATCATTGCCTTCACTTCACCACTACTTAATGTGTAATAAACAGTTTGTGCTTCCTTACGCGTTTGGACTAAACCATCTCGGCGTAACCACGCTAAATGTTGAGATAGAGCAGATTGGCTTAATTCCAGCATCCCACACAGTTCACCAACAGATAGTTCAGAGTTGTGCAGTAAGCATAAAATTTGTAAACGTCGCTCATTAGCCATCGCTTTTAACAAAATCACCGCTTGAGATGAATTTTGTTCCATATCTTTCAAGTTCATAAGCCGACTCCTATACAACTTCTGACATTCATAACCAGAAAATTCGATGTTACTAATACGATTTACTACTAATATACTTGGAATAATAATCCAAATTGATGTATTTCCAAACTATTCATTTATAGATAAAGCTATTCAAACAACTTACTGAAATCAGCATCACACACATTTTTTACTGCCGGGTGCTGAATCATTCTTTCAGCAAATATGACGTAGTACTCTTCTTTAAACTCTTCAATATTACCAAGTAATTGTAAAGAGATGTCTTCTTCAAGTTCTGATATATAAACCGTTGGTGCCAATAAGATCACATCTGGATGATAACGAGCAAAAGCCTTCATCAATGCAACATCATCAAACTCACCAAGAATATCTGGCTTTAGCCCTTGCCTATCAAACCACTGTAATACCTTTCTGCCCATTGATGTTCGACTTCCAGGAATGAGTAATTTTTTTTGTTCTAATACTGCAGGGAAACTGACACCTTCGATGTCCCCAGAGCAGAAAAAGCTCATACCGCTTTCACCTAGCTTTTTGCTGAATAACCCAGGGCTTTTCCCTGAATCAACAGGACAGTCAGATAAAATCATGTCTAGCTTATGCTGTGATAACTGTTCAAGTAGCAATTCATGAGTAGACTCAAAACAACGTAAATGGATTCGGCTGTCATCAGGAATGGTAGTCATTAATATTTTACTGACAAACCTTTTAGACAAAGCATCCGCTACGCCTACATCAAATAAAATATTGGAATGCTGACTATAGTTAACGATATCAAGCATCTCGTAGCTTAAGCCAAACATACGATCTGCATATTTGAAAACTAACTGACCGAGCTCTGTGGGTTCAACACTACGACCATTTCGCTTCGTTAATTTGCCATCCATTCTTTCTTCAAGCGCTTTAATCTGACCAGTTACTGTTTGAGGTGTTAAAAACAATGCTTCAGCAGCTTTAGTAACAGACCCTTGCTTGCAGACCATCCAAAAATAGTAAAGGTGGTTATAATTTAGGTGCGACATAGAGACTCAGTTATCGTGGGATTCACCTCTATTTATATCAAATATGACACGCCCCCTCAAATAGTTCGTAAAAACCTACAAAAATGAACAATAACGATAGTTTTTCCTACATATCAATTTTCACATTGTCATATTAAAAATAAAAACCGAAAAAAAATTCAAATAATCGAGCTAGATCCCACCGAACAAAAACCAAAATAAAACCTTTAAAAACATACAGATACTAGAGTGTCATTTTATATTTACATATTTCACAGTTAAAACATCACGAAAAAAAAGAGACCTCATAAAAATGTAATATTACTGAAATATTTCCCCTCTAACATCACGCTCAGATTAACTCATAGACTTAACACAGACTCTTACAGTCAAATGGAGAATACATTATGAACCAAGCTACTACTGCAGCAGCGCCAATGGCGAGCACTACTCGCTGGCTACGCTGGGCTAACTTGGCATTCATGCTTTACCTACTACTACTTTCTGTTTCAATGGTAGGTACAGGCTTTAAATGGGCAACGGGCGAACAAGCAAAAGTTTTATTTGAATTTGCATCTCACCCTGTTGCTGGCTTAATGATCGGTTTAACCGCTACGGCTCTTATTCAATCATCAAGTACTGTTACTTCAATTATTGTTGGCTTAGTTGCTGGTGGTTTACCAGTTGAAGTCGCTATCCCTATGATTATGGGTGCTAACATTGGTACAACAGTAACTAATACGCTAGTTAGCCTTGGTCATGTACGTTGTAAAGATGAGTTTAAGCGTGCTTTTGCAAGTGCTACTATTCACGATTTCTTTAATCTCCTTGCCGTTGCCATCTTCTTACCAATAGAAATGATGTTTGGTATGTTAGAAAAGATTTCTCATTGGTTGGTTTCTCCAATGCTAGCAACTGGTGATATGAGCATTAAAGGCTTTAACTTCATCAAGCCTATTACTAAGCCTGTTGTGAGCGCGATTAAAGAGCCTCTATCAACATTTGGTGATACTGTCGGCGGCGTTATGCTGATTGTATTGGGTATCGCAACTATCTTCATCGCAATCACTGTGATGGGTAAACTTATGAAGAGTTTGATGGTTGGTCGTGCTCGTGAAATTCTAAAGAATGCAATTGGTCGTGGTCCTCTTCACGGTATCGCTTCAGGTTCAATTGTAACGATTCTAGTACAGTCATCTTCTACAACGACAAGCTTAATGGTTCCACTTGTAGGTACGGGTGTCCTTAAGGTTCGTGATGTTTACCCGTTCACTCTTGGTGCTAACATCGGTACATGTATTACCGCTTTACTTGCAGCAACAGCCGTTTCCGGTGAGTTCGCAGTATTTGCACTCCAGATTGCCCTTGTTCACTTAGTGTTTAACTTGATGGCTACAGTATTCATCTATGGTATTCCGTTCCTACGTGAGCTGCCGGTTAAGGGCGCAGATTTCATATCTGACATGGCAGTAAAAAACAAAGCTGTTGTTGCTGGTTACTTAGCTGCAGTATTCATCGTAATGCCAGGTACTATTCTTGCTCTAACAGCATAGACATTACCTTTCATAAAATACGATAGTAAATAAAAATCCCCGCTCTCATTGAGGCGGGGATTTTTGTATCCAAAGATAAAGTTCCAGATACAAAAAAAGGTTGGCTATTTCTAGCCAACCTTTTCATTATTTCTTTATCTAAAGTTATCTATCGAAGATTACTTCTCTCCTTTCCCATTCTTTCTAGCTTTAACAAAAGAACAACTAGGAAAGGTTAAACCGAAAATGGATACTTAATTGCATCATGGCATTCATAGCCTTCGACCCAAAAATCATCTAATGTCACCCAAGTTTCTAAATCTTCAAGTGACTTAATTTCAGGGTTAATATGAAAAGTAGGAGCAGCTAGCGGCTCTCTTTTCAACTGAATGTCTTTCATTGGCGCCAGTTGATCTTCATATATATGGGCATTCACAATTTTATGATAAGCCACGCCAGGCTTCTTACCTGTAATTTGAGCGATGATAGCCAAAAACACATAAACCTGAACCATATTGAAATTAAGTCCAAGTGGCACGTCACAAGAGCGCTGAGTGCTATTTAAATATAAAGTGTCACCCAATAAAGAAAAATGATGGCTATACATACACGGTCTTAAGCAACCCATGTGGAATTCACCTGGATTATAAAAATTAAGAATCTCCCCCCGGTCGTCAACACCGCGAGTCAAGTCATCCACAATTTTCTTCAATTGATCGATATGACCGCCATCAGGTTTAGCCCATGCTCGACCTTGAACACCGTAAACTCGCCCCATATCATCTTCACCTTTACGGTAAGGATTATTTAGCCAGGCGTCATTTAAGTTTGAATTGGCATCCCAAGTCTTGGTACCAAGCTTTCTGAAGTCTTCTGCATTATCGTAACCTCGGATGTAACCAAGGAGCTCTGCAACAGCCGCTTTCCAAAAACTTTTACGAGTTGTCACTAGCGGGAATTGATTCTGACCAACATTGTAGGTTAGATCGGCATTAACCACGGTAAGACAGCGCTTACCTGTCCGCTCATTTTCAATCCACACACCATCATCTACGATACGCTGACAAAGATCTAAATACTGCTTCACGATAACTTTCCTAACAAAAATGAATTCTACTGAACAATTTTACTGTTTGATTTGTATGCCCACGCCACCATCAACGCACCTAAAATCACCATTGGTAGCGATAATATTTGCCCCATAGAGATGAAGTCACCAAACAAACCAAGGTGGGCATCAGGCTCTCGTACATACTCAACAAGGAAGCGGAAAGAACCGTACCCCATCAAGAACAGACCAGAAACAGAACCTAACGGGCGAGGTTTACGAATAAACCAATTGAGGATGAAGAATAAAACAATACCTTCCAATGCCATCTCATACAACTGAGATGGATGGCGAGGCAATGGTCCACCGTTAGGGAAAACAATACCCCATGGAACATCTGTTACACGTCCCCATAATTCACTGTTCATGAAATTACCTAGGCGTCCCATCCCTAAACCAAACGGAACTAAAGGTGCGATAAAATCAGCCACGCCAAAGAATGGTCGACCGTTCTTGCGTGCATACCAGAACATTGCGCTAATAACACCGAGTAAACCACCGTGGAAAGACATACCACCGGTCCATACTTTGAACAGATATAGCGGGTCTTGCAAAAACAAATCAAAGTTGTAAAACAGAACGTAACCAACACGCCCACCAATCACTACCCCAAGAAAGCCAGCGAACAATAAGTCAGACACTTGCTCTCTCGTCCATCCACTATTCGGCTTATCAGCTCGGCGGTTCGCTAACCACATAGCAAACATAAAACCAACAAGGTACATCAACCCGTACCAACGAACAGCAATAGGACCTAGTTCGATAAGAACAGGATCAATATTTGGGAATTCAATAAACCCCTGAGACATACTCGACTCTCTATAACAATAAAATGAATAACAATGAATGAAACGCGCGGACTAAGAATACTGAAATGGGACTACAGCAACATAGCGCCAGCAATGAACATTAAAAATACAGCAAAGAATTTTTTTAAAACCGATGTCGGTAATTGAGTAGCAAGCTTTGCCCCTATGCGAGTTGTCAGCACAGAAGCACTCGCTACGGCAACTAAAGCAGGTAGGTACACATAGCCAACACTGTATTCAGGTAAATGTTCGACGGATGAGCCATGCCAAACAAACCCAAGCATGCCTGATAAAGCAATCACACAACCGCACACTGAGGACGAACCCACAGCTTTACGCATCTCTATGCCATGATAATTTAAAAAAGGCACAGACAATGATCCACCACCGATTCCAGCTAGGCTTGAAATAACACCAATCCCACTACCATAGATGATGGTTTTAGCTGAACTCGGCATAGACTTTTGACTGGTCGAACGAATCGATAGCAGCATTTGCAGTGCAAGTAGCAACACAATGAAACCAAAAACTTTAGGAAGGTATTCCGTAGGGATGACATCTGCAATAAAAGACCCCATGAAGCCCCCTATCACGACCCCTGGCATCAACCACTTAATAACAAATATATCAACATTACCCAGCTTTAGATGATTTAAAGCGGATGAACCTGAAGTCACTATTATTGTGGCTAAAGAGGTTGCCAGTGCCATTTGCATAGCAATATCAGGGGATATCCCAGATTTCGGAAGGAGAAAAAGGAGAGCAGGAACAACAAGTAGCCCGCCACCAATACCCAGTAAACCTGCTAATACGCCAACTACCGCACCTAATACTACTAGCAAGCCTATTAGTTCATATGTCACGTTATATCCTATTTCTTACCCGCTCGAATAAAGCCAGTAAACTCTCGTTCTTCAAAATAACGTAACATCATACTATAGATGCTACTTCCGTAGGGCTGTGATAATGCTTTATTCGCCAAATCTTGTAGCTCTTGATGCGTAGATTGGCGAATCAAATACTTAGTTCTTGCAACATTAGAGGTGTTCATACTTAGGGTGTCATACCCTAACCCAACTAATAACAAGGCTCCCATCGGGTCCCCTGCAAGCTCACCACATATACAGACAGGTAATGAATGTTGTTTACAAGTATCGTGTATTTGTTTCAAAGCCATAATCACTGCAGGGTGCATAGATTCATAGACACTCGCTACACGTGAATTGTTCCGGTCTACGGCTAATAAATATTGAGTTAAATCGTTGGTGCCAACTGATACAAAATCCACTTTATTAGCAATAAGAGGCAGTAAATACACGATTGAAGGCACTTCCAGCATAATCCCTATACGCGGCATTCTCACTCGGCTATCCAACAAACTCACTTCATCATAAGCTTGTTCAATAAGTTTGATGGCATCATCAAGTTCCTGTGCACCAGAGATCATCGGAAGTAAAATACTTAAATTCTGACTGTCACAGCTTGCTCTAAGCATTGCGCGTAATTGAATGATAAAAATATCGGGATGATCGAGTGTAAAACGAATCCCACGCCAGCCTAAGAATGGGTTATCTTCCTCAATTGGAAAATACGGCAAGGCTTTATCTCCACCAATATCAAGCGTTCTCATAACCACTTGTTTATTCGGGTAGCTCTCCAAGACTGAACAATACTGCTTCACTTGCTCATCTTCTGAAGGGAAGCGCTGCTGTAAAAGAAAAGAGATTTCAGTTCGATACAAGCCAACGCCATCAACACCTTGATTAAGTGCAATGTTGGTATCAGCACTCAGCCCCGCATTCAACAAAATATCAACATGCCTGCCGTCTTGTGTCAGTGCCGGTTTAAACAGCTCTTGATTGACCATTGAAGAGAGCTCACTCTCCTCTAACACTAACTCACCATATTCACTCAGTAAGTTACTATCAGGTTCAATGAACACTTCACCGCTGTAACCGTCAACAATGGCTTGCTTACCATTTATTTGTTCGAGGTTCAGGCTCAGCCCCATGACTGCTGGTACGCCTAAAGCACGAGACAAAATAGCAGCATGAGAGTTTGCTGCCCCTTCAAGAGAAACCACTGCTAATAACTTCCCTTTAGGGATAGAAGCTAAAACAGAAGCGGTTAACTCTCGAACGACTAAAATTATCGGCTTTTCTAAAGAACGCTGTTCATATTCAGTATTATGGAGAAAGTAGAGTAACCTTTGTCCTAATTCGCGAATATCTTGAGCACGTTCTCTTAGGTACACATCCGACATTCTAGCGAAGCGGTTTGAATAACTTTCAACGACTTGCCTTAGTGCCCAATCCGCCCTATCACCTTTTTGAATCTGAGATTTCAGATCTTTACGAAGCATTGGATCGTTCAGTAAGTGAGTAAATAAATCAAAGATCGCCAAAGCATCTTTATTAATATCACTATCTAAACGCTTTCTCATACGCCTAAAATCACTCAGCGCATTTTCAATAGCCACTACCAACTGCTCATGCTCTTTTTCAATATTAAGCGTAGAGGCCGGATAGACGTCAGTCAGTTCAGGTTGAGTGTTGTCCCACCAAAGATCGCCAATTGCTACACCCGAAGAAGCTGCGATACCTTTGCTTGATAAACGCTGCTGTTGCTCTAAACGCCATAAACCTTGCGTTTGTGCATGGGCAACAATCACTGCTAGCTGGGCAGAAAGAGTGACAAGGAAAGATTCTTCCATTTCACTGAATAAACGGGGTGACTTTTGTTGAATAACCAGTACGCCAAGCACTTGCTTGCGATAGATAATTGGAGTGCCTAAAAAAGAGTGATAAACATCTTCACCTAATTCAGGGAAAAACTTATAAGCAGGATGATTTGAGACTTCGGCAAGGTTAATAGGTTCAGCACTGCGCTTAACAAGACCAACTAAACCTTCCGAAAAATTAATATGAATACTGTCAGTTTTAAAATTCAGACCTTGAGTTGCCATCAACTCAAGGCGCTGCATTTCATCGTTAGCAAGGTACACGGTGCAGCATTCAGTCTGCATCGCGCTGCATGTCTCTTTTACTAAAATATCAAGGGCAGTATAAACATCTTCAACCCTTGAAACTTGTTCAACTATGTCCCTTAGTTGACTGAGCATGCTTACCCTCTACGTTGTTTACGTTTTCCTTTTGTCTTTCGCTCTTTAAACGGCATTGCTAAAGATGCGAATTCTTTCATTGCTCGACGATACACATCTCGCTTAAAAGAAACGACTTGTCTTACTGGGTACCAATAGCTTACCCAGCGCCAACCATCAAATTCAGGTGTACTTCCACGCTGCATATTAATACGAGATTCATCGCAATCTAGTCGTAGAAGAAACCACTTCTGTTTTTGTCCAATACAGACAGGTTTTGAATCCCATCGAACTAAGCGTTTGGGTAGCTTATAGCGTAACCAATGACGACTAGTCGCAACGATTTTCACATCCTTTTTTGTTAGACCAACTTCTTCATATAACTCTCGGAACATTGCCTGCTCTGGAGTTTCACCTTCATCAATCCCCCCTTGGGGAAACTGCCAAGAATGTTGCCCGTACCGTTTAGCCCAGAAGACCTGACCATGGTTGTTACAGATTACAATACCAACGTTTAATCGGTAACCATCGCCATCTATCACTGGCCAACCTCTATCTAAATTTTTAATTACATTGATTTTTCCACATATCCCCAAGCGGAGCAAACTTAGTGATGTGATTAAACCGATATTTATGATTTTATTCTTAATTCTGGATAACTTTTGTTCAAATTTAAGTTACCCACATAAGAGTGAGACATAGACCACATTTATTCACCTTTTCTGTGAATAACTATGTGAAGAATTAACAATAATTGGCTATCAATAATCTTCATATAGATTGAAAAGTTATTGAGCATTTTAACTTTTAAAATATAACAATTAAAAATCAACAAGTTAAATTAAAAGTAAAAAATAAAATTAAAACAAAATCGGAAGGATCTTTACAGAAAAACAATCGGTCAAAGATCAACCAATGTGACCTTTATCCACACAGCACACTAAAAGCTTCATTTTACTCTTGATATAGCAAGTATTCATTCATCTTAAAATGCCTGTTTATTTATACAGATCACAATTATTTTTATTTTTACGTAACTAATCTGTGGATAACCTTAATTTTGATCAAAGGATGCACAGCAAGATCGTTTATTAACCGGTAATCATTTCCAATAACTTCTGATAAAATTCATTTTTTATATTGCCTCTTTATTATGAAACCAGAACCTAAAACCCAAGAAGAATTACTAGAAAGAGCCAATGCTATTGCTGGATTGTCATTTCAAGAGTTAGCCAACGAAGCCAAGATGGATGTACCACCAGATCTTAAACGAGATAAAGGTTGGGTTGGGCAGTTACTTGAATGGCATTTAGGAGCGCTCGCCGGCAGTAAACCTCAACAAGATTTTGTTAACTTAGGGATCGAATTAAAAAGCATTCCTATCAGTTATAGCGGAAAGCCACTAGAGACAACTTTTGTCTGTGTTGCTCCACTAATCGGTGTACAAGGTTTAACTTGGGAAACCAGCCATGTGCGAAATAAGTTATCTAAAGTGCTGTGGATACCAGTTGAAGGAGAAAGAGAAATTCCTTTAGCGGATAGAAGAGTTGGATCGCCTTTGCTTTGGACACCAAGCTCTGAAGAAGAGGACGTGTTAAGAAGAGACTGGGAAGAGCTAATGGAAGTTATAGTGCTCGGTAACATACAGCAAATCACCGCCCGGCACGGAGAGGCTCTGCACTTACGTCCAAAAGCAGCCAATAGCCGAGTTCTCACAGAAGCTTATGGCATAAATGGAAAACCAATAAAAACTAAGCCAAGAGGCTTCTATTTAAGAACGCAATTTACTCATCAAATTTTAACGGCACATTACCTATAATTATTTAGCCTTTAATCTATATATCTGAAGGTTTTTTTAATTAATGCGTAGTTAATGACAGCTCTATATCACAATAGGGCTGGCTTGGTGTAGAGCCGAACTCATCGTACGTATTGTGTAATCGTAAATACGCTTTCTCTATACCCAATCGCACTAGTTCTTCTTTTACTTGATCCAAAGATCCGAAATGTAGCGGCTCCCCGCCTTTTTTTACTGGTTCAAGTTTATGCTTATATTCAACTGCCAATAAGTATTCAGTCACATCCGAACACCCAATCACATACACTTTAGGTGGTTGATAAGACTCCTTGTGATGCCCGTGTAACCACATGTCTAATTGATGTTTTTGCATGATTCACCTCCACTGCTCTATTCAAGCTTAGTTGAAGTCATTTACTTTGCTAAAAAATACATTTGAAACGTAAAAAGAGAAGTGAGTAACCACTTCTCTTTTCAATTTGATATTCATTCAAGATCACTCTAATAATCCCGACACCATAATAAATATCTCACAATACAATTTAGGGGCTGAAGGTATCTCAACCCCATATATTACGTTGGTATTCGTGCACTTAAAACTCGGCGTAGATGACGAACTCGACGCTCAATAGTTACAGCTTCAGGTTCAGAAAACGCAATAGGTCGACCATCACTTTCCAAGCCAATATCTCTTAGTAAATGTTTGTTTTCCCATGGTAAATCAAATGAACTACGGCGAACTTTTCGTTGCCATTCTCTTTCTTCTCGGCGTAGATCAGCACGAACAAGAACAGTCGCAAGTTTTAAATAAATTGAGTGACGCATAATAATTCTCCAGTAATAGGATTAACTGAGAAAATAGCGTTCTAGATGAGATAAGGGATAGGTTCCCATTTAGCTGCTATTTCCGCAGCCAAATAAGGGTACGGATCTGTTAGTTAGATTTATCTTGGGTGGCTAGATCAGTAGTCATAAATGTACCAGCCATGTAAGCAGGCATATCTTTGCTACAATCCGACGATGCGTAAATGTGATGAATAAAATTAAAATGTTTCATTTACGCCTCCAAGCTAACTAAAAAATCCAAATATATGATGATGTATAAAGCAGAGATAACTTTGCTTTCACGGTTGAATTCTATTCAAATGAGTATAAAATTCAACCTATAAATTTATAACATTATGAAAACAAAGTATTCACCTAGTAAATTGTTGCATATCCATTTAAATATAACATATTCATATGAGCTATATAAAAACTAAAGAATATATCGCTGAAACGAAAAAGCCACGCTAGATACGTGGCTCGATTTCTCTATATAGTGCTTTCAGATATTAAGCTGTGCTTATTCAACAAACGATACATTGTTGCTCTTGATACCCCTAGCTCTTTTGCCGCTAATGACACTTGCCCACAATGTGATTCTAAGACAAGAATTAAAGCATCCTTTTCAGAGCGTTCACGGATACTTTTAAGACTCCGCTTTCCATCATTATGCTTTGGTAGCTCTAATGCTGCTTCATCAATCATTACCGAGTCCGACATAAGTACTGCACGTTTTAGTTGATTCATGAGTTCACGAATATTGCCAGGCCAATGGTAACGAGTGAGTGCTTTCATCGCATCTTCAGAAAAGCTACGAGCTTGCGCATTAAACTCTTTTGAATACTCTTGTAAGTAATAACCGGACAGAATAGAAATATCCCCAGCACGCTCTTTGAGGCTAGGTACATTAATTCTTAGCACATTGATGTAATGATACAGCTCTTCGTTAAACTCACCGTCAATCAGTGCTTTTTCTATATCCGAAGAGTTCGCGGCAAGAATACGGACATCGACAGCTTTTGAACCTGTCGGAGTATCAACTTTCCCTTCCTGTAAAAATCTCAATAGATTCATTTGCTGAGATTTTGGCATAGCAAGAGCATCATTTAATAAAACCGTTCCACCATTTGCCTGTTCTAATATTGAGGTTTTAGGGTTATGACTATGAGATACCCCGAATAAATCCGACTCGATCCTTTCCTCGGATAAGGCTCGGCAATTAACAACAAGAAAAGGGTTATGTGCTCGTGAAGAAGTATTGTGAATCGCCCTAGCAACGGTTTCTTTCCCCGAACCACTCTCACCATAAATTAAGATACTGACATCGGTAGGACCGATGCGTTTGACTTGATCTCTTAATCGCTTAACGGCTACAGATTCACCAAGTAGCCCCATATCATGGCTATTACCATAATTAGGCCATACCTTTTTTTCTAGCTTAAGCATGCCAAGCTGATGGCCAATAGTATTTAATAATTGGGCATCTGGGATCGGAGCTGTGAAAAAGTCGATACAGAAATTAACGATAAATTGGCAAATAGTATCCGAACCTAATTGCGACTCTCGGATAAAAGCCAGCCAGCGAACTTGTTTATGCGTACTAACTAGGTTCGCTATCCCATTTAAACTGAATTCATCGTGGCTTAAATCAACGATACCAATACATGGACCTGTACTGGTAATTAAGGCATCCGCTTTACGTAAATCAGCACATTGTGTGCATTGCCAGCCAACCTGTTCTAAAACAGATAGCCAAGGTTCATACGCACCACCCACGACGATAAGAGAACCTGGTAAGGAATCCATCTTGAATTGAGTTCCCATCCTATTTCCTTACTTTATTTATGATTAAATTCATCAACAAAAACTAAAATAAGTCTTAGTCGCATTAAAAATACAAACGTTACAGTAATGAGACTATCCAAGATAACCAGTCTCAATAGTAAGACTATGTCATATTCAGTGATGTTTCGAATAAATAGTGCGGGCTATATACGATTTTTCTATAAAAACAAAAAACCACCCGAAGGTGGTTTTAGATATTTATAACTTATTGATTTATCAATTAAGCTTGTGGGCGCATTGCTGGGAACAAGATTACGTCACGGATAGTGTGCGTGTTTGTAAATAGCATTGCTAGGCGGTCGATACCGATGCCTTGGCCCGCTGTTGGCGGTAAGCCGTGCTCTAGTGCAGTAATATAATCTGCATCGTAGTACATCGCTTCATCATCACCCGCGTCTTTTGCGTTAACTTGTGCTTTGAAACGCTCGTCTTGGTCTTGTGCATCATTAAGCTCAGAGAAACCATTCGCCACTTCACGGCCACCGATGAAAAACTCAAAGCGGTCTGTGAAGAATGGGTTGCTGTCGCTACGACGAGCCAGTGGAGAGATGTCCGCTGGGTAACCCGTGATGAACGTTGGTTGAATTAGTTGAGGCTCAGCCGTTTCACCAAAGATCTCTTCAAGAAGCTGACCACATGTCCAGAACTTCTCAACGTACAGACCCACTTCTTCTGCAATTTTAACCATCAATTCTCTGTTCTGAAGATCGTCTTCAGTAAGAGCTTGAATGTTTGCATTTTCAGGTGTGTAGTGTTTGATTGCATCGAACATGCTCATGCGAGCGTAAGTGCCACCGAACTCAACTGTTTCGTCACCGTAAGGCATAGAAGTCGAACCAAGAACGTCCATAGCTGCTGTGCTTAGCATCTCTTCCGTTAGATCCATTAGATCTTTGTAGTCAGAGTAAGCTTGGTAGAATTCCATCATTGTGAATTCTGGGTTGTGACGTGGAGAAAGACCTTCATTACGGAAGTTACGGTTAATCTCGAATACACGGTCAAAACCACCAACCACTAGGCGCTTAAGGTAAAGCTCAGGTGCAACACGTAGGTACATGTCGATGTCTAGTGCGTTGTGATGAGTGATGAATGGACGTGCTGTTGCACCACCTGGGATCACATGCATCATTGGCGTTTCAACTTCTAGGTAGCCTTTTGAGCTCATGAAGTTACGAATTGAAGACACAAGCTTAGAACGCACAATGAATGTCTTACGAGAATCTTCGTTCACGATTAAGTCAACGTAACGCTGGCGGTAACGCATTTCTTGGTCAGTTAGACCGTGGAACTTCTCTGGTAGAGGACGAAGTGCTTTAGTTAGCAATTCAAACTCTTCCATGTTCACGTAAAGATCGCCTTTACCTGATTTGTGAAGCGCACCTTTAACACCGATGATGTCACCGATATCTAGGCCTTGGTACTTCTCTTTCAGTACTTTTTGTACATCTTTCGCTGCGTATGCTTGGATACGACCAGAAGTTTCTTGAATCGCAAGGAATGGACCACGCTTCGCCATAACACGACCAGCGATCGCAACGATGTGGTTAAGCTCTTCTAGCTCTTCCTTAGTCTTCTCACCGAATTCTGCTTGAAGATCGCCCGCTAGGTGCTCACGACGAAAGTCATTTGGGTGACCGTTAGCTTTGCAGTTTTGGCGGATGTGATCCAGCTTGCTGCGGCGCTCAGCGATTAGTTTGTTCTCTTCAGGTGAAGAAGCTTCTTGTGCGTTTTCATTTTGAACAGCATCAGTCATTAGAGATGTACCCTGCTTTTATAATTTGGACAGCTATATTTTTTCAAATATAGGCATTTTTACAAATATAGTTGGTAAAGCTTACAAACCTGATTTCAGGCTAGCTTCAATAAACTTGTCTAAGTCACCATCAAGAACCGCTTGAGTATTACGGTTTTCAATGCCGGTGCGTAAATCTTTGATACGTGAATCATCCAGTACGTAAGAGCGGATCTGACTGCCCCAACCTATGTCTGATTTCGTTTCTTCGCTCGCTTGTTTTTCAGCATTTTGTTTTTGAATCTCAAGTTCAAAAAGCTTAGCACGTAGCTGCTTCATCGCCTGATCTTTGTTCTTATGCTGCGAACGGTCATTCTGACATTGAACGACAGTGTTAGTCGGAACGTGAGTAATACGTACCGCTGATTCTGTCGTGTTTACGTGTTGACCACCAGCACCAGAGGCACGGTAAACGTCAATGCGTAAGTCAGAAGGATTAATATCAATCGTAATATTGTCATCAATCTCTGGGTAGATAAACGCAGATGCAAATGAAGTATGACGACGACCACTTGAATCAAAAGGTGATTTACGAACCAAACGGTGAACACCAGTTTCAGTACGCAACCAACCGTAAGCATACTCACCAGAGATACGTACAGTCGCGCCTTTCAGACCTGCCACATCACCATCCGACATTTCGATAACTTCTGTCTTGAAGCCTTTCGAATCAGCCCAACGCAAGTACATGCGGAGCATCATTGAAGTCCAGTCTTGAGCTTCTGTACCGCCCGAGCCTGACTGTAAGTCGATATAGCAATCTGATGCATCGTGATCACCAGCAAACATACGACGGAATTCCAGCTTTTCTAGCTTAGCTTCTAGCTCTGCTAATTCTGGTTCGATTTCGTCAAACGTTTCTTGATCTTCTTCTTCAACCGCTAGCTCAAGTAGCCCTTCAACATCCTCAACACCTTGGTCAAGATGGTCGATAGTTTCAACTACTGCCTCTAGTGATGAACGTTCTTTACCCAGTGCTTGTGCACGCTCAGGTTCGTTCCATACATCCGGTTGTTCTAGTTCTGCGTTTACTTCTTCTAGACGCTCTTTCTTAGCGTCATAGTCAAAGATACCCCCTCAGGATATTTGTGCGCTCAGACACATCCTGCAGACGGTTTTTTATAGGATTGATTTCAAACATTTTAGCTCATCATTTATGAGTAGAATTTAACCGAAGAATTGTACTCAAAAGTGTGACGGAGATACAGAATTTTTTAGGTTGGATAAAGAAGAGATCGCAGACTTGTACGTAGAATGTAAACCCGACGCTAAAATCATCGAGTTTGATTTACTTTTGAAACACGATTGAATGACGCTATTCACTTATTCAGTCATTAGATCTGACTGAATAAGGTGAATATTAGTGATACGGAATACGTACTCGCTTTTGCTTCTAGCGATGTTGCGTCTAATTAATTCGCATCTAGTTATTTCGCATCTAAATGATCAACCATTAGTTGAAGGGACTGATTCCCGCGAAATTCATTTATATCAAGCTTATATGCTAGATGGACAGTTTTAACAGATGCATCAGGCCAACGCCTTAGATCAACGTTAAAAGCGATACCATCAATCATGACATTGGTTGGGTGACCTTTATATAAAGGTTCCAGCATCAACTTTAAGTGTTTCTCACCCACAAGTTTTTGGTGAAGTACCTTAAATTCACCATCAAAGATAGGCTCAGGAAAAGCTTGTCCCCACGGACCACCAGCACGTAAAGTTTCTGCGGTATGCATGGAAAACTCTTCAGGTAACAACTCACCATCAGATAAAATAATACCTTTAAGCGCCGTTTCTCCGAGTTCTTTTTTAACACCTTCATTGAAGAGCTTACTAAAGCGATCGAAGTCTTTTTCCATAATGGTCAAACCTGCTGCCATAGCATGCCCACCAAACTTCAAAATTAAACCAGGGTTTTGAGTATCGATTCGGTCTAATGCATCGCGCATATGCAAACCAGGAATTGATCGGCATGACCCTTTAATGCTGCCCTCCCCGCCATCTGCGAAAGCAATAACAGGTCGGTGGTATTTATCTTTAATTCGAGAAGCAAGTATCCCAATCACGCCTTGGTGCCAATCTCTTTGAAATAAGGCTAAACCGGAAGGTAAATCGTCTTTACCAAACTCAAGACGTTCACAAAAAGCCATCGCTTCTTGTTTCATGCCTTCTTCAATCTCTTTACGAGTTTGGTTCAAGCCATCTAGCTCGCTGGCCATTCGACGCGCGGCATGAATGTTGTTACTCATCAGAAGCTCAACACCAAACGACATATCATCCAATCGGCCAGCTGCATTGATACGAGGACCAAGAGCAAAACCAAAGTCAGACGCCACTAATCGCTTAGCATCTCGCTTAGCGATTTCGATTAATGCTTGAATTCCTGGGCGCGCTTTACCTGCTCGAATACGCTGCAAACCTTGATGAACCAAAATTCGATTGTTCTCATCAAGAGGCACCACATCAGCAACAGTACCTAGCGCTACAAGATCAATCAGCTCCATTAGTTTAGGCTCTGTCATACCGTGTTGAGCAAACCAGCCTAACTTACGCATATGAACACACAAAGCCATCATCAAATAGAAAGCGACACCAACGCCCGCTAGTGCTTTTGAAGGAAATGCGCAGCTTTCAAGGTTGGGGTTAACCATTGCATCGGCAATTGGTAGTTCGTAACCAGGCAAGTGATGGTCTGTTACCAAAACATCTAACCCTTTCTCTTTCGCGAAACGAACACCTTCAATCGAAGAAACACCATTATCGACTGTCATGATCACTTCAGCGCCAAGTTCAATGGCTTGTTCAACAACCTCAGGGCTCAAGCCATAACCATCCTCAAAACGGTTTGGAACAAGGTAGTCAACGTTGGAACTTCCCAACATACGCAGGGCAAGCACAGACAATGCAGAACTTGTCGCGCCATCGGCATCAAAATCACCCACAATGATGATACGTTTTTGCTGCTGAATAGCATTGAATAGCAACTCAACAGCAGTATCGATGCCGCCCAACTTTTGATAAGAATGAAGACCTTTGGCCGCCGTTTCTAACTGACTGGCATTATTGATACCACGGCTTACATAAATACGCTTGAGAAGTTCAGGTAATTCAGCAGGCAATGCACTGGTATCAACATCGGGTCTACGTTGGATCTCTATCATAGTTCCTTAGGCCTAACACTTGGTTAAGCCTCCTTAAATCAAGTTGGGTAAATAATGCTAAGTCGGTTTATTGTTGCTCTAGTCGAGCCAGAAGTTGAGCTGGTGGTAAGTAACCACTTACAAGCTCACCGCTTGGTAAAAATATTGCAGGTGTACCGCTAATACCAAGATCACGACCTAATGCGTATTGCTGTTTAATATCTTGTTTTGATTTTTCAATATTCGCAACATTAGCTGCAAATTTACGGTTTACCTTCGCATCATGCATAGCGGTTTGTGGATCTTGTGCCGCCCAAATACCTGCCATTTGGTCAGCAACTTGACCCGTCGCACCTTGACGAGGGTAAGCCATGTAGCGAACAGTAATACCTAACTCGTTATAACCGTTCATTTGGCTATGTAAACGAACACAGTAACCACAGGTAATATCAGTGAAAACCGTTACGACATATTTTTCATTGTCAGCTTTGTATTCAATAGTTTTATCCGCAAGAGCTGCAATTTTACCTGCATTCAAAGGAGCCTGACGTTCAGCCAACACATCGCTGAACTTTCCATTTTCATCAAGCGAATACAAAGTGCCTGCTAGAAAATGGTCACCGTTAGGTGATGAAAAAATGATGCCGTTATTGGTTTGAACTTCCAGCAAACCATCAATATCTGATGGAATGATTTTCAGAACTTTAATACCAATCTTCTCAAAACGAGTTGTCAGCGATTTTGTAATTGCTTCTGATACATCAGAGGGCTGCGCAGACGCTTGAGATTCAGTAACCTGTGTCTCATCTACTTTTTTCGTTTCTTCTGACGCATTACATGCTGTGATAAAAAAGGGTAAAGCCAATAAAGGAAGACGGCGTAATACGCTCATTTAGTTCACCTTAAAATAAAATTGAATTAAGCACGAGGGTGATGCTGAGCATGAATTTGCTTCAGCCTTTCAGTTGCCACGTGAGTATAAATTTGGGTCGTAGATAAGTCACTATGCCCTAATAGCATTTGTACGACTCTTAGATCCGCTCCATAGTTCAGTAAATGCGTAGCAAAAGCATGACGAAGTACATGAGGCGATAGTAATTCCGTGTCAATTCCCGCCAGTACCGCATAATGCTTAATACGATACCAGAATGTTTGTCTGGTCATTTGGCGAGCACGTTTACTCGGAAAAACAACATCTGAACTATTATCACCTAATAATTGTGGGCGACCTTGCTCAATGAATGTTTCTATCCAATCAACAGCATTCTCGCCCAACGGCACTAAACGCTCCTTACCACCTTTACCGGTTACGCGAACAACCCCTTGGCGTAAACTGATGTTTTCCATGGTCAAACTCACCAGTTCAGTCACACGTAAGCCTGTCGCATAAAGTAATTCAAGCATCGCTTTATCACGAAGTTCGATCGGGTCATTAGGGTCTGGAGCTTCAAGCAAAGCATCAACCTGTTCTTCACTTAAGTCTTTAGGTAAACGCTTTGGCAACTTGGGACTAATGAGCAAAGCGCTGGGATCATCTGCTCGTATTTTTTCACGGTGCAAATATTGAAATAAGCGGCGAATAGCAGAAAGCATACGAGCACGAGACGTTTGTTTAAAATCTTGATCTGCTAGCCAGCTTTGGTAATCCTGCAAACCAGAAAGGCTGATGAAATCGAGGCGATAGTTATTCTTTTCCATCCAAACTAATAATTTAGACAAATCCGTGCGATAAGACACTAATGTGTTCTCAGAAAGCCCTCGCTCCATCCACATCGCGTCTAAAAACTGCTCTACGATTCCATGATCTAAACTCTGCCCTTGAGATGGCGACTGCATAGCGTTTGCTCATAATATTTAAAACACATTTGAGAGTAAGCTAGTGCACTATTGATTGCTATAAAAATTACGAGTTGGGCGGATAATCGCTGCAATCAAAAGCAATTTGTGGGTAGAATCCCCCATCCCAAACTAAAACCGAATATTTGCTATGAAAATTGGATTATTTTACGGCTCAACCACTTGCTATACAGAGATGGCTGCAGAAAAAATCAGAGCCATCATTGGTGAAGACCTTGTCGACATCCATAACGTGAAAGAAAGCCCACTTTCGTTAATGGCAGATTACGACCTGTTATTACTCGGAATCTCTACGTGGGATTTTGGTGAAATTCAGGAAGATTGGAACGAGGCCTGGGAAGATATTGCAACCACACCTGTAAAAGGCAAAGCGATTGCCTTGTTTGGTTTAGGTGATCAAGAAGGCTATGGTGAATGGTTCCTAGACGCAATGGGGCTGCTTCATGATGAGTTAAAAATTGCTGGCGCAGAAATGATTGGCTACTGGCCAAACGACGACAGCTACGAGTTTGAAGCGTCTAAAGCTCTCACAGAAGATAAGTCTCAATTTGTAGGTCTCGCGCTAGATGAAGACTCACAGTATGAATTAAGCGACGAACGCATTGAAAAGTGGTGTGAACAAGTATTGGTTGAGCTGCACGACAAACTGTAGTTTTAAATCTCTATTGAGACAGCACATAGATATTAAAAAGGGTAGATGCGTTGGCACCTACCCTTTTTCTATTCTTGTATCCGATATTTAAAGTGATTCACTCTAAACACAGGCTCTTCGCCTCGATTAAGCCACTTCTTCAGTGAACTCTTCTTGCTCTGTCTTACCAATAAAGAACATACAAATAATCGCGGCTACTGTTGGCATTAACCAGCCCATGCCAATTTCAAACAATGGCAGCATGCTGAATGCAGAAACATCAACACCTGCAATTTTAGCTGCATCAATCAAAGCAAACATCAAAGAAACTAGCAGAACTACGCGGTAAGCCACTTTGGTATTCGGTAATTTCTTACGAATGAAAGTTAACGCTACTAACGCGATAGCTACTGGATATAGAGCAAACAACACAGGAACTGAAAGCGAAATCAGTTGAGCTAAACCTACATTCGCAACAATCGCACAAGCTACACCATTAATGATGACCCATTTTTTGTAAGAGATAGGCGTCAATGAGCTAAAGCACTCAGAACAAGCTGAAATAAGACCAATTGCCGTTGTTAAACAAGCAAGCAATACGATTACAGATAATACAATTTGACCTGATGGACCAAATAGAGCTTGAACGTATTGGCTTAACACTATGCCACCGTTATCAGCGCCAGCAGCCACTACCGAACTTGTTGCTCCTAAATAGAATAGTGAAATGTAAACGAACGCTAAACCAGCCGCCGCGATACAACCTGCACTAATTAGGTATTTTGTTGTAGCAGCACGGTCCGTAATACCTTTATTGCGAATAGCATCCACAATTAGCATACCGAACATCAATGCTCCAAAGGTATCCATGGTGTTATAACCTTCAAGAAAACCTTTGGTTAACGGCTGAGTTAAGTACTCGCCTTGAGCCAATAAAATACTATCTTGCGGATTAATAAATACCGCAACCGCTAAAATGACAAGTCCAACAAATAGAACTGGCGTGAGTACCTTGCCAATGACGTCAATTAGCTTGCCTTGAGACCATGCGAAAAACATCGCAATAGCAAAAAAGGCAATAGAGAATATAGTCAGGTGCGCTTGAACGGCATCAATGAAGAACGGTTTCACCGCCATTTCATACGCAACTAAACCTGTACGCGGGGCAGCAAATGCAGGACCAATGATGATAAAAATCAACACAGCCATGATTGATGCAGCACGCTTAGGAAGATCTTGAGTTAAGTGCCCCCAAGTACCACCAGCAACAGCGATAGCAATAATGGTAATAAGAGGAAGTCCAACCGCTGTTAATAGGAAACCAAACATAGCTGGTAAATAGTGATCACCGGCTAATTGGCCAGCAAGAGGTGGGAAAATGATGTTACCCGCACCCAAGAAAAACGCAAAAAGCATAAAGCCCAATGCCGTAATATCTGTTATTTTTAAACTCTGTTTCACAGATAATCCTTAATTTTATTTTTGAATTGATGTTGTGTTTGCACGAATTATTCTTCCGTGACTTATCATTACTATTTATGTGAGCTTCTACGCTAAAAACGTGCACTCAATCTATAAAATAGTCGCGCATAATGACGAAACACTCATCAAGCTGCAAGTCAGCACAAAAAAACACTATATTAATTTGCATTTATAACCAATAACTAGTGAATTACACTGCTTTATTAAAAATAGCTGAAACTATAAACCACACAAAGACCACAACAAGCCACCAACAAATAGAACGCATAACCACACAAGTGATTAACATTAGAGGTAATCACTTAAATTATTTAAATAAATAGAATATTAGTGAAAAAGATCATGATTGAAACCAAGAGCTTCAATTTTAAACAGTTTTCCATTTTTGGAGGACAAAGTGGCATGCCAGTTAGCACTGATGGCGTTTTACTTGGAGCGTGGGCAAATTTTGCTAATAAAAATAGAATCATTGATATTGGGTCTGGCACAGGACTGCTTTCACTGATGATCGCACAGCGCTATGTATCAGCTTCGATTGATGCAGTTGATATCGACCGGCATGCAATTGAAGCCGCCACCATTAATATCAATAATTCTCCATGGAAAGAGCGAATCACCCTGCATCATGGTGATGTTACTGCTTTGCCTTTTAACGAGAAGTTCGATGGCGTTATATGTAACCCTCCTTACTTCAATAGCGGAGAGCAGGCGAAAAATAGCCAACGCGCCACGGCAAGGCACACTCATACTCTTGCTCATAACGCCCTTATCGAGCATTGTTTTAATATCACGACAGAAGGCGCTAGCGCTTATTTCATTCTTCCCACTCCAGAAGGCGAAGTTTTCATTAATCTCGCAAACGCATCTGGATGGTCTGTTTCACGCAGGCTTGAAGTCAAAACAACAGAAAAAAAATCCCCTTCTCGCCTTCTTTTTGAATTAGTAAAAGATCCTAATAAATTAGTAATTACGGAGCGTGAACAACTCACAATTCATAGTAATGGCGGTTATAGCGATCCCTTTATTAAGCTGACTAAAGATTTTTATCTCAAGATGTAGCAAATACCATGTGATCCTAATCACTAATGCTTCTATAATGTCCGACTACTCTTTTTTATCTTCTGCCTAATGAGTGGCAGAAACCCTATTGCTTGTGGAGAAACAACAGTGATCAGAACCTTTGCAGAACTCGATCTAAACCAAGAGCTGCTAAAAGCAATCGACGAAATGGGCTATGAGCGCCCAACACAGATACAAGCTGAAGCGATCCCACAAGCGTTAGATGGAAAAGACGTTTTAGCTTCTGCACCAACAGGCACAGGTAAAACAGCCTCTTTCGTACTTCCAGCTCTACAGTACTTGCAAGACTTCCCTCGTAAGAAGGCTGGTCCAGCTCGTATGCTGATCCTTACGCCAACACGCGAACTAGCAATGCAAATTACTGAGCAAGCGCGTGAATTAGCAAAATATACCAGCTTGAATATCTTCACTATTACTGGTGGTGTGATGTACCAAGAGCACGCCGACATACTGAGCACGACTCAAGACATCGTTGTTGCAACACCTGGTCGTTTAATGGAATACATTGAAGGTGAGCGTTTCGATTGCCGCGCAATTGAATGGCTAATCCTAGATGAAGCCGACCGTATGCTAGACATGGGCTTTGGTCCTGTCGTTGATCGCTTATCTGCGGAATGTCGCTGGCGTAAGCAAACCTTACTTTTCTCAGCAACTCTGGAAGGTAAAGGTATTGAAGGTTTCACTGAAGACCTTCTAAATAACCCAGCAGAGATAAGTGCTCAACCTTCATTACGTGAGCGTAAGAAGATTACGCAGTGGTACCACCGTGCTGATACACCAGAACACAAACTGAACCTGCTTAAACATATTATTACTGAGCAAGCTGAACGTTCAATCGTGTTCCTAAAAACACGAGATCGCTTAGGTGATCTTCGAGCTCAACTTGAAAGCGCGAAAATCCCATGTGCATGGATCCAAGGTGAAATGCCTCAAGATCGCCGTAACAACGCAATAGCGCGTTTTCGTGATGGTTCTGTAAATGTACTATTGGCAACGGATGTAGCGGCTCGTGGTATCGACCTTCCTGACGTAAGCCACGTAATCAACTACGACATGCCACGCACTGCAGACGTTTACCTTCACCGTATTGGTCGTACCGCTCGCGCAGGTAAAAAAGGTAATGCTGTTTCAATTGTTGAGGCTCATGACCAACTGATGATCGAACGTGTGGCTCGCTACACTAAAGATGTCATCAAAGAACGCTTCATTGATGGCATGCGTCCAACACACAAAAAGCCAGCGGTAACGAAAAAGAAAAAGCCAAAGAAAGAAGATAAAAAAGCAGTAGCGAAACAAAAAATCGCGAAGAAAAAGAAAGCCGCTAAGAAAAAGTAATCATCTTACTTTAATAGCTGGCTAGCTTTACATACCGACTAGCTTGAAAGACTGACTAAAAAGCCCCTTGTCGTTTATTACTACAAGGGGCTTTTTTATAACTGAAGCTTTAGGAATCTAACGAGTTTAATCGGTTATTTTTGCTCTTCGCGCTTAAACACTAATTCTTTAGCATTCGACTCTTCTTCAACAAAGTAATAACCCGCAGTATCAAACTTTGTTAATGCTTCAATCGAATCAATTTTATTCTCAATGATGTAACGAGCCATCATGCCTCGCGCTTTTTTAGCGTAGAAGCTGATCACCTTATATTGACCATTTTTGCAGTCTTTAAATACTGGCGTGATAATTTGCCCATCTAACGCCTTTGGCTTCACCGCTTTAAAGTATTCATTAGAAGCAAGGTTAACTAGCACATTATCACCTTGTGCGTTCAGTGCTTCATTAAGCTTATCTGTGATCAGGTTACCCCAGAATTGGTATAAGTTCGTACCACGCTCATTCGCTAAGCGAGTACCCATTTCTAAACGGTAAGGTTGCATCAGATCTAACGGTTTTAGTAAACCATACAACCCTGAAAGCATGCGTAGGTGGCTTTGTGCGTAGTCAAAATCTGCGTCAGTTAGCGTTTCTGCATCTAGCCCTGTGTAGACATCCCCTTTAAAAGCCAGAATCGCTTGGCGTGCATTTTCTTGAGTGAAAGTTTCACTCCACTGCTCAAAGCGAGCAACATTCAAACCAGCAATTTTATCGCTCACTTTCATCAAAGCTGATACATCAGCCGGCGTCAACTTGCGGCACACTTCGATTAGCTCTGCTGAATGCTCAACAAACTCAGGCTGGCTAAAGCGCTCTGTCGCCAATGATGACTCGTAATCTAATGTTTTTGCAGGGGAAACGACAACTAACATAACTTTGACCTTACTAATAAAGATAACTGTATGGCAGCTAGAGTATAGAAAAAATCACATTTTGTCTTTATGGCTATTTCTATTACTTCAATAGGTTTACAGCAATCGGGTTTTGTAGAAAACAAAAAAAGACCAAAGCATAAAGCCTTGGTCTTATTCATTTAGGAAACGTTAAGTAAAATAAACTTACTTCTTAGTGTTATCCCAAATACCATCTTCTAGTTGAGATTTAAGCTCAGGGAAGTCATTCGAATCGAATGTTGGTACTTTACCTTCGTCTAGTTGACGGTTGTAATCTTTCGCAAGCTTAATCACGATGCCAGAAAGCAGGATAATCGCTACCAAGTTGACAATTGCCATCAAGCCCATGGATACATCTGCAAGAGCCCATACCGTCGGCAATGTCGCAAGAGAACCGAACATAACCATACCTAGTACCACAATACGGAAAAGTACTAGGCCTTTCTTATTGTTGTGCTCTAAGAAGATAAGGTTCGTTTCAGCGTACGAGTAGTTTGCAATGATTGAAGTGAAAGCGAAGAAGAAAATCGCTACCGCTACAAAGATGCCGCCCCACTCGCCAACTTGTGCTGTTAATGCACGTTGAGTTAGCTCGATACCTGTAACCTCACCGTGTGGCACATACTCACCAGACATCAGGATAATTGCTACAGTTGCAGAACAGATAACGATGGTATCCATGAACACGCCTAGCATTTGCACATAACCTTGTGATGCTGGGTGCGGCGGATAAGGAGTTGCCGATGCCGCAGCATTTGGCGCAGAACCCATACCAGCTTCGTTCGAGAACAAACCACGTTTAATACCGTTAATCATCGCTTGAGCAATTGCGTAACCTAAGCCACCAGCAGCAGCTTCTTGTAAGCCAAATGCACTCTTGAAGATAAGAGCCAGAACTTCAGGCACTTTCTCAATGTTCATTAACATTACGTAGATAGCGATAGCTAGATAAGCAAGAGCCATAATTGGAACGATGATTTCAGCAGTACGTGCAATCTTACGGATACCACCGAAGATAACGAATGCAGAAATCACAACAATACCAACACCAACATAGCTACGCTCAAGGTCAAATGCTGTATTCATTGCACTTGCAATTGCGTTTGCTTGTACTGCATTGAATACAAGACCGAATGCGATGATAAGGAAGATAGAGAATAGAACCCCCATCCAACGCATGCCTAAGCCTTTTTCCATGTAGTAAGCTGGACCACCACGGTAGTTGCCGTCGTTATCACGCGTTTTGTATAGCTGTGCCAGCGTACTTTCCGCAAATGATGTAGCCATACCCAGCATGGCAATTAGCCACATCCAGAAGATAGCACCAGGGCCACCAGCAGTAAGAGCAACAGCAACACCAGCCATATTACCTGTACCTACACGAGCAGCTAGGCTAGTACAAAGAGCTTGGAAAGAAGAGATACCAGCACTGTCTGCTTTACGGCTGTTCTTCAAAACAGAGAACATGTGGCCGAAATGGCGGAATTGAATGAAACCTAGTCGTACAGTGAAGTAAATACCAACACCAACAAGTAAGTAAACTAAAATAGATCCCCACAGGAGATCATTCATTAAATTAATTAAATCTGTCACGTGAACCTCGTAATTGAGTTTAAGCACTGATCTTGCATCCTAGCCCTCCTCTAAATTGCCTATGCCAGTGTCAATGTTGTGTCGGCATTAGTTTTTATATTATTGCTGCAATTTAGACTGTAAATGTCGCTTCATGCATCCATTTTACGTATCAGTGTATTTTTTGACGGGCGGATAATGCAGCGAGATGAAGCAAAAATCAATATGCACTAAAATGCATTTTAATGCGACATTTCACTATAAAACCACACTTCATTAACACAAAAATCAACAACCCACCCCAATAGAAGTTACATTATCCAGACATCACATCAACAACTCCCAATGCCCCCTCAATAGCAGAATAGCGCTCCTTAAATGTACCGCAGAGCTAGGCTATATAAGGTATGGCTTACTTTTTCTTATTTTGATAGGCACATTGATCCACCATTAACTGATCAATAATATGCACTTAGGAGCATTGTGATTAAAATGCTATTCCCTTCGCACAATGAATTAACATTCTAAGCCAACGAATTTAATCGTTTACTTAAGTGCGTTTGCTTATTTTTTAACCGCACTTAGTTCGACAATATGTGAGCACACATGTAAAACACACACAAAACCTTCATATACATGAAACAAATGCGAAACAAATCAAAGTTAAGGTGAAGCTAAATGTGATACTTAATAGTTCGAAAAGACTCAACCACGGATGGAATATAGCTTATGGATAACTTTCAATTTGATGATATCGCAGAACTAGAAATGCCTAGACATACTCAAAAGAGCCGTGCAAAACCACTTAAACGTAAGTGGCGTGAGATAGAGGAAATCAATGACCGTAAACGCTTGCAAAAAGAACTCATGGATATGAATCTAGGCTTAGATTTTGGGATTGAAGATATAAAGCTATAAGAATGAATATATATTTAAGGATACATAATGCCTTAAGAAACATTAGCTGAAGCTTTAGTTCGCTCAATTATTTTTAGTTCAAAAACTGAATTAAGAAAAAGGCACTTATTTAGTGCCTTTTTTGTTTCTATTCTGCTTCTTGAGTGCCGGTATTAATACAGCGTATAACTCAACTCGCTAGCGTTTTTAAACGCACTCTTCAGCATTCTGGCGAACTCTTGCCGCTAACTGTCTATATTGGTCTGCAATAGTATTGCCAAAAACAGGATCATCTTCAGGTTGAGCCCATTGCGACTCGACCATTTGCCAATCTTTCATAGTGAAGGTATCGACGATCATCGGCAGTATATGCCTTTCTTCTAGCTCTAAATGTGCCTTTTGTGCACTCACAAACCCTTCGAGCTGACTAATAAAGACCTGCTGAGGAACCACTGCATCTTGTAGGATCATCTCAACGACTAATAAAAACTCAGCCGTAATGTCAGACAAGCGTTTATGTTCCGACTCTAAGTTTTCAATATTTTGTGTTTCACCATAATACTTTAAGTAATGGTGGTAAATAATGTCTTCTTTAGGGTGATGTACTTTTTCTGAATGGTTCATTAAATAGCTAACAATTTCAAAAACTAAACTGTAGTTTATTGTTTCACCCGCTTTCAACTGTGCTGTTTTGTTCCTCAAAATCACCAACAATTGCACCATGTAGCTATGCTCGCGTCTTATCCTTTCAATCATCATAGTATTGCACTCCATTACACCTACTATAAGTAAGTGTATATGAAGAGTAATGAATACGCTTTGACGCTGGTCGAAAAACAACCAAAGGTTTACTCTTCTGGCAGAGACCAATCAATAATAGGCTGATCACCTCCACTTAAGATTTGATTAACTTTAGAAAAGTGCTGACATCCAAAGAAGCCACGACGAGCCGATAAAGGAGAAGGGTGAGGAGCAGTTAGTACATGGTGCTTTTCTACATTAATAGCTTGCCCCTTCTTTTGAGCATGGGCTCCCCAAAGTAAAAATATGATAGGTTCTTCTCTTTCATTAAGGCGTTCAACAATGGCATCAGTAAAGATCTCCCATCCACATTTAGCATGAGAGTGGGCTTTCCCCTGCTCGACAGTCAGTACCGTATTGAGCATGAGAACCCCTTGAGAAGCCCAAGTATTTAAATACCCATGGGAAGGAACGACAAAACCATCAATATCTTGCTGTAGCTCTTTATACATATTACGTAGTGAAGGAGGAATCTTAACACCTGGTAATACAGAAAAAGCCAGCCCATGGGCCTGATCTGGGCCGTGATAAGGATCTTGCCCAATAATGACGACTTTCACATCTTTAAAAGGCGTCATTTCAAACGCACTAAATACATGCTCTTCAAGTGGAAAAATCACCTTACCTGTATTTCGTTCATTTTCGACAAACGCGATCACTTCTTTAAAGTAATCTTTACTGCGCTCATCATCGATGATCGTTTCCCATGTATTCAACGAATTCATTTATTGCCTCTATCAACACGACTACCTGGATTATTTAGCTTTCGACACTAAATTTCTTAACTTCACACATTAAGAAGCTTTCAGAACTTTGCTTGCTTCTAAAATTTAATTGGTTCTAAAATTTGAGTGCTTCTTAAAATAGCGAAGGGGGCTAGTTATACCCCATTCCACTATTTATAAGAAATTGTGCTTAGAACAAATTATGTTGAGGACAAAGTGATTTCAAGAGTCAGAGGGGTTTTCTAACCACTTTTTTGCTGCGTTCGATGATGACCATGATTGTGGTTATGGCGATTTGGAGCCGGGAGACGGCTAGCAGGTTGAATTTGAAGTTCTGGGGTATGTGATAAAGAATACATAAGGCACCCTCCTCTATTGATTAGTGTTCTACATATTCACTAAACACTATGAAAGAAAGGTGCCAACTTTTAGGCGTTTTTACCTACTCGCCCATATTATCTTTGTAATCTTTATGGAATTTTCTTAATTGCTGAATTTCAGAAACCCATAAAGATGGATCAATTGTTTCTAAAATCAATGGGATACCATCAAACCTTGGATCGCTTGCAATATATTCAAAACAATCCCAACCGATTTCACCTTTACCCAACGAATGATGTCTATCAACCCGACTAGCAAATTCAGCTTTTGAATCATTGATGTGCATTGCTCTGAGGTAGTGCATACCAACGATACGATCAAACTCTGAAAAAGTATGTTCGCATGCCTCTTTAGTACGTAGGTCATATCCAGCGGTAAAGGTGTGACAGGTATCTAGGCACACCGCAACTCTTGATTTATCTTCTACCTGCTCAATAATTTCAGCCAAATGTTCAAACCTCCACCCAAGGTTACTGCCTTGACCAGAAGTATTCTCGATAACAGCAATCACATCAGGCACAGCTTGATGGGCAAGGTTTATCGACTCTGCGATTTTAGCTAAACACTCATTTTCAGAAATTTTCTTTAAATGACTCCCAGGATGAAAATTGAGAAGCTTCAAACCAAGTTGATTACAGCGTTCCATTTCGTCAATAAAGGCTGCACGAGACTTTTCTAACTTTTCTTCTTCTGGTGCTCCTAGGTTTATCAGGTAAGAATCGTGAGGAAGAATTTGATCGGCGCCAAACCCCAACATTTTGCAATTGGCTTTAAATGCGCTAATGGTCTTCTCTTCTAGAGGTTTTGCTGCCCATTGCCTTTGGTTTTTAGTAAACAGAGCGAAGGCATTAGCCCCAATTTCACGAGCTCTCATTGGCGCTTGGTCAACGCCACCGGCAGCAGAGACATGAGCCCCTATAAATTTTTGTTCATCAGATGATAATTTGCTTGTCATTAAATCACTTCACACTTTCAGAATACATGGTAAATGCTTGCTGTAATCTATGTCAGTTCAATAAAAATACAAATAATGTAGTAAATTTACAACAAACTGACTCGTTAAATATTCTTTATAATTTTAAATATTTTGTAATCATATTGTTTTCAAAGGTTTTATTGATTTATCTCAATAAAATTACCTTTTAAAAAATAAGGTTTTTGGTTGTTTTTTGACTTAAATCAATATCTAGATAACCCAATTTAGGTATATATTACCCAGCTCAATAAAAAACGAAAGTTAACACCATAATCAAACCACAATCTTAGTGGACTAGGAGATAGATATGATCCAAGGTATTCAAATTACTAAAGCAGCAAACGACGACCTACTTAACTCAATCTGGCTACTAGACAGCGAGAAGAACGAAGCTCGCTGTGTTGTTGCTTCTGCTGGTTACGAAGCAGATCAAGTTATTGCCGCTGCTGACTTAGGTGAATACGAAAGCCGTGAAGTTGCAATCGAGAGCGCACCACGTATCGAAGGTGGTCAACACCTAAACGTGAACGTTCTTAAGCGTGAAACATTAGAAGACGCAGTTGCACACCCAGAAAAATACCCACAGTTAACTATCCGTGTATCGGGTTACGCTGTTCGCTTCAACTCTTTAACTACTGAACAGCAACGTGATGTTATCGCACGTACGTTCACAGAGTCTCTATAATTTAGAACTCACCTCTTAAGCAATCGCTAAAGACCAAATACAAAAACGGCGCTCAATGAGCGCCGTTTCTTTATCTATTTTTTCCAACCTCTTACACAAAGAGGTCACAAGAACTAATGGCTTCCTAACGAAAGCCACTAAATTAAAACGATTCTATTTTTGTACTCGACGTAAAACCGTTTTAAGAGCATCAAAATCGTTCGCAAGGTTTTCTGATAAAAGATCCATCGCAGCATGCTTAGCAAGAGGCGCTGGTAAATCAATATCTGTACCTAAAATATCATCGACCACTTCTTTAAATTTAGCAGGGTGAGCAGTACATAGGAATAAACCTGTTTCACCTTCCTGAAGTTGCTCATCCAGTAGTCGGTAAGCAATAGCGCCATGAGGCTCACATAAGTAGCCTTGAGCTTGTAAATCACGTACCGACTCAGCACTTTGATCGTCAGAAACCTTTCCTTTGCCTAAAGTATCTAAACCCCAACCTTTTAACTGGCAAAGTTCTTCAATACGTGGCCAGTTGTTTGGCTGGCTAACATCCATTGCATTAGAAGTCGTTGCGACCGTTGGTTTAGGGTCCCACTTGCCAGTTTCTAGGTAACGTGGAACCGTATCATTTTCATTAGTTGCAGCAATAAAGCGTTTTATTGGCAAGCCAAGTGCTTTTGCCAATAAGCCAGCAGTTAAGTTACCAAAGTTACCACTTGGTACAGAGATAACTAAATTCTCACGCTGTTCTTTTGTCAGCTGAGAAGCCGCTTCAAAGTAGTAGCAAATCTGAGCCATTAAACGACTGATATTGATAGAGTTAGCCGAGTTCAGACCAATTTCTTTACGAAGCTCAGCATCATCAAATGCTTGTTTAACCAATGACTGACAAGCATCAAAATCACCATCGATAGCAACGGTGTGGATGTTTCCGCCTAATGTACAAAACAGTTTTTCTTGCAGTGGGCTGATTTTTCCATTCGGATAAAGAATCACGACATTAATATCTTCCATACCATAGAAAGCATGGGCAACAGCAGCACCGGTATCACCAGATGTAGCAGTCAAAATAGTGATTTTTCCGCCATCAGACACAGCAGCTAAAGATTGCGCCATAAAACGGCCACCAAAATCTTTAAACGCTAATGTTGGACCATGGAAAAGCTCCAGAGCGTAAACGCCATCTTTAACTTGTTTGATTGGCGCAGGGAACTGAAATGCAGCATCAACCAGCTGGTTTACTTGCTCTGCAGGAAGTTCATCACCAATTAAGGCTGATAGAATTTTACTGCTGCGAGATACGAGATCTTCTTCAAGAAGCGCATCGATATCATCAAACTTAGGCAGTTCAGATGGGAAAAATAGACCTTGGTTACGACCTAGCCCTTGGCGAACGGCTTGACCAAAAGAGACTTGTTCATCATTTTCTTTTATGTTGTACAGCTTCATAGCTCACTTCCTGTAACGATCGAACCCTGTTTATCTAAACGACAAACGTGAACGAATCCTTCTTTATTTTGTACGTAATTTTGTTCTAACCAGCGTGCAACACGCTCAGCGACATCTTTATCTTTGCAAATGCTAAATAAGGTCGGACCGCTCCCTGATATTCCAGTAGCAAGCGCTCCAGCTGATAATGCAAATTTACGAGCATCAGCAAAACCTGGAAGCAGTTTCTCACGATACGGTTCTGCGATCACGTCTTTGATCATTTTAGCAGCAAGCTCTGGCTGACCAGAATGGCAAGCATGAATAAAACCAGCGAGGTTACGACCATGAGCAATGACATCTTGTCGACGATATTGCGAAGGTAAGATCTCACGAGCTTCAGCCGTTGAAACAGTAATACCCGGGTACGCCATTACCCAATACCACTCATCAAAACATGGTACTTCTTGGCTGATGATGCCCAACTCTTCCAGCATAAGCTGTAAACCACCGAGGTAACATGGAGCAACATTATCGTAGTGAATTCCACCCGAAATTTTGCCTTCCATTTCTCCCATCAGCGCGAGCAGTTCCATCTCATTCAATGGCTGAGCATGAAAACGATTGAGCGCATCAAGAGCTGCGACAATCGAGCAAGCACTTGAACCTAAACCAGAACCAATTGGCATATTTTTCTCAAGAGTCATTTCTAGTGGCTTCAGCTCAACGCCTTTTTTAGCCAACTCACGAGCAAATACAACCCAGCAATCGTAAACAATATTGTCTTTTGCTTCCGTCGGCAATTTAGCAACAAAACTGCCTGCTGTTTTCAGAGTAAATGGTTCACCACCAGCTTTAACCAATACTCGGTCACCTAATAGTGTGCCATCTATAGGTGAGACTGCGGCCCCCAAAACATCAAAGCCAACACTCACATTACCGATTGAAGCCGGTGCGTAGACCACCACATCCATATCACTTGAACTCATTACTAAACCCCTAACTTCCAACCAAGAGTACGCATTACATCTGAGAATACACCTGCCGCAGTAACTTCAGTACCTGCACCATAGCCACGCAGTACCAGTGGAATTGGCTGATAGTAACGACTGTAAAAGGCTAATGCGTTTTCACCGTCTTTAATCTTAAACATTGGATCATCACCATCGACAGCAGCAATGCGAACTTTACATTTACCATCAGCGATTTCACCTACGTAACGTAATACTTTCCCTTCTTCAGCAGCAATTGCCGATTGTTCTTGGAAGTAAGCATCCGCTTCAGGTAAGCGAGCCATAAACTCTTCAACACTACCTGAATCATCAAAACCAGGTGGAAGCGCTTGGTCAACTTCTACATCTTCAAGTTCTAATGCCATTCCTGCTTCACGAGCAAGAATCAGTAGTTTACGCGCAACATCCATACCTGAAAGATCATCACGAGGATCTGGTTCAGTGAAGCCATTATCTTTTGCGATATTCGTTGCTTGGCTTAGCGTCATGCCATCGTCTAACTTACCGAAAATATAAGATAACGAGCCAGATAAGATACCGTTGAATTTCTCTAATTCATCACCTGCTGCAATTAAGTTCTGCAGGTTTTCGATTACAGGTAGACCTGCGCCTACGGTTGTCTCATACATCAATTTACGACGAGAGCTACGCGCAACTTCACGCAACTGGTGATAGTAAGACATGCTTGCTGTATTGGCTTTCTTGTTAGGTGTAACCACGTGGAAACCAGCCGCTAAGAAATCAGCATATTGATCAGCAATAGTTTCACTGGATGTACAATCTACAAGAACTGGGTTAATGATGTGGTTTCGCTGTACTAATGCTACTAAGCGAGACAGACTAAATTCTTCAGTTGCACTCGACATACGGTCACGCCACTGTTCTAGAGGTAAACCTTCACTATCCAGTAGTAGACCTTTACTGTTTGCTAGACCACAAACACGAATCACAATGCCTTTCTCAGCTAGCTTAGTTTGCTGGCGCTTAATTTGGTCAACAAGTTCACCACCAACACCACCAATACCAACAACGAATACATCTAGGAAATGCTTCGAGTTAAATAGGTTCTCGTGACACGCTTTAATCGCTTCAGAAATTTTATCTTCTGGGATTACCGCTGAAATTGCTCGCTCAGATGATCCTTGAGCAATCGCGACAATATTTACATTCACTTCAGCTAGTGATGAGAAGAACTGAGAAGCAACGCCGCGAGAAGTTCGCATACCATCGCCAACAAGAGTCACGATGGCAACGTTGTCCATAAACTCGACAGGTTCAAGTAAGCTGTCTTTTAATTCCAGCTCAAACGTTTCAGAAAGCACTCTTTGAGCTTTAGCTTTATCAGCAGATTCAATACAGAAACTAATGCTGTATTCAGAAGAAGATTGAGTAATAAGAACAATCGACACACCCGCTGAAGACATAGCACCAAAGACGCGACTCGCCATGCCGACCATGCCTTTCATGCCAGGGCCAGACACATTGACCATGGTTAGATCGCTAAGTGTCGTAATGCCTTTAATCGCCAGGTTATCTTCACCGGTATCTTGACCAATGAGCGTGCCAGCGCCTTGAGGGTTAAAACTATTTTTAATCAGGCATGGAATGTGGAACTGGGCAATCGGGGCGATTGTTTTTGGGTGTAAAACCGACGCACCGAAATATGAAAGTTCCATTGCTTCTTGGTAGCTCAGAGATTTCAGTAATCGAGCATCATCGACTAAACGAGGATCGCAGTTATAAACGCCATCTACATCCGTCCAAATTTCACAACAATCAGCACGTAAACAAGCAGCAAGTACAGCGGCTGAATAGTCAGAACCATTACGACCAAGTGTAACCAGTTCGCCTTTATCATTGCCGGCAGTGAAACCAGGCATGATATTAACGTGACCTTGTGGAAGAGGAGATTGGCGGAAGTTTTGTGTAGAAACCTCAACATCAACCATAGCTTCAAGGTGATCACCTTGAGCAAATAGGTATTGTACAGGGTCAATTAGGCTCGCAGCCTGTCCTTTTGCCTCTAATGCAGCCTTCATTAACTGAATAGAGATACGCTCACCTTTACTGATGATACGTGCATTAACGTGATTCGGGCACATGCCCAAAAGGTTAATACCATGAACAAATTGACGAAGTTGAGCCAGCGAGACTTTCACTTGCTCTTCAAATGCCTCGCCATCAATAGAGGGTAATACCGTTTTGATCTCATTAAACAGAGACTCGAATGACGATTCAAGCTCGGTGATTTGATGTTCAGCTTCACCGTTATTCAAAGCTGCTTCAATAACCGCAACCAGTTTATTCGTTGTTTTGCCTGGGGCTGATAAAACAACCGCTACTTCTTCTTGTTGAGCATTGTTAGCAATGATATCTGCAGCTCGTAAAAAACGATCAGCATCAGCTAACGATGAACCTCCAAATTTTAGAACTCGCATCCCTTTCTCCATAAAATCAAAAAAATGGTATAAAAAAAGGCCTGTATCTTGTTGGATACAGGCCTTTTCTTGTTAATCCGTTACTTAGCAGCCTGCCCCAACAATAATAATGTCGGTAATAATAATGGTGGTGGTCATTACTAGGTGGCGTGTGTGCTGCATATTAAATTCTCTATGTTTGCTTACCTCTACGTGTATCAATTTTTCATGCGTGCCGTCAATCAAAAGTTGCGTTTTTTTTATATTCAGACGTTTTTTAGGGGCTGAGCTTCATTTCAATGAAAATTACACTTAACAGTTGCGAAGAATAGTTCTGAGTACACATTCCCTACACACCAGTGAGTCATGGTGCATATCACATAATATTCAGATATTCGGTCAATTTTAAAGCTAGCTTATTATTTGTGTGCTTTAATTATGAGGCTGTTAAAAATAATAATTTCGGACAAAGGAGTGGAGAGTGAGAAGAATACTATTTCTTGTGATTTTTGCTGCGCCCTCAGTTTGTTTTGCCAATCAGCTTCCCCTCCTTCCAGGACAAGATATCGAGTCCCCACATAAGCTCTTTATTTCTAGCCAAAATACATCAAATGATAATTTTGACGTATGGCAAGTAGATGGTGGCTACTCATACAATGTTTTCAACAACGTTGATTTATATGTAGGGGCAAGAATAAACACGTCTTCTCTTAAGTCTGAAAAAGGCTTTTTAAGCGGCGTCAGCTACCAACTAACAGAAAAAGTATCTGTAAAAAGTGCATTTCACACTTATAACACCAACAACGAAAATGAAAATGAAAATGTGGTAACTGCTGAAGTATCCAGCCGAATGAGAGTGACAGACAATCTAGATATTCATGCCACTCTTGACTATGAAGAGTGGCAGAAAGGCATTGAAGTGGGTTTAGGTTTTCGCTTTTAGCGCCAATAAATACACTAGGCGATTAACTTCTCTGATGATAATAAAATGCCATTCCAATCTGCATAAATATAATCACCCGGCTGTATTAGCTGGTTATGAATAGAGAGTGTCACATTCACCTCTCCAGCGCCTCGTTTCTCTGTTTTAAATGGACAAGCACCAAGAGCTTGAACACCAAGTTCCATTTGAGACATCATTGCAACATCTCTAATAGCACCGTTTACAACTACCCCTTCCCATCCATTTTCAATGGCTAAAATTGCTAACTGATCTCCCAAAAGAGCCTTCTGGCAAGAACCGTTACCATCTACAAATAATACTTTGCCAGTCCCATCTTTTTCGAGCATTTCGCGTACTTTAGAATTATCGTGATAGCAACGTACTGTGACAATTTCACCCCAGAACGCACCTTTTTGACCGTAGTTTTGAGTAGGAAGTCGAAGTAAAGTAACTTTACTTTCAAATTGGTCACACAAGTCCGGTGTTATATCGTGCATATATCCTCCATGAGATTAAACTATGCGAAGTGGCATAGCATTATGCATCTTTAGTTATACAGTTTAACCAGTTATAAAACACATTCAGTTACAAAGCAGGCTTTATAATTTATTAAATGAGTTTTTGCGTGTTTTATCGTTATCCTAATCTCTTTTACCGACGGTATTACAAGATCTTCCGACAAAACTCTACAAGTCATCTACAATTCTTTCATGTATAAAAATTCCAATATGTTAATTAACTAGTCAATTAACATACAGCTTAACTTGTAGCCATACTATTAGCGTTTGTTGCAAATCAGCAATTGATATAAATCAACAAAGTGAATGGAATTAACATTCTCGCATTGTTAGCATGCTGTTAACATTATAGAATTCGTAGCAATCACTAACAGAATAGTATAGGCGTACTTGGATATACGTTATTGGGCAAAGCTGCAAGGAAGGCGGATAGCGGGAAGTAAGTGTTTTTTTGAAAACTTTGAGTTATCATCAAAATTACATTACCTGTATGTTATTTTTTTGCCTAGAATTTATTCTATTAGCACAGTTTAGTCACAAATTTAGGTACCGCCAAATGCAAACCCCGCAGATTCTTATCGTTGAAGATGAGCAAGTAACTCGTAACACTCTTAAGAGTATTTTTGAAGCAGAGGGATATGCTGTTTTTGAGGCCAGCGATGGTGAAGAAATGCATCAAGTGCTTTCTGACAACCAAGTAAACCTGGTTATTATGGACATTAACCTTCCTGGTAAAAATGGTCTTTTATTAGCTCGAGAGTTAAGAGAACAAGCAAACGTAGCACTTATGTTCTTAACTGGTCGTGATAATGAAGTAGATAAGATCCTCGGCCTCGAAATCGGTGCTGATGACTACATCACTAAGCCATTTAACCCTCGTGAATTAACTATTCGTGCACGTAACCTTCTAAACCGTTCAATGAGCACAAGTGCTACAACTGAAGAAAAACGCAGCGTAGAAAAATACGAGTTCAATGGTTGGGTTCTTGATATCAACAGCCGTTCTCTTGTTAGCCCTGATGGCGAAGGTTACAAACTGCCACGTTCTGAATTCCGTGCGTTACTTCACTTCTGTGAAAACCCAGGGAAGATACAAACACGTGCAGACCTTCTTAAGAAGATGACTGGTCGTGAGCTTAAACCACATGACCGTACTGTTGATGTAACGATTCGTCGTATTCGTAAACACTTTGAATCAATTTCTGGTACTCCAGAAATCATTGCTACGATTCACGGTGAAGGCTACCGCTTCTGTGGTGACCTAGAAGACTAACCACCTTTACGGTAAGTTAGTTTTAGAAAGTGTTTTGTTTTCTAATAATGAAAAAGGAGCCTGCATAACAGGCTCCTTTTTTAGATTTATACTTAATAATTTAGTAAACAGTATCAACCTTCACATCATGCTCAACCAACCACTTTACCGCTTCACCATCTTTTAGTTGAACAGCAACATCAACAGGCTGTGTATCATCGACCTCTAACTGCCATTTAAAAGCGACTTCCCATTGAGTTTCACCATGTGTTCTTAATTCCAAATCGTTACCATCAATCAGCCAAGTTTCAGCACCCTGCTTAATTGTAAGCCCTTCAACAGCTAGCTCCGCCGGTAATTCTGACGTGGCTTGAAGATAAATAGCTCCATGCAGCATTTGGTCTTGTGCTTCACCAATGCTTGGCATTTTATTTATCCATAAGTTACTTTTCAGCACGACCGTCGCTTCTGCAACTTTAATTTGATTGTCTTGTTGCCACTCGACTTGAGTTGTTGAACAGCCAGCTAAAGCCAGCGCACATACCAATGCAATTTTTTTCATTTTTCTACCTTTGGTTTAACCAACTTTTGAGAACTTCAATATCGTGTTGATATTCATTATTTATTGAATCAACCCACCCAGATACGCTATCCCACCATCCTGGCATATCTGGTGATTGAGCTTTTTGAGCTGTTTTCTGGATTCGTTTTAAGCCAATAGAACCCGCAGCACCTTTAATTTTATGAGCCTCTGAAACAATACTTGCTTGATCTTTTGCTGCCATATTTGCATTTAAAATGTCCATATACCCGGGCATCATATCTTCAAACATTTTTATACTATCAAGAACAGGCTTTGACCCGACAATATCAACATAAGACTCTAGCATGTCGATATCAAGTAAACTGGTATCAATCGAAGCAGGATTCTCCTGTGTTACTGACTCAAGACACTTCTTATTCGCTTTCGCATCTTCACCCAAAAAATCGTCTGAATCAGCATCTTTTGGATACGTGTCAGATAGCTTAGAGTGGGAAACGTTAGAGCTTAACGGCTCATTACTTTTAATATCATGAGGAACAACTTCAACTAACTCGGCAATCACGTCTTGAATCGCTTTTACCGATAAGGGTTTACTGATCGCCTCATCCATTCCTTTTTGGAAGTATTCTTGTTTGTCACTCAGTACATTAGCAGTGAGTGCTACTAATGGCGGTAACTCTGGATATTTGTCGCGGTAGTACTGAGCCACATCAAAGCCTGTCATATCTGGAAGCTGGATATCCAATAGAACTAAATCATATTCTTCTGGGGTAAACTCAATTTGTGCATCTTTCCCTGTCATCGCAACTTTGACTGTGTGACCTAAACTTTCAAGTAATGAACGAGCAACCGTTACATTAAGTTCAATATCCTCAACCATGAAAATATTCAATTGAGACTGCTTTCTCGGAGTTTTGAGCAGCACTTTTTGATCGTTATGAACGGGAACGCGAATTGAAACAGTAAATGTACTACCAAAGCCTTCTTCACTGGTGACATCAATATCACCATTCATCATATTAATCAGCTGCTTAGAAACGGCTAAACCTATACCAGTTCCGACTGCGTGTAAGTTATCAGCGCCAGATTTTACCTGATAATACATCGCGAAAATCTTATCAACTTCCGCTTCAGGTATACCAATGCCGGTATCTTCAACTTCCATCACTATATTGGCAAATCCGTCTTCAACATCAGCGCTGACCGTCATCACCACACCACCGTCTTTGGTAAACTTCATTGCGTTACTGACTAAATTCCAAAGCACTTGTCTTAAGCGAGTGCCATCAACTTCAATCGCAAGAGGAAGTTCAGACAATCTCTCTAAATCAAATCTCAGCCCTTTTTGCTCTGCCATTAACCCAGAGATACTTTCCATCTCTACGACAAAGTCTTCAAAATTCACAGGCGTAGGCAGCAATTCCAATTTGCGACGATCAAACTTATCCATGTCGATAATGTCATTAAAGATATTACCTAAAGTCACAGCACTGACTTTAATCGTCTGCATATGCTTACGCTGCTCTTGGGTTAAATGGCTATCAAGCAGCATTCGACTTAAGCCAATAATACCGTTTAGTGGCGTTCTTAATTCATGGCTAATGGTCGAGATAAAGGTTGTTTTATCTCGGCTCGCTTTTTCTAATGATTCTTGATGTTCTTTACGCTCAGTAATGTCTCGCCCAAAACCGACTAACCCTAAATGACGACCTTCTTTGCTATAGAATGGCACCTTACGTAATTCGAAATAATTTTTACGACCATCGGGGTACTCCAGCCACTGTTCATAAGTTAAGGCTTGGTTATCGGCAAAAACTTTCTCATCGGTCTCAACAACTTGTTGTGCCACTTCTTTGCTGTATACATCCCAAGGCGTTAAACCCACCAGATCTTTTTCTTTCTTTCCAGTTAGCTCCTCAACCGCCCGATTACACCCAGAAAAAACACCCTCTTCATTCCGGTAATAGATCAAATCAGGGGAAGCATCAATAAATGAACGTAATAACGCCGTGCGTTCCGCTAACTCTAACTGAGTTCGCTCTCGTTGAAAGACTTCATTTTCAAGATCGTACATCGCTTCAGCACGTGCTTCTTCTGCCTTTTTACGCTCCTCAATCTCTTGATTCAGCTTTTCGATATTCAATTGAAGTTCATTGTTTAAATCCTGATCTCGAGAGCGCATATCACCAAGCTTAGAAACTAACTTAGCTAAACGCTGACGAGACTCTTCCAGCTGATCAACAACAACAGATAAGAAGTAAACTGCCCAAGGGGTAATAACAAGACCGAAGAAAACAGAACGGACAATATCGATATCATCAACATTGCCTTTTAAGGCTAAAGTGATTCCGACTTGAACCACAACGGCAAGAGCGACTAGAGCCAAGGCAAGTAAGATAGAAAAGCGGACAATTCCCAGTTTGACGAGAAGATCGACATAGTACTGGGCGAGATTTTTCATGGGTTTCATTTAGCGCTCCATGCGATAAGACTAGCAATATTCTAACCTGTTTAGAGTCAGTAGGTAAGCTTGTCACATCACATGAAAGAGAGTGCCATTCATTTTAAATAAAAGGTGAATTCTATAAATGAGCAATAGAGAACCTAAGCTTAAAACATAGATGAAGGATGAACACTGGTTTGGTTTCTACCATCGGCTTTTGCTTGATAAAGTGCGCTGTCTGCAAGAGCAACCGCAGATTCCATTTCATCGCTTGGTCTAGGAACAAGCGACGCAATACCTAAGCTCACTGTTAATAGATTAGATACTGTAGACTTGTCATGTTGAAGACTTAGCTTTTCAACTTCGTCATGAATCCTTTGTGCCACTAACTGAGCACCTGTAGCCGTTGTATTAGGCAGGATAAAGCCAAATTCTTCACCGCCATATCGTGCTACACAATCAGAAGAACGATTCAGTACTCGAGTAAAGGCTTGGGACACTCGAATTAAAGCGTCATCACCTTGTTGGTGTCCATAAAAGTCGTTGTAACCTTTAAAGAAATCGATATCACACAGCATTATAGTAATTGGGATATTCTCACGGATATGATGATGCCAAAGTGTCGTTAGCTGCTCATCAAATCGACGTCTGTTAGATACCTGAGTCAAACTATCTATAAAGCTTAAACGTTCCAGTTCTAAATTCGCTTCTTCGAGCTTTTGTTCCGCTAGGTAACGTTCAGAAATATCGCGAGCCATAATGAGTACACCATTAGTTCCTGAAGCTGGTTCCCTAAATGGAGATTTAACTACGTCATACCAAGTGTAGTTACCTTCACTGGACTGAACTTTGTCGATATAACGTAAGGACTTTCCATGATGAAGCACTTGAGTATCGGTTTCGGACAATCTTAGATACATATTACCGGGAACCACATCTTGCAAGCGTTTACCGATCAAGTCATTGACATCTGAAATGCCAAGAGCACGAACAAATGGTCGATTACAAGCTTGGTAGACCATGTTTTCATTGAAGATCCCAATAGAGTCAGGGCTAGACTCTAGGATATTTTGCAGAATAGTATCTCTCTGCGCCAGCGCTACCTCTGTATCTTTACGCTTTTCCATTTCGGCGCGTAATTGCTGCTGCATATCATGCCAATCCGTCACATCATGACTGATCGAGAGCACTCCAATATTGTGACCATTTTCAGAAAGTAAAACGCTTTGATAAGTTTCCAGCAAGCAACTTTTTCCATCTTGATCAGTCGTCCATGATCGTTCGCTTACTCGACCTTTAAGCATCCCACCGGACACATTAAATGTGCCTTCCTCAGGTCGACCATGCCAAAACCTTTTGAACGAGCGGTTACTCGCGACTAATTTGCCACTTTCATCTTTCACATAAATTAATTCAGATAAAGAATCTAGAGCCGTCCGAGCTACATTTAGAGCTTTAATTTCTTCCGACTGCTCTTCTTGAGAATTTTGATGTGGGGATGCGTAAATCATCCACACACGCTTCCCGCGGAAGAACACTTTTCTACCTGAAAAATTGACTTTAAATGATTCAAACTCTGATGATGTCCAAAATGAGACTTGCTCAAAAGATTGTGATTGTTGGTGACTGGATAAATATTGCAGGAAGTTATGTTGGCTTTCTGTTGTCGGATAACGGAAGCTAATTCCAATAAGGCGAATTCCAAGAAGCTGCATAGCAGGTCGATTTGCTTGCAACACTTCTCCAGAACGCAGGTCAATAAAACAAATTGCGGAAGGTGAGTCTAAAAGGATATTGGCTAAGTGGGTTTGGTAGCGAGAATAAACAAACCAAAACATTAAAATGCACAATAGAATAATTACGATATCAAAGCCGTAGCCATACGTATTATCCCACAACCAACTTTTTAGCAGTTCCATTTACACTCAATACATCGACCTATTCAATAGATAAAATATATCACTAATTGACTATTTTATCTGCTGTTAAAATTGGCAGTGTATATTCAAAAGGTTGGGCGACCTTCATACCTTGAGGACCTGATTTATCAAGTGCTCTGCCTATTTCAGTCATCGCTAACCAGCGATTCTCACACCACAATGGTGACAATAATGTGGGTCTTCTTGCTGCGGACGATACTCGATGAAACACAATGTCAGCTGGTGTTCTTTGAATCAACTCACAGGCAATGTCGACATATTCTTCTAGCGTAGGCGCCTCTAATTTACCCGCTTTCCATGCTTTCGCCATGGTGCTGCCTTCAACAATATGTAGACCATGTAATTTAATACCATCAGTGCCTACTTCAAGCACCTTCCTTAGCGTTTCTAAATTATCGGCTTTCGTTTCTTTTGGTAAGCCAACAATTAAATGCGTGCAGACTTTTATTCCTAAGGCACGAGCCCGCTGAGTAATATGTTCATATATGGCAAAATCATGCCCACGGTTAATACGCTTGAGTGTTAAATCGTTGCCAGTTTGTAGGCCTAGCTCAAGCCAAATCTCATAACCTTGTTGAACATAACCTGACAATAAATCGAGTACCGAATCCGGTACACAATCAGGTCGAGTACCCACGCATAAGCCTACAATATCGGCTTCGGGAGCCTGCAGCGCTTCTTCATACATATTCTTTAGCACTTGAACTTCTGCATAGGTGCTTGTGTAAGCTTGAAAATAAGCCAGATACTTTTTAGCGCGGGCGATCTCTCCAGCTCTATCGCTTAATTGAGCAGCAATACTTTGAATTTGAGTCTCTTCATCAGCAAAAGACGCAACATTACAAAACGTGCAACCGCCTTTTCCTATCGTGCCATCTCGATTTGGGCAGCTAAACCCACCATGTAAGGTTAACTTATGGACTTTCTCACCATAACGGCGCTGTAAGTCTTGTCCTATGCTGTTGACTAGCTCGTGCAGTTGCATTGTTTAACCCTGTTGCAAATCGAAATGAATATCATTAAGATTTGTGTAATAAAATTACGGTAATGAAAATAACTAAGGGGCAATTTTAATTAGATAAAAACGATATGCGTTATACCAAGTCAATAAACATGCAAAAATAATGCGTTACATTCGACTTATTAGGCAAAATACACACATAACTTCTATTTCCAGTGTAAAAAAAATGCGCTGCGATCTACTTTTGTTTGCATTTCAACCTCACAAAATTGTAGGATACTTACAGTTTTTGCGGTTTATTTGTATTTCCAACTACAAAGAAACTCATCGAAACATCGGTGTTTCCCTAACCCCACCTATATGAATCACTAGATTGTGTTCAAATTTAACTGGAAAACACCAAGGATTGTTTTTCTCGCAATATTTTTCTGCGGGATACGGAAAGGACTCAAACTAACTCACCAAGGGTTAGTTTTAGATTCATAAATATAAAAGGACAAGGCTCATCATCTGTATATAAGCGGAGTTGTGCCTAGAATAAACTGGAAGGATGTATCTATGGTAGATAGAGAGCAGAGTGCACAGGGCATGTATACTCCAGAATTGGAGCATGATGCGTGTGGTATCGGTTTTGTCGCTCACCTAAAAAACCGTAAATCTCATGATGTAGTAACTCAAGCCCTCGATATGCTAGCGCGTATGGAACACCGTGGTGGTCAAGGTTGTGATCCTTGCTCTGGTGATGGCGCAGGTATCTTGCTACAAAAGCCCCATGAATTTTTACTTGAAGAGTCGGTAACGCTTGGAATTAAGCTTCCTTCTTTTGAAAAGTACGGTGTTGGTGTTGTACTTTTCCCTAAAGATGAACACAAGCGTGCACAGTGTCGTGATATTCTTGAGCGTAATGCTCAGCGTCTAGAACTTGAAGTTTTAGGCTACCGTGAATTACCAACTGACAACTCAATGATCGGTGCAGATCCACTAAGCACTGAACCTCAATTTGAACACGTATTCATTTCTGGTGGCCCAAGTACCACTCCAGAAGAACTAGAGCGTAAACTTTACGTACTACGTAACTACACGGTTCGTGTATGTTTAGAAAGTGTGTCTAACATTGGCGATGATTTCTACATCAACTCAATGTCATATAAGACTCTAGTTTACAAAGGTCAGTTAACGACGGAACAAGTTCCTCAATACTTCCTAGATCTTCAAAACCCAACGATGGTAACGGCACTTGCGCTTGTTCACTCTCGTTTCTCAACAAATACATTCCCTCGCTGGCGTCTAGCTCAACCATTCCGTTACATCGCTCATAACGGCGAAATCAATACGGTTCGTGGTAACTTGAACTGGATGAAAGCACGTGAAGCGATCATTGAATCTGATCTTTTCACAAAAGCTGAAATCGACATGCTTCTTCCTATTTGTCAGGAAGGCAGTTCAGATTCATCTAACTTTGATATGGCATTAGAGCTCCTAGTTCTTTCTGGTCGCAGCCTGCCACATGCATTGATGATGATGATCCCTGAAGCATGGCAAGAAAACAAAAACATGGATCCAACTCGTCGTGCGTTCTACCAGTACCACGCGAATGTTATGGAACCTTGGGATGGCCCTGCTTCTGTATGTTTCACTGATGGTGTTCAAGTTGGCGCAACACTTGACCGTAACGGTCTGCGTCCTTCTCGTTACACAGTGACCAAAGATGACTTCCTTGTGATGGCTTCTGAATCTGGCGTTGTTGAAATTGAACCAGAGAACGTAGAGTTCCGTGGTCGTCTGCAACCAGGTCGTATTTTTGTTGCTGACCTAGAGCAAGGTCGCATCATTTCTGATGAAGAAGTGAAAGATGGCATTGCTAACTCACAGCCATACGAGCAATGGGTTAAAGACAACCTATTAAGCTTGAAAGAATTGCCTGAAGCAGATAATGCACACAGCCAACCTTCTCCTGAAAAACTGATGCATCACCAACAAGCTTTTGGTGTGAGCTCTGAAGAAGTGAACGAGATTATCGTTCCTCTTGCGAAGACTGGTTATGAACCACTTTCTGCTATGGGTGCCGATTGGCCACTAGCGATTCTTTCTCACCAATCTCAGCATCTATCAAACTACTTCAAACAGTTATTTGCTCAAGTAACTAACCCGCCTATCGACCCGATTCGTGAGCGCATGGTTATGTCTCTGAACACTTACCTAGGTAAAGATCAGAACTTACTGGCAGAAACCCCAGAACACTGTCAAAAAGTAGAACTAGAATCTCCAGTACTTTCAAACGCTGAACTTGAAAAACTTCGCGCTATCGATAACGAGCACTTACAAGCTAAGACGCTAGATATCGTTTTCCGAGCAAGTGAAGAAGAAGGCAAACTTGAACGTGCTCTTAAGCGTATTTGTCAGTATGCCGAAGATGCAGTAATCGATGGTTACTCAATCATTCTTCTAACTGACCGTGCAGTTAACTCTAACCACGCAGCTATTCCAGCAATGCTGGCTGTTGGCGCAGTTCACCACCACCTAATCCGTAAAGGTTTACGTGCGAAGTGTGACATCGTAGTAGAGACTGGCGACGCTCGTGAAACGCACCACTTTGCAACCTTAGTCGGTTACGGTGCTAACGCAGTTAACCCATACCTAGTGACTGAAACGATCATTGATCTTCAGCGTACTAAGAAGCTAGACCCTAATCTATCGGCTGAAGAACTGTTCGACAACTACCGTAAAGGTGTTAACGGCGGTCTTCTTAAGATCTTCTCTAAGATGGGTATCTCTACGCTTCAGTCGTACCACGGTGCTCAAATTTTTGAAGCTCTTGGTATTAGTAAATCTGTAGTTGAAAAATACTTCACAGGCACAGTTTCTCGTATTCAAGGCCTGACTATCGATGACATCGCGAAAGAAGTATTGGTTCGTCACCGTGTGGGCTACCCGACACGTGAAATCCCAGTACAAGTTCTAGATGTTGGTGGTGTTTACCAGTGGAAACAACGTGGTGAAAAACACTTATTCAACCCAGAAACAATTTCTTTGCTTCAAGAGTCAACTCGTAACAAAGATTACGTTCAATTCAAGAAGTACGCGAAAGCCGTTGATGACCAAGGTGACAATGCAGCAACACTGCGTAGCCAGCTAGCATTCATCAAAAATCCAGCAGGTTCTATCCCTCTAGCGGAAGTTGAACCTATTGAGAATATTTTGAAGCGTTTTGCTACAGGTGCGATGAGCTTTGGTTCTATCTCACACGAAGCACACTCAACACTTGCTGTCGCAATGAACCGTATCGGTGCTAAATCTAACTCAGGCGAAGGCGGTGAAGACCCAGTTCGTTTCGAGCGCAAAGAAAATGGCGATTGGGAACGTTCAGCAATTAAACAAGTTGCTTCAGGTCGTTTTGGTGTGACTTCTTACTACCTATCTAATGCTGATGAACTTCAGATTAAGATGGCACAAGGTGCAAAACCTGGCGAAGGTGGTCAATTACCTGGTGATAAAGTTGATGATTGGATCGGTGCGACACGTCACTCGACTCCGGGTGTTGGTCTAATTTCACCACCGCCACACCATGATATCTACTCAATCGAAGATTTGGCTCAGCTAATCTACGATCTGAAGAACGCTAACCGTGCTGGTCGTGTAAACGTGAAGCTAGTATCGGAAGCAGGTGTAGGTACGATCGCATCAGGTGTAGCAAAAGCAAAAGCTGACGTTGTACTTATCGCTGGCTTTGATGGTGGTACAGGTGCATCTCCAATGTCATCTATCCGTCATACCGGTCTTCCTTGGGAGCTAGGTCTAGCGGAAACTCACCAAACACTACTGAAGAATGGTCTACGTAACCGTATCGTTGTTCAGTCTGATGGTCAGATGAAAACACCTCGTGACCTTGCAGTAGCAACACTACTAGGTGCTGAAGAATGGGGCGTAGCAACAGCAGCATTAGTTGTTGAAGGCTGTATCATGATGCGTAAGTGTCACAAAAACACTTGCCCAGTTGGTATCGCAACACAGAACAAGACCCTTCGTGAACGTTTCGACGGTCGCGTAGAAGACGTAGTGACATTCTTCCAGTACATGGCTGAAGGTCTACGTGAAGTGATGGCAGAACTTGGCTATCGCACAATTCAAGAAATGGTTGGTCAATCTCAGAAACTGAAAGTTCGTGAAGATATCGGTCACTGGAAGTACAAAAACCTAGATCTAACGCCTGTTCTACATATTGAACCTGCGCGTGAAGGCGATGGTATTTACAACCAAACACAGCAAAACCATAACCTAGAAGAAGTTCTAGACCGCAAGTTGATTCAAGCTGCTATTCCAGCACTTGAGAAAGGTGAAGCTGTTAACGCTGAATTCCCTATCATCAACACAGACCGCTCTGCGGGTACCATGCTGTCTAACGAGATTTCTAAAGTCTACAAAGACCAAGGTTTACCAAAGCCAATGAATGTTAAGTTCTACGGTAGTGCAGGTCAGTCTTTCGGTGCATTCCTTGCGAAAGGTGTGAAATTTGAAGTTGAAGGCGACGCGAACGATTACTGGGGTAAAGGCTTATCTGGCGGTACGCTAGTACTATACCCTGACGCAAAATCTTCTATCGTAGCTGAAGACAACATCGTTGTAGGTAACGTTTGTTTCTACGGTGCTACATCAGGTGATTCTTACATTCGCGGTATGGCTGGCGAACGATTCTGTGTTCGTAACTCTGGTGCAAAGGTCGTTGTAGAAGGCGTAGGCGACCACGGTTGTGAATACATGACTGGTGGTGTCGCGGTAATCCTTGGCTCGACAGGTCGTAACTTTGCGGCTGGTATGAGTGGTGGTGTTGCGTATGTTTGGGATAAAGCAGGTGACTTTGAAACCAAGCTTAATGCTGAACTGGTCGACCTAGATCCAATCGAAGCAGAAGATAAAGCTCTGCTAAAAGAAATGCTAACTAAGCACGTTGAATTCACAGGAAGTGAAGTTGCTAAGTCTTTCCTAGACAACTTTGAAGTAAGCATTCAATCACTGGTTAAAGTAATGCCACGTGATTACAAAGCGGTACTTCAAAAGCGTAAGGCTGAAGCACAACAGGCACAAACGGAAGAAGTGGAGGCAGTATAATGGGTAAGCCTACTGGATTTTTAGAACACGGTCGTGAGCTTCCAAAGAAGCTCGATCCATCAGTTCGTATCGAAGACAACAAAGAATTCGTACTTAACGAAGAGTTTGGTGAAAAGATCGGTACTCAGGCATCTCGTTGTATGGATTGTGGTGTCCCTTTCTGTCACAACGGTTGTCCGATTGGTAACATCATTCCCGAATTCAACGATGCGGTTTACCGTGATAGCTGGGAAGAAGCTTGGAACATCCTTAGTTCTACAAACAACTTCCCTGAATTTACAGGTCGTGTATGCCCTGCTCCTTGTGAAAGTGCATGTGTACTTGGTATTAACCAAGATCCAATCACAATCTGTAATATCGAAAAAACGATTGTAGAAACGGCGTACCGTGAAGGGTACGCCAAACCAAAAACACCACGTTCTCGCACTGGTAAAACAATTGCGATCATCGGTTCTGGTCCTGCTGGTTTAGCCGCAGCTGAGCAACTAAACAGTGCTGGTCACACCGTTACTGTATTTGAACGTGACGAAAAAGTAGGTGGTCTGCTGCGTTTTGGTATTCCTGACTTCAAACTAGGTATGGACGTCATCGACCGTAAGGTTGACCTGATGGCTCAAGCTGGTGTGAAGTTTGAAGTTAACCAACACATTGGTGTGAACGTTAATGCTCAACAACTTCGTCAAGAATTCGATGTTGTACTGTTAACGGGCGGCTCAACGGTTCCTCGTGATTTACCAATCCCAGGTCGAGAGTTCAAAGGTGTTCATTTCGCTATGGAATTCTTAGGTCAAAATAACCGTCGTGCAAATGACTTAGAGCTTAAGACAGAAGAAATTCACGCTAAAGATAAGCACATTGTGGTTATCGGTGGTGGTGATACCGGCTCTGACTGTGTTGGTACATCAAACCGTCATAAAGCAGCGAGCATTACTCAGGTAGAGATCATGCCGATCCCGCCAGAGAAGCGCCCTGCTAATATGCCTTGGCCTCAATATCCAATGATCATGAAAACGACCACTTCCCACGAAGAAGGTTGTGAACGTCACTGGAATATTCTGACTAAAGAATTTATCGGCAACGATAAAGGTGAAGTAACTGGCCTACGCATTGCTGACATCGTATGGCAAGACGCTAAGCCTGGTGAACGTCCTGGTTTTGAAGAAGTAGCAAACTCTGAGCGAGTAATTCCATGTGATATGGCATTCCTAGCGATGGGCTTCTTACATCCAGAACCAACAGGTGTACTTGCTCAACTAGACATCAAACTTGATGATCGTGGCAATGTAGCAACGCAAGGTTTTGCAACTAGCCAAAAAGGCGTATTTGCAGCAGGCGATATGCGCACAGGTCAATCACTTGTTGTTCGTTGTATTAATGAAGGTCGTGAATGTGCTCGAGAAATAGATGGTTATCTAATGGGTGGGACCAATCTTGAAGCAAAATCTGATTCACTAATGCTTTCAGCGTAAATAATTACAAGCTGCATTAAATAGCAGCAATCCTTCCAAATTTTTAGCCAGCATTTTATGCTGGCTTTTTTTGTACTTATCTTCCGGCAGGATACTTTAATACTGTCCGTAGCTACTTCGAAAGCAACTACTTAACTATTCATCTACCCTCATTGAAATGATAATAAAATGTTAAATATCACTTTCAAGTACGACGTTACTTCTTTCAACAATATGAATTTATAAAAAACTCAAATAAGTGATTATTTATTAAGAATTATTCGCAAATAGAGTTTATTGCCAAACTAAGTTTATCAAACAAGTTTATACAATATAAAAAACCAATCACCCCACGCAAATTAAGTAATAATTATGCAATATAGGTGATGAACCATGATAAATAAACTTGCCATCCTAGAAACGCCATGATAATTATTGAGATCGCTTTAAGAGTGAATAGGAATCGTTCTTAAATAAAAAGCTGAAGGATTCGGCACTGTAGTGATACAAGCCAAAGGAACCCGCAGTCTAGGCTGCAAGCAATCAAGGAAATGATCGAATGAATCAGGAATATCGCTCGCTGTATGATCGCGAGCATGAGCACTCGAGTTGTGGGGTAGGATTCATCACAGATAAAAGTGGTGAACAAACTCACGATTTACTCGCACTTGCTCATCAAGCTTTATGTACTATCCCACACCGTGGCGGCATGAATGCTGAAGGGATTGGAGATGGTGCAGGGGTCAATATCGACTTATCCGTCAATTTCTACCAAGTCTTACTTTCTCAAGATCAATTGAGTAAAGGTGATTTTGGTGTCGCTAACTTTTTTTTCCCTTTTGACCAATTAGAATTTGACGCAGCCAAACAACTCATTGAACGTACGTTAGCTAAATTCGACTTAGCCATCGCACTCTGGCGAGAAGTCCCTGTATCAAATAAAGCGATTAACCAAGCCTCTCAAAAAGTACAGCAAGCGATACAACAAACCGTTTTTCTCAATGATCGTGAAGGTCGATCCCCAGAAGCCTTTGAACTAGATATCAACTTGGCATTGAGTGAGCTTGAGTCTATTGGCTTCACGGACGATAAGCTGAATGGCTTTTATCCACTCTCTATGAGTTCAAAGACTCAAGTTTATAAAGGTCGTCTCAATTCTTGGGAAGTCGTGCCTTACTTTAAAGATTTAAGTCATTCTGATCATCAAATTACAACGCTATTTTTCCATACTCGCTTTTCAACCAATACCGCTCCAGCCACTATGATGGCACAGCCTTTCCGAAGAATGGCGCACAATGGCGAACTCAACACCGACAAGAAAAACCGTTTAAGCGAAGATGCAATTGCTCGTCAGCAGCACAAAAAGGTAATTTTCCCTAAAGGACAATCAGACTCAGCTCGACTTGATCAAACCTTAGCTAGACGCGTTGTTGAAGATGAACTGGACATCGTCACAGCCGTGCTCGCAATGATGCCACCAGCTTGGGAAAACGATGATACTCTTTCCTCTGAAGTTAAAGCAATGCTGGAATATTTCAGCCTTTCAGAAGAGAAAAACGATGGGCCTGCTGCACTTATCTTCTCAGATGGAGTCAAGGTAGGCGCTAGGCTGGATCGCCTTGGTCTGCGTCCTCTACGTACTGTAGAAACAGAGCGATATCTCGCAGTAATGAGTGAAGCTGGTCAGATAGACTTTCCTGCCGAACAAGTTACTCGATTTGGACGAATCCAAGCGGGCGGCATGATCTACTTTGATCATGCGACAGGGCAGAGTTATGAAACAAAAGAAGTGCTTGAAACCTTAGCTAAAGAGCGCAACTACACTGCCCTATTAGAGTCAGCAAGAATAACGTTGGATGATCTTGAGCCTAGTACTTTAGAACAAATTACTGAAAACAAAACCTTCAGTTCTTACAGCCGCCATGTCGCTTATTCATTAAACCAAGAAAGCTTCAAATTCTTTTTAGACCCAATGATTGAGACTGGTGCGGAAAAGATTACCGCAATGGGCTTTGGTCTTGCTCCTAACGTTTTAACTGACGAAGAAGGGGGGATGTCTAAATACTTTAGTCAACGTTTTGCTCAAGTCACCAACCCTCCTTTAGACTCGCTAAGAGAGTCTGACGGCATGACGTTAAGGGTCGCTTTAGGTGCGAAACCAAACTTTAGCTCGACAGACAACACCCAATTGGTTTTACAATCTCCGATTGTATTACCGCAACAGTTAGAGCAAATACTGGCGCAAAAACACATATCTATCGCGACTTTTGACGCCCTATTTACACCAACTCTCAACAGCAGAGAAGGCAATGCAGAAAGAGTAAAAGAATCCTTATCACAACTTTCTGATGATGTTGAAGCTGCTGTACGCGCAGGACACTGCATCATTGTTTTAAGTGATAAGAATATCGCGAAAGACAAAGCGGCGTTACCGGCTATCCTTGTGGCAACAACAATAAACCAGCGATTGATCAAGCAAGGGCTACGTTTTGACGCCAGCGTGATCTACCAAACTGGACAGGCTGCTAGTAGCCACGATATTGCGTGTATCCTCGGTTTTGGTGTCTCTGCGGTATGTCCGATTTCAGTACATCACCGGGCAATGACACTATCCAAAAATCAATCGGTGGAAGTCGGATTAGCAAACTTCAAGAAAGCATGTGAAAAATCGCTAATGAAGACCATGGGTAAATTTGGTCTTTGTACTGCAGAAAGCTACATCGGAGGGGAGTTCTTTGAATCAAACTTCCTCGACACGGATTCCGAAAATTTAAAAGCATATTTCCCAAATATTAGTTCCCCTGTCGGTGGTGCTCAATTTGAAGATTTGGCATGGAGTAATGCCAAATGGCACTTTAAAGCTCTTGCGATTAACGAAGAAAATCAGATCCCACTCTTAGGTTTGTTTAAAGAACGTCAAGATGGAGCTGGCCACAGTTTTGGTAATACTGCGGTTCGTGAGTACATAAACATGACTCAAGAGACCGTTCGTTACATCGATCAAGAACAAGCGGAACAAGCGTTAGAATCAGCGGTCGTGACCAATGCAGATATTGCCTACAAAGAGTCTGGCTATGAAAAATTAACGCCAGCTCAAATTGATGCGTTTACAGTTACACCATCGTACCGCTCTTTCTCTCAAAGCCTTTATAAAGAACGGGAAACTCGCCCGGCAGCACTTCGCGATATCCTATTGTTACCTTTAGATTTTGGTGCCATTCAAAGCGCTGATGAGTTTTCTCACTTGCTAGATCGATTCCATTTTGAAGGGAATATCGGCTACCTATGGTCAGGCTTAAACGTCACACCACACTCTAGTGACACTCATGTTTTTTCTCTTGAATTACATAAGCCTGAGAATATCAACGCACTCAAAATTGCAATAGAAACAACGTGGGTCAATACGATCAATAAAATCTGGTTAGAAGGCAACGTTCTTTTTGTGGATGCCAAACCAGATCTTTCACGTTTTCTAAGTCGAGTAAAAGCTGCTAGAGCACCTATCGAGTTGAGCGATGTTGCTCCAGCGCACAAAATCACTCCAACATTCGCTTCTGGCGCAATGAGCCATGGTGCACTTAACTCCAACGCTCACCAAGCTGTCGCGCAAGGTACCAACATAGCTGGTGCAATGAGCAACTCCGGAGAAGGGGGCGAGCACTCTTCTCGATTTAACTCGATCAAAGCCAGTAAGATCAAACAGTTTGCTTCTGGTCGATTTGGTGTTTGGGTCGGCTACCTAGCCGATCCTTTACTTGAAGAAATCGAAATAAAGATAGCTCAAGGTGCAAAACCAGGCGAAGGTGGTCAACTGCCTTCCCCAAAAGTAACCGTAGAAATTGCAGCCGCACGTGGCGGAACACCTGGGGTAGAACTAGTCAGCCCTCCCCCACATCACGATACTTATTCTATCGAAGATTTGGGGCAACTGATTCACGATGCGAAAGCTGCGCGAGTCAAAGTTATCGTCAAGCTCGTGTCTTCTGAAGGTATTGGTACCATTGCTGTTGGGGTAGCTAAAGCCGGAGCTGATGTAATCAACGTCGCGGGTAACACTGGTGGTACGGGTGCTGCTGCAGTTACTAGTTTGAAAAATACAGGTCGAGCAGCTGAAATTGGTATATCTGAAGTGCACCAAGCCTTAAGTGAAAATGGGCTTCGAGAAAAAGTAACGCTACGCTGCTCCAATGCGCACCAAACAGGTATTGATGTTATTAAGTCAGCTATCATGGGTGGGGACTCATTCGAGTTTGGTACCACAGCCCTCATGATGTTGAAATGTGTGATGGCTAAAAACTGTAACGTTAAATGCCCTGCTGGATTAACAACTAACCCTGAACTTTATCAAGGTGATCCACGAGCGCTTGCTCAGTACTTCTTAAACGTTGCTCATGAAGTCCGTGAATACCTCGCGAAACTTGGATACTCAAGCCTAAGAGAGATTCGTGGAAAAACTGAATTACTTCACCTAGCTAACCACCACAGCATTGTCGGACGCCTTAATGTCACGGGGCTTTTGCGTGAAGTTAACGAGGTGAAAATTGAGAAACCCGTTTATTTAGAAGCTGACTTTACACCTGATGATGCACTGATTGAATCACTGCTCAATGACTACTTTGAAACAGAGCAGCAGAACATTGTTTTAGATGCAGGTAAGCTCAACAACCGTAACAAATCGACAGGTGGCCAGCTATCTATCGATATTGAGCGTAACCTAAACTATAAAAGTATTGCTACAAACCACCCTTCCGTTAAGTATGCAAGCAACGGTAGACGTTATCTTGATTCCGAGTCTGTCGTCGTAAAAAGTCATGGTAGCGCGGGCCAAAGCTATGCCGCTTTCAACAATAGCGGCTTAGTCATGGAGCATACTGGAACCTGTAATGATGGTGTCGGTAAAGGTTCAAGTGGTGGTCATATTGTTGTTCGCTCACCAAGTAACAATGCTCTTTCTGCGGGCAACAACGTTCTTATTGGTAACTTCGCTTTATTTGGAGCGACAGGCGGTCAAACCTTCATTGAGGGCGAAGCCGGAGACCGATTCGCAGTTCGTAACTCAGGGGCTGTCGCAGTAGTCGAAGGCGTCGGTGACTTCTGTTGTGAATACATGACGAACGGTTCTGTAATCAATCTAGGCGGCTATGGGAAAGGTTTTGGTAATGGTATGTCTGGTGGTGTGAGCTACCAATATGACATAAATGGCAAATTTGCAGCGAGCTGCAGCAAAGATTCAGTGATGACATTACCGTTAATTGAGCATAGCCCTGGCTATGAAGATGCGCTGAAATGGCACTTAGAGCAACACATTCGCTTTACCGACTCTCTCAAAGCACAACAAATCTTGTCAGATTGGGCAACCAGCAGAACTTTATTTACTTTAGTTCTTCCTTTAGCGCTCGTTCAAAGCCAACATCCAGAAAGTATTCTTGCTGCCCACCCACGTAAAAAAATGCTCGAAGAGCTGATTCACGGTGAAGCGAGTCGCCTAATGGAAAACATTCATTTTGCCTATCGTGATGCTACATCACTATCAAATGGCTTAAGCCCTCAATATGGTGAAATGGATAGTTCACTCATCTGTGATCTTTTAGCACAAAGCGGTGTGTTACACCGAGCTCATCAGCTGGTGCAAGTACAGGGTAATAATGAAGCATCAGAACAAAACCGACTCATAAAGCGTATGTTCGAGCTTAAAGACAAAAAGCTTCTGGATTCTATATTGAAAGATGTAAAGGAAGCTATTTCAAATTATAAAGATGACGAGCTATCAGTGCTGCTTGCCCATAAGCGAGTTCAAGACTACAAAGCGTCTCTTACAAGACGTGATGTCTGGGACACTCACTCACGTGGTACTGCTGTATGGATCATCGCTCGTGAAATAGAAATCAACAAGCAGATGAGTGATATAGAGCCACTTAACCAACGCTTAGCGACTCAATATTGTCACGCCTTTGCTGATGTTATTCGATTTGAAATTAAACAAAATAAAGAAGCCCAAACAGCCTAAGGAAAGGCAGTATCTTAAATAGGAAGAACAATGAAAGTACCTCATTTGCCACAAGATATACCATTTAATGAAGACCAGAAGACATGGCTGGCGGGCTTCTTTTCGGGTCTACATTCTCGTTTATTAGTCAAAGAAGAATCCGTTGTCCACGCGGAATCCAAGCCCCAAGTTAAGGCGTTAACCATTTTATATGGTTCACAAACGGGTAATGCAGAAAGCGTAGCTTACGATACTGCAGAAAAAGCTAAAGAATATGGAATGACAGCCAACGTCTTCGATATGGACGATGTTGATGCTCAAATTTTTGTGAAATCATCTCGCATTTTAATCATCACCAGTACCTATGGTGAAGGTGAGATGCCAGACAACGCAGAAAGCCTATGGCAGACGATGGACAATGAAAATGCTCCTAAACTAGAGGGGACCTTCTATTCAATTCTAGCTTTAGGCGATACAAGCTACGATGAATTCTGCCTTGCTGGTAAATTATGGGATGAGCGCCTAGAACAACTTGGAGCAAATCGCGTTACCTCTCGAGTCGACTGTGATATTGATTTTGAACAGCTTGCTGAAGAATGGATGATTGCCACATTACCAATCATTGCTGACAAAGGTGATGACGGTGCAACTTCTCCTCAAGGTGCGCCATCTCCTCAAAAACAAAAATCAAAGTTTGGACGCAAGAATCCACTGCAAGCCACACTCAAACATAAACGCGTTCTAAGCCAAGAAGGATCCAGCAAAGAGATTGTTCACTATGAACTATCACTTGAAGGATCTGGTGAGTTTTATAAGCCAGGTGACGCTCTAAATGTTATCCCTGAAAACCAACCAGATCTGGTTTCAGCATTTCTTGAACATTTAAAATTTAGCGGTAACGAAAAGCCATCTTGGAATGGTGAAAATCACAGTCTAAAAGAAATCTTTACCCAGTACTTGGATATTAGAACCCCTTCTAAAGAGTTTGTAAAAGCGATGGCTGAAGCAGCTAGTGATCATAAGCTAATAGAGATGATCGCCAACGAAGACACTTCAGCTTTGAATGATTTTTTATGGGGCAAAGACACATTAGATATTTTACGTCACTACCCCAATGTTACGCTTTCACTGGCTGAAGTATTGTCATTGCTCAAACCTATCGCTCCAAGAGCATATTCAATTTCTTCAAGCTTGAATAAAAACAAAGATGAAGTGCACCTAACGATTGGTAGCGTTCGTTATCAAAATGAGGATCGCAGTTACAATGGTACCTGCTCAAGTTGGCTTGCAGACCTGGTTAACGAAGGTGGAAAAGTACCGTGCTACTTTGCGCCAAATAAAAACTTTGCGGTTCCAGAAGACGACAAAGCACCAATGATTATGGTTGGACCCGGGACAGGCATAGCACCGTTTAGAGCTTTCTTAGAAGAGCGGGAAATACAGGCTTCCCCTGGTGATAACTGGCTGATTTTTGGAGATCGTAATAGCGCCACCGATTACATATACCAAGAAGAAATCGAGGTGCTGCAATCTAAAGGGGTTTTAACTCGTTTAGATCTAGCTTTCTCTAGAGATCAAGCTGAGAAGGTTTACGTCCAAGATAAGATGCGAGACAACGGAGCTGAACTGTTTGCATGGCTTGAACGAGGCGGTTACTTTTTTGTATGTGGTGACGCGTATTATATGGCGAAAGACGTTGATAAAGCGTTACATGACATCATATCTACACATGGTCAATTCAACCAAGAAGAAACCAAAGAATACGTAAGCAAGTTAAAGAAACAAAAACGTTATGTTCGTGATGTTTATTAATTGAACTAAAACCTTGACCTAAACTAAAAAGGATCCAAATATTGGATCCTTTTTACTGTAAATAACAAATCATAATAAAAACAGTGGGTATTAATATGACAAAAAACATGAAAAAAATCGCTCTCCTAACCATCACTCTTTTAGGATTAACGGCATGTAGTCAAGGGGTAACAACAATGACAGATAGAACTTCATCACCTTGTGGTGACAAACCAAACTGCGTTTCAACGCAAGACAATCGTGAACAGCATTCTTTGGCAACATTTACTCTTTCTGAAACCGCTACATTAGATCAAATTGAAACAGTAGCTCTTGCTATACCGAGATCAAAAACAGCAGAAAAAACGGGCGATTATTTACGCATTGAATACACCAGTTTAATTATGCGCTTTGTCGATGATCTAGAGTTAAAGATAGTAGATGGAGAGCTTCTTGTTCGCTCTGAGTCTCGCACAGGTCACTCAGATTTTGGTGTAAACCGAAAACGTGCAGAGCAGCTTAGAGAATCATTAAAAGTCGCAAAGCTAATTAAGTAGGTCGACCTTATCCTTCACTTACCAAGACAATAAGATTGAATGTCATCGAGAAGTACTTTGAGCAGTCGCTAGCCGCTTCTTTTCCATGCTACAATTTCGGTCTACTGTTCTACTATTTTAAAGAGATTACACATGAAAATCGGCATCATTGGCGCAATGGAACAAGAAGTTGCGATCCTAAAAGCAGCTATTACTGACATGAACGAAGTAAACAAAGGTGGTTGTACTTTCTTTTCTGGACAGCTAAATGGTGTTGACGTTGTATTGCTACAATCTGGTATTGGTAAAGTAGCGGCAGCTGTTGGTACGTCTATCTTATTAAGTGAGTACCAACCTGATGTTGTCATCAACTCAGGCTCTGCTGGTGGTTTTGACTCTAGCCTAAACTTAGGCGATGTGGTTATCTCAACAGAAGTTCGCCACCACGATGCCGATGTAACCGCGTTCGGCTACGAAATTGGTCAAATGGCAGGTCAACCCGCTGCATTCAAAGCAGACGAAAAATTAATGGCCGTAGCTGAAAAAGCCCTAGCTCAAATCTCTCTTTCTGAAGGCAAAAATGTTCATGCCGTTCGTGGTTTGATTTGTACTGGAGATGCCTTTGTCTGCACACCTGAACGTCAAGAGTTTATCCGCAAGCACTTCCCTTCTGTTATCGCAGTTGAAATGGAAGCATCAGCTATTGCTCAAGTTTGTCATCAATTCCAAGTTCCATTTGTTGTAGTACGTGCAATTTCTGATGTTGCAGATAAAGAGTCTCCAATGAGTTTTGAAGAATTCTTACCTCTTGCGGCTCAAAGTTCTTCAGAGATGGTTCTGAAGATGGTTGAACTTCTTAAGTAAGCACCGACACAATGCAAACACTGTTTGACCAAGTATTTGCAAATGGAGTGCTCCTCGTGATGTGGGGAGCACTGCTATTTCATCTTATTTTACCTATACCACATGCTGCACATCCCGCGACTCTTTGGCATAAGTTTGCGGAGCTGTTGGCTAGCAAAGTGAATACTAACCAAAGTTACTCACAAAGCTTATTGTCAGGTTCTTTGGCGTGGCTGCTCATGTGCTTCCCTGCTTTGATTACTTTAATCGCACTCAAACCGCTAATGTGGCAACCACAATTTTTTGAACTCGCCTTACTGCTGCTTGCTATAGATTGGCGAAATAATGAAAAATTGGCTAATCAACTCATCAGAGCATTAGGAAAACAAGACAAAAACAAAGCTCGCGGTCTATTGGCACCCATTGTTAACCGTCAAACAGAGACCCTATCTGTTTTAGGGTTAGGCAAAGCAGGGGCTGAAACCATCATTATGGGTTATGGTCGAAATGTTATCTGCGTTCTTTTCTGGTATGCCATCGGTGGTGGTATTGCAGCATTAATGTATCGACTCACAGCAGAGCTTGCGAGAGCTTGGTCACCAAGTCGACGTCAGTTTTCTCCTTTTGGACTGACAGTAACGAAAGTAGTTGCCGTTTTAGATTTTATTCCCTTACGTCTATTTGCTCTGATGATTGTATTTGGCTCAAAAGCTAGCCATACCTTTAGCTCTATGCTGACTCAAAGTAAATCATGGCCACTGCCAGGACCTGCTTGGTTAATCACTGCAGCAGGTAATAAATTAGAACTGTCACTCGGCGGACCTGCAATCTATAACGACACCAAGGCTGTACGTGCAAAGTTAGGTGGTCGTATCGTCCCATCAGCTTTACATTTATCCCAACTCCAGAAATTACTCGCTTGGAGAATCATGGCTTGGGTTTTTATTCAAAGCATCATTTTACTCGTTATCCATCAAGGCATTTAAATTGAATTTCCACCTTGTATTAATCATTTCCATATTTACACTCAACCTCTCTACTCCCTCTTTTTCAGCCAGTGATATAAAACCCGCTCAGCGAGTTATTAGCCTTGCCCCGCATGCAACTGAGCTTGCCTACGCTGCTGGTCTTGGTGATAAATTAATTGCCGTGAGTGAGCATAGTGATTATCCCGAAGAAGCAGCTAGATTAGAGAAAGTAGCTAACTACCAAGGCATTAAAGTCGAAAAAATAATCGCCCTACAACCTGATCTTATTTTGGCTTGGCCTGCTGGGAACCCGCCTAGAGAATTGGCAAAACTCGAACAATTTGGTTTTGAAATTTATTATTCAAAAACAAAAACGCTCGATAACATAGCTAATAATATTGAACAGTTAAGCCAATATGCAAGTAACCCTGAGATTGGAAAAAAGAACGCTCAAAACTACCGAAATAGCATTCAGTCTCTAAAAGAAAAATACCAAAATGCAGAACCTGTTCGCTATTTCTATCAGCTCAGTGAGAAACCAATTATCACGGTAGCAAAAGGGAATTGGCCTAGTGAGGTATTTAATTTTTGCGGAGGTGAAAACATTTTTGAATCTAGCGGCTCACCCTACCCTCAAGTAAGTATTGAACAAGTGGTAATCAACAAGCCAGAAGTCATATTCACCTCCCAGCATGCCATAGAGAATGGGAATATGTGGGAAGGGTGGAAAAATGAAATTCCAGCAATCAATAAAAATCAAATTTGGTCCCTTAATTCAGACTGGATTAACCGCCCAACAGACCGAACTTTAAAAGCTATCGGGCAAGTGTGCGATTACTTTGATAAAGCTCGCCAAAATCGCTAACTTTTTCCTGAAAATTTTCGTACAATTCGCGCTCTACCTGTTCCCACAACTTTTATAAGAGCGCTAGTATCATGGACTCCATGCTGCTTTACTTTATTGATTTATTTGGCACTGCTATTTTCGCTATATCTGGCGTAATTTTAGCTGGTCGGCTAAAAATGGACCCATTTGGTGTAGCTGTATTAGGAAGTGTAACTGCTATCGGCGGTGGCACTATTCGCGATATGGCACTGGGTGCTACTCCTGTTTTTTGGATAACAGACACCACTTACCTTTGGGTAATTCTAACAACATGCCTCATAACCATGATAATTGTTAGACGCCCTAAACGTTTAGCATGGTGGATTCTGCCAGTCAGTGACGCCATAGGGCTTGCGGTTTTTGTTGGTATTGGTGTTGAGAAAGCCCTCTCCTATCAAGATTCAGCATTAGTGGCTATCATCATGGGTGTAATCACTGGCTGTGGTGGCGGTATTATCCGTGACGTGCTTGCTCGTGAAGTCCCAATGATTCTAAGAAGTGAAGTCTACGCGACCGCTTGTATCATTGGTGGCGTTTTCCATACTATGGCAATTAGTATGGGGCACGATTCAGAAACCGCATTTTTAGCCGGTGTATTCTCAACATTGTTGATTAGGCTTGGTGCCATTCGATGGCACTTATCATTACCGACTTTTGCCATCAAATAGGCTATCGGTAAAAATAAAAAAGTGCTCCGCAAAGGAGCCTTTTTTATCTGCGACCTTCACCACAAGCCTTTTGCTTTCTTTGTTACTATTTTCTAGTCTAATTAAAAATGCCTAACTTAGTTCAAAGCTTTAGTTTCAAATCTAGAGAATGGATAGTGTTTAAGGTAAGTTGAAACAATCATTCCCAACTTTCATGAATACAGCCTAATGCTACTCGAAGGAATCGAAACTCTATTGGTTTTAAGTAAAGCAAAAACCATGAGCCGCACTGGCAGTTTGCTTTATATCAGCCAATCAGCAGTTAGCAAACGAATTGCTAACCTAGAAAAGAAACTAGGAAAAAAGCTCATAGAACCGAACGGCCGGCAGATAAAACTAACACCAGCTGCGATTGCATTAATCGAGAGTATTGGTCCTACATTCAATGAGCTTCGTGGGCTTATTTATGAACAGCAAGAATTGGAAGATACCACTCTCATCACCTTAGATAGTTCTAAATCGCTGATCGCTGGTTATTTAGGTGCGATGATGGGGCAATTTATCCAACAAGATAAATACATCACTATCACCACCAACCACACTCCTAGAATTATAGAACGAGTACAATCGGGCAAAGCGACTTTAGGGTTGTGTGCTGGTCTATTGCCACCACATCATGGATTGATGACATTCCATCTGTTTGATGAACCGTTCTACATAGTGAGTAAGACGCCGCTAGTGAAGCTTCCACCCAAAATCATCACTAACGATATGACTAACCCCGCGAACTCTTATCAGCTGTCTGTATTAGAAAGGTTTGGTATTAAGCCCCTGATGGAGATGGATGCCTACACAGCAGCCGCTCAACTTGCGTTGGGTGGGACAGGTCCGGCTTTAATCCCGCTATCGATCGTCAAGACACTTAATATTGAGCCTCAATATTTGTATAGCTTTCCCGAATTAAAGGGGCTGATTCGACCAATTCATATCTGTGTAAGACCGAATAGCTACCAGTCTCCACGAGTTAAAATACTGATAGAAACCATTGTTGATGCTGTTCCCAAAGCAGTTTAGACGCCATTAGCATCGACATCACGATCACAAGGGGACGAATCCATTTTTGCCCTTTTGTCACCACCACTTTAGCGCCGAGTTGAGCCCCCATAAAACCGCCAACCGCCATCACTAACCCTAACTCCCAAATTGGTAAGCCAGCCAAGATAAAGAAGATTAAAGCGGCGATATTCGAGGTGAAATTAAGCACCTTAGTTCGCGCCGTAGCATCGACTAATGAAAAATGACCTATCGCGACAAAGCAAACAGTGAAAATGGAACCAGTTCCTGGACCAAAAAAACCATCATAGAAACCAACACCACCACCAACACACAAAGCAAAGATCGCCTCGGAGATCTTTGCTTTTCCTTCAGACGCTTTGGTTTGTGGAGCTAATAAGAAATAGAGGGAAATAGCAATAAGCAGAAGTGGGATCACGCTAGTCAGTAAACTCGCATCAATGTGCTGAACTAACTCAGCACCAATTGCAGAGCCTATAAAGGTACAAAAGATAGCGAGACGCATCTCCTTAATGCTGACAATACCATTACGTACGAAATACCAACTTGCTGAGAAGCTGCCAAATGAGCTTTGGAGTTTGTTGGTTGCCAGTGCTTGCGTTGGTGGTACTCCTGCCGCTAGCAATGCCGGTAGAGTGATTAACCCACCGCCGCCAGCCATTGCATCAATAAAGCCAGCTGCCGTTGCGACAACAAACAAAATAGCCAATATTTCAAGAGTGATTTCCATATACCCAACACCTTACATTCCCGTATAGCGACAAGTTACCACTCACGACAGGCGATCAATAACGAAACACAAGATTCTAACCTATTCTAAATATTCATCATTTAACTCAAGCAAGATAACAGACATAAAAAAGCCCACTCCGAAGAGTGGGCTTTGAACATTTATATCCGTTTAACAGCGATACACTTTAGGCGATTAAGCTTGAGAAGCTTTAACCTGAGCGTGTAGCTCTTGAACCGAAGTTACTGACGTCTTCGCGTCTGCAGTGTGCGCCATACAAGTCGCGAATGCAGCGTTTAGCGTAGTCGTGTAGTTAACTTTCTCAGCAAGTGCACCACGACGAAGAACTTTTGAATCTTCAATCGCTTGACGGCCAGCTGCAGTGTTCACGATGTACGTGTACTCGTTGTTCTTGATACGGTCAAGAATATGAGGACGACCTTCGTGTACTTTGTTTACTAGACGAGGGTTGATGCCCGCTTCGCCAAGGATAACAGCAGTACCGTGAGTTGCGTCTAGCTGGTAACCAAGCTTAGATAGCTTAGAAGCTAGGTCAACAACACGTTCTTTATCGCCTTCACGAACAGAAAGAAGTGCACGACCACCTTCTGGGTAAATATTGCCACAACCCAATTCAGCTTTAGAATATGCTTCAGCAAACGTTGCACCAACACCCATAACTTCACCAGTAGAGCGCATTTCTGGGCCTAATAGTGGGTCAACACCAGGGAATTTGTTGAACGGCAGAACAACTTCTTTCACTGAGTAGTATGGTGGGATAATTTCTTTCGTAAAGCCTTGAGATTCTAGAGATTGACCCGCCATAACACGTGCTGCAATCTTAGCGACAGCTGCGCCTGTTGCTTTCGATACAAACGGTACTGTACGTGCTGCACGAGGGTTAACCTCGATTAGGTACACTTCGTTGTTCTTAACAGCAAACTGCGTATTCATTAGACCACGAACACCCAACTCAAACGCTAGCTTTTCAACTTGCTCACGCATTACGTCTTGGATTTCTTGGCTTAGCGTGTAAGCAGGCAGAGAACATGCTGAGTCACCAGAGTGAACACCCGCTTGTTCGATATGCTCCATGATACCCGCAATAACAACGCGTTCACCGTCACAAATTGCATCAACATCTACTTCAACAGCATCGTCAAGGAAACTATCAAGTAGTACTGGAGATTCATTTGAAACGCTTACCGCTTCGTTGAAGTAGCGACGTAAGTCTTGCTCGTCATATACGATTTCCATCGCACGACCACCAAGAACATAAGAAGGACGAACAACCAATGGGAAGCCGATTTCGCGAGATTTCTCTACCGCTTGCTCCATTGTTGTTACTGTCGCGTTTTCTGGTTGTAGAAGGCCAAGACGGTCAACAGCAACCTGGAAACGCTCACGGTCTTCTGCACGGTCGATTGCGTCTGGGCTAGTACCAATGATTGGTACGCCAGCAGCTTCAAGCTCACGAGCCAGTTTCAGTGGTGTTTGACCACCGTACTGAACGATAACGCCTTTTGGCTTCTCAACACGAACGATTGCTAGTACGTCTTCCAGAGTTACTGGTTCAAAGTACAGACGGTCAGACGTATCGTAGTCTGTCGAAACTGTCTCAGGGTTACAGTTAACCATGATTGTTTCGTAGCCATCTTCACGTAATGCTAGAGATGCATGTACACAACAGTAATCGAATTCAATACCTTGGCCGATACGGTTTGGACCGCCGCCTAAGATCATGATTTTTTCTTTATCTGTTGGGTTAGATTCACATTCGTCATCGTAAGATGAGTACATGTAAGCCGTATCAGAAGAGAACTCAGCCGCACACGTATCTACACGCTTGTAGACTGGGTGAATATCGTATTGGTCACGTAGACGACGAATTTCACTTTCAGCCACACCTAGAATCTTAGACAGGCGAGCATCAGCAAAACCTTTACGCTTAAGCTTCATTAGCTCGTCTTTATTCAGACCAGCAAAGCCTTTCGCTTTAAGTTCTTGCTCTAGTTTTACGATGTCTTCAATTTGAACTAGGAACCAACGGTCAATTTGCGTTAGGTTGAATACACCATCGACTGACATACCAGCACGGAAAGCATCTGCGATATACCAAATACGGTCAGAACCAGCTTCTTTAAGCTCATGGCGAATCGTCGTTAGAGCATCAGGTGCATCTAGGTCAACCATTTCGTCAAAACCAGTTGCGCCAACTTCTAGACCGCGAAGTGCTTTCTGTAGAGATTCTTGTTGGTTACGGCCGATAGCCATAACTTCACCAACCGACTTCATTTGAGTCGTTAGACGGTCGTTAGCACCTGCAAACTTCTCGAAGTTAAAACGAGGAATCTTAGTTACTACGTAATCGATTGTTGGTTCGAATGATGCTGGCGTTGCGCCACCAGTGATGTCATTCATTAGCTCATCTAGCGTAAAGCCAACAGCCAGTTTCGCTGCAATCTTAGCGATTGGGAAACCTGTTGCTTTAGAAGCAAGTGCAGAAGAACGAGATACACGTGGGTTCATCTCGATGATAACCATACGGCCATCTTTCGGGTTAATACCAAACTGTACGTTTGAGCCACCCGTTTCAACACCAATCTCACGCAGTACCGCTAGAGAAGCGTTACGCATTAGTTGGTATTCTTTGTCTGTTAGCGTTTGAGCAGGAGCCACGGTGATCGAGTCACCAGTGTGAATACCCATTGGGTCAAAGTTTTCAATCGCACATACGATGATGCAGTTGTCGTTCTTGTCGCGAACCACTTCCATCTCATACTCTTTCCAACCGATAAGTGACTCATCGATTAGAAGTTCGTTGGTTGGAGAAAGATCCAGACCACGACGACAAATTTCTTCAAATTCTTCTTTGTTATAAGCGATACCACCGCCTGTACCACCCATCGTAAACGATGGACGAATGATACAAGGGAAACCAACCATTTCTTGAACTTTGTAAGCTTCTTCCATCGTTTTCGCTGTATCAGCCGTTGGACACTCAAGACCAATAGCTTTCATTGCTTTATCAAAACGAGAGCGGTCTTCAGCTTTATCGATAGCGTCAGCAGTTGCGCCAATCATCTCTACGCCGAACTCTTCAAGTACACCGTATTTTTCTAAATCTAACGCACAGTTAAGTGCAGTTTGACCACCCATTGTCGGTAGAACTGCATCTGGCTTCTCTTTAGCGATGATGTTACGAACCACTTCCCATTGAATAGGTTCGATGTAAGTCGCATCAGCCATGTCTGGGTCAGTCATGATTGTCGCTGGGTTCGAGTTTACAAGAATAACTCGGTAACCTTCTTCGCGAAGTGCTTTACAAGCTTGAGCACCAGAGTAATCAAACTCACATGCTTGACCGATAACAATCGGACCAGCACCTAGAATTAGAACACTTTTAATGTCAGTACGTTTTGGCATTATCTACTACTCCGGATTACGCTGTGTGCTGTTTAATTAATTCAATGAAGTGGTCGAATAGCGGCGCCGCATCTTCTGGACCTGGGCTTGCTTCTGGGTGACCTTGGAAGCTAAATGCTGGTTTATCTGTACGGTGGATACCTTGTAGAGAACCATCAAATAGAGACTTATGAGTCGCTCGTAATGTCTCTGGAAGCGTATCTTCGTCAGCAGCGAAGCCGTGGTTTTGTGAAGTAATCATCACTACATCACGATCTAAGTCTTTAACCGGGTGGTTTGCACCGTGGTGGCCAAACTTCATCTTCACTGTTTTAGCGCCTGACGCAAGAGCAAGAATCTGGTGACCTAGACAGATACCAAAGATTGGTAAACCTTTTTCTAGGAACACTTTTGTTGCTTCAATCGCGTAAGTACATGGTTCTGGGTCACCAGGACCATTTGAAAGGAAAACGCCGTCAGGGTTTAGAGCGAGTACTTCTTCTGCTGAAGTTTCAGCAGGAACAACCGTTAGGCGGCAGCCGCGGTCAACAAGCATTCGTAAGATATTTCGTTTTGCACCGAAGTCATAAGCAACAACGTGGTATGGCAATTCAGAGTCTGCTTTCGCTTCAGGAAGTCCACCCGTAAGCGTCCACGAACCTTGTTTCCATTGATACGCTTCTTTTGTTGTAACTTCTTTCGCAAGGTCCATACCTTTCAGGCCAGGGAATTCTTTTGCTTTAGCTAGAGCCAAAGCTTCATCTAAATTGTTACCCGCTACGATACAACCGTTTTGCGCGCCTTTCTCTCGTAAAATACGCGTCAACTTACGAGTGTCTATGTCAGCAATACCAATAACGTTTTGCGACTTTAGATAATCAGAAAGAGATTGTTCATTACGGAAGTTAGAAGCGATTAGAGGGAGATCGCGAATCACAAGGCCTTGAGCATGGATTGAAGAGGATTCTTCATCTTCGGAATTGGTTCCGGTATTGCCAATGTGAGGATAAGTAAGGGTAACGATTTGTTGAGAATAGGAAGGATCAGTGAGGATTTCTTGGTACCCCGTCATCGAGGTATTAAAAACGACTTCACCAACTGCAGAACCGACCGCGCCGATGGCTTCACCGTGAAATACTGTCCCATCTTCTAGGACAAGCAGTGCTGACTTCTTCAAGACAACCTCCAGAAATAAAAATGCATTAAAATTGATTTAATTTGCAAATCTACCTTCCTGCAACACCCATAAGTGCGTGTTTATGGAAATTAGACAAATTGGCGGTATTTTAGTGATCTGCGTGATATGTGTCAACATTTAACGAGAAAGAAATTAAACATTTGTAATAACTAATTCAATTTACCCACTCAAACCTTCAAAAGTCTAACTTTATGGCTCTTTTAATACGAAGATTACGATTTTATAATTTTAACCCCTAATTTCTTCTCATTATCGAGCGGTAAAAATAACATCAAAAAAAAGCAATCGATAAATACAAAGATAAATGCAGATATTTAAGGGCTTCAATCAAAAACAGCAACCAAATAAATAAAAGTAACAGTAAAAATAAGCTAAACAAGCAGGAAAAAGAGAATAAATTGAAGATTAAGAAAGGGAAACTATTAAGGTAAATACAACGAATAAAGAAAGCGCCGGCAATTGCCAGCGCATAAATATCTATTTATAGGTTATTTAAACCAAGGACATCTGTCATGGTATAAAAACCTGCGGGTTTGTCGTTTAACCAAACTGCCGCCTTGATTGCCCCATTAGCAAAAGTCATTCGGTCTGTTGCTTTATGAGTGATCTCCACTCGCTCACCAATATCAGCAAACATTGCAGTATGCTCACCGATAATATCGCCCGCACGGATCGTCGCAAAACCGATTTCATCTTTAGTTCGCTCACCAGTAATACCTTCACGAGACCAAACAGCTACATCGTTCAAGTTATTACCCATAGCTCCAGCTATCGCTTCCCCCATACCAATAGCAGTACCAGACGGCGCATCAACTTTATGACGGTGATGCGCTTCTACAATTTCCACATCGCTATAGTCGCCCATCACTTTCGCTGCTTTTTCTAGTAACTTAAATACTAGATTTACTCCAACGCTGTAGTTTGGAGCCATAACAATTGAGATCTCTTTAGCCGCAGAATCAATTATTTGCTTTTCTTCTTCAGAAAAACCTGTCGTACCAATAATTAACTTCTTACCATGCTGTTTGCACAGTTCAATATTAGCCAAAGTACTAACTGGTGCAGTAAAATCAACAATTACATCAAAATCTGTTATTGCTTTAGATAGATCGTCAACAAGAGCTACATTGAAGTGCCCTTCTCCACAGAGTTCGCCAACATCGACACCAACCAATGACGACTCTGGGCGCTCAGAACCAGAGCCTACGCTTGCATTAGGGTTTTGATGGGTAGCCTTAACTAAATTGCGCCCCATGCGACCAGCTGCTCCTGCAATTGCAATTCTTACCACTGCATCTATCTCCATATTTTTTTAATGACTGTTAAAAGTAACAAACATTTTTGTATTTACGATTCAATTAAATTAACAACATTCGTAACCAGAGGCTAGTCATTAAGAGAACTCTTTTACAACTCTTTCTAAAATAGGAACATTTGCTTCAGGGAAAGAATAAGAAGCTAAATCCAAAATCTTAACCCACTTTCCTTGTTGACCTTCTTTCCCATACGGCTCATTTTCGAACTCTGTCACCAGGATAAAATCAAACTTCAATGATTTTTCAGGGTAATCAAATTCTAAATGTTCGAATAATGATTGAGCTGTGACAGATATACCGATCTCTTCATCTAGCTCACGCCCCATTGCTTGTTCAATACTCTCGCCGGCTTCAACTTTTCCTCCGGGAAACTCCCAGAACCCTCCTTTATGAAGGTTATCTGGGCGCTTCGTTATAAACACTTCCGATTTATCAGAATTGAATATAATCCCTGCAACTATATGAATTCGTTTCATTTATGCCTCTACTTAAACAGCTTAACTTAATTTTGGTTAAAAAAAGAGCCGCCTAAGCGACTCTTTCTATTTCATACAAATAAATACGGTTCTAATTAGTTAATTTGACCGTGGCATTGCTTGAATTTTTTACCACTTCCACATGGACATGGTTCATTACGACCAACTTTACGCTCATCACGAACAACTGGCTGGTGTGAACCATCAGCAGCTTCTTCGCTCGTGCCATCTGATAGCTGATTTTGAGCTGAAGCATGTTGAGCTTGAGCACGGCGAGCCGCTTCTTCAGCCTGCGCTTGACGCTGGGCTTCCATCTTCTCAACTTCTTCTTGTTGCTGAACTCGAACTTTTGAAAGAATAGTAACCACATCTGTTTTCAGAGCATCTAATAAGCCTTCAAATAGCTCAAAAGACTCACGCTTATACTCTTGTTTCGGGTTCTTTTGAGCATAACCACGTAAGTGGATACCTTGACGCAAGTGATCCATCGCAGCCAAGTGTTCTTTCCAAAGCCCATCTAACGTTTGTAGCATCACTGATTTTTCGAAGTTACGTAGAACTTGTGCACCAACAATCTGTTCTTTCTCTTTATATACTTCAACAGCAGTCGCTAGAATCTTTTCACGCAAAGCTTCTTCATAAAGCTTATCGTCTTCATCTAACCAAGTTTGAATAGAGAAATCTAAATCAAAATCATTCTTCAAGCGCTCTTGTAGACCTTGAATATCCCACATATCTTCTAAAGATTGTGGCGGGATGTATTCATCAAGAATTGCTGTAAACACATCAAAACGGTTCTGCTCGATCATATCGCTGATGTCATCAGCACTCATTAGTTCATCACGCAGCTCGTAAACCACTTTACGTTGGTCATTTGCTACATCATCATATTCTAGCAGCTGCTTACGGATATCAAAGTTACGACCTTCAACCTTACGCTGCGCTTTTTCAATAGAACGCGAAAGCATACGGCTTTCAATCGCTTCACCTTCATCCATACCGCTTTGGATAAGACCAGCCATACGATCTGAAGTGAAAATACGGAGTAATGAATCTTCCATAGATAAGTAAAAACGTGAAGAACCTGCGTCACCTTGACGACCAGAACGACCACGTAGCTGGTTATCAATACGGCGAGATTCATGACGCTCAGTACCAATGATATGTAAACCACCTGACTCTAATACTTTATCGTGTACAACTTTCCAGTCAGCTTTAATCTGATCAATCTGTTCTTTCGTTGGATTTTCTAACTTATCCACTTCAGACTGCCAACTACCACCTAACACGATATCAGTACCACGACCTGCCATGTTAGTTGCGATCGTTACTGCACCTGGCGTACCAGCTTGTGCAACGATTTCTGCTTCCATTTCATGGAATTTTGCATTCAGTACATTATGCTTAATTTTAGCTTTCTTAAGCGCATTAGAAAGTAGTTCTGATTTTTCAATCGAAACAGTACCAACTAAGCTCGGTTGTCCTTTTTCAACACGCTCTTTGATATCTTCAATGATCGCATTAAATTTATCTTCTTCGGTACGATATACAACATCGGGCATGTCATCACGTACCATTGGACGGTTCGTTGGAATAACTACCGTTTCTAAACCGTAGATAGACTGAAATTCAAATGCTTCTGTATCTGCTGTACCTGTCATACCTGACAGTTTTTCGTACAAGCGGAAGAAGTTCTGGAAGGTGATCGATGCTAGCGTTTGGTTCTCATTCTGGATCTTCACACCTTCTTTAGCTTCTACAGCTTGATGTAGACCTTCAGACCAACGACGTCCTGGCATTGTACGACCAGTATGCTCATCAACGATAACTACTTCGCCCTCTTCAGTAACGATGTAATCGACGTCTTTTTCAAAAAGTACATGAGCACGTAAAGCAGCATTGACGTGATGTAGTAAGCTAATATTAGCTGGTGAATACAATGTATCACCTTCTTCCATTAAGCCATTTTTCACCATCAATTCTTCAACAAACTCTTGACCAGTTTCAGTCAGATGAACTTGCTTAGATTTTTCATCCATAGTGTAGTGACCATCGCCACGGTACTCTTCAGAATCTTCTTTATCTTGACGTTCAAGGTGAGGGATCAAAGTATTGATACGAGTGTAATGCTCAGAGCTATCTTCAGCAGGTCCTGAAATGATCAGAGGAGTACGAGCTTCATCAATTAAGATAGAATCCACTTCATCGACTACAGCGAAGAAGCGCTCACGCTGAACTCGATCTTCCGCTCGGAAAGCCATATTGTCACGTAGGTAATCGAAACCAAATTCATTATTTGTTCCGTATAGAATATCAGCTAAGTACGCTTCTTTTTTTTCCGGTGGCGGCATGTTTGGCACATTGACACCAACTGTCATACCTAAAAATTCAAATAATGGGCGGTTTGTTTCCGCATCACGCTTAGCTAGGTAGTCATTCACTGTAACGACGTGAACACCTTTACTTGGTAATGCATTCAAATAAGCAGGAAGAGTTGCTGTTAACGTTTTACCTTCACCAGTACGCATCTCTGCAATTTGACCAGCGTTAAGTACCATGCCGCCAACAAGCTGCATGTCGAAATGACGCATGCCATATACACGTTTAGATGCTTCACGTACTGTTGCGAATGCTTCTGGGAGTAGCTGTTCTAGGCTTTCACCTTTTTCAATACGAGCTCTAAATTCAACGGTTTTATTCTTCAACTCTTCATCAGATAGAGCTTCAAATGTTGGCTCGTAGTTATTAATTTCTTTTACGATTTTTTTAAGGCGGCGCAGTGTTCTATCATTGCGACTGCCAATTACCTTTGTCAGCAGCTTAGTAATCATGTGCTAGGAATCTCTTCGTTCTCAGACCGAGTACGATCTGGTTAAATGCCGTTTGTCTCTACCAGTGGTTAACCAGTTATTAGCATAGAGTAGGATCTATAACTATTAACTTAGTCTTTCATTGCAAACCAGGATACTGAGATAAATCTTGTATCTTTGATATTGGACTTGAGAGTAGAGTTTTCAAGGCTTGAGTTGAAAATATTGCCTTCTAGTGTAAGTAATTTTGTTACTGACAACCATTTTAGAATTCATTTGTTTGATGTGGTTTGAAGTTTTATTACAGATTGGTGAGGGATTAAACAGGTATCCATCAAAAAATACAGATTCGTTGGGCTAGAAAGGAGGGATGTTGAAATTCAGATACAAAAAAGCCAAGCTAATAGCTTGGCTTTTTTAAAATTCTTTAGCTTACGCTAAAACCATATTAGGATCTGCAAAAGCGACAGGTGAGCCAGCTTCTTCTTCAAATGTTGCCCACTCCCATGCTTCTTGATCAGCCAATACAGCTCTAAGAAGTTGGTTGTTCAAGCCATGACCTGATTTATATGCTCTGAACTCACCGATAATAGCGTGTCCACACATATATAAATCACCAATAGCATCTAGAACTTTATGTGTCACAAATTCATTTTCGAAGCGGAGACCTTCTTCGTTCAGGATTCGATATTCATCCAGAACAATTGCATTATCAAAGCTACCACCCAACACAAGGTTTTGTGATTGTAGGTATTCAATATCACGCATAAAACCGAAGGTACGAGCTCGTGAAATTTCTTTAACAAAACCTTGAGATGAAAAATCAAACAATAAACGCTGTTCGTCAGATTCAATCGCAGGGTGGTTAAAATCAATTTCGAAATCCATACGGAAGCCATTAAATGGTACAAATTCAGCCCATTTATCGCCATCTTCAAAACGTACAGGTTTCTTAATTCGGATATACCGCTTGGCAGCGTTTAATGTTTCAACGCCAGCTTGCTGTAGTAAATAGACAAATGGGCTCGCGCTACCATCCATAATCGGAATTTCAGGAGCATCAACTTCAACAATAATGTTATCAATACCCATTCCAGCTAGAGCTGCATTTAAGTGCTCTACTGTTGAAATACGTACGCCATCATCATTTACCAAAGCAGTACACAACATAGTGTCACGGACTGAAGCTGGATCTGCTGGGAAGTCTACTGGTGGATTTACATCGGTACGACGATAAACAACACCTGTATTTGCAGCTGCAGGGCGAAGAGTAAGCGTGACTTTACGACCAGAGTGGAGACCCACACCAGTTGTTTTCACGATTTCTTTCAGAGTACGTTGTCTGATCATCTGCTTGCCTCTTATCAGTGCTACAAAACACGGTCAGTAATCTACCGACCGCGAATTTTACCATCATTTTGAACACTGTCAAATTAACGGTTACTAGTTAGTCAGCCTGACGTCTCAAAAATGCAGGAATATCAAGATATCCACTTTCTTTTTCAGCTTTAGGTGCTGTGTTTTGACTTGCCCCTACCGCTGAAGATGCCGATGACGCTGTTGGCTGCGGTTTAACTTGAGGTTTAACCTCAGTTTTTTCTTGCAATGGCTGTGCCACTTTCTCTTCCACTTTAGGTGCACACTGCGCTGTCACTTGCGGTTGAGAGGTTGCTGCCACTTTTGCTTTACCACCAGCAACAAGCGTAATATCTGGTTTTTTCTCTGTTCCAATACCTGTTGCAACAACAGTTACTCGAATTTCATCCGTCATATCAGGATCAAGAGAAGTACCAATTACGACCGTAGCGTTATCAGATGCGAAAGCTTTGACTGTGTTACCCACAGTTTCAAACTCATCTAAACGCATATCTAAGCCAGCTGTGATGTTCACTAGAACACCTCGAGCACCAGCTAGATCAATATCTTCTAGTAATGGGCTAGAAATTGCCGTTTCAGCGGCTTCCTCTGCTCGGTCTTCACCTTTAGAGATGCCGCTACCCATCATTGCATGACCCATTTCAGACATTACGGTGCGTACATCCGCAAAATCGACGTTGATCATACCAGGACGAGTTATCAGCTCAGCGATACCTTGAACAGCATTCTTTAGTACATCATTTGCACTAGCAAAAGCTTCTAGTAGAGTTACACCACGACCAAGTACCTTAAGCAATTTCTCATTGGGAATCGTAATTAACGAATCCACATGCTTAGATAGCTCTTCAATACCTTGCTCAGCAAAAGCTAAACGCTTTTTACCTTCAAAGCTAAATGGCTTAGTCACAACGGCTACTGTCAAGATGCCTAGATCTTTAGCAACTTCTGCAATTACAGGAGCTGCACCAGTTCCAGTACCACCGCCCATTCCTGCTGCGATAAATACCATATCGGCACCAGTTAGGAATTCTTTAAGTCTTTCTTTGTCTTCGAGAGCTGCATCACGGCCAACTTGTGGGTTTGCACCAGCACCCAAACCTTTAGTGATATCACCACCAATTTGAATTACGCTGCTCACGCTTGTTTTTCGAAGTGCTTGAGCATCAGTATTTACACTAATAAACTCAACGCCTTCAATAGACTCACGTACCATGTGCTCAACAGCATTACCGCCGCCACCACCAACTCCAACGACTTTAATTACCGCATCGTCAGACATTTCCATCATCGGTTCAAACATTTGTTATCTCCGTTTTTTCCTGCAACTCAGGTTAAAACTCTTTTTGTATCCAATTACGCAATTTACCAAATAAACCTGACATCGACGGTGAGCGTTTTGGTTCGCTATATTCACCATCATCATTTATTTGGCAATCTTTTGCATAATGAAGTAAACCAACTGCCGTAGAATGATACGGCTCTTTAACGTAATCAGTTAAGCCACTAACGTCTAATGGCTTACCAACTCTAACTTGGTTGCGGAAAACTCGCTCCGCACATTCTACCAACCCATCAATTTGCGCAGCTCCACCAGTGAGAACTACACCTGCTGCAAGGTGATGTTTAATACCATCTTCTCGTAGCTTAACTTGTACAGTATCGATAGTTTGATTAACTAAACCCATTAATTCAGTGTAACGTGGTTCTATGACTTCTGACAAAGTTTGTCTCTGCAAACTCCGAGATGGTCTACCACCAACACTAGGTACGTTAACCGAATCGTCCTTACTTACTAGCTCACTCAAAGCACAACCATGTTTTACTTTTATTTCTTCTGCATCACTCACTGGTGTGCCAAAAGCAAAAGCAATATCACTGGTTACGGCATTTCCGGCATAGGCAAATACCTCTGTGTGTCTTAATGCGCCGCCTGTCCAGATAGAAACATCCATGGTACCAGCGCCTATATCAACAACACATACTCCAAGTTCTCGTTCATCTTCAGTGATTACAGCATTGCTCGACGCAAGACCTGAATACACAATATGTTCAACAGTAAGACCACATCTCTCAACTGCTTTAATAATATTTTTTGCCATATCATTGTGGCAAGAGATCAGATGAACGCTGACTTCCATTCGAACGCCCGATAAACCAAGTGGATTTTTAATACCTTCCTGGTAATCGATAGTAAATTCTTGAGGGATGACATGCAGGATTCTCTGCTCATCTCCTATTTTAATCGACTTAGCTGTATGGATTGCTCTATCCATATCGTCTTGGGATACTTCTTCGTCTGAAATAGTCCCCATGCCTTTTTCAATTCGGCTTGCGATGTGTTTACCTGATAATGAGATAAATACATTGCTGATTTGGCATTCTGCCATTAATTCAGCTTGATCGATTGCTCGCTGTACCGACTTAACTACGGATTCTAAGTCGTTCACACCGCCTTTATCCATACCTCTAGATGGGCTACTTCCCGATCCAATGATATTAATTTTACCATCAGGCAGTATTTCACCCACTAGAGCTGATATGGTTGCAGTGCCTATATCAAGACCAACGATTAAGTTGTCATCTACGGTCTTAGTCATCTGTATTCTCTTCTAACTCTTGCTCTGGGAACCAGCCAACGGCAGCTCCCGTATCATACCTGAGGTCTATGTAGCTCACTTTATCAGCTTTATCACCAAGCTTGGTATAAAGTGAAATGAAGCGCTCAACACGTTCATCTAAAGAATCTTTTCCTAGTTCTAAACGGATACCGTTATCTAGAATAATTTGCCAAGCTCGTCTTTCATTCAGGACTAAAGATGTAACGGTTAATCCCAAACTTTGAAATAAGGGTGTTGCATGTCGCCATTTTGCAATAACTTGTTGGCTTGTACCTTCAGGTCCATAGAGTTTAACTCTATCCCCTTGCAATACTCCAATATCGCCATAAAACACTAAGCCATTTTCGTTCAACAGCATGTTGCCATTCCAAATAGCTGTTGCTTGGTGCTCAGTTAAAAAAACTTTAACTGTATCAGGCCACTGTTTACGAATAGAAACGACCGATACCCAAGGAAGACTTTGTAAGCTGTCTTGTAATGCATTTATATCCTGGGACATAAAGGTGCCGATATGATCAAGCTGACCAAATGCCTGCTGAACATCACTTGCACTTACATACGTTAAGTCGCCTTGAAGCACTATTTTGGAAAGGGGCAATCGCTGATCATCCCACATCCAACTTAGCGTGGTATAGAAAAGGAACCCAATGAATAGCAAAACCATCAGAAAAAACGCCCCACCAAAGGCATGCTTTCTAAGCGATGGTAAACTGAATAGGTGGCGGTTTTCGTTGAAAGTACTTTCTACCAAAACCCGCTGTCCCTGTCGATGGTTCGCAATTCTCTTCCCTATCTTTTCTTAATAGAGGCAAAAGCACTTACTTTAACCTATGAATTATACTGAGCTAGCTCAAACTATCAAATATTGATATTGATATTTTTTGACAAATTTGGGTCAATCGCAAGAAGTGAGCGATTGACCACGCTCTGTAGCGTCTACTTTATGCTTCTAGCATTCTATTGATATTAAGCTCAAGATTTTCTAGCTGTTTAGCGACTTTACCCACATCTCCAGCACCTTGTGTTAAAACAAGATCACCATCTTGAATTACATTCGCAAGCACTGAAGGAAGTGTGTGTATGTCAGGTACGAATATTGGATCTAACTTCCCACGCCCTCTAATTGTGCGACTTAACGAACGCCCATCAGCTCCAGCAATTGGAGATTCACCAGCAGAATAGACATCTAAGAGAATCAATACATCGACTTGTTCAAGTACGTTGGCAAAATCATCAAATAAGTCACGAGTACGACTGTAACGGTGAGGCTGGAAAATCATCACTAAACGCTTATCTTGCCAACCACTTCTTGCTGCCTGAATCGTAACGTCCACTTCTGTCGGGTGATGACCGTAATCATCGACTAACATTGCTACTCCATTTCCAGTTTCAAATTCACCTAAGTGATCGAAACGTCGACCGGTTCCTTCAGTACCAGCCATAGCTTTCAGAATAGCTTCATCACTGACATCATCTTCCGTTGCTACCGCTATCGCTGCTGAAGCATTGAGTGCGTTATGTCGGCCTGGAATATTTAATGTTATATCCAGGTTCGCTTTTCCTTTGCGTACAACAGTAAACTTACCTTGTTGTCCTGTTTGGCTGTAGTTTTCAAGACGTACATCTGCATCTTCTGAAAAGCCATAAGTAATCACTTGTCGGCTAATTTTAGGAATCAGCTCACGAACAACAGGATCATCAATACACACTATCGCTTGCCCATAAAATGGCAAGTTATGGAGAAAATCGATGAAAGTCTGCTTTAATGTTTCAAAGTCACCGCCATAAGTATCCATATGATCAGCTTCAATATTAGTAACAATACTGACCATCGGCTGCAGGTGTAAGAATGAAGCATCACTTTCATCGGCTTCAGCAATTAAGATGCGGCTAGACCCCAAACGAGCATTGGTTCCTGCACTCTTAACCAAGCCACCATTAACGAATGTCGGATCTAACCCTGCCTCTGAATAAATCTGGGTTACTAGCGCTGTTGTAGTCGTTTTACCATGTGTACCGGCAACCGCAATACCATGTCTAAACCTCATTAATTCTGCTAGCATTTCAGCTCTTCGAACTATTGGAGTTCTAGCTTTACGTGCTGCTTTAATTTCAGGGTTTTCTTCATTAATCGCAGTAGAAATCACGACAACACTCGCGTTAGCGACATTACTCTCTTGATGACCAATATATACAGTGGCGCCTTTATTCACTAGACGCTCAGTTACTGGGTTTTCAGCAATATCTGAGCCGGTAATTTGGTAGCCTTCATTTAATAAAACTTCAGCTATTCCGCTCATACCCGCTCCACCAATACCAATAAAATGGATTGATTTTACGCGACGCATTTCAGGAACCATTGCACGTATCTGTGCTAAATCTTGAGTGTGTTCAATTGTCATCAATTCTTTCTCGTTATTTTGCTAAAGCTTTAATAGCTTCAGCGACAGTCACGTCAGCATCGAGCTTTGCAGCATTACGAGCTTTAGTCGCCATCATTTTTAATTCATTTCGGTCTAGTGTTGCAATTGCATTTGTTAAATTATCGACAGTTAAGTCAGGTTGCTCAATCATAAATGCAGATCCACACTCTACAAGGTGGTCAGCATTCAGTGCTTGTTGGCGATCTTTATGCATAAATGGGATAAAAATAGCACCTACACCAGCAGCCGAGACTTCAGATACGGTTAACGCACCTGAACGGCAAACTAACAGATCAGCCCACGCATAAGCTTGAGCAACATCATCAATAAACTCCGTAACTTGGACAGTATCAACAGAGTGTGAGCGATACGCATCTAACACATTTTCTTGATTATTCTTTCCAGCTTGGTGCATAACGGTAAAACCAGAGCCCAGCTGTGACATGACTTTTGGTAAAGTATCGTTAAGAACTTTAGCCCCTTGGCTTCCGCCCATCACTAATATACGAACATCACCTTGGCGATCTTTCATACGCTCGCTTGGATCTTCCAATGCCACCACATCTTCACGAACTGGATTACCAACGACTTCTGCTTTAGGGAATGCCCCTGGAAATGCCTGAAATACTTTTTTGGCTATTTTAGACAGCCATTGATTCGTTAAACCCGCAACAGCATTTTGTTCATGTAATACAACTGGAATACCTGATAACCAAGCCGCAATACCACCGGGACCACTTACGTACCCTCCCATGCCTAATACAACATCTGGCTGCCAAGCTTGAATATGCTTTTTCGCTTGGATAATGGCATTTATTATTTGAAATGGTGCTTTAATCAGTTTGGATACACCTTGACCGCGTAGTCCTTTGACTTTGATGAAGTCAATGTCAATACCGTGTTTAGGTACAAGGTCGGCTTCCATCCTGTCAGCAGTTCCTAACCAACGAGTTTCCCAACCTTGTGCCTGCAATTTTTTAGCTACGGCTAAGCCTGGGAACACATGACCACCAGTACCACCAGCCATTACTAAGAGTTTTTTATTTTTCTTCATGTCATTCTTATTCTATTTGGTCGTCTAAATCATCACCATGTTCCAACCTTTCAAGTCGGCACTCATGATCAATACGCAATAACATCGATACCGCCGTCGTCATCACTATTAGGCTTGAACCACCATAACTAATCAATGGGAGCGTCAGACCTTTTGTAGGCACAAGCCCGGCAGCAGCACCAACGTTTACAAGGGTTTGAAAAGCAAACCAAATGCCAATACCAAAGGCTAAGTAGCCTCCAAATTGTTGATTCGCTTCAAACGATCTTTTCCCAATAAATACTGCTTTTAGGACTAAGCTAAATATCAACATTAAAACCAAGGTCACTCCAACGAAGCCTAGTTCTTCAGCAAGCACAGCAAACACAAAATCAGTATGAGCTTCAGGTAAATATTCTAGCTTTTGAATGGAGTTACCTAAACCTTGCCCCATCCAATCACCGCGACCAAAAGCCATCAATGATTGTGTTAACTGATAACCGCTACCAAAGGGATCATTCCAGGGTTCCCAAAACGATGTAACTCGTCGAATACGGTAGGGTTCTAGAGCAATAAGCCCTATTACCGCCGCAATACCAGCGACCATTAAAGCAATGAACTGAGTCAGTTTTGCTCCAGCTATGAATAACATTCCAAATAATGTCACAAGCATTACAACAACAGTCCCTAAATCAGGCTGACCTAGTAACAAAACGGCAAGTGCCCCAAAAACCATAATGGGTTTAGCAAAGCCGCCAAAAAATGTTGCTCGCACTTCATCTTGCTTGCGCACTAAGTAACCCGCCATGAATATAAATAGCGATAATTTCGCAACTTCAGCTGGTTGTAAATTAAATAAGCCAAGCGGGATCCAGCGAGAAGCACCATTAACCGACTTACCAGCAGCTAATACTATAACCAAAAGCACGAAAGATAAGGCAAGCAAGTAATAGCTGTACTGCATCCACCGTTTCATTGGCACTTGTAAAATCACACTCGCAACACCGAGAGCCAGTAACAGAAAAGTAGCGTGCCGAAACATGAAATGAAACGGTTGATCAGTTAAACGCGAACTAATAGGGAATGAAGCCGATGTCACCATCACGAGCCCGGTGAGCATAAGCCCAAGTGCAATCCATACTAACTGACGATCAAATAATGTATCTGGCGTAGATCGATTAAGCCACTGCCATATGTTTTGATTAATTTCTCGTACACTTCGCACTTAATCTTAATCCTTTACCAAATTACGCGAATTCATGTGCAAGTTGGGTAAATACATCCCCCCTCGCCATAAAATTATTGAACTGGTCGAAGCTCGCACATGCGGGAGAAAGCATCACCATATCTTCTGCTTTAAGTCTCTTAGATATGCTTTCAATCACATCTCTCATAGTGTCAAATTGGGTTGCAGACTGGTGCAGAGGCATAAATTCAACCGCATCCTTACCAAAACAACAAAGTTCAAGAGAATTTAGTTGAGCTAAGACCGGAGCCAGTTCGCTAAAATCAGCACCTTTGCCTACTCCACCTACCAGTAAATACAGTGTTCCTGAGCAATCCAATCCAGATAATGCGGCTAAAGTACTCGCGACATTAGTCGCCTTAGAGTCATTCACCCACTTTATACCACGCTGATCTACTACTACTTGACAGCGATGAGTCAGACCATTGTAATTTTTTAAAGCATTTATCGATTTAGAATAATCAACTTGTATATTTTTCAGTAACGCTAACGCCACTAATGCATTAGAAATATTATGTCGACCTACTAAAGTTAAGTCTTTGCACTTAACGACTGGCTTACCAAAATCAGCTAACCACTCTTCACCGTTCAGCTTGATTAAACCGAATTCTTTTTCATCAGAACCAAAGCTTACGATAGATAACTGATCACCCATGTTTTGAGGATAGGTTTCTTTATCTTCTCGGTTAACAATTGCACACTGAGCATTATCAAAGATTCTAAGCTTCGCTAAACGGTAATCATCCATACCCGTATAACGATCCATATGATCTTCAGATAAATTTAGGAAGGCAGCGGCAGAAAGTTGTAAATTCGATGTAGTTTCGAGCTGAAAACTAGAAAGCTCAAGTACATATAAATCAGCATCAAGCTCTAGAAGGTCTAAAGCTGGAATACCGATATTGCCACCCACACCCACTTTTAAACCGGTTGCTTTTGCAAGTACACCAGTTAAATCCGTTACAGTGCTTTTGCCATTAGAGCCAGTAATAGCCACTACAGGTTTATCTACCGCCCAAGCAAATAGCTCGATGTCACCAATAACGGCCACATCAAGTTGAACGACAGTTTGGATCTCTGGAGTAGCAAGAGCAATACCGGGGTTAACAACGACTAAATCGGCTTCAGCTAGCCACTGTTCATTCCAACTTCCAGAATGCAGTGAGACTGAGTTGGGTAGAGCATCTAAACCGGGAGGTTGTTCACGAGTATCAATCACACGAACATTACATTGAGGTTGGTATTTTACGAGATGCTTAACGACGGAGAGCCCGGTAATACCGAGCCCTACAACCACTACATTATGAATATTCAGCCAACGATCCATTTGAACACGATGCTCTCTATTTGAAGTGAGCACCTGCCTTTAATACAGATGCTCGAATTATTAACGTACTTTCTATTAACGAACCTTTAATGTCGCTAAGCCGATAAGAACAAGAAGGATTGAAATGATCCAAAAACGTACAATAACACGAGGCTCTGGCCAGCCTTTTAGCTCATAGTGATGATGAATCGGAGCCATACGGAAAATACGCTGACCCCGTAGTTTGTATGAACCTACCTGTAAAATTACAGACAAAGTTTCCATTACAAACACACCACCCATAATAACCAATACAAGTTCTTGGCGAACTAAAACAGCAATAACACCTAAAGCGCCACCTAATGCAAGTGAGCCTACATCGCCCATAAATACTTGAGCCGGGTAAGTATTAAACCATAGGAAACCTAAACCAGCCCCTACCATTGCAGTACAAACAACCACTAACTCAGAAGCATAAGGGATGTATGGGATATGTAAGTATTCGGCAAAATTAACATTACCTGTTGCCCATGCAATTGCAGCAAAACCAGCAGCTACAAGCACTGTTGGCATAATCGCTAACCCATCTAGGCCATCGGTTAAATTAACAGCGTTACTGGTTCCCACAATAACAAAGTAAGTCAGAACGATATAGAGTAAACCGAGCTGAGGCATAATATCTTTAAAAAATGGGACAACAAGCTGAGTCGCGGCAGTATCTTTTCCGTGAGCATACAAAGCAAAAGCAACAATTAATGCAATCGCGGATTGCCAAAAATACTTCCAACGAGCAACTAAGCCATCTGTATTTTTTCGCACGACTTTACGGTAATCATCGACAAAACCTACAGCACCGTAACCGAGTAAAACAGCTAATACTGCCCACACGTAAGGGTTTGATAGATCTGCCCATAGCAAGACAGTAATCACAATTGCTGCAAGGATCATTATACCCCCCATCGTTGGGGTACCGCGCTTGCTGAAGTGAGATTCAGGACCGTCATTACGAACAACTTGACCAATTTGTAGCATCTGTAAACGCTCAATTAGCCTAGGTCCCATCCAAAGAGATAAGCACAATGCAGTAATTACACTAACGATTGCACGAAATGAAAGGTATTCGAACAATCGGAAAAAAGAAAAGTATGGCTGTAGTAGCTCTGATAGCCAAATTATCATGAAAAAGTCTCCTTTAAAGCAGCCGCTATTTTACTCATCCCAGCACTATTCGCTCCCTTAACTAATAAGGTGTGGTTCGTGCTGTTGGATAGGGTTAATTGCTGCTTTATGTATGTAATCATCTCGGAATGTGTTTCGAAGTGAATGCCGTTACAAACATCACTGATCACTTTCGTGTCTTCACCATAAGTGAGGACATACTCAAAATTGAATGGGGCAGCATATTCACCGACTTGGCGGTGAAGTGCAAGGCTTTCATCGCCGAGTTCTGCCATATTACCTAAAATTAACCAACGCTGACCTTTAAAGCCAGATAGCAACTCTGCAGCCGCTTTCATAGCAGGAACACTGGCGTTGTAGCTATCATCAATTAATTTAATTTTCTCTGTTAAAGGCTGAACTTCAACTCTACCTTTAACCTGTATTAGATCTGTAAGACCTGCCTGAATTTGTTTCAGTGTAGAGCCAAACTGTATCGCTAGTGCGGCGGCAGCAAGAGCATTAGCAACGTTATGACGCCCAATAATACCGAGTTTCACATCTATCGAACCAGTTGGCGTATTAAGCTCAAAGCTGGCTTCACCTTCAGTATTTATCTCGATATCTCTAGCAAAATAGTCGGCTTCAGTATCAGCTGTAGAAAAAGTAATAACAGACTTATCGGCTAAAACATCATCCCAAAAGTGTCCACCATTACTTTCTAAATTAAGAATGGCAGTTCCACCAGATGGCAGCCCTTGGAAAATTTCACCTTTAGCTTGTTTAACACCGTCAATAGAACCAAAACCTTCTAGGTGTGCAGCCGCAACATTGTTCACTAGTGCGACTTGCGGAAGCACAAGTTGTGTCGTGTACGCAATTTCACCGATATGATTAGCACCTAGCTCAATAACGGCAAACTCAGCTTCCCTTTCACTTCGTAATAAAGTCAGAGGAACGCCAATTTCATTGTTAAAGTTCCCAGCAGTAAAAAGTACATTGCCGCGTAATTGCAATATACTCGCCACCATCTCTTTAACTGTCGTTTTGCCACAGCTACCAGTAATAGCCATTGTTGGTATATCACACTGTTTGTGTACCCAAGAGCCCAACTGACCTAAAGCGATTTTAGAATCTTCAACAATCACTTGCGGAATATCAAGAGCAAGCTTTTTTTCAACTAATAAAGCACTCGCTTTAGCATCGACTGCTTGTTGACAGAAATCATGGGCATCAAAACGCTCACCAACAAGGGCTACAAATAAGGCACCAGTATTGAGTGTTCTTGTGTCCGTTGAGACTGCTGTTATCGTGCAATCTTCACCAATTAATTTCCCTTTTACGGCAGAGCAAATTTGCTCTAGGGATACATCAATCATAATGATATACCTAAAAGTTCTGTTGCAGACTCTCTGTCAGAGTAATGCACTATTTCATTCTTTAATACTTGATAGTCTTCATGCCCTTTACCTGCCAATAAAATAATATCGTTAGCAGATGCATGAGCCAGTGCCAGCTTTGCGGCTTCATAACGGTCATGCTCGACAAAAGCTTCATCAGCTTTATTTAACCCCGCAAGCATATCTTTAACGATTAATCGAGGGTCTTCACTACGAGGATTGTCATCCGACAAAATGAGTTTATCTGCAAACTTTTCTGCGGTTTCAGCCATCATTGGTCGTTTACCGATGTCTCTATCGCCACCACAGCCAAAAATAACCCATAGCTGACCAGAACAATGCACTCTCAAAGCTGAAAGCGCTTTTTCAAGAGCATCTGGTGTATGAGCATAATCAACGACAACTTTGGCTTTCTCCGGTACTTGGAATAATTCCATTCGACCAATAACAGGCTGAAGTTTAGATGCTGTATCGATTAGTGCTTGCTTATCAATACCTAACGACAGCAAGGTAGCAAAAGCCACTAATACATTTGACGCGTTGAATTGTCCAATCAACGGAACCGACAAATGCCCTTGCCCATAACAGCCATCAAAAGAAAGCTTAATCCCCGTTTCAGCATAAACCACTTTTGTTGCCCAAATACCTTTATAAAAATCAGCTATTGGTTTTAAAGAAACCGCCACAGCATTAGGTAAGTCTTCCACCCAAGAATAACCGACAGGATCATCAATATTAATGATCGATGCTTGGCATTTATGCTGAGTAAATAAGCTTTGCTTTGCGAGTGCGTACTCTTCCATTGTCCCATGATAATCAAGGTGATCACGGCTTAGGTTCGTGAATACTGCCGCGCTAAAAGTAAGAGCTTTAACTCGACCTTGTACTAACCCATGAGAAGAAATTTCCATGGCAGCATACGCGGCATCTTGCTTAGCTAATTCACTTAATGTCTTTTGAATTTCAATAGCACTGCCAGTGGTGTTTGTTGCAGTTTTTAAATTATCAAGAAAACCATTGCCGGTTGTTCCCATCACAGCAGATCGCTGACCAATTAAGTCTAACCACTGAGTGATTAATTGGCTGATGGTGGTTTTTCCGTTAGTCCCGGTAATACCGATTAATTTCATGTTTTCCGATGAATACAATCGCCCTGCTAATTTAGACAACGACTGATTTAAGTCATCAATATAAACAACTGGAATTCCACCTACTACACCAACACTTCCATGAAGATGTTCATCACACGCCTGAGCAATAACTGCTGCAGCACCTTGCTCAATAGCCGTAGGAATAAATTGACGACCATCAACAGCATGACCAATCACTGCCACAAAGACATCACCACTCGATACTTTACGGCTGTCTAACTCTAAAGACTTAACCGGTATTGCATCTAGTTGCGAGGAGTTAAAATCTCCCCAAGGAGAAAGTAGGCTGGAAAGTGAAAGAAGATTGCTCATATCTAGTCCTGATCTACGCTAATTTTGGAATTGATTTTCATCTGGTGCCACATTTAAAATTTGTAACGCACCTTTCATAATTTCTGAGAATACCGGAGCCGCAACCGAACCACCGTAATACAAGTCACCTTGTGGCTCATTCACAATAACAACAAGTGCAACTCGCGGGTCACTCACAGGTGCGACACCTGCGGTAATTGCAATGTATTCATCACTGTATCCACCTGCCGCTGCTTTTCGAGATGTACCAGTTTTAGCCGCAACTCGGTAACCCGGCACTGCAGCTCGTGTCGCTGTACCGCCTTTTTGAGTCACGCCTTCCAGCATTTCTAAAACAAGTTGAGCATTTTCTGGCGAGACTACCTGTTTAGAAAAGTCTTGTTGGTTACTGTTTATGATATGAATGGGCTCATACATGCCTTTATTTGCAAGAGTCGCGTACGCGTGAGCTAACTGAATAGGGGTAACTGAAATAGCATAACCAAAAGATAAGGTCGCAATTTCAAATTTTGACCATCGGCGACGGTTAGGGAAAATACCAGAAGTTTCACCAACTAAGTTAAGCCCAGACATTTCACCTAAACCAACAGAACTGTACATACCAAGTAGGGCTTCAAGAGGCATATCCAAAGCTAGCTTTGCGACACCGATGTTACTCGATTTCTTTAATATTGTGGCGAGGTCAGCCTTACCAACCTTTGATGTATCGCGGACTCGGCTACCCCCAATCTGCATAATTCCGTTGCCCGTATTAATCACAGTCTCAGGGGTGGCAGTTTCATTTTCTAGAGCCGCTAATACCACAAACGGCTTTACTGTTGAACCTGGCTCCATTGAATCAGTCAGTACACGGTTACGCATTTTAAAGCTTTGTAAGTCCGAACGATTATTTGGGTTATAGGACGGTGCATTGACAATTGAGAGTACGGCACCGGTTTTAACATCGAGTAAAATGGCAGAGCCCGAAGTAGCTCGATGATCAGCGACCGCCTGTTTTATTGCGCGGTACGCAATAGCTTGTAACCTTTGATCAATAGTTAGCGTAAGTGGCTTACCCTGCTCACGCTCTTCTAAAGCAATATTTTCAACTACACGACCATAACGATCTTTACGTATCGTACGCTTACCCGCTTCACCAGTAAGCCATTGGTCATAACTGCGCTCAACGCCTTCTAAACCATGTCCATCAATACCAGTTACACCGATTAAATGTGCACTAACTTCACCTGCTGGGTAATAACGACGAGATTCAGCTTTTAGACCGACGCCAGCCAGTTTCAACTCACGAATGTATTTTGCCATCGCAGGACTAACTTGGCGCTGAAGGTAAATAAAACGGCGTGACTTATTCTTAGTGATTTTATTGATCATCGATTGGCGGTCGATACCCAAAACATCAGCGAGTGCATACCAGCGATCTTTCTCTAGCAAGCCATCTTCTTTAAAGATCGTTTTAGGATCAGCCCAAACGGCTTCGACAGGAACACTAACCGCAAGCGGTTCACCATTTCGATCTGAAATAATACCACGGGCAGAAGGTAATGCTTTGACTCGAACAGAACGTAAATCACCTTGGCGGATGAGGTTATCAGGTTCAATAATTTGAATGTAAGCGACACGTGCAACAAGCGCAGAAAAGACAATAAATATGAAGAAAATAACGACGTTAAAACGCCATTTAATTAAAATTGGAGCCGCTTTTACTTCCTTTTCAGAACGCCCACTTTTCGGCGTTTTATCCTTTTTAGCTATCATTTCAATGAAATCACGACTTCTTTATCAGAATCAGGGCGTTTCATCTCTAATTCTGTTTTTGCTAACGATTGAACTCGGCTGTGTTCAGCAAGAGCAGTTTCTTCAAGCATTAAGTTGCGCCATTCATCATCCAGTTGTTCTCTTTCAACAAGAGCCATATCTTTCTGAGTAATGGCTTGGCGCGACATATGAGTACTGAGCACAACTGCCATGGCACTAACAAAAATACAGATCAACAACAGTAATGGAACTCGTCCCACCGTCAGTAAATCAAAAAAAATTATCTTTGCTAAATTTGGCTTTGAAGCACTCATCTGTAATTACAATTTCTCAGCAATGCGTAATACTGAACTGCGTGAGCGAGTATTATCATCAACTTCATTTTTAGATGGTTTAATTGCTTTACCGATTGGTTTTAAATCCGCACTTCCAAGCTCACTAATCTGAGCTTCTGTAAGCGGTAAGCCATGAGGTACTTGTGGTCCTTGGCTTTCTTTACGAATAAAACGCTTCACCATACGATCTTCCAATGAGTGGAAGCTGATCACAGATAAACGACCTTCCGGTGCAAGAATGCTAGCCGCACCTTTTAATGCCGTATCAATCTCTTCTAATTCACTATTGATGTAAATTCGGAAAGCTTGGAAAGCACGGGTAGCTGGGTGTTTTTTCTCTTTAAAGTTTTTAGGCGCAACATCAGAAATAAGCTTTGCTAACTGACCAGTACGCGTTAAAGGTTCGTTTTCTTCGTTTTCTTGATAAGCAATAATGCCTTTCGCAATGCGGCGAGCATGCTTATCTTCACCAAACTCACGAATCACCCAAGTAATATCATCTAAATCTGCATCAGCTAACCATTGAGATACGGGAATACCTGAAGTCGGGTCCATACGCATATCTAACGGACCATCTTTCATGAAACTGAAACCTCGCTCAGCATCATCTAACTGCGGAGATGAAACACCTAAATCAAACAGTACGCCATCAACCTTACCTACTAGGTCATAACGTTCTGCGTATTCAGCAATGCCCGAAAACGGACCATGAACAATCGTAAAACGAGGGTCATCGATAGTTTTTGCTTCAGCAATTGCCTGAGGATCACGGTCAATACTGAATAAACGACCATTTTCACCTAGCTTAGACAAAATCGTACGACTATGACCACCGCGGCCAAATGTACCATCGATATAGGTACCGTCAGGTTTGATCGCAAGTCCGTCAATGGATTCGTTAAGCAATACTGATACATGTTTGAATGCTTGTGTCATAGTCTTCTCAATGAGTGAATGTGGCCATTTAATACGGCATGTTCAAATATCGTTAAACTTTCAGTGTACTGATTTCGTACTTTATCGCCACTATTTGTGCATTGCTTCGCGTGATTTTGCCGCCAAATTCAATGGATATTACAAATGTTAAAGCAATTTAAAAGCTTAACGTCAATATAAAGCAAAAAACCCATCACTACTGGTTAGTAATGATGGGTTCTTATAATAGGTGGAGTTGACACATACGCCGGGTTCTGTACCGTTTTCACGGTGGTAACCATTCGTCTAGGCCTGCAATCGCTCACAGGCTCAAGCAATCTACCCGCCCCCATACGCGAGCAACGCAATGTGAGGGCCTATTTGATCTTGCTCCGGGTGGAGTTTACCTTGCTACGAACTGTTGCCAGCCGCACGGTGCGCTCTTACCGCACCCTTTCAGCCTTACCTGTGCCTCTTCCGAAGAAATGAGGCCATCGGCGGTCTTCTCTCTGCTGCACTTGTCGTGGGCTCGCGCCCCCCAGACGTTATCTGGCACCCTGCTCTATGGAGCCCGGACGTTCCTCCCCTCCATCAGTCTCCCGAAGGACATCAATGAAGCAGCGATTACCCGTTCAACTCCGAGGCGGATTGTATAGTGAAAGTTTAAGAGTGTCTACTAAACACCAACTAAGTGGTCACTAACTAATCCAATTATTGATTCAGCCTATCGATAGCGAACTATAAGAGACTAATCTAAGTTCTCAAGTCCCCATTTATAGAGTGCATTCTTCTTCAAATTATAAATTTCAGCCGTCATTGCTGCCGCTTTTTTAAGTGGAAGTTCTTTCGTTAAAATACCAAGAGTTCGAGTCGCCTCATCAGGAATGTCGGTTGTTGCTTCTTCACGGTGCCCATGAATCAACAACACCATTTCACCACGCTTACGATTCGAGTCTTCTTCAATCCAGTCAATAAGCTCTCCTAACGGCAAGCCTTGAATAGTTTCAAATGTCTTGGTTAGCTCACGCGCCAATACTACCTCACGATCAGGACCTAAGATCTCGAGCATATCTTGCAGTGATTCGGTAATGCGATGTGGTGACTCATAAAAAATACAAGTGCGTTCAGCTTTAGCTATCTCTAAGAACTTGTCTTTACGACCTTTGCTTTTTGCAGGTAAAAAACCTTCAAAGCTAAAGCGATCAGACGGCAAGCCCGAAGCACTTAACGCAGTAATAACAGCACAAGCACCAGGTAACGGGACAACTCTAACACCCGCTTGACGACATTGAGATACAAGATGGTAACCTGGGTCACTAATTAAAGGGGTTCCAGCATCAGAGACTAATGCGATAGACTGCCCCTCTAATAACCTTTCAACTAATACTTGCGCTTTGGTTTGCTCATTGTGATCATGTAATGCAAACGTTCTAGTTGAGATATTGAAGTGTGCTAGTAGTTTGCCTGTATGACGAGTGTCTTCAGCAGCAATAACATCAACACTTGATAAGATTTCAATTGCTCTTTGAGTGATATCTCCCAAATTTCCAATTGGGGTAGGCACAATATAGAGAGTCGGGCTCTCTTCGAGCAAGGTTTTGTTATCTGTCATTTGTTTACCATCACTTCAACGATTAATATAGATACAACTTTATACGGAATTATAAGAACTCATGGCAATGATGAACCATAAGAGACTCAGTGTACCACGCTTATTAACTCCAATTGCATTAGCAATTACATTGGCAGCTTGTTCTTCTTCACCACAAGCCCCTGTAAGCGTAGATATTACTCTAGATCCATCTCAAAGCACTCAAAACTACATGATGCAAGCAGATAGTAGTCAAGGAAGCCTACAAAACGACTGGTTAATCATGGCGCTTAAAGCTGCAATTCAATCTGGTAGCACTGACCAAGCAACACTGCTTATCAAACGGTTAGCCAAGCAGCAGCTTTCTGAAATTCAACAAGCAGAATGGCAATTATCTAGAGCTCAGTTACTTTTTAATAACGACCAACCTGAAGAAGCTTATAAGCAGCTTAATTTTCAAGCGTGGTGGAAATTACCAAGTGAGCAATGGAAAGACTATTACAGTTTGCGCTCAGATATGCTTGAAGTCATGAGTCAATATTTCTCTGCAAGTCGAGAGCTAGTATTACTATCGGACTATGTAGAGACAGCTGAACAAGAACTGATCGCCAATCGAATTTGGCAGAACTTATCAGCCTATTCTCAGTATGAAATCACCGAATTAGAAACGAATAAAAATGAAGAAGTATTAGACGGTTGGCTGCAACTAGCCATTTATATGAAGACGCTCAACTCTAATGTTCCACAGCTAAAGAATACGCTTGAGCATTGGCTTGAAGAAAATTCAAATCACCCAGCTGCTTTATATACTCCCATTGAAATCTCTGACATCTTAAAATTAGATATAAGTAAGCCAACAAGCACAGCCCTACTTCTTCCATTAACAGGAAAGTTTGGTAAACAAGCTCAACTTGTAAGAGATGGTTTTATCTTCGCAATGATGAATGATACAGAAAGAGAGCAAGATGCTACATTGACTGTGCTAGATACAAACACTCAAAGTGCTGAAGCCATTAAAGCTAAGCTCATTGAAGATAATGTTGATTTTATTGTCGGTCCTCTAATTAAAGGCAATATCACTAAACTTCAGCAAGCTCAAACAGGCAAGGTAGATGCAATTCCAGCTTTAGCGCTTAACATTCCAAACGAAATCGTCGATGGAACGAACATGTGCTACCTCGCTTTGTCACCAGAGCAAGAAGTAGCACAAGCTGCTAAACATTTATTCACTCAAGGCTACAAATACCCCCTAATCTTAGCGCCAAAAGGTCGTCTTGGTGAGCGAGTAAAAGAAGCGTTTGAGCAAGAGTGGCAGAAATACAGCAGCAATGAAGTGGCGATGAGCTCTTTTGCTGATAAGCGTCAATTACAACGTAATATCAATCAAGTGTTTGGTCTACAAGAAAGCCAGCAACGTATAGCGCAAATGGATGCCCTGCTTAACCTTCAAATTGAAACTGAGCCAAGAAGCCGACGTGATATTGATTCAGTATACATTGTGGCTAAAAATTCAGAGCTCACTTTAATCAAACCATTTATTGAAGTCGCTATTAACCCAGATGCAAAACAGCCTGCGCTATTTTCCAACTCACGTAGTAATAGCGGTGATAAACAATATGAAGATTTAACCGGTGTTATTTACAGTGATATTCCATTGCTCATTGAAGAACAAAGTGCTGTAAATAGCCAATTAAACGAATTATGGCCAAATAACTCTCATGCAAAAAAACGCTTACAAGCTTTAGGAATGGATGCTTATTCATTAATGGAAGCACTTCCACAAATGAAAGTGATCGATGGCTATAGTATTTCCGGTGAAACCGGCGTTCTCACTATTGATAACCAGTGCATTATCCAAAGACAAATCAGCTGGGCGGAGCATGGGGCTATTTAGCCGTAAAGCAATAACCGATAGAATCACCCGAAAGCAAATAGGTGATCACTACGAAGCCTTGGCAAAGAGATACCTTTCACGCCAAGGCTTATCGTATATCACTGCAAATTTCACAACTAAATTCGGTGAAATTGATCTTATAATGAAACACCACCAAACCATTGTGTTTGTTGAGGTGAAATACCGAAAACAATCACATTATGGGCATGCTGCAGAAATGGTGACGCCGCAAAAAATGCGAAAGCTCTATAAAACAGCAAATGTTTGGCTGATAAAACAAGGTTTGTCTGTCCACACAACCGACTTCAGGTTTGATGTTATCGCCATTCAAGGTGAAGAGAACAACATCGACTGGATCCAAAACGCTATTACCCAAGGATAAGCAATGCTAGAAAGCATTAAAGAAAGTTTTACTGAAAGTATTCAAATTCAAATTGCTGCAGCTGAAGCACTCCCTGATGCTATCACTCATGCAGCTCAAGCGATGGTTGCCACTCTTCTAAATGGTAATAAAATCTTATGCTGTGGAAATGGCGGGTCTGCATCTAACGCACAGCAATTTGTATCATGCTTGCTTAATCGTTTTGAAACTGAGCGTCCTAGTTTACCCGCGATGGCATTAACTGCCGACAACACAACGCTTACTGCAGTCGCAAACGACTACCATTACGAAGAGATTTTTTCTAAGCAAGTTCGTGCTTTTGGGCAAACTGGAGACATCCTACTTGCTATCTCGACTAGTGGTAATAGCAAAAATATTATCAAAGCAATGGAAGCGGCTGTAACTCGTGATATGACAATCATTGCCTTCACTGGTAAAGACGGTGGTGAAATGGCAGGGTTATTAGGTGAACATGATGTTGAAATCAGAATCCCTTCTCATAGAACTGCACGCATCCATGAAGTACATATGGTCACCCTTCACTGCTTATGCGATTTGATAGATCAAGTTCTATTCCCAGCCCATGAAGAGTAATGGAGCGACTATGAAGTTATTAAAAATTATTACTATACCTTTACTAGCCTTCTCTCTATCTGGATGTGCAGGGTTATTTATTGCCGGAGCAGCTACTACTGCAAACTTGGTTACTGATACCCGAACAACAAAAGAGATGTGGAATGATAGCAACATCGAATTTGAAATAGCTGCAATCAGTAATAAAACACCATTCAAAGGTAGCACTAGAGTCACAGCAAGTGCCTATAATGGCTCGATCATTTTGATGGGGCAAGCTTCAACAGATGCAGAGCGAAGATCATTCGAAAGTAAGGCTAAAGATATTGATGGCGTTACCTCAATTCATAACCAGATTAGAGTCCAAAAACCTTTGTCAGTCAAAGAGATCAGTAATGACAGTTGGATCACGACTAAAGTTAAATCGGCACTTTTAGCTAATGCCGATTTAAATGGCATTAAAGTAAAAGTCATTACAGAAAATCAAGAGGTCTTTTTACTCGGTTTTGTATCTCATGAACATGCCGATATTGCTACTGAAGTAGCAAGAAATATTTCAGGAGTGAAGCAAGTCATAAGAGCATTTCAGTACAGTGAACACGAAAATGATGAAAGCTAATTAAAGATTTGAGCGAAAGAGCTAAATCGTTCAAATTAATGAAAGCAATTTTTAGATAAGAAAAAAGCAGCGATAGTCGCTGCTTTTTTTTATTTGATAACTCTCAAACTTGGCTTGCCTTTAGGACGAGGGATTTCTGGTTCAGGACCAGGTTCCTGAGAAGCTACCTCTGGTTTTGCTACGCTTAAAGTTGGCGCTGTCGTTACTTCTTCAAATGGAGACTCTTCAATCTCATTATCAGTAGCATTAACATATGCTTCTTCAGGTTCAAACATAGTACCAGCACCGTTTTCACGGGCATAAATAGCTTGAACGGCGTACAAAGGTACAATCACGCTATGAGGGCGACCACCAAATCGTGCACTAAAAGTTACAGCTTCGTTACCTAGCTCTAACTGACCTACGGCACGTGGAGCAACATTTAGAATGATTTGACCATCTTCAATGAACTCTTCAGGTACACGAACACCTGGTAAAGTTGCATCAACTACCAAGTGAGGTGTTAACTCGTTATCTACCAGCCACTCATAAAATGCACGAAGCATATATGGACGGCGTGGAGTCATATTTTCAATATCCATAAACTTAACGAGTTAATCGCATCTCACGCTCAGCTTCAGTCAAAGAAGCTAAGAATGAATCGCGTTCAAATACACGGTTCATGTAGATCTTAAGTTCTTTCGAACCAGGACCAATCAACTCAATACCTAACTCTGGCAGGCGCCATAGTAAAGGAGCAAGGTAGCAGTCAATCAAGCTAAATTCTTCACTCATGAAGTATTCGTATTCAGCAAAAATTGGAGCTAGTGTTAGAAGGTCATTACGTAATTTAACGCGTGCTGCTTCAGATTCTTCAGCATTACCTTTAACAATTTTTTCAGCAACTGAGTACCAGTTACGCTCAATGCGGTACATCATTAGACGACTGTTACCACGAGCAACCGGGTAAACAGGCATCAATGGTGGATGAGGAAAACGCTCATCAAGATATTCCATGATGATCTTTGAGTCATATAAAGCAAGCTCACGATCAACTAGAGTTGGTACTGACTTGTAAGGGTTCAGTTCAACGAGTTCTGCTGGCAAGTTTGCCTCATCGACTAACTCTACTTCAACACTTACGCCTTTTTCAGCAAGAACAATGCGCACCTGATGGCTATACATATCAGAAGCACTTGAGAAAAGAGTCATTACAGAACGTTTGTTGGCAGCTACAGCCATGGAGCCCTCCAGTACACTTTAAATAAAAAAAATGGAGGCCTAAGCCTCCATTGTAAATTTAGGAATTAGCACGAAATTATAGCACAATTAGTGCACATCACGCCAATACTCTTTCTTCAGTAACACAACAACTATGGTGAATAGCACAAGGAATGCCATTACCCACCAACCTAAAGCATGTCGCTCAAGTTGGACAGGGTCTCCTGAGTAAACGAGGAAATTCACTAAGTCGCGAACAGCATTATCGTATTCGCCAGTACTTAGTTCACCTGAACCGTCTGTTTCAATACCGACAACGGCAGTTACTTCTTCACCATCGACCATGTGTGTATCGTAAACCGGAGTTGGGATACCTTGCAGCTCTTCAAGAACATGCGGCATACCAACACTTGGGAAAACGATATTATTCACACCAAATGGGCGAGATGGATCTTCATAAAATGAACGAAGATAAGTATATAGCCAATCAGCACCACGAACACGAGCAACGAGAGTTAAGTCAGGTGGCGGAGCACCAAACCAATTCGCAGCTTGCTTTGCAGGCATAGCGTTAACCATAAGATCACCGATTTTTGCCTCAGGGTCAAAAACCAAGTTCTCTTTCATTAGGTCTACTGGGATTTCTAAATCATTCGCAACACGCTCATAACGCTGATATTGCGTAGAGTGACATGCGAAACAGTAGTTCATGAATAACTTCGCACCATTTTGCAATGAAGCTTTATCTGTTAGGTCATTATTTGCTTTATCAAGCGGTACACTTGCGCCAGCAGCCATTGCTAGTGAAGGTAACATAGCAAATAAAATTACAATCCACTTTTTCATTTGAATGTCACCCTTTCTGGTAATGGTTTCGTCGCTTCATTTTTACTGTAGAACCACAGTAGAACGAAGAACATGAAGTAACCTAAGCTAAAGATTTGAGCTAATAATGTGTATGTTGGTGTTGCTGGAAGCGCACCAAGGATACCAAGCGCAATAAAGCTTATTGTGAATTGGATGATGTTAATCAAATGCAGCTTGCTACGGTAACGGTATGAACGTACTTTACAACGATCGAACCATGGCAGTAAGAACAGCACAACAATAGACGCACCCATTGCTACAACACCTAACAACTTATCAGGAACAGCACGAAGTACAGCGTAGAACGGCGTGAAGTACCAAACGGGAGCAATATGCTCAGGTGTTTTCAGTGGGTTAGCAGCTTCAAAGTTAGGCGGCTCAAGGAAGTACCCACCCATTTCAGGGTTAAAGAACAGCACGTAACAGAACAAGAATAAGAAACCAGCAACACCTACCATATCTTTCACAGTCCCGTATGGGTGGAAAGGAATAGAATCGATGATGTCGTATTTCTTCGTGTAGTCCTTGTGGAATGGGAACTGAGTTTTGTAGTCGTCGCCCATAGTACCTTTAGGAAGTTTAGTTTCGATACCATCAGGGTTATTCGAACCAACTTCGTGTAGCGCTAGTACGTGTAGAACGATAAGCAGCAATAGTACAATTGGTAGAGCAATAACGTGTAGCGCGAAGAAACGGTTTAGCGTTGCACCAGAGATGATGTAGTCACCACGGATCCAAAGCGTTAGGTCATCACCAATAACAGGGATCGCACCAAACAGAGATATGATTACCTGAGCACCCCAGTAAGACATTTGCCCCCATGGTAGTAAGTAACCCATGAAAGCCTCTGCCATAAGCACTAAGAAGATCAACATACCGAAGATCCAAAGTAGCTCACGAGGTTTTTGGTAAGAGCCGTAGATTAGACCACGGAACATATGCAGGTATATAACAACGAAGAACGCAGAAGCGCCAGTCGAGTGCATATAACGCAGTAACCAGCCGTATTCCACATCACGCATGATGTATTCAACAGAAGCAAACGCACCTTCACCTGATGGAACGTAGTTCATTGTTAACCAAATACCGGTAAGGATTTGGTTAACCAGTACTAACATTGCTAAAGAACCAAAAAGGTACCAAAAGTTAAAGTTCTTAGGCATCGGATATTCTGACAAATGCTTTTTATATGCATTCATCGCGGGTAGACGTTTTTCTACCCAATCAAGCAGTCCTTGCATTATGCATCTCCCTCGTCAATGCCGATAAGGATCTTAGTGTCACTCAAATACATATGCTTTGGCACAACAAGATTCAAAGGAGCAGGAACACCTTGGAACACTCGACCAGCCATATCAAACTTAGAGCCATGACACGGACAGAAGAAGCCAGATTTAACACCTTGAACTTGTTCTGCAAAAGAATCAGGAAGGTAAGTTGGGGAACAACCTAAGTGTGTACAGAAACCAACAGCTACAAAATACTCAGCTTTAATAGAACGAAACTCATTCTGTGCGTATTCTGGTTGTTGTTCAGCTTCTGATTGTGGGTCGCGTAATTGGCTACCGATAGACTTCAGGTTTTCAAGTACCGAATCAGCACGGCGTACAACCCATACAGGTTTACCTTGCCACTCGACACGAACCATCTGACCGGCTTCAAGCTTACTGACTTCCACTTCAACCGGAGCACCAGCAGCTTTCGCTTTAGCACTCGGATTCCATGATTTAATAAAAGGCACGGCGACAGCAGCTGCTCCTAAACCACCAACAACTGCTGTTGTTGCGGTTAAGAAACGCCTGCGACCGTTATTTAATGGCGCGTTGCTCATCCAAACATTCTCCCATTTGCTCCTTTTGGATTATAATTATTCCGCTTACAGAGCATGGCTAACAAAATTATACATTTAGTTCTATTTATTGACGGAAGATGATAAATAAAACCCTACTTTTTGACAAGATAAAGCTACCTTTTTGTAACAATCATGAGGCAAAGCGCACATAGAGTTATAAAAGCTTTCAAATTATAAGAAATGGATTAGAAATCTAGTAAGGAAAGGAGTTTTGCGAAGTGTAAAAAACAAAAAGCCCGGCATATAGCCGAGCTTTTGGACAACAATTCCAGTAATAAAACTGAAGCGTGTTTTCTGTAATAGAAAATTAACGCTTAGAGAATTGTGGTTTACGACGTGCTTTACGTAGACCAACTTTCTTACGTTCAACGCAACGAGCGTCACGAGTAACGTAACCAGCTGCACGTAGAGCAGGACGTAGAGTTTCATCGAACTCCATTAGAGCACGTGTGATACCGTGGCGGATTGCGCCAGCTTGACCAGAAATACCACCACCAGAAACAGTGATGTAAAGGTCAAGTTTCTCAGTTAGTTCAACTAGCTCAAGAGGTTGTTTAACAACCATGCGAGAAGTTTCACGACCGAAGTAAACATCAAGGCTACGCTTGTTGATTACGATCTCACCAGAGCCTGGTTTGATGAAAACACGAGCTGCTGAGCTTTTGCGACGACCAGTGCCGTAGTATTGATTCTCTGCCATTTTCATAATCCCCTTAGATGTCTAGTACTTGTGGCTGTTGAGCAACATGGTTGTGCTCAGTACCAGCGTATACTTTAAGCTTACGGTACATCGCGCGGCCTAGTGGACCACGTGGAAGCATACCTTTAACTGCTAGTTCAAGAACCATTTCTGGTTTCTTAGCAATTAGCTTTTCAAAAGTGATAGTTTTTAGACCACCAGGGAACTCAGAGTGACGGTAGTAAACCTTACCCTTAGCTTTGTTACCAGTTACAGCAACTTTCTCAGCGTTAACAACGATGATGTAATCACCAGTGTCTACGTGAGGAGTGTATTCTGCTTTGTGCTTGCCGCGTAGGCGAGAAGCGATTTCACTTGCTAGACGGCCAAGAGTTTTGCCTTCAGCGTCTACAACATACCAGTCGCGTTTTACAGTTTCTGGTTTAGCAACGAAAGTTTTCATGCTAATAATTACCTATTTAAAAAATTTACACTTAAGGAATACGGAAGTATTCCCACTGTCTAAGAGTACCATTCATCACCCCTTCGAGTGTTGGAGACTCTTGGCATAGCTAGATTTTACTCATTGCTAGAGGCCCGCAGTAACGGTAGGTCGCAGGATTATAGAGAAGAGCGAAGAAAAAATCACCTCTTTTTGAACAAAATCACGATTTTTTTATTCTCTGTTTCTGTTGTACACATTTAATACTAACTGAGGTGCTCTTTTGCTAAGTAGTCATGACTTTGCATTTCGATTAAGCGTGACTGACAACGCTTAAATTCAAACTCTAGTTGACCTTTAGTATACAAATCTTCAAGAGCTACTTCGGCTGAAATTATGAGCTTCACATTACGCTCATAAAATTCATCGACTAATGCAATAAAACGTCTAGCTGCATCATCTGAAGTCGCTCCCATCTGTAATACATCAGCTAGCAAAACTGAATGATAGATTCTAGATAGCTCTATATAGTCATTTTGGCTTCTAGCTGATTGGCATAACTGAACAAAAGTTGCATGTAAAACACCATCACTCGCTTCAAGTACATCCACTTGGCGGTGATTCACTTCAATTTGAGAGAGCTTTTCTTTATCTTCTCCAACTAACTGAGCGTAATACTTTTCCAAGTTGATGTTAGCTTGCTTATCTAGAGGGTAGTGATAAATCTCAGCTTGCTCTAATGTTCTTAATCGATAATCAATACCGCTATCTACATTAAGAATGTGACAATTCTCTTGGATAAGTTTTATAGCAGGAAGAAAACGAGCGCGCTGCAACCCATTTCGGTACAAATCAGCAGGGGGAATATTTGATGTTGCTACCAGCACAACACTTCTTGAGAAAAGCTCTTGGAACAATGTTCCTAAAATCATCGCGTCTGTGATATCTGAAACAAAAAATTCATCGAAACAGATAATGTCTGCTTCTAGCTTCAATTTATCGGCGACTAAAGGTAATGGATCACTGACATTACCCAGCGCCTTCAACTCATCATGCACCCGATACATAAAGCGGTGGAAGTGAACTCTCATTTTTTTTGTGGTTGGTAATTCATCATAAAACGTATCCATTAGATAAGTTTTACCTCTCCCTACCCCTCCCCAGAAATACAGACCTTTGGGAGGTTGTGGAAGCTCAAGCTTCTTCCCCATCAGTTTTTGAAAACGAGTCAGCTGCGGTGTAGGTGCATTCAAATAATCTTGAAATTCATGAAACAGTTTATCCAAGCTTTGAACCGCTTGCTCTTGGGCTGGATCTCTTTGAAAACCATGCTCTTGTATATCTTGTTCGTATTTTTGAATTGGGTTCATGACGGAGGTTTCCACAATAAAAGCCACACTGGCTCACTACCAAACTTAGATAAAGCCAGAATAAAACAGTGTTCACAATAGTATAAATCGACGCCAACTTGCTAACTAGCGCACATGCATTTCTCTTTATACTGCATCATTCTCATAGTACCATGGAGCCGCAATACGTGTAACTACACAGTAACAAACATGTTAAAAAACAATTATAAGGAGCTGTTATGCCTTGGATGTATGCCGTTGCTGGTTTGCTTGTGGGAGCAATTTTAGGGGTTGTTATTTCTCGTCTCATGACCCCTGAATACAACAAACAGAAAAACGTACAAAAAGAATTAGACTCTGCAAAGTTTGCATTAGAGCAACAACGACAAGAGTTAGCTGATCACTTTGCACAAACTGCAGAAATGCTGGACACCTTAGGAAAAGACTACACTAAGCTGTACCAACATATGGAAAAAACGAGTGCTGAACTTCTTCCAAACTTACCAGAGCAAGACAACCCGTTTGTAAAAACAGCGGCAGTTCACTCTGACAAAGCTGAGAAGTCGGAAACTTCAATTGAGCAGCCACCAAAAGATTATGCTCACGGTGCAACCGGTTTGTTTAGCGAACCAGAAAAAGAAATTATCGATTCGCCTGAACTAGTGACAGCAAAAGCATCATAATCTTATTGCACCTAAATCATTTAAGGTGAACTTTAGAAAGGTTTTTGAGTCATAACTTTCACTCAGGTCTACTGATTAGCATCATTATTTATCTACATATGATGATACGAGACCATAACTAGAGAGGAGTTTATGATGAAAAAACCTTTGCTTGCTTTATCGATAATGACTTTAAGCTTAAGTTCCATCATCACCCCCATTCAAGCCACCGCAGCACTACCACTGAGTGTAAATGGTGAGCAACTTCCCAGCCTTGCACCTATGCTTGAACAGGTGACCCCTGCAGTAGTGAGCATTGCCGTTGAAGGTAAGCAAGTTCAACGTCAACGTATCCCTGAACAATTTCAATTCTTCTTTGGTCCTGAACAAACTCAAGAACGTCCATTCAGAGGATTAGGATCTGGTGTCATTGTCGATGCTGAAAAAGGTCATATCGTTACTAACTATCATGTGATTAATAGTGCGGACGAAATCAAAGTAAAATTACACGATGGTCGTGAATACGACGCAGAGTTGATTGGCGGTGATGAAATGTCAGACGTCGCTCTTCTCAAATTAGAAAAAGCAAAGAACCTAACTCAAATTAAATTGGCGGATTCAGACCAACTTCGTGTTGGTGATTTTACTGTTGCAATCGGCAACCCATTTGGCTTAGGTCAAACAGTTACGTCTGGTATTGTCTCAGCATTAGGTAGAAGTGGTCTAAACCTTGAGAACTTTGAGAACTTCATTCAAACCGATGCGGCAATTAATAGCGGCAATTCCGGCGGTGCCTTAGTCAACTTGAACGGCGAACTGATTGGTATCAATACGGCTATTTTAGGTCCCAATGGTGGAAACGTTGGGATTGGCTTCGCTATCCCATCCAATATGATGAAGAACCTCACAGAGCAAATCCTAGATTTCGGCGAGGTTAAACGCGGTATGTTGGGAGTTCAAGGTGGAGAAATCACTTCGGAGTTAGCTGAAGCCCTCGGCTACGAGTCCAGTAAAGGTGCGTTCGTTAGCCAAGTTGTGCCAGATAGTGCGGCAGACAAAGCCGGCTTAAAAGCTGGAGACATTATTGTCTCTATCAATGGCAAACGTATCGACACTTTCAGTGAATTAAGAGCCAAAGTTGCCACTCTGGGGGCAGGTAAAAAAATCAAACTGGGAGCAGTGCGAGATGGTGACCAAAAATCATTCGACGTTACTCTTGGCGAATCGACCAATAGCAAAACGAAAGCAGAAAAACTGCATGACGGTTTAGCGGGCGCAGAGCTTACGAATACCACAGATAAAGATGCTGTAGTCGGAGTTAAGGTATCCTCGGTAGCGAAAGGATCCCCAGCTGAAGCTTATCAACTCCTAGAGAATGACATCATAATTGGTCTCAATCGACAGCGAGTAGAAAACCTCGCAGAATTACGAACAATGCTAGAAAAGAAACCAGCAGTTCTCGCTTTAAATATCCAAAGAGGTGAGCGCACTATCTACCTAGTAGTTAGATAACGTTACTGACTGACTAGGTACCAGTATAAAATTGTACCAATGCAAAAAATAAGGGGAATGGCTGAAAATATGGTTAATACCATCGCGACACAAACCAAAACCCTATGAAAAATAGAGTGAACATTCGATGAACTGTTGGGTGTTCACTCTTTCATTTCGCTGAATCAAAATGCTATGCTTCACTGGTAAATCACTTTGCCGTCTTACATCGGTGACTTATACCTTACCTGTTGAAGAGGGAAACATGCTGTCCTTTCTATTTCGTTCTATCTCACTAGGGCTAGTGTCTGCCGCACTTGTACTGACTGTATCCCCTAGTCTTCGACCTTCAATTATTCCTCAAGTTATTGAGCAACAGGTTAGTAATCTCAACTCACTACAAGTCTCATTCAACCAAGCGGTAAGACGAGCCTCGCCAGCAGTTGTAAATATTTATAGCCAAAAATACTCCGATAACGACCGAAGTAAACTTCTCATTCAAGGGCTAGGCTCTGGGGTCATCGTAAGTGAAAAAGGCTACATTATTACGAACTACCATGTTGTGGAAATGGCAGACCAAATTATTGTAGCACTTCAAGATGGGCGGTCTGCAGCTGCTCAACTTGTTGGCTCAGATGAGCGCACGGATATTGCGATATTACGAGTCGAGGGTGATAACCTACCAGTGATCCCACTTAACCCAAATTACACAGCCAATGTGGGTGATGTGGTACTCGCAATAGGTAACCCTTACAACCTAGGGCAAACCACTACATTTGGGATTATCTCAGCGACAGGTCGCTTTTCAAATAATACTGATGGGCACCAAGCCTTCATTCAAACAGATGCCGCTATTAATGAAGGCAACTCTGGAGGAGCTTTAATTAATACCCAAGGTGAGCTGGTCGGCATTAATACCGCATCATATCAACCAGCAACGGACATGGAAACTTATGGTATTTCATTTGCGATTCCCTACCAATTAGCGAATAAAATCATGCAAAAAATCATTGCTGATGGTCGAGTTATACGTGGGTATATCGGCGTTAACGGGCTAGATATAAATTCAGTCACTGGTCGCCTTATCGGCAGCAAAAGCATTGGAGGTGTTGTCGTACTTCGCATTGACCCGAATGGACCGGCAGAAAATGCAGGCTTTGAAGTGCAAGACATAATCCTTAAAATTAACAACATAAAAATAAACGACCTACAAAGTGTGAGGGATATAGTCACTGATTTACGACCAGGAACTGTGATTGATGTCGGTATACTTCGCAAAGGTGAAGAGATCACGCTTCAAGTAACAGTTGAGGAAGCTATTCGTTAAACTGGGTAATGTGATACCTCCTTGAACTCCTTATCAATTCATCATGCTGTTCATTTCTTTTAGCGGCATGATGTGATCTCTCAGCTATTTTAAATAGCTACTTGTTTTTTCTTTACTTAGCATCCATGTTAGGCAAAGACAAAAATATCTAAACGCACATATCAATAGGTTTGCTGACATGAGAGTACCTCGTATTTATCACCCTGAATTCATCCACCAGCTAGGCGCCCTTTCTTTAGGTGAAGACGCTGCCGGTCACGTTGGTCGAGTATTACGAATGAAGGAAGGCCAAGAGGTCCTACTATTTGATGGTAGCGGTGCGGAGTTTCCTGCAACGATTTCAGAAGTCACAAAGAAAAGTGTCATTGTTGAAGTAAGTGAACGTATTGAGCGTAGCAGCGAATCCCCCCTGAATTTACACCTAGGTCAGGTTATCTCTCGCGGTGATAAAATGGAGTTCACCATTCAAAAGTCCGTCGAATTAGGTGTGAATACCATTACCCCTCTAATTTCAGAGCGTTGCGGTGTAAAGCTTGATGCCAAGCGTTTCGAAAAGAAGCTGGCTCAATGGCAAAAAATTGCTATTGCAGCTTGCGAACAATCAGGGCGTAACACTGTTCCAGTTATCCGACCAATCATGCAACTTGAAGAATGGTGCGGTGAACCAAGCGAAGCCCTAAAGCTGAACTTACACCCTCGAGCAAAATACTCCATTAACACACTTCCAGAGCCTATCAATAAAGTTCGACTCTTGATCGGACCAGAAGGTGGGTTATCCGCTGAAGAAATCAGCATGACAGAACAATATCAATTTGAAGAGACGCTACTCGGTCCTCGTGTATTACGTACCGAAACCGCGGCTCTAACTGCAATTACTGCCTTACAAGTCCGTTTTGGCGATCTAGGCTAGGAGAATAAAATGATCAAACTTGGCATCGTAATGGATCCGATTTCATCCATTAATATTAAAAAAGACTCTAGCTTTGCCATGATGCTTGAAGCACAGCGTCGTGGTTATGAAATCCACTATATGGAAATGGATGATCTACACTTAGATCAAGGTGTCGCTATTGCAGATACGAAAGTAGTCGAATTAAAAGAAGATCCAAACGGCTGGTATGAATTCAAATCAGAGCAAACTATTGCACTATCTGAACTTGATGCTGTATTGATGCGTAAAGATCCTCCTTTCGATACTGAATATATTTACGCAACTTACATTCTTGAGCGTGCAGAAGAAAATGGCGCTCTTATTGTCAACAAGCCTCAAAGCTTGCGTGATTGTAACGAAAAACTGTTCACAGCTTGGTTCCCGGAACTGACACCCACGACAATCGTAACTCGTAAAGCTGAAAAGATTAAAGCGTTCCGCGAGAAGCACGGTGATATCATCCTGAAACCATTAGATGGCATGGGTGGAGCTTCAATTTTCCGAGTGAAAGAAGGCGATCCAAACGTATCAGTGATCATCGAGACATTAACAAACCACGGTCAAAACTACGCAATGGCACAAACTTTCGTGCCTGACATAAGTAATGGCGATAAGCGTATTCTGGTTGTTGATGGTGAACCTATGCCTTACTGCCTAGCTCGTATCCCAGCTAAAGGTGAAACTCGTGGCAACCTTGCTGCCGGCGGTACAGGTGAAGCTCGACCTCTAAGCGAAACTGATTGGGCGATCGCTAAAGCGGTTGCACCGGCACTAAAAGAAAAAGGACTGATTTTTGTTGGTCTTGATGTTATTGGCGACAAACTAACTGAAATTAACGTTACGAGCCCAACCTGTATCCGTGAAATTGAAGCTGCATTCGATGTTTCAGTAACAGGCAAGTTAATGGATGCGATTGAACGCCGAGTTAACGATAAATAGTAATTCCGAAGTCTCAAGGATTTCGATAATCTCTAGCAAAACCTATACAATTAGAGCGACAGCTTTGTCGCTCATTTTTCCTTAGTGGCAGGAGATATTATGAATTTGACTAACCATTTTCTCGTAGCAATGCCCGGAATGAAAGATCCCTACTTTCAGCACTCAGTTATCTACTTATGTGAGCATAATGATGAAGGTGCAATGGGGTTAATGATCAATGCTCCAATTGATGTCACAGTAGGGTCAATGCTCAAGCAAGTTGAAGTAGAACCGATCCAACCTCAGCATAAGCAAGCCAGCTTAGCGCAACCTGTATTAAATGGTGGACCTGTCGCTGAAGATAGAGGTTTTATTCTTCATCAACCTAAAGATACTTACCAATCAAGCATCAATATGACTGATCATATCTCGGTAACCACTTCCAAAGATATTCTTTCAGTACTTGGCACCGATGCGGAACCTCAGAATTACCTTATCGCTCTGGGTTATTCAGGGTGGGACCCAGGTCAACTAGAGATAGAACTCACCGAAAACTCTTGGCTTACCATCGAAGCTGATCCAAAAGTCATTTTCGATACACCGATAGCTGAACGCTGGAAAGTAGCGGTACAAATGCTAGGCATCAATGTATCTCAATTGTCTTCGGATGCTGGTCATGCCTAGAGATCATAAGTTCTAAATTTTAGTCGCACACAACAAAAAGCCTTTTCTTTAAAACATTTGGAAATACCATGTCACGAACAATTATGGCGTTTGATTACGGTACTAAAAGTATCGGTAGCGCTATCGGTCAAGAGATTACTGGTACAGCAAGCCCGTTAAAAGCATTCAAAGCAAAAGATGGTATCCCTAACTGGGATGATATAGAGAAACAACTCAAAGAGTGGCAACCCGATTTGGTTGTCGTTGGTTTGCCTACCGATCTTCACGGCAAAGATTTAGAAACGATCACACCAAGAGCAAAGAAATTTGCGAATCGCCTCAAAGGACGCTTTGGTGTGAACGTTGAGCTTCATGATGAAAGGTTATCAACCACAGAAGCGAGAGCAGACCTATTCGAAATGGGTGGATATAAAGCGCTGAGTAAAGGTAATGTCGATAATCAGTCAGCAGTGGTTATCCTAGAAAGCTGGTTTGAAGCTCAATGGGGCGAGTAATCAAATAAAAAAGGGTTGCTACCAAGCAACCCTTTTTTATATCTGTAAATTCATACTAGTAAGAAATCGTTCTTACTCCATATCAATCTTCACACCTGCAAGTGCACCGGTTCCGTAGCTGTCATCACCGCGTTGGGTCTTGAGCATCAAGCGTAGATCATTGGCAGAATCAGCACTATGAAATGCATCCTCTTCACTGATTTTCCCTGAAACAACTAAGTCATATAATGATTGATCAAAAGTTTGCATACCAACTTCTTTCGATTTCGCCATCGTCGCCTTCAATTCATGAAGATCACCGCGGCGAATCAAATCAGAGATCCTTGGGCTATTGAGCAGAATCTCAAACACACCATGTCGACCATTACCATTTTTATCTCGGATAAGTTGCTGAGCAACCACACCGCGCAAGTTCATTGATAAGTCGAATAAGAATTGCTCTTTTTGCTCTTTTGGCACTAAATGCAAAATACGCTCTAACGCTTGGTTAGCATTATTGGCATGAAGTGTCGCCATACAAAGGTGACCAGTTTCCGCGAAAGTCATGGCATATTCCATCGTTTCACGGCTACGTATTTCACCAATAAGAATCATATCAGGCGCTTGTCGAAGCGAGTTCTTTAAAGCAACTTCATAACTATCTGTATCTAACCCAACTTCACGCTGAGTAACGATACATTTTTTGTGCTCATGAACAAACTCGATTGGGTCTTCAACCGTTAGGATATGCCCTGAGCGGTTAGAATTACGATAACCTGTCATTGCCGCCATAGAAGTTGATTTACCCGACCCTGTAGCACCTACCACCAGCACTAACCCACGCTTAGCGATAGATAGGTCTTGGAGTACATCAGGAAGTTTAAGCTGCTCAAAGCTAGGGATATTGGTTTCGATACGGCGAATGACAGCACCAGGCAATTCCCTCTGGAAGAAAGCACTCACACGAAAACGCCCAGTATCTCGAACTACCGCAAAATTTGATTCACGAGTTCGACGATACTCAGCACGGCGATCTTGATCCATCATGGCATCAAGCAACTGAGCAACTTGAGCTTCATTGAGCTTTTCACCTTGAGGGCGCAACTCCCCGTCAACTCTAAATAATATAGGTGCATCCACCGTGATATAAAGATCCGATGCTTTTTGCGAGATCATCCCTTCGAGAATTTGATTCAATTCCATTTTAATTTAGCCTTAATGCACATTTTTAACCAAGAAAGCTTTAATCAAAAAAGCTTTAAGCAATATTTTAACTGACGATACTGTTAACTGACGAGATTGATAGCCAACGAACTAGAATAACGATGTTTCAATTTTCTTCTGAACTTCTTCTGGATCCACCAAACCTTGAGCAATCAACTGCTTGGAGTTTTGTTCCATTGTTTGCATGCCGTGAGCAGCTCCCGTTTGGATAATTGAGTACATCTGCGCCACTTTATCTTCACGTATCAAGTTACGAATTGCTGGCGTCGCCATCATAATTTCGTGGCAAGCAACACGCCCGCCCCCAATACGCTTAAGCAACTTCTGAGCAATAACCGAACGAAGTGATTCAGAAAGCATAGACCGAACCATGTCTTTATCACTACCGGGGAATACATCAATAATACGGTCAATGGTTTTTGCCGCAGAGCTAGTATGCAATGTACCAAAAACAAGGTGCCCCGTTTCGGCTGCTGTAAGCGCTAAACTGATCGTTTCTTGATCACGAAGCTCGCCCACCAAAATAACATCAGGGTCTTCACGTAAAGCACTGCGTAAGGCTGCTTTAAAGCTATGGGTATCTCTATGTACTTCACGTTGGTTTATCAAACACTTATTGTTGGTATGTACGAATTCAATCGGGTCTTCGATGGTTAATATGTGTTTGTTATAGTTACGGTTTACATAATCTACCATAGCGGCAAGTGTGGTCGACTTACCAGAACCAGTAGGACCCGTAACGAGTACTAAGCCCTTTTCATAATTTGCAATTTTTTCAAAGATCTCTGGCGCACCTAATTGATCTAAGGTTGGGATCTCAACGGGAATGGTACGAAATACAGCAGAACAGCCACGAGCCTGATTAAATGCATTAACACGGAAGCGTCCAACACTAGGTAATTCAAAAGAAAAATCGACTTCCAGCTTTTCTTCAAATTCACTGCGCTGGGAATCGTTCATGATCTCAAAAACCAAACGATGTACATCAGCATGACTAAAAGCAGGAACTCCAAGCTTCCTTACTTCACCATCTATACGTACCATTGGAGATACACCCGCAGAAAGATGTAGATCTGACGCGTTATGCTTTACACTAAAATCCAGTAACTCAGTGATATCCATTTATTTTCCCTTAAGTAAAGTCAGCTATGAGTAGTATTCAACAAAATATTGAACAGATCACCTCGCAGATCCGTAATGCAGAACAAAAGTGTGGCCGACCTCCAGAGTCCGTGCAACTTTTAGCCGTAAGTAAAACTAAACCTATCGAGGCAATTCTAGAAGCCGCACAAGGTGGGCAAGTTTCATTTGGTGAAAACTACGTCCAAGAAGGCGTAGATAAAGTAAAACACTTTTCAGAACAACATTCTAACTTAAATTTAGAATGGCATTTTATTGGTCCAATTCAATCCAATAAAACGCGACCAATCGCTGAAAATTTTGATTGGGTACATTCTATTGAACGAGGAAAAATAGCTCAGCGTTTAAATGATCAAAGACCTGAACACCTATCCGCTTTGCAGGTACTCATTCAAGTCAATACAAGTGGTGAAGATTCAAAATCAGGCACCTCTGAAGCAGAAATTTTTGAATTAGCAGAGTTGATTTCTTCACTTCCCAACCTCACTTTAAGAGGATTGATGTCAATTCCTGCTAACGTGTCAGATTATCAATCACAGCTTAATGCTTTTTCACAATTAGCATCTCTTAACAATAAGCTTAGTGATAAATATTCAGGCATAGATACACTCTCAATGGGTATGAGCGGTGATATGGATGCCGCTGTTGAAGCAGGCAGCACAATGGTAAGAATAGGCACGGCAATTTTTGGTGCTCGTAATTACACCAAATAATATCAGCCCCAAATAGTTGAGCTAATGATGAACAAGCTAGTTCGTCACATTACAAGGTTAGGACCGAGAAATATGGAACACAAGAATATCGCCTTTATTGGTGCAGGGAACATGGTTCGTTCAATTGTTGCAGGTCTTGTGGCGAGTGGTTATCCCGCACATAAAATCACGGCGACGGCTCCTTCAGAAACTAGAAGACAGCCTCTTGAAGCTGACTATGGCATTAAAACTACCAGTGATAACTACACAGCAGCACAAAATGCAGACGTCATTGTGTTATCCGTTAAGCCGCAAATGATGGCTGATGTGTGCAAACCTCTGCAAGCTATCAATTTCGAAAATAAATTAGTGATTTCAATTGCTGCTGGTATTAGTGCAAAACGCCTTAATGAAATGCTCGATAGCCAATTGAACTTGGTTCGTGTCATGCCAAATACTCCATCATTACTTGGTAAAGGTATGAGCGGGCTTTATGCCGACCAGAAAGTCAATGAGCAAGATAAAAACTTCGCTTCTCAATTAATGCAAGCAGTTGGCGAAGTGTGCTGGGTTGAGCAAGAATCGGGTATCAATAACATTATCGCGGCAGCTGGCAGTGCCCCTGCGTATTTCTTCTTATTTATGGAAGCTATGCAAGCCGAAGCCATCAAACAAGGTTTCGATGCCGACACTGCACGTAAGTTGGTTCAACAGTCAGCATTAGGTGCAGCAGAAATGGTAGTTGCTAACCCAAGCACAGAGTTATCGACACTGCGTGAACAAGTCACATCAAAAGGTGGCACGACAGCAGAAGCACTCAGAACTTTCAATGAAAACCAACTGTCAGACATTGTAGCCAAAGCCATGCAAGCGGCTGTGTCTCGTGCTGAAGAGATGGAAAAACTGTTTTAATTATTATGTGGCAGGCATTAGTAAGCGCTCGCCACAAGTCACTCCGAAAAAGGAAACTCTATGAATTCGATGAGCTTTTTGATCTCTACCGTATTTGATCTTTACATCATGGTGGTCATTCTGCGTATTTGGTTACAGGCCTCGCGTGCAGATTTCTATAACCCATTCTCACAATTTATCGTTAAAGCGACACAACCTGTTGTGGCCCCTTTACGACGCTTCATCCCATCGATTGGTAGCTTTGATGTAGCAACCATTCTATTTGCTTATGTATTATGTGTATTGAAGTTCACGGCACTAAACCTAGTGATTTCAGGTGGCGCAGCGGTATTTGATGTTAGCTTCCTAATCTTTGGATTACTTGCATTACTTAAAGCAGCTGGTGGGCTTATTTTCTGGGTTCTACTTATTCGCGCTATCCTGAGCTGGGTAAGTCAAGGTCGCAGCCCAATCGAGTATGTTTTCCATCAATTGACAGAACCAATGCTTGCTCCAATTCGTCGTATTCTTCCAGCAATGGGCGGTTTTGATTTAAGCGTACTGGTACTGTTTATTGTTCTGCAATTTGCGAACTTCTTAATGGGTGACCTAATTGGTCCTATTTGGTATCAGCTATAATCAGACCCTATGGTGCTGAGCAAACCAAAGGTAGCACTAAGTTAAAACACTAAGGCACTAACCAATGCCAAAAGCAGTTTGGGCTGATGAAGACGATATTCTTTTACGGCTCTATATCCAACCTAAAGCAAGCCGAGATAAAATTGTCGGCTTGCATGGGGATGAACTTAAAATTGCCATTACAGCTCCACCTGTCGATGGCAAAGCCAATGCTCATTTAGCAAAATATCTAGCGAAACAATTTAAGGTAGCTAAAGGGCTTATTAAAATTGAAAAGGGAGAGTTAGGTAGGCACAAGCAAGTTCGAATCTGCTCACCTAACCAAATCCCTAATGAAATCAAAGCCATCCTGTGATGGCTTTTTGCTATATTTTTGGAGCCAATATGCGTTTATGGATAACAGCACTACTTATCAGCGTCATCGCCTTCCCTACTTGGGCTGGTCAATTTAAAAACATTAAAGATGTTGAGGTTCACTATTCAGCATTCAATTCCACTTTCTTATCTGCGGAAGTCGCCAAACAGTATCAACTAAAACGAAATGGCTACTCTGCGGTTCTAAACATCAGTATTCTAGATAACTCAGCGTTGGGTAAACCAGCAACCACAGCAAAAGTATCTGGCACGGCAAAAAACTTAGTCGGTAACACACGTAAATTAACCTTCAGAGAAATTAAAGAAGGTGATGCCATTTACTACCTAACTGAATTCCCAATTACTCACGAAGAAAATATCACCTTCACTATTGATGTTAATGCTGGGATAAAAGGCGCGGGTCCATTACGATTCACCCAAAAATTCTACACAGAAGACTAAGCTTTAACTAAAAGCTTCTTCCACAACCCATTTATTAGAGTTATCCGACCATGAGTAAAATCGTTCTAGCAACAGGCAACCAAGGTAAAGTACGTGAAATGGCAGATCTTCTGTCTGATTTTGGTTTCGACGTAACAGCACAAAGTGAATTTAACGTTTCTGAAGTTGCAGAAACAGGCACAACTTTCATTGAAAATGCAATTATCAAAGCTCGCCACGCTGCACAAGAAACCGGGCTACCTGCTATTGCTGACGATTCAGGCTTAGAAGTCGATTTTCTTCAAGGAGCTCCTGGTATTTATTCAGCTCGTTATGCAGGCGAAGATGCATCTGACCAGCAAAACTTAGAAAAGCTGCTAGATGCGATGCAAGGCGTAGAAGAAGCAAAGCGTACTGCGCGCTTTCATTGTGTTTTAGTACTGATGCGCCATGCAAACGATCCAACACCAATTGTTTGCCACGGTAAATGGGAAGGTCGAATTTTAAGGAAGGCGCATGGTAAAAATGGATTCGGCTACGACCCAATCTTCTTTGTTCCTGAAGATAACTGCGCATCTGCAGAGCTTGAATCAACTCGTAAAAAGCAATTATCTCATCGTGGAAAAGCGCTAACAGCACTATTCAAAACGCTAAAAGAGCAAGCTCTATAATGCCAAGTGCTGTATTAACACCACCGGCATTGAGTCTTTATGTGCACATTCCATGGTGCGTACAGAAATGCCCATATTGTGATTTCAATTCGCATGCACTCAAAGCTGATATTCCTGAAAGTGAATACATTGATGCGCTACTGGAAGATTTAGACACTGATATCGAAAAATATCAGCTTAATGTTGCGCCTCGCCCATTACATTCCATTTTTATTGGTGGTGGTACTCCCAGCCTATTTTCACCGGAAGGCATTGGTCGTTTACTTCAAGGTATTGAACAACGTATTCCGTTCAAACCCGAAATCGAAATAACCATGGAGGCGAACCCTGGCACCATTGAGGCTGAACGCTTCGCTGGGTATAAAACAGCAGGTGTTACTCGCATTTCAGTTGGCGTACAAAGCTTTGAACAAGAAAAGCTAGAAAGATTAGGACGAATTCACGGGCAAGATGAAGCAGTAAACGCCGCTCACTTAGCACATAAAATCGGTTTAAATAGCTTCAATCTAGATCTTATGCATGGTTTGCCTGATCAAAGCATTGATCAAGCATTGGCTGATTTGGATAAAGCGATCGAACTGAATCCGCCACACCTATCTTGGTATCAGTTGACGATAGAACCTAATACCATGTTCTATTACAAAACACCGGCACTACCTGATGACGATGACCTTTGGGATATTTTCGATAGAGGTCACCAAAAGCTCACTGATGCTGGTTATGTACAATATGAAATATCTGGGTATAGCAAACCCAACTACCAGTGCCAACATAACTTAAATTATTGGCGCTTTGGTGACTACTTAGGAATCGGCTGTGGTTCTCACGGTAAGCTCAGTTTTACCGATGGTCGAATCATCCGTACGACTAAAGTGAAACATCCCAGAGGTTATCTTGCGGCTTACCAGAACTTAATCAAACCTTATCTATCCGATGAGTTTGAAGTAGCAAATGATGATCGCCCTTTCGAGTTTTTCATGAATCGTTTTCGATTAATTGAAGCGTGCCCAAAGCAAGATTTCATTGACACAACAGGCCTAAGTTTAGATTCAATTAAGGAAACCATTGATTGGTCAAAAGAGCTGGGCTACTTGAATGAAACGCCAACACACTGGCAAATCACCGAGAAAGGAAAACTCTTCCTTAATGATCTTCTCGAAGCTTTCATGGCTGACGATGAAGGCTCTTAAAATAAAAAACCTCTCATCATGAGAGGTTTTTTTATTTAATTAAGAACAACTTACCGCTAAAAAATGGAACGACCAATACGCTCAGAAAGCAGCTCTAAAGCTTGAGTACCAGCCAGTGAATTCCCTGACGGGTCTAATTCAGGAGACCAAACTGCAATGGTCATCTCACCAGGTACGATAGCGATAATACCGCCACCTACGCCTGATTTACCTGGCATTCCGACACGATAAGCAAACTCCCCTGCACCATCATATAAACCACAAGTCGCCAGTAAAGCGTTCAATTGTTTGGTTTGAACGGGGGTAATGATCTCTTTCTTAGTTTGAACTGACACTCCTTTATTTGCTAGGTAGCTAAAGGTCTTAGCCAGATCAACACAAGTCATCTTAAGTGCACAGGCATGAAAATAATTATTGAGAACAGGAATAACATCATTCTCAAAATTACCAAACGAACGCATCAAGTAGGCAATAGCCGCATTTCGATCACTGTGCATCATTTCAGAAGCCGCTACGACTTTGTCATACACAATATGAGTATCACCAGATAACTGGCGCACAAATTCCAATAAACGGTGCCTAGGAGCTGATAAGCGGCTTTGTAATAAATCAGCGACGACTATCGCACCAGCATTGATAAATGGATTACGAGGGATACCATGCTCCATCTCAAGCTGAATCATCGAATTAAAAGCCTGACCAGAAGGCTCTTTACCCACTCTTTTCCAGATTTCTTCTGGTTTATACAACACCATAGCTAAAGTAAGACTCAGCGCTTTGGAAATAGATTGCACAGAAAAAGCCTCTTCAGCATCACCGGCTTGAATCACTTCTCCTTCATTGGTATACACCGCAATCGCCAACTTTTGATTCGATACACGAGCCAATGCAGGAATATAATCCGCGACTTTTCCCTGACCAATTAAAGGGCGAACTTCTTCTAATATCTCGGTCAAAATAGCTTGAGTGGGTTTCATGAGTGCTTACTTCTATATTGTTATTTTTGTAGGGGTGTTTTCATTATTTTGTCCTTAAGCCTCTATTCATTGATAAAAGCCTAAGGACAAAAAAGCCAACATTACAATAATGTTGGCTTTTATCAATCTCATAAAATGTAGGGGTAAAACTAAGTCAATTAGCCTCTACAGCTTTGAGATCGGAAATTACTTAGTACGCTTGTACTTAATGTCCCAAACGCCATGACCTAAACGGTGACCACGAGCTTCAAATTTAGTCAGTGGACGTTCATCTGGGCGAGGGATATAGTCACCATCTTCAGCGATATTCTCAAAACCAGGCGCAACATTCATCACTTCGATCATGTGCTCTGCGTAGTTTTCCCAGTCTGTTGCCATATGGAAAATGCCAGTATCAAGCTGAAGCTTACCACGTACCATTTCCGCAAATTCTGCTTTAACGATACGACGCTTATGGTGACGAGCTTTATGCCATGGGTCAGGGAAGAACAGCTGCAGCGTATGTAAGCTGCTGTCTGGAATCATATGCTCAAATACTTCAACAGCATCGTGGCACATTACGCGAAGGTTAGTAACACCCGCATCGCGAGCTGTACCTAAACAGGCACCCACACCAGGGCTATGTACTTCAATACCTAGGAAATTCTTTTCTGGTGAATTCTTTGCCATTTCAACCAGTGATGCACCCATACCGAAGCCAATCTCTAGTACAACAGGGTTATCGTTACCAAATACTTCTTTCCAATTAAGAAGCTCTGGGTTGTAGTCGATGCCCATTGTTGGCCAGCATTCATTCATCGCATTTTCTTGACCTTTAGTTAAACGGCCTTCGCGGCGAACAAAACTGCGTATCTTACGAACCAGTTTGCCGTCTTCAGTATATTCGTTAGTGGTCACTTCACTCATTGATTTTTTGCCTGCACATTGATTAATCAAAGCGGGGATTATCCAAAGAAATGCCTTCGGTGCAAGTCTTTCCGTGGATAAATTCCCACACAATTTGTCTGTTTTACATCCAACGCTAAGTGTGGTGCAATTTCACCTCTAATAATAGCAAAGCATTGAGCAAGCCGTGACTCCTTTCGCAAGCGCCATTTTAAAGTGGTATGACGCCTATGGGCGTAAAGAACTGCCTTGGCAAAAAAACAAAAGCGCCTACACCGTTTGGTTATCTGAAATCATGTTACAGCAGACGCAAGTGACAACAGTGATTCCTTATTACGAACGTTTTTTAGCGCGTTTTCCGACCGTCATCGACCTTGCAAATGCAGAACAAGATGAAGTCCTCCATCTTTGGACAGGGCTTGGCTATTACGCCCGAGCGCGAAATTTACATAAAGCAGCAAAAATAGTTGCTGAACAATATGGTGGAGAGTTCCCTAAAGACTTAGAACAAATGAATGATCTACCTGGCGTTGGACGCTCTACTGCGGCGGCGGTTCTTTCATCTGTTCACAAGCTCCCTCATGCAATTTTAGATGGCAATGTGAAACGCACTTTGGCTCGCAACTTCATTGTTGAAGGGTGGCCAGGGCAAAAAAAAGTAGAAAACAAACTTTGGGAATATGCAGAGCAGCACACTCCTCGTAAGGATGTCGATAAATACAATCAAGCCATGATGGATATGGGCGCGCTTGTATGTACTCGAACTAAACCCAAATGCTCGTTATGCCCTGTCAGCACTATGTGTGAAGCCAACAAATTGGATAAGCAGCTCGATTTCCCAGGGAAAAAACCTAAAAAAGAGAAGCCAGCAAAGGAGACTTGGTTTGTGATGCTTTATCACGATAATCAGGTTTGGCTTGAACAGAGACCTCAATCAGGTATTTGGGGAGGGCTATTTTGCTTCCCTCAAAATGAGACTGCTGAAATTGAACACCAATTAGATCTCAGATCTATTCAAGAACAAAATATACAATCAAACGAAACCTTGATTGCATTTAGGCACACCTTTAGTCACTACCATTTAGATATCACCCCTGTATTGGTTAAATTAACTAAACAACCTGATTTGATAATGGAAGGGACAAAAGGTCTCTGGTATAACTTATCTCAACCAGAAGAAATTGGCTTAGCGGCTCCAGTAAAACAGCTGTTAGAAAGCCTTCCATTCGAACTAGACACATGCGTTTAATACCAACATAACGCGATAATAAGGATTCATTATGAGCCGTACTGTATTTTGTACTCGATTACAAAAAGACGCTGAAGGCCTAGATTTTCAACTTTACCCAGGCGATTTGGGTAAACGTATTTTTGACAACATTTCTAAAGAAGCTTGGGCTCAATGGCAAAGCAAGCAAACCATGCTAATTAACGAAAAGAAACTTAACATGATGGATCCAGAGCACAGAAAGCTTCTAGAAACTGAAATGGTTAACTTTCTTTTTGAAGGTAAAGAAGTCGTTATTGATGGTTACACTCCACCAAGCGAATAAGACATTTATTTAGATAAAATTTAATGACATCATACCCTTGGTTATGATGTCATTTTTATATGAGGGTCTATGAAAAAGCTTGGTTACTTCTTAGCAGCAATGCTACTCACAGGATGCAGCAGAGAATTTATTGAAGGTTTATACGACGTCAATTATGAGCCAACCAACCGCTTCGCTGGCAACTTAGCTGAACTTCCAGGTCAATTTGAAAAAGATACTGCAGCTTTAGACTCTCTCATCAATAGCTTTTCCGGCAATATTCAAAAACGCTGGGGCTCTAAAGAAATAAAAATGGCAGGTAAAAGTAACTATGTGAAATATATAGATAATTACTTGAGTCGTTCTGAAGTTAATTTCACCAAAGGTACTATCCTTGTTGAAACAGTTTCTCCAACCGAGCCTAAAAAACATCTTAAGAATGCGATCATGACAACGCTTCTTACGCCTGATGATCCTGCGAACGTTGATCTATTTTCGTCTAAAAGCATCACTTTAGAAGGTCAGCCTTTCCTTTATAATCAAGTGGTTGATCAAGAGCAAAAGCCAATTCAGTGGACATGGCGAGCTAATCGATTTGCCGATTACCTCATCGCCAATAATCTAAAAACTAAAGAAGTCGATTTCAAGAAATCATATTATGTTGAAATCCCAATGGTGGAAGATCATGCCATTAAACGAAGTTATAAATACGCCGACATAGTAAGACGTGCCTCGAGAAAATACGACATTCCAGAAGACCTGATCTATGCGATCATCAAAACAGAAAGCAGCTTTAATCCATATGCGGTAAGTTGGGCTAATGCCTATGGCTTAATGCAAGTCGTACCGAAAACAGCGGGACGTGACGTATTTAAATTGGTAAAAAATAAACCAGGTGAACCAACACCGGAATATTTATTTAACCCTGAAACCAATATAGACACCGGCACTGCCTATTTTTACATCTTAAAAAATCGTTATTTAAAAGATGTGAAACACCCTACAACACTCGAGTACAGTATGATTTCCGCTTATAACGGCGGCACTGGGGGCGTATTAAATACATTCAGCAGTAACCGAAAGCGTGCGATGAATGACTTAAATGCCTTACAACCAAACCAAGCATATTGGGCGTTAACTAAGAAACACCCCAATAAAGAATCACGTAGGTACTTAGAAAAAGTAACAAAATTCAAGAAAGACTTTAACTCTGGCAAAACTTAACGCCTACTTTTGAATAAAAAAACAACGAACACACCTTTTTTTAAATATTTTCAAAAAAAGGTGTTGACGAAAATACGGAAAAGCCTTTTAATAGCGCCCCGTTGCCCGGATAGCTCAGTCGGTAGAGCAGAGGATTGAAAATCCTCGTGTCGGTGGTTCGATTCCGCCTCCGGGCACCACAATTTGTTTTGTTGGTGCTGATACTTTTAAAGTAAAACACGGACAAAAAATAAAAGAATTTAGTGTGCCGACTTAGCTCAGTAGGTAGAGCAACTGACTTGTAATCAGTAGGTCACCAGTTCGACTCCGGTAGTCGGCACCATTCTTTTGCCCGGATAGCTCAGTCGGTAGAGCAGAGGATTGAAAATCCTCGTGTCGGTGGTTCGATTCCGCCTCCGGGCACCATTATTTGGTTCTTAACTTATGTTAAGGCAAATAATTCCCCTTTAGTTCAGTTGGTAGAACGGCGGACTGTTAATCCGTATGTCGCAAGTTCAAGTCTTGCAAGGGGAGCCACATTCGAGAATGAGTTTAGATTAAACTTATACTCACAAAGCATAAGAATATAGTGTGCCGACTTAGCTCAGTAGGTAGAGCAACTGACTTGTAATCAGTAGGTCACCAGTTCGACTCCGGTAGTCGGCACCATTCTTTTGCCTCGATAGCTCAGTCGGTAGAGCAGAGGATTGAAAATCCTCGTGTCGGTGGTTCGATTCCGCCTCGAGGCACCATAATTTGTAATTTAGTTATTCATAAGAATAGTTAAACAAACAATTCCCCTTTAGTTCAGTTGGTAGAACGGCGGACTGTTAATCCGTATGTCGCAAGTTCAAGTCTTGCAAGGGGAGCCAATTTAAAAAGCCGCATCAATGATGCGGCTTTTTTGCATTCTGAACACAGTAACATTCCTAATCCCCAACACCTTTTTAAATCGACTCACCTCACAAACGCCCGCCATCTATTATATAAAACCCAATTAACCATCACATTTTACTTTTTTTGCATCGTAAATTTAATCTTCATCATACTTTAGAGCATTCCTCATATTAGCGACTACACTACTTAGATTAAGATTTAATGAATAATTACTATAAATGATATTTTCTAATTTATCGCTGTGTGAGGATGTATGAAATTAAAGACACAAGCTTACCTATTGTCCACTGTAATACTGGCTGCGTTACTTGTATTAACCGCTACAGGACTTTGGACTTTACGAGTTGCAAGTGACATGGACAACAAAGCCCGAGTAACGGAACTCTTTAAAAGTGCGTATAGCATCTTAACTGAAGTTGAGAAAATGACTATTGATGGCACCCTAGAAGAAGAACAAGCAAAACAACTGGCGACTCGACTGCTCCGCAATAACATTTATAAAGACAATGAATATGTTTATGTAGCAGATGAAAACATGACTTTTGTCGCTACCCCGCTAGATCCACAATTGCATGGCACCAGCTTTAATGATTTTAAAGATGGTGATGGAAACAGCGTCGGGCAACTAATACAAAGAGTATTAGGTAACAGAACTGGTCAGATTGTTGAATATACATGGACACAGAAGCAGCCAGACGGAAGCATTGAAGAAAAGTTATCCATCGCTGAAAAAACACCGCACTGGGGCTGGGTCGTAGGTACAGGCATTGGTTTTAATGAAGTGAATGCACGTTTTTGGTCTACCGCACAATGGCAGCTATTTCTCTGCTTAGTGATTGCAGGGGTTATCTTAACCAGCTTAATCATTTCAATTAAACGCATGCTTGCTTTGCTAGGTGGTGAACCTAAAGATGTACGTGAAGCAGTACAAGCGGTAGCTCAAGGTAAGATACAAACATCTTTCGATACAGAAGCGGTACCAGGGAGTATCTACCAAGCGGTGCAACAGATGAGTTTATCTCTTGCCGATCTCGTTTCAAACCTAAACACATCAATGCTTGCTCTACGCTCTGAATTACACAGTGTTGAATCTCGTGCTGGTTCAATTGCTCAGCTTACGGATACACAGCAACAATCCACTGAAATGATTGCTACAGCAATGACTGAGATGGCATCTTCAGCTAATAATGTTGCAGACTCTGCTGGTGATACCGCTAGAAATACAGATGAAGCGGATAAACAAAGCCAACATACTCAGCAGCTAATTCATAACACCGTGGATAATATTCAAGGACTGGCAAGCCAGCTCAACACAGCGAGTGATGCTGTTGCTGATTTAGGTAATGACGTAAATAACATAGTAAAAGTGCTTGATGTAATTGGTGACATTGCCGAGCAAACTAACCTACTCGCACTAAATGCGGCAATTGAAGCAGCAAGAGCTGGTGAACAAGGTCGAGGCTTTGCAGTTGTTGCTGATGAGGTTCGAAACCTAGCGGGTCGAACCCAAGCCAGTACCAAAGAAATTCAGCTGATGATCAATAACCTTCAAGAAGGTTCAAGAAACGCAATTCATACTATGGGTGTATGCGCAGAAACCAGTCAAAGCACTGTGACCGAGTCTCAAAACGCTTCAGAAGCTCTACAACAGATTGTTAATGCTCTTGAGTCCATCTCATCCATGAGCCACCAAATAGCGACTGCAGCAGCGGAACAGACGCAAGTAAGTGATGATATTTCAAAACGAATTAATATGATTGAAGAAAGTGGTAATCAACTAAGTGATGTAGTGACAGAAAGCCATAACAGTACTCAAACCCTAACTTCACTTTCAAATGAACTTGAAAATTGGGTCAATCGATTTGAAGTGAAGCATTAATGCTCTTGTGATTTAAATTACATCGGTCCTGAATTATGCCGACCAATTAAATGACTAAGGTCGGCTAACCTACTTCAATAATCCACCATAAACAAAAAGACCTCACCATTTCTAGTGAGGTCTTTTTGTTTTATTCATTTTAGAGCAAGCTCTAATCCTTTGAGGAGCTGGCTTTCTTACTAAAAACTAATTACTGAGTACTAATCAAAAAGGCGAACAAACCAATACCGAGTAGCAGTCGGTATATCACAAACGGTGTCATGCCCATACGCGAAATAAGCTTCAAGAAGAAGTGGATACAGATATACGCACTAATGAATGAAACGACGATACCCGCCAGAAGTACACCTGCGTCAATCACCTCACCACTAGTCACGAGCTTTAAGCCTAAATAACCACCAGCAAGTGTAATGATTGGAATTGACATCAGGAACGAGAAACGGGCTGCAGCTTCACGAGTAAAGCCGAGGTAAAGAGCTGCAGTAATTGTCGCGCCTGAACGAGATGTACCAGGGATAATAGCCATAGCCTGAGCTAGACCAATAAACAAAGCTTTCTTCCAACCCGCTTGATATTCATCATCACGTAATGAAGCGTTCTTATCTACCCACCACAGCAACAAACCAAAGACGATGGTAGTCGTTGCAATTACCCATGCACTACGTAAGTAGATCTCAATGATATCTTTCATCAGAAGACCGAAGATACAAGCAGGTATTGTAGCCAGAATAATAAGCCAAGCTAGCTTCGCTTCTTTGCTTCTATCACCTTTAAAGATAGAGGCGAAAAACGCACTGAGCAGTGATACAACTTCTTTCCGGAAGTAGATAACAACAGCAGTCAAGGTTCCTACATGAACCGCCACATCAAATGCTAAGCCTTGATCTTCCCAACCTAATACCGCTGAAGGCAAAATCAAGTGTGCCGAACTCGAGATCGGCAAAAATTCGGTAAAGCCTTGTACCAAAGCCAAAATAAACGCTTCAAAATAACTCATTACTTACCTTTAAATTATAATTCTATGTCTACTACAGATAAGGAATCTAAATGTTCCATTTTCTGCCATATTTCACTGACGGTTCGTCCGTCTTGCGGGATAACTCTCGCAGGACAGAGATCATAAAGTGGTTGTGTTACAAAAGGATATTTAAAAATATCACTTCGAGGTAGTTCTGGAGAATGTTTGGAAACCACGTCACCAAAGAGCACAATATCAAGATCAAGAGTCCGATCTTGCAATTTATGCGCGTTCTCCGACCTGCCCCATTTAAACTCAATTTTACGCAGCTCGTGTGAAAATTCAGTCAATGATAGTGATGTTTCAAGTTCTATAACGAAATTATAAAACGCATGGCTATCAAAGCCGACTGGATCACAGTGGTAAATAGTTGAACTCCGAAGATTTCTTCCAAGAGTCTTTAATTCAGCCCACGCCGCTTTGGCATGCTTATCTCTGTCTATGTTAGTTCCGACACCAACATAGGTGAGTGTCATGCTTGACCTCGTTCAATTACAACACCAACGGCTTTTGCTTGTGGTACGGCTCCTGGTTTCGCTAAGCGGATTTTGATCCAAGGTACTGAAAATTGATCCATGATTAACTCTGCAACTTCTTCCGCCACACGCTCAACCAGCAGGAATCGGCCATTTTCAATATGATCTAATACCAAAGTACTGACTTTCGAGTAATCAAGAGCATCAACCACATCGTCACTTTTACCTGCAGGTCGGTTGTCATGCGCCATTTCAATATCAAGAACAAGCTTTTGCTTAATTTCTTGCTCCCAATCGTAGACACCAATTGTTGTGATTACTTCTAACTGTTCAATGAAAACTTTATCCAGAGCCATGACTTGTCCTTTTAGAGGTCGGATACCCAAATGAGGGAAAAAAACGTATTATTTACAGGATTCCAGATATGATATCAATTACTCTTGGATAAAGCATTGACTCTTAAATAATGCGTTACTTTCCAAGCGTTAAGACTTATTAGCCTGTTTAAGGACAAACATGACCCCTTTAGCACTCATTATGATTATTGCAGCCTACTTACTGGGTTCGATCTCTAGTGCTGTCTTAATTTGCCGTGTCGTCCGTTTGCCAGACCCTAGAACGGTCGGTTCAAATAATCCAGGTGCGACCAATGTACTGCGCATAGGGGGGAAATATGCTGCGGCATCGGTACTTCTTTGTGACATGCTGAAAGGGACCATTCCAGTTTGGCTTGGATATTTTCTAAATATTGACGCCGTAATACTTGGCGTCATCGCCATCGCTTCTTGTTTAGGCCATATGTATCCCCTTTTCTTTCACTTTAAAGGTGGAAAAGGTGTGGCAACAGCCTTAGGAGCCATCGCTCCGATAGGGTTAGATCTAACTGGCATGATTATGGCGACATGGTTAATCATTGCTTTTATTTTTCGCTACTCTTCTCTTGCCGCAATTGTCACCGTATTGCTTGCTCCATTTTATGCATGGCTAGTTAAGCCGCAGTACACTTTGCCAGTCGCTATGCTTTGCTGCTTGATTGTGTTGCGACATCACCAAAACATTCGTCGTTTAATTGATGGAAGCGAACCAAAAATTGGACAAAAAAAATCAGCTTAGCACATGATCATTTGGCTATTAACTTGCAAGAAGTAAACCTTCAACATGAGTTAATGATTGAAGCCAATGAATCAACAAGACTAAACTGATTTTTATTACCTGTAATCACATTCAAGTAATCAAGATGATTGGTCAGATAACGACTCTAGCCATAAACTTTAGCTAAGAATGTTTCGAGCATCTTAGTCACAAACTCTGGCCGCTCTAAGTTACTGATATGCCCAGCTTTGGGAATTTGCACAAGCTCACTCCCTGTAATGCAATCATGCATTAAGTAAGACTCTAATACTGGTCTCGGCTTATCTTCTTGACCAACAGCCACCAGAACTGGCAAAGCAAACTGTTCAACAGTATCAATGAGATCTCTTCGACCAAAGACCATGCGCCCAATTCGTGCAATTTGCTCAGCATGCTCACCCTGTATTTTAGATAGAGTTTGAGCAAAATCACCAACCAACTCAGGGTTATCTGTTTGTGCATCATTAGCAAAAAATAATGGAACAACAGCATCAACAATAGGTTGAGGAACCGATTTCAGTTGTTCAATACCACCTAGCATTTCAAAATATTTTGCATGAGCAACTTCTGGTTCTAGGCCCACAAACGTATCCATCAGCACTAAAGATTTAACACGAGAAGGCGCTAACGCGGCTAACTCCGCACCCCACATACCACCAACAGATAAACCGATAATAGAAAAATCTTGGATCCCTAAATGATCCAATAATGACAGAATATGCTGTGCGTAATCTTTTAAATTACGCATGGCCGTAGGGGCTGCTTCCGAAGAACCATGAGACCATAAGTCAGGTACAATACAACGATAGGATTGACTAAGAGCTTCAATCTGAGGCTGCCACATTTTGCTATCCCAAAGGTAGCTATGCCCTAAGACTAAAACGGGTCCCTCACCTTGGTCGATATAAGTCATTGTATGATTGTCTATCGTAAACTTTTCCATTTCTCTTCCTACTTTCTTTACCTAACAAAACGGTCGCTATAAAAGCGACCGTTTAGAAATACGTGAACATTAATACGTCAGTAAATAATACATCAGTAAAAGTTCAAACTGTTATGCCACCGGTTCAAGCTGGTCAATAGGCCAGCGAGGTGTAGCGTGTACTGATAAATCCGCCACTTCGCCATTTTTAAGGCGTTGCATTCCTGCATAAGCGATCATCGCCCCATTATCTGTACAGAACTCAGTACGCGGGTAATACACCTCACCACCAATTTTATTGGCAAGCGCTTCAAGCTCAACACGTAACTGCTTATTTGCACTTACACCACCAGCAATCACTATACGTTTCATGCCTGTCTGTGCCAATGCGCGCTTACACTTGATTACTAAGGTTCCACATACTGCTTCTTGGAATGCATAAGCAATATCAGCACGAGTTTGCTCATCGTCATCATTTGCTCGAATGGTATTTGCAGCAAATGTTTTAAGACCAGAAAAACTCATGTCTAAGCCAGGGCGATCTGTCATTGGACGTGGAAATTTAAATCGACCAGGCGTGCCTTTTTCAGCAAGGCGAGACAGCAATGGTCCACCTGGGTAATCTAGCCCCATTAGCTTAGCCGTTTTATCAAAGGCTTCACCCGCCGCATCATCAATCGATTCACCAAGGATCTTATATTCGCCGATCCCTTTAACTTCCACCATCATAGTATGACCGCCAGAAACCAGCAGAGCCACAAATGGGAACGGTGGTGGATTATCTTCTAGCATAGGAGCAAGCAGGTGACCTTCCATGTGGTGAACTGGTACAGCTGGTACGCCCCAAGCGTAAGCAATACTGCGGCCAATTGTTGCACCAACCAGCAGTGCGCCAACCAAACCAGGACCAGCTGTATAAGCCACGCCATCAATATCTTTTGATGTTAAGTTTGCTTCCGCTAAAGCTGCTTTAATCAGTGGAATGGTCTTTTTCACGTGGTCACGTGATGCCAGCTCAGGCACAACACCGCCATAGTCGGCATGCAGCTTTACTTGGCTATATAATTGATGAGAAAGCAGCCCCTGCTCATCATCATAAATCGCGATTCCTGTTTCATCACAAGAGGTTTCAATACCAATAATGCGCATAATTTTCTCGGCACGCTTTCGTCTAAAATGGGAAATTAGCGCAATATTACCCTGCCTAAGCTCTTCAAACAAATATTGTACAGACTATAATCGACAAAGTGCTTTACAAAGCCACTGTGATCGGATTAAAATTCCGCACCATTTTTGATCAAGCTGGTTAGAGACCAAACATAAAAGAGAGTTAGCTCGATGGGTAACTTCTCTGATTTGGAAATGAGTAACCAGCGATAATGAATAACCCCTGAGGTGAAAGGCATATGCCAATAGTTAAAGTACGTGAAAACGAACCGTTCGACGTTGCACTACGTCGTTTCAAGCGCTCTTGTGAAAAAGCAGGTATCCTTTCTGAAGTGCGTCGTCGTGAGCATTACGAAAAACCAACTACAGTTCGCAAACGCGCTAAAGCAGCAGCTCAAAAGCGTCACGCTAAGAAGCTAGCTCGCGAAAACGCACGTCGCGTTCGCCTGTACTAATAACTTAATCCATAAGGACTGAGTTATGGCTCTAATTGAAAAACTCAAAGACGAGCAAAAATTAGCGATGAAAGCCAAGGACAAACCGCGCCTTGGTACTATTCGTTTAGCCCTATCAGCAATTAAGCAACGTGAAGTTGACGAGCGGATCACTCTGACCGACGACGACATTCTTGCAGTGCTAGTAAAAATGGTTAAACAACGTCGCGATTCTGTTACCCAATATGAATCAGCTAATCGTCAAGATTTGGCTGATGTGGAGAAAGCAGAAATTACTGTACTTGAAGGCTTTATGCCTCAACCGTTAACGGAAGATGAAGTGTCTGCTCTAGTTGATAGCGCAATCACAGAATCTAACCCTGCGGGCATGCAAGACATGGGTAAAGTAATGGCTATCTTGAAACCACAAATTCAAGGGCGTGCAGATATGGGTAAAGTTAGTGGTTTAGTTCGTTCTAAACTCGCTTAATCCCATAAAAATTGCAGCAAGCCGTGTAATCCTTTGGAAAGCACGGCTTGTTTGTATCTATAGCCTATTCAATTTTCACTAATACCTAACTATTATCTACTCCTCTAGTTAGTGCTTTTTTCTAAGGTTTTATGGCAGGACACATCCCTCGCAGTTTCATTGATGATCTCCTTGCACGTCTTGATATAGTCGACATCGTTGACGCACGCGTAAAACTTAAGAAAAAAGGCAAAAACTACGGTGCTTGTTGCCCTTTCCATAACGAAAAAACACCATCGTTTAGCGTCAGCCAAGAAAAGCAGTTTTACCACTGTTTTGGTTGTGGCGTACACGGTAATGCTATCGATTTCATCATGGAATTCGAACGCTTAGACTTTGTGGAAGCAATAGAAGAGCTGGCTTCATATCTCGGATTAGAAGTCCCTCGAGAACAGCGCAGTGGTGCGATCACAACTGCACCCAGAGCTAATTCAGAACAAAAGCGCAATCTCTATGATTTAATGGAAGGGATTAGCCAGTTTTATCGTTCTCAATTGAAACTGTCTGCCAATAAACCTGCGATTGAGTATCTCAAGAACCGTGGTTTATCAGGCGAAATTGTCCAGAAGTTTGGTATCGGTTATGTCGCTGATGAATGGGACTTAGTTCGAAAGAATTTTGGTCAGCAGAAAGATGCTCAAGATATGCTCGTCACTGGCGGCATGTTAATTGAAAACGACAAAGGCAACCGATACGACCGTTTCCGTGGTCGGGTGATGTTCCCAATCAGAGATCGACGTGGTCGCGCGATTGGCTTTGGTGGGCGAGTATTGGGTGATGGTACACCTAAATATCTTAACTCACCTGAAACACCGATTTTTCATAAAGGCAAAGAGCTATACGGGCTTTACGAAGTCTTACAAGCATATCGTGAACCGCCTCAAATATTAGTCGTTGAAGGCTATATGGATGTAGTCGCGCTTGCTCAATATGGTGTAGATTATTCGGTCGCATCATTAGGCACATCCACTACTGGTGATCATGTTCAAATGCTATTTCGCCAAACGAATACCGTGGTGAGCTGTTACGATGGTGACCGAGCAGGTAAAGAAGCCGCATGGCGCGCACTAGAGAACTCACTGGAATACCTTAAAACAGGTAATACTTTGAAGTTTTTGTTTTTGCCTGATGGTGAAGACCCAGACAGTTATATAAGAGAAAACGGGAAAGATGCGTTTGAACACTTAGTTCAAAATGCGACTCCGCTTTCTACCTATTTATTTGATAACTTGATTGAGCTACACCAGCTTAATCTAGGAACAAATGAAGGGAAGTCAGCACTGCGAGCTCATGCCAGTGCCATGATAAATAAAATTCCAGACAGTTATTTCCAAGAATTACTGGAGAAATTACTGGATGAAAGAACCGGTTTTGATAACCAACTAAGAAGAGCAAGAAATCACAGCCAAGGTAACAAGCCTCAACCTCATAAAGAGTTGAAGCGAACACCAATGCGAGAGGTTATTGCTTTGCTTATTCAAAATCCGAGCTATGCTGATATGGTACCGGATTTATCAAGTGTGAAAGAGCTTACTCTCCCAGGGTTAAGTTTATTAACAGAAGTACTTGATAAGTGTCGTTCGAATCCCCATATCAACACGGGTCAATTATTAGAACATTGGCGCGATAGTAAAAATGAGGCACTTCTGTCTCGTCTTGCGAGTTGGGAGATCCCCCTCGATGAAGACAATCAAGAAGATATATTTTTAGACTCATTGGACAATATACTTGCCCAGTGCGTGGAAAAACAAATTGAAAATCTACAAGCTAAAGCAAGAAGCATCGGTTTATCAGCCGAAGAAAAAAGGGAGCTGCTAGCACTTATGCTAGATTTAAAAGCGTAACCCTACTTGGTTAGTCAGAAATCAATCAATTTGTTAGAATTTATGGTTTGCATCAAGAATGCAACGTCCTTCACCAGACCTGAAGTTGGATATCATCTATGGATCAAAATCCGCAGTCACAGCTAAAATTACTTGTTATTAAAGGCAAGGAACAAGGCTATCTGACCTACGCCGAAGTAAACGACCACCTACCTGCAGAAATTGTTGATTCTGAACAGGTAGAAGACATTATTCAGATGATCAATGACATGGGTATTAAAGTAGTTGAAACTGCTCCTGATGCTGATGATCTTGCTCTGAATGATGACGATACCAATATAGATGAAGATGCAGCTGAAGCTGCTGCCGCAGCTCTATCAAGCGTAGAAAACGAAATTGGTCGTACAACTGACCCTGTCCGCATGTACATGCGTGAAATGGGTACTGTTGAGCTACTAACTCGTGAAGGCGAAATCGATATCGCTAAGCGTATCGAAGATGGTATTAACCAAGTTCAGCTTTCAGTTGCTGAATACCCTGGCACTATTCCATACATCTTGGAGCAGTTCGACAAGGTTCAGGCTGAAGAGTTACGCTTAACTGACCTAATCAACGGCTTCGTTGACCCTGATGATGATGGCACTGCAGCACCAACTGCGACTCACATCGGTTCTGAACTTGCTGAAACTGATCTAAAAGATGAAGACGGCGAAAACAAAGAAGGCGACGACGAGGAAGAGGAAGAAGAAGACACAGGTATCGACCCTGAACTTGCTCTTGAGAAGTTTACTGCTTTACGCACTAGCTACCAAAATCGTCAGCTTGCAATCAATGAATACGGCAATGACAGCCCGAAAGCAGTACTTGCAACAACAATGATGCAAGACGTTTTCAAAGAGTTCCGTCTAACGCCGAAGCAATTTGATTACCTAGTAACCCAACTTCGAACTTCAATGGATCGTGTACGTACTCAAGAACGCTTAATCATGCGTCAAACTGTTGAGTACGGCAAAATGCCGAAGAAATCTTTCATTGCACTATTTACAGGCAACGAATCTAGCGAAGCATGGTTGGATGAAGTATTAGCTTCAGATAAACCATACGCTGAAAAAATCAGACGTAATGAGCATGACATCCGTCGTTCTATTCAAAAGCTAGACATTATTGAACGTGAAACATCTTTAACAGTTCAAAGTATTAAAGATATTAGCCGTCGTATGTCTATCGGTGAAGCAAAAGCTCGCCGTGCAAAGAAAGAAATGGTTGAAGCTAACTTACGTCTAGTAATCTCGATTGCTAAGAAGTACACAAACCGTGGTCTACAATTCCTGGATCTAATCCAAGAAGGTAACATCGGTCTGATGAAAGCTGTAGATAAGTTTGAATACCGTCGTGGTTACAAGTTCTCAACTTACGCTACGTGGTGGATCCGTCAAGCAATCACTCGTTCGATTGCCGACCAAGCTCGTACTATCCGTATTCCGGTTCACATGATCGAAACGATCAACAAACTAAACCGTATCTCTCGTCAAATGCTACAAGAGATGGGTCGTGAACCACTACCGGAAGAACTTGCTGAACGCATGCAGATGCCTGAAGACAAGATTCGTAAAGTACTGAAAATCGCTAAAGAGCCAATCTCAATGGAAACACCAATCGGTGATGACGAAGATTCGCACCTAGGTGACTTCATTGAAGATACAACTCTAGAGCTTCCACTAGACTCAGCGACAGCAACCAGTCTACGTGGCGCAACTAAAGACGTTCTTGCAGGTCTAACACCTCGTGAAGCAAAAGTACTGCGTATGCGTTTTGGTATCGATATGAACACAGACCACACTCTAGAAGAGGTTGGTAAACAGTTCGACGTTACTCGTGAACGTATCCGTCAGATTGAGGCTAAAGCACTTCGTAAGCTTCGTCACCCAAGCCGTTCAGAAACTCTGCGTAGCTTCTTAGACGAATAATTACAGATTAAAGTGTGATTAACTTTTAATCATAAAATACAAAAGGTGAGCACTGGCTCACCTTTTTTGTATCCCACTGATTTAAGTGGTTAATATATAATCGCGATCCGTACAATTTGTCTCTATAACAGCTATATCGAAGCTAGACACAGTAAAAAGCATCCCCTATAATCTATCCCCTATCGGCCCCTTAGCTCAGTGGTTAGAGCGCACGACTCATAATCGTTCGGTCCCCAGTTCAAATCTGGGAGGGGCCACCAAATTAAAAAAGCCAGAACAGTTTACGCTGCTCTGGCTTTTTGCTTTTCTAAGGTCGACATTCGACTGTATGACAATATCCATACTCGAAACTAACTAGATTAGAAATAAAAAAACGAGAGCACTTAGGCTCTCGTTTATTCCAGTCAGCAAAAAGCAAAGGTGGTATCGACTTTATTAGTAGTTGATTACCTGCATCTATAAAGTTAGCAGCTCTAGGCTTTATTCAAATTGAAAATTCCATAAGCTGTGACCAATAAATTATTTAACACCACAAATAAATGCAATATTACATAGAACAATGAATAGACACCTTTGCATTTACAATGGATATTATTCTACTGTTACAGCTTTCGCTAAGTTACGAGGCTGATCGACATCAGTACCTTTAATCAAAGCTACATGATAAGACAGCAATTGCATTGGTACCGTGTAGTAGATAGGTGCGGTTACTTCATTCACATGAGGCATCTTGATGATCTTCATATTCTCATCACTTTCAAAGCCTGCATCTTCATCAGCGAATACGTAAAGTAAACCGCCACGAGCACGTACTTCTTCAACGTTCGATTTCAGCTTCTCTAGCAAATCGTTGCTTGGTGCAATAACAACTACTGGCATGTCTGCATCAATAAGAGCCAAAGGACCGTGCTTAAGCTCACCAGCAGCGTATGCTTCTGCGTGAATGTAAGAGATCTCTTTCAATTTAAGAGATGCTTCCATCGCGATTGGGTAGAACTCGCCACGACCCAAAAACAGAGTGTGGTGCTTATCAGCAAAATCTGGTGCCAGTGCTTCAATCTCTTTATCAAACGCTAGTGCTTTCTCGATATCAGCAGGAAGTTGATGAAGTGCTTGAACGATCTCAGCTTCTTTCTCTTCATTGATACGACCTTGCAGGCGACCAATTGACGTTACCATCATCAGCATAGCCGCTAGCTGTGTTGTGAAGGCTTTAGTTGAAGCAACACCGATCTCAGTTCCTGCACGAGTCATGAAAGCAAAATCAGATTCACGAACCAACGAAGATCCTGCAACGTTACAGATAGTCATTGCAGACATGTAACCCTTCTCTTTTGCAAGACGAAGCGCAGCAAGTGTATCAGCGGTTTCACCAGACTGAGACAGAGTCACTAAAAGGCTGTTCGGGCGAACAACGAAATCACGGTAACGGAACTCAGAGGCAATCTCTACGTCACAGCTTACGCCAGCTAGAGACTCAAACCAGTAACGTGCTGCCATACCAGAGTTGTAAGATGTACCACACGCGATGATCTGCACGTGTTCAACCTTACTTAGGATCTCTTCAGCTTTAACACCAATTGCGTTAGTGATAACAGAAGTGTCAGAAATACGACCTTCCACAGTGTTGATTAGCGCCGTTGGCTGTTCAAAGATCTCTTTCTGCATGAAGTGACGGTATTTACCTTTATCACCTGCGTCATGTTCTGCATTTGACTCAACGATTTCACGCTCAACACGCTCGCCCGCTACATCAAATACTGTCACGTCACGGCGAGTCACCTCAGCAACATCACCTTCTTCTAAGTACATGAAACGACGAGTTACACTTAAAAGTGCAAGTTGGTCAGATGCTAGGAAATTTTCACCCACACCAAAACCAATAACAATAGGGCTACCAGAGCGAGCAACAACAACGCGGCTTGGATCTTTGCGATCTACAGCTACGGTACCGTATGCACCTTCTAATTGTGTTGCTGTTTTCTGTAGCGCTTCAACCAAAGAAGCTGAAGTACGAAGTTCCCATTCAACTAAGTGAGCAATAACTTCAGTATCAGTTTGTGAAGTAAATACGTAGCCACGCTCTTGCAGCATAGCTCGCAGTGCTTCGTGGTTTTCGATAATACCATTATGTACAACAGCGATATCACCAGACATGTGTGGGTGTGCGTTCGCTTCAGATGGCTCCCCGTGTGTAGCCCAGCGTGTATGAGCGATACCTGTACCACCAATAACATCTTGAGAATTTACTGCATCAGCAAGCTCTTGCACTTTACCCAAACGACGCACGCGAGTCAGGTTATTATCAGAATCAACAACCGCTACACCTGCTGAATCGTATCCGCGGTATTCTAAACGACGTAAGCCTTCTACTAAAATTTCAGCGACATCACGTTGTGCTACAGCACCGACTATTCCACACATGGTTATACTCCATTAATTTTTGGTTATTCCTACAGCAGCAAGCAAAGGCTATATCTATAAAGATTAAATGTAGGACATTAAATTTATATTGTTATTTAAATTGATTTAAACCGGCTTGGTTAAGATCACTCGAACTTGATGCGACTCAATGGTCGCTTTAGCTTCTGGGGCTAATTCTGCGTCTGTAATCAATACATCTATATGCTGCCAAGCCAATTCTAAATTTGGTATTTTTCTTCCAACTTTCTCTGATTCCACCATGACGATAACTTCACGAGAAACTTCAGCCATGACTTTACTAAGCCCAACTAATTCATTAAAAGTGGTCGTTCCACGCTCTAAGTCAATGCCATCAGCACCGATGAAAAGCTGATCAAAATCGTAAGCTCGCAACACTGACTCAGCGACTTGCCCCTGAAAAGATTCAGAATGGGTATCCCATGTTCCGCCCGTCATTAATAAAGTGGGTTCGCTTTCTAATTCATTCAAAGCATTCGCAACATGTAATGAGTTAGTCATGACTACTAAGCCACGCTTACCATTTAATTGCTCAATCAACGCCCCTGTCGTACTGCCACTATCGATAACAATACGATTATGGTCACGGATCAGGTTTGCAGCAGCACTTGCAAGAGAAATCTTTCGATTCGAAACCTTATGGCTCATTTCGTCACTTGCAACTTCCTTAGGTAAGGCAATCGCTCCGCCATAACGGCGTAAAAGCTGACCATTTTTCTCAAGAGACGCAAGATCCTTTCTAATTGTGACTTCAGAGGTTTCAAACTTAGCGGACAATTCATCGACGCTAACCTCACCTTTTTCATTTACGAGGCTAGAAATTGTATGTCTTCTAAGCTGAGTGTTTCGTTTCGACATTTAAGAAAGACCAAATAGTTTCGATTTGAAACTTATTATAGTTACATCGAAACTATTTAGTCTATTTATTTCGATCTAAAAAATTAATCTTTTGAGATAAAACCTTGTCCTAAGACAATTGTTAAGCAGTGATATTGAAGTGATTCGGTGGTAGAATCCGCACCCGAAAAGAAAAAAAATTACAGAATTGACCGTTATTTTTCTGCAACTTTCACCTGTTATGTTGGTGTAAGTCACAGAAACCCGATGTTGAATCAAAACAGTTTGGTCATAAAATGACTAAAACTGATGAAAGACTTACAACTCTGAAGGTTAAAAGCAACACACTATAGTTTTACTAACAGGCACAAAATGTTGGAGTTATAGATGAGCACCTTTAGGCAATAAACAAATTTCAAATTGTAACAATACTTACCGGAGAGTACCTTCCATGAAAAAGACCAAAATCGTATGTACGATTGGCCCTAAAACTGAATCTGTAGAGAAGCTAACTGAACTAGTTGATGCTGGCATGAACGTTATGCGTCTTAACTTCTCTCACGGTGATTTCGCAGAGCACGGCACACGTATCGCGAACTTCCGTAAAGTAATGGAAAACAAAGGTGAGCAACTTGCTATCCTTCTAGATACTAAAGGTCCAGAAATCCGTACTATCAAATTAGAAGATGGTAATGACGTAGATCTAGTAGCTGGTCAAGAGTTCACTTTCACAACTGACTCAACAGTTGTTGGTAACAAAGACGTAGTAGCAGTAACTTACCTAGGTTTTGCAAAAGACCTAACAGCAGGTAACACAATTCTTGTTGATGACGGCCTAATCGAAATGGAAGTTATCGCAACAACAGAAACTGAAGTTAAGTGTAAAGTTCTTAACAACGGTGCTCTAGGCGAAAACAAAGGTGTTAACCTTCCTGGCGTTTCTGTTCAACTTCCAGCTCTTTCTGAGAAAGACAAAGCTGATCTTAAGTTTGGTTGTGAGCAAGGCGTTGATTTCGTTGCTGCTTCTTTCATCCGTAAAGAAGACGACGTTAAAGAAATCCGTGAGCTTCTAAACGCTAACGGCGGCGAGAACATCCACATCATTTCTAAGATTGAAAACCAAGAAGGCGTAGATAACTTCGATTCAATCCTTGAAGCTTCTGACGGCATCATGGTTGCTCGTGGTGACCTAGGTGTTGAGATCCCAGCTGAAGAAGTAATCTTCGCTCAGAAAATGATGATCGAGAAGTGTAACCGTGCACGTAAGATGGTTATCACTGCAACTCAAATGCTTGACTCTATGATCAGCAACCCACGTCCAACTCGTGCAGAAGCGGGTGACGTTGCGAACGCTATCATGGATGGCACTGATGCTGTAATGCTTTCTGGTGAAACTGCTAAAGGTAAGTACCCAGTTGAAGCTGTTACTATCATGGCTCAAATCGCGAACCGTACTGATGGTGCTCTTAAAGCAGAACTTGGTTCTCGCCTAGACAGCCCTCGCCTACGTATCACTGAAGCAGTTTGTAAAGGTGCAGTAGACACAGCAGAGAAGCTAGCTGCTCCTCTAATCGTTGTTGCAACTGAAGGCGGCAAATCTGCACGTTCAGTACGTAAGTACTTCCCTACAGCAAACATTCTGGCTCTTACTACAAACCAGAAAACAGCTGCTCAGCTAGTTCTAACTAAAGGTGTTACACCTGTAGTTGTTGAATCTATTGCAAGCACTGATGCTTTCTACATCGACGGTAAAGAAATTGCTCTACAATCTGGTCTTGGTAAAAAAGGCGATATCGTAGTAATGGTTTCTGGTGCTCTAGTTTCTTCTTGCACTAACACTGCATCTGTACAAGTTCTATAAAAAGTAAATAACTTCACATAGAATATAAAAAGAGGGCTTCGGCCCTCTTTTTTTATGAATCAAATCTTGCCTAACTTTTCAGTACGCTGTATTATCCACCCCAGAACTCCGTACTGTTATTTTCCTATTCTACTCATTACAAATCAGAAAATTGACAGACAAAAATCCAAAAAAGATTGAGAGCATGTAATGTCTAGTCCAACACTAACTGACAAAGTAGCAAAAATGATTCGCCAAGATATTTTGAAAGGTGATTTACGCCCTGGTCAAAAGCTTGTGGTAGCAGAATTAAAAGAAAAATATTGCGTTGGCGCTTCACCAATACGTGAGGCCTTAGTTCAATTATCTTGGAGTAAATACGTTAAGCTAGAGCCACAAAAAGGGTGTTGGGTCGCTCCTGTCTCAAAAGAAGAGTTGAACGACTTATACGAAAGCTTACGTGTTGTATCTTCCGTACTATTGAAAAAAGCAATTGCTATGGGCGATGAAACTTGGGAATTGGAAGTACTAACGTCTTATCACAAGCTTTCACGTATTCAGAACGTAGTAGAAGAATTCGACAGTGCAGAATGGGAAGAGCGCCACCAACAATTTCATATTGCTCTTCTTGAAGGCGCAGACTCTAAAAATATGTTTGAATTCTTTAGCGATTTGATTAATCAGGTTAAGCGATACCGCTTCCTAGCACTATCTGAAAACTCTTTATCCGATGATTTGTTTAACATCGATGAGCACGAGATGATCATGAAGTTAGTACTAGCAAAGAACTCTGAACAAGCAGCTGAGCTGCTTGACCGCCACCTTCATGGTTCAATGAAGCGCATTGAACAAGTGATTGAAGCTGCTTAAAAATCAAGTTGATATTAAAACGGAGCCTTTCGGCTCCGTTTTTTATTACCAACCAAAAAACTCTTTGTGGTGAGTATTCAGTAGCAATACCATCAATAAGAAGTACAGTGCACTAAGTTTAAACCCAAGTATCAACAATGTACCTATTGTAATCCTCACTAAACAATCAACATACATACCAAGCCTCTCAAAACCAGATAGTATGATCCCCAAATCTATTCACCTTAAACAATTCCAATAAGCAATAATCCAAACTCTCTAACGTTATTCATGGCTTATTAGAATTGATTAATCATGTACTGATTAACGTTATTCCATACAAGTAAAACTAATCATCAACTACAACAACAGAATAAAAGCTCAGGATCTTTCCCATAATTCAGTTTAGTGAAGCATTAGACTTTAGTCTAATATCCTTAACTTTATGAGAGAGAATATTGATAAACATAATCATATGTAGAGATAAAAATAGGCTGGTAAAATCAAGAAATGAAGTGACTTAGCTAAAGAATAAGCTAGGCGATATCGTCTTGGCTGCCGCAAAGAGAAACCAAGTTTCGGCCTGAAGATTTAGATTCGTACAGCGCTATATCTGCACACTTATAAGAACGGGTACTGTTACTCGTTAAGTCAGTAAAGCCTATGCTGATCGTAACTTTCGTCCCATCAGTTTGCTCAACTTGTTCTCTCAAACGATTGAGTACCAACTGCGCCTCAGCTACCGATGTATGAGGCATGAGCAAAGCAAATTCCTCACCTCCAACTCGAGCAACAAAGTCAGTAGTGCGCAGGCTTGTCACTAATAATTGTGCGACCGCTTGTATTACTCGATCTCCTTCATCGTGACCGAGTTCATCATTAATCCGTTTGAAATGATCAATATCTACGAGTGCTAAGCAGCAGGTTGCTTCATTTGGGTAGCGTTCACATAAAAGAGAATGGCGTTCAAGTTGCTCTTCAAACTTTCTACGATTCCACAGCTGGCTTAACGAATCACGCTCACTTAAGATACGCAGCCTATCCTCTAGCTCCTTACGTACCGATATATCAACTAATGAAGTAATATAGTAGCTCGTTTTATTCGATGCATTTTTAATGGCATGAACGCGCATGATGGCAGTAAAAGGCAAACGTAATTTTGTTTTACACGTCACCTCGCCTTCCCAAATATCCTCATCGGCTAAATGGGTCCAAATACGTTTCATAGCATCAAGATCATCAGTGTTTTCAAATAAGATTTTAAGTGCGTTCTTCCCTTCCAGAGACGCACCGCCATACCCCGTCATACTCTCAAATTCATTATTAATCATAAGCGTTCGATGAGATTTATCGGAAATCATAACAGCCGACATACCATTCAAAGCTGCACGCGCCAGCTTACTTTCAATATTTCGGCGACGAAAATGAACCACGACAAAAGCAAAAGGTATAGCAAAGATCAGCATCGCAAAAAGTACAATGACCTGTTCTTTAGCCAAGTCATCCAAGTCACGTTCAGCCCTTTGTAAAAGCTGAGTTTCATTCAGTTGTACCACAAGAAATAGCTTTTGCTTCGCAGCTAAGCTAACTTTATTGAATGCAAATAAATTATCATCTTCAAAAATATAACCCGTTTGCTCCTGAGAAATATGATCCCACAACTTTGGTGCTATTTTTTTAAGGTTGAATGCTTTGCGCTCTGGGATCGAGTCACCAAATAACTTGCTATTGTTATGGCTGGCAATGTAATAACCGGACTCGTTAACCACTTCTGCTCTGACATCATGATCTGGAGAGAAGTTTAGTCTTGAGGCTAAATTCCAAACATCGATATTAATCACCAGGTAACCTGCAACCTGACCTTTCGCCGATACAGGTGTGATAATCCTTAAAATAGGCTTATATGGATAAACCAGTTCACCATGGTCAGTTTCGAGTTCTATTCCCCAAGCCCCGATTTCTTCTGCTTGCAAACTTTTCGCATAATTAAAGTAACTTTCTTGAGACTTATCTTGCAAACGACCAGGTACCGTCACAATTCCATCAGAGAAGGAATAATTCATTCGAACTTGTTCCATACCATTCAAATCAAGTAAATGAATTTGGGTATACCACTTTTGATTTCTTAATACTGACTCCCATACTTCCTCTAACACTTTCTTGTTTTGAATTGATGGAGAAGTAGAAAATTCGATCAAACGCTGGCTATGGCTAAGTAGTTCCATAACAGAAAGAAGTTGGTCTCGCCAAACGCTATATTCACGTTCGGTATAGACTAATTGGTGCAGAGCTTGTTTTGCAGTGTTGTTGAAGCTTTGATGTTTAACATTTTGATATCGTTGTAAGTAATACAAACTAACAACAGAGCAAAAAGTAATACTGATGATGAGAAGCGTAAACACTAATTTTTTATTTCTCATCTTTTTCTCTCTGCTCTATGAATTGGGGAAGGAGTATACCACCGTAAAGTTTGAACAAAATAAAAGCCGCTAGAAAAAAGCGGCTTTATTGTCAATTTTATAAATAACCAATACTAATGAGGTATCTAACCTTTAAGTGACCTTTCACCACGAGCAATGCCCACGACGCCACTTCGGGCGACTTCTACAACGTCAGTCACTTCAGAGAGAGCTTGAATGAATGCATCTAACTTTTCACTGGTACCTGCCATTTGAACCGTATATTGAGAGGCAGTAACATCAACAATCTGCCCTCGGAAAATATCAGCGGTACGCTTAACTTCCGCACGAGCAAAACCACTGGCTTTAACTTTTACCATCATAAGCTCACGTTCGATATGCTCAAATTCCGAGACTTCTTGAACTTTGAGTACATCAATTAACTTATGCAGCTGCTTTTGAATTTGCTCTAATTGCATCTCATTAGAATTAGTCGTTACGTTCAAACGCGATAATGTTGGATCATCCGTTGGTGATACGTTCAAAGATTCAATGTTATAGCCACGCTGAGAAAACAAGCCAACCACACGAGAAAGCGCACCAGGTTGGTTTTCCATTAATAGCGAAATAATGTGTCTCATATTATGTTCTCTCCGTCTTGCTTAACCACATATTATCCATACCTTCGCCTTTAATTTGCATTGGGTAAACGTGCTCGGTGTCATCCACGCTAATATCGACAAACACTAAACGATCTTTCATTGATAGTGCTTTTTCTAAACCTGCCTCTAACTCATCAGGAGAAGAAATACGCATACCGACATGACCATACGCTTCTGCGATTGCAGCAAAATCTGGAACTGAGTCCATATATGAATTTGAGTGGCGACCTTGATAAACAATGTCTTGCCACTGCTTCACCATTCCTAAGAATCGATTGTTTAGGTTGATGATCTTAACTGGAATATTGTATTGAAGAGCCGTAGAAAGCTCTTGGATATTCATTTGAATACTGCCATCACCCGTTACGACAACGACTTCTTCTTCTGGTTTAGCGAATTTAACACCCATACCAGCAGGCAGACCGAAGCCCATAGTGCCAAGACCACCAGAGTTAATCCAACGACGTGGTTTATTAAATGGATAGTACAGAGCAGCAAACATCTGATGCTGACCTACATCTGAAGCAACATATGCATCGCCATTGGTTACTTTATGGAGTGTCTCAATAACTTGTTGTGGCTTAATACGTTCTGATGATTTCTCGTATGCAAGACAATCACGATCTTGCCATTGCTTAATTTCACTCCACCAGCTTTCCAGTGCTTGTTCATCATTCGTTCCACCTTGCTCAATCAGCAAGTTAACCATGCTCTCTAGCACTTTTTCGGCAGAACCAACGATAGGTAAATCGACTTTTACGTTTTTAGAGATCGATGATGGATCGATATCAATATGCATGATCTTCGCATCGGGGCAGTATTTTTCTAGATTATTGGTCGTGCGGTCATCAAAACGAACACCGATACCAAAAATTAAGTCTGCATTGTGCATTGCCATATTGGCTTCATACAAACCATGCATGCCCAACATGCCCAGAGAATTTTTATGTGTACCTGGAAATGCCCCAAGCCCCATCAGAGTGCTCACGACAGGTAAGTTCAACGTTTCTGCCAGTTTAAGCAATTGCTTATCGGCTTCTGAGATAACAGCTCCACCACCCACATAAAGCACTGGCTTTTTCGCTTCTAAAAGCGCTTTTAGTGCCTTTTTAATTTGGCCTTTATGACCAGTCAGAGTTGGATTATACGAACGCATTTTGATGGTTTCTGGGTATTCATATGGAAGTTTGATCTGCGGGTTTAAAATATCTTTAGGCAGGTCAATAACCACAGGGCCAGGGCGTCCGGTAGTGGATATATAAAAAGCTTTTTTAACGACTTCAGGAATGTCTTCTGCTTTCTTTACTAGGAAACTGTGTTTAACAATCGGGCGAGATACACCCACAATGTCACATTCTTGGAAAGCGTCATTACCAATTAAGTTATTTGGTACGTTACCAGAAATAACAATCATTGGAATTGAGTCCATATAAGCGGTAGCAATACCTGTTACGGTATTGGTCGCTCCTGGACCTGAACATACCAGCACAACACCAGGCTTACCCGTTGAGCGGGTGTAACCGTCCGCCATATGGGTTGCAGCTTGTTCATGTCGTACTAATACGTGTTTAATTTCGGCTGTTTTGGCGTGCAGGGCATCATAGATATCAAGCACAGAACCACCTGGGTAGCCAAAGATTTGTTCAACACCCTCTTCAATAAGAGACTGAACAACCATCTCTGCGCCAGATAACATTGCTGTTTCAGATGATACTGAGGTCTCTGATGACACAGCAGCTTCAGGTTTTGTTGTCATATTGCTCTCCTTACCAGTTTCCATTACTGCCTGTTGAGCAGAGTGGGCTGGTTTTACATAGTCTAGGTCTTATTCGTAGCCTAATTCGAAATACTTCCACTTTTTCGGCTATGGCTGCTCTTTGTGGTAACAAGAAGCAGCAGTACGAAACAACTGTAACTTTTTATTATCATATGGTCTAACCCTGATTAATCTTTTATCTCATCAATCTACTGCTTAATACAATAAAATCACCATATAAGGCTTACCATAACTCACCACGCAAAATTAAAAGCCACAAGCGATCAATAAAAAAGAATAAAATATCCAACATGCCGACCTGTTTTAATTTTTTATCCCTATTTTATCTGTGCGCTTTCGCACATTTTTTTAATGCCTAGATACAAAAAATCCCCCAATAAACGTACTTACGTTCACTGGGGGATTTTTATACAACTAAAAAATTAACTTAAGAAAAATTACTTCTCTTTCGACTTTTCAGTATACATTTCTTCGATTTCGTCCTGATACTTGTCATGAATGACCTTACGACGCAATTTCTGGGTTGGCGTTAATTCACCATCATCCATAGAGAACGCTTTAGGTAATAGCTTGAATCGTTTGACTTGTTCAAACTTAGCTAACTCATTTTGTAAGCCATTCACACGCTTTTCTAGCATCTCAACAATTTGGTGATGCTTAATAAGCTCAACGCGGTCGTGATACTTGATATTCAGTTCTTTGGCATACTCTTCTAGCGAGTCATAACAAGGCACAATCAATGCAGAAACAAACTTGCGAGTGTCAGCAATCACCGCGATCTGTTCAATAAAGTGATCTTTACCAATCGCACCTTCAATAACTTGAGGAGCAATGTATTTACCACCAGATGTCTTCATCAATTCTTTAATACGATCAGTAATGAATAGGTTACCATTTTCATCAAACTGACCCGCATCGCCCGTCTTTAAGAAACCTTGCTCATCAAATGTCTTTTCGGTTTCTTCTGGCATTTTGTAATAACCACGCATCACCATTGGACCACGAACTAAAATCTCGTTTTTGTCACCAATTTTTACTTCAGCGCCAGGCATAGCCATACCGATAGAATCCGGATTAAAGCACCGGTCGTCCCAGCATGAAACTGTTGCCGTAGTTTCTGTCATACCGTAACCAAGCTTCACGTTGATTCCAATTGCATGGAAGAAACGTCCAATCGTCTCATCAAGCTTTGCACCACCACACGGCATAAAGTTGATGTTACCGCCAAGCAATGCACGCAGTTTAGACAAAACAAGCTTGTCTGCTAGCGCATGGCTCTTTCTAAGCATGAATGATGGTGTGCGACCTTCTTGGTGACAAACAGACAGCTTTGCCCCCATGTTGACTGCCCAAGTAAACATCACTTTACGGATGAAAGGCGCTTTAGATACTTTTTCATGAATAGCTGAGAAAATTTTCTCGTAGAAGCGAGGAACTGCGCTCATCACCGTTGGTTTAACATCGCTTAATGCATCACGTACTTGCATGGTGTCTTGTAGGTAGCAATTTGTTGCACCTTTATATAAGACATAAAACGTCCACGCACGTTCGAATACGTGAGAAAGCGGAAGGAAACACAAAGACACATCATCTTGGCTTAGACTCAAACGCTCATCATGTCCTTCAAGCTGAGAACCAATGTTTGTGTAGTCAAGCATTACGCCTTTTGGTTGACCTGTGGTACCTGATGTATAAATCAGCGTCAGCAAGTCATCCATTTGCGCATCAGCTAAACGAGTATCTAATTCAGCTTGTTGAGCTTCAACGCCGCATGCCATGAATTCAGCCCAAGACAGAGCAAAATCATGCCCTTGAGTATCGATGCCTTCTGACATTACAACAACAGTTTCAAGCTGCTCACATTCTTCAAAAATATCCACGGCGGCATCAAATTGAGCTTGCTCACCAACGAACAGAACCTTTACATCTGCATTTTGAATAATGTAAGACGACTGAGCAGCCGTATTAGTTGGATAAATCGGAACGGTAACAAGACGAGCTTGTAATGATGCAAAGTCAGCAATTGTCCACTGAGGCATGTTATTTGAAAAGATACCGATCTTATCTTGGATTTTCAGTCCTTGAGCCAGTAACGCTAATGATAGCGTATCGATTTGCTCACCAAACTGCTGCCAGCTAATGCCTTCCCACACGTTGTTTACTTTATGTTTTAAAGCAGTGCGGCTGCCACCTTGGGCAATTTGGTCACGAAGTCTTTTTACGATATGAAAATCTAAATTGGCCATGTCTATACCTTTGGCTTACACCTGTAAGCTTTTTTGAGCGCACAAGTGTACCTTTGATCATAGAAAAGGCAACTGATGAAGCTCAAAGTTATAAGTAATAGTATGCTCAACTTTAACTTAATGATGCATTTATCACTTAACAAACAAAAAAGCCCCAAGCTAAACATTAACTTGAGGCTTTAATATCAATAAGATAGCGACTTAATTAAGTGCGACTACCTCACCGCAAATCATCATCAATTGATCTCGTAACCAAATGTGACCTTTATCTTTTTCACTTGATTCATGCCAGCTTAAGTAGCCTGAAATCGCAGCATTATCGAATGGGAAATCAATCACTTGTAGCTGCTCTTTATTCGCAGCGTTCTCTACCATCCAACGAGGAGCAATCGTCACAAGTTCAGATTGACCTACTACGTACAACACATTGCTTAAACTTGTACCTTCGTAATATGCCAAGCAATCAAGATCTCGATACGCTTGCTCAGAGAAACTGCGTTGGCCATGAATACGAGAAAGTTTCGCATGCTTTTCATCCAGCAATTCAGCCTTTGTCACTTCACCATTGATGCGTGGGTGAGATTTAGCAACAACAACCACTAATTCATCTTGAAAAATCTCTGTGCTAGAGAAACCTTGCTCGTCAAATCGAGCATAATCGATGACAAAATCGATCTCTTGGTAACGCATACGCTCAGAGAGTTGACGATCAAATTCCGCATCCATATGCAGCTGAACATTTGGTGCTTGAGTACCAATTGTCGACATAATCTTAGGTGCAAAGCGCATATCACAAGGGCTGCAAATTGCGAGCTTAAACATGCGTGAAGACGTTTCTGGAGAAAACACAGAGCTTGGTAATTCGTTACGCACAAGCTGTAGAGCTTGACGAATTGGACCGAATAATTGACGAGCTCGTTGAGTCGGTTGAATACCACGACCTTGACGCATAAACAGCTCATCATTAAACATTACCTTAAGACGCGCAACAGCATTACTTACTGCTGGTTGAGACATCCCTAAATTATGAGCTGCTCGTGTAATGTTTTGTTCTTGCATTACGGCATCAAAAACAGTTAAAAGGTTTAAATCTACTCCACGTAATGTGCTTTCCATTCTATAGCTTGCAATAGCACTCATTGCGTCTTTTTTCTCTAACATTTAGGTTGCCTCTTGTCATGTTCGACAGTGTTAAATTTGTAATGGTGTGGGAATAGATAACCACTGATTCTTATATTTGCCAGGTCGATATTTCTCGGCTGACTTCTACTATTAACCAATACTTTGCAGGCCACCAACTAGATTGATAAAGAATAATGTAATTTTACCTCACGTATTAAATAACCATTAAATTTCAGCATCTTATATAATCATAAAAAAATATAAAATTGTTCAATTTTGGTTTTAAATATCCTTTGAGCTACCACTTAGATTATTGGTTACATTTGTTACAAGCCATTGAGGCTGTGTATTAATGGATAGCCCCATTCAAAAACCTCAGCTATGAATCAATTTATTGATGCATAACTTGGGAAATCGACCTTGTCCCAAAGTTGCTTTCTAAGATTGTCTTGATTCGTCCAGTCACCCGCTAAGACCCATTCAACGATGGCACTGGCAACATCTGGGTAAGTCACGATTTCCGCTTGTTCTTCATTGAGCCAGCTACGCAAAATAGCAGGGTCTAAAAAACTCATGGTTTGAGCCAGACCTAAAGCTTCCAAAGTAGCGGCATTACTACGCTGTTCAAACTGTCCATCTAAGGGTTTCAGAAGCAATTTTTTACCTAGAGTTAATGCTTCTGATGGCAATTCAAACCCACCATTAGCAACCACCCCAGAGCATTTCTTTAAGTCCATTTGGAAGTGACCGAAACTCAATGGTTTGAATACGACATTTTCAATTGTATTTTGCTCAATAACCTCAGGGTGATAACAGACAAATTGGTGTGAGATAAATTTCATCAATAATTCAGAAATTGCCTCTACATCTTCAAATGGTAGATAAACCAAAGTGAAATGTTGTTGCTCTTCTATCTTCACGCTCTCTTGATTGGTATGAACTATAGGAGGAAGAATCGGCTGATCGAAGTGATACCAATGTAAGCCTATATAATGTTCCGTTGGAGCAAAGTGCTGTATAACTGAATGCTCTATCCAGTTTCCACCAGCTTTGGGTACATCAAATCGGAAAGCATTTTGATGACTAATACCAATACAAGGGACTTTTTGCTTTCGTGCAGCCCATGCAGTCACAGGCTCAAAGTCATTCAACACCAAGTCATATTGCGTTAAATCGAGCTGGTTTATTTCTTTCGCAAATCGCCATAGATTATTTTTCCTAAAGGTCTTTGAGTACTTAACTTGCCCTTGTTCGCAATAGAACGTAAGTCCACTTCTTGTTTGGTAATTACCAAAATCTTCCATTGAAAAATATTTATTGGTATCTCTACCTGAAAACAAGAAATCAACATCAATATTCTGCTTACGAAACGCGATTGCCATTGCGCGAGCTCGGGCGATATGACCATTTCCTGTACCTTGTACACCATAGAGAATTTTCATTTTTAACGTCGACCACTCTTCTTGTTATCAATTTAGGCTATATAAGCTTTGTTATATAAGCTCTTGCTATATAAATCTGTCATGTAGAAATCTAACTATAAAACGCTGTTTATCGCCAAGTTGGCGCACGCGATGCCTAAAGCGGCACCAATTAACACATCAGTAAGAAAATGTACTCCGAGTAAAATTCGAGACGTTCCAATAGCCAATGCCCAAATTAAACAAGCTGGATATAAGCTTGGATAAAAGTGACCAATAACCGTCGCCATTAGAAAAGCTGCAGCAGAATGCCCAGAGGGCAGACTGTATTTATCGGATGGAACAATGTGAGACTGAAGTAAATCTGAAAACTCAGCAGGGCGACGCCGTTTAAGCGTATTTTTGGCTAGCCAGTAGATAGGCAGTTCAACAGTAAACGCAGTTAAGCCCACCGCTAGGAAGTCCCCTCCATGCTGGCTATCGATAAGTACAGCGAGTAACGCAAATAATAGATATAAGTGCCCATCCCCCGTATGTGAGATAGCTTTACTGACCATTGCACTTTGGTTGCAATAGCGACTTCTTAGGCAAAATAATGAAAATGCCACATCCCAGCGGACGATTGGCTCGATAGTGCGCATGCGATCTTCCTTAGCGTTTTTGATTCCATTAACGCTAAAGTTAGGTGCAAAAAGTGACAGTTGAGTGACGATTATGAGGATAAAAAATGAACATCACTCAAACTTTGAAGATGAGAATTTGAAAAGTGATAAAACAAAAAAAGCGACTCTCGGTCGCTTTTTTTACTCGTTAATAGGCTATGCCGCCAATGGCTCGTGTTTTTTAACCATTCCGAAATCGGCCAAAATGGCATAAGCAGCGGGGATCATAAACAGCACAAGTAGAGTTGAAGCAAAAATACCAAACACTATAGATATGACCAAAGGTTGGATAACCTGGGCTTGTAAGCTTGTTTCCGTTAGTAATGGTAATAAACCAGCCGCCGTAGTCATGGATGTCAAAAATACTGCACGAAAGCGTTCACGGCTCGCCTTCACTACCGAGTCATGCACGCTATCCCCTTCATCCACATGATGCCTTATATATTGCACTAACAAGATAGAGTCATTCACTACAATACCCGCTAAAGAAACAAAACCCATCATGCTAGGCATACTAAGAGCATGTCCCAACAGCCAGTGCCCAATAACCACACCTATGAACGCGAGTGGAATAGCAAGCATCACCACTACTGGTTCTAAGTAACTTCTAAACTGGTAACTAAGAATAGCGAAAACACCAAACAGTCCGAGTAAGAAACCTTTCCCCATTGAGGCACCTGTTTTAGCCGCATCTTTAGCTTCCCCTTCAAAGTCAAAACGTAATCCAGGGTATTTACTTATGAGCTTGCCAACCTCTTCTTTTTGGAACTGAAGTAAAATTGCCGATGAACTGGCTTTCTTATTATCAATGTCACCAAAAACGCTGATCGTTCTTAATCCATCAATACGTTGAATTCGAACGTAGTTTCTTTGGAAATCAAGAGTCGCTAACGTTGCTAGCGGAATCTGGTTGCCATCACTGGTTATGATCGGGAAGTTAGCAAGTTGCTGTAAGTCACCCGCTTGGGCTTTATCTAAACGTACTTCAATAGAGATATTCTCAACCCCTAATTGAATTTCATCAGCGGTTTGTCCAAAGAATGCAGCACGCAGTTGTGATGCGATCATTTGTCCATTTACGCCATAAGTTTCTGCACCATCACGTAATTTAACCAACACCTCTTCTTTACCCATGCGCATGTCATCAAGTACACCATGGACACCATCAAATCGATTCAGGTAGTTTTGGATATCGATAGACGCCGATTTCAATTCATCTAAATCATCATGCTTCACTCTGATTTCAATTGCGCGTCCACCTGGTCCCATTGTCGGTTGTTTAAATACAAGGGATATTGGATCAGCAAGCTCGCCTATATCTTCACGCCAAGCATCAATAAAATCATCAATGACGGTGTTACGGCTTTCTGAACCTCGTAAGTCCAGTCGAACCGTCGCAAGGTGAGGTCCCGATTCATTGGCATCCGCATTGGCATTGAATTGACTCGTGATATGTTCAACTAATGAGTTACCATCTTCAACTTGCTCACTCCACTCCTCATTTAATCGCTGCGCTGAAGTGACAATTCTATCCACCACTTTTTCAGTTTGTGCTAATGAAGAGCCAGGAGGAAGAATAATGCGCGCTTCAGCAATGTCTCCATCAAGTTCAGGGAAAGGTTGGAATTTAACTAAGCCACCAACAATTAATGAAATGGATATCAGTAAGAGTGCTAGCACGCCTCCCATGAAGGCATAACGATATGCCACCACTTTTTCAACGGCATTCATCAAAGTTGTATTTCTGAAGTTCTCAAACTTCTCAAGTAATACCACTTTGAAGCGTAACGCTGGTTTTTCTTTTTTCTCTTTATGCAGAGAGTGGGAAAGGTGATTTGGCAGAATTAAAAATGCTTCGACTAAACTTAATGACAACACCAAAATCAGAACCTGTGGTACCGCTTTAAGTACCGCCCCCATTTCTCCATCAAGAAACAGTAAACTTCCGAAAATACAGACGGTCGTTAAGAATGAAGACAATACACCGGGAAAAACTTTTTTCACGCCGTTATAAACCGCATCATCGACCTTCTGCCCTCTGTCGAGATGGGAAGCTATTGATTCTGCAATTACGATGGCGTCATCCATCATGATCCCGATAGCCATTAATAGACCGACAAGAGACATAATATTGATGGATAAGCCTAGGTTAGCCATCAGAAATAAGCCACCTAAGAAAGCAACAGGAAGACCCGCTGCGACCCAAAATGAATAACGTAAACTGAAGAACAACCACATAGTGGCAAACACAAGAACAATACCTTGCCAGCCATTACTGACCATCATGGTCAGCCTGTCCCAAAGCACTGATGACAAGTCATTGGTCATCTGCAATGTCACGCCGTCAGGAGCTACGGCACGTTGATCTTCAACAAACTGACTCACACGTTCTTTTATACGCAGCGCATCATCTTCTTTGTTCTTACTAATTTTAAGTAGTGCCGACGGTTTACCATCAAACAATACTTTCTGTTCATCTAGCTCAAACCGGTCAGTGATCGTAGCAATGTCTCTTAAGCGAATCACAGAGCCATTTGCAGCAGAGCCCACTACAATATTTTCAAGCTCTACAGGGGTCACTTTTCTTTCATCAAAACGAATAAGGAAGTGTTTATCCGGCGTTTCAATGTTACCGCTCGGCAATTTAATATTTTGCCTGCCAATTTGGTCTGCAATATCACCGACCGTTAACCCAAGCTGCCGAACTGCTTGTCCATCTAATTCCACACGATATTGGTGATCAGAAAACCCACTGACTTCAACCAACGAAACCTCATAATCCAGCTTCATGATCCGCTTCAGATCTTCCGCATAAGCTTTCAAGTCAGGCCAAGAGGTATCCGCAGTAATAGCAACATCCACAACAGGCTCATTCCAGTCCAGCTCTTGAACAATAGGAGACTCGATTTCAGAAGGAAAATCATTAATAGAGTTGATCTGGGTTTGAACGTCCACCAGCATACGACCAATATCAGCTTTTTCATTGAGCTTTAAAATCAGCCGAGCACTGCCTTCGATTGCCTCACATTGCGTCTCTTCAATATTAGATAAGCCATCTACCGCATCTTCCATACGAATACATAAGCTTTCTTCTACTTCTTGAGGAGAAGCTCCGGGATACACGACCCCAGCCATAATGTAAGGAGGATCATAAGCGGGGAAAGTTTCTCGTTTGATCGTGGATAACGAACTTATCCCCATAATTAATAGACCCAGCATCAATAAATTGGCTGCGGTTGGGTGGCGAGAGAAAAACTTAATCATAGTGAGCTGTCCTCTTCACTATTAAGGATAGACTCACGCAACAGCATTCCATCAATCGCTGGTAAAATATCATTGAGGATCAGCTTGTCGCCTTGCTCAAAATCACCTTCCACTACCACGGTATTATCTCGGCGATAAATCACAGAGACCGACTGCATTTTCAACCGGTTGTCTTGACCAAACATATACACGGTATCGCCATGTAATGCTCGTTCAGGTATCAACCAACTCGGGTTTGCGATACCTTCAATTTCAGCCCTTACAAACATACCATTGACTAATGGGGGCACGCTGTTAGGCATAAGCTGCGTATAGTCTTGCTGGATCTCTAAAATTACCCCCGCCGTAGCTTGGTTTTCATCAACCGTTTCGCTGATACGAGCCACTTTAGCGTTCCACTGCACATGCAAATTACCACTACTTAATTCAATAATGGCAGAAATTGGTGAAGTATCCGGAGTTGGAATACCAGATTCATCTCGGCTGAAAACTCTCAAGCTTGATGCCAACACTTGCATGTCATGGATCGATAACTGTGCTTCCACTTCCATGACATCAATACCATGCGCAATCACCATGGTTTGTTGCAAATTCACGACTTGGTTCTGTTCAATATCGACCTGTGCAATGCGCATTGCTGTAGGCAATGTCACGCTAGTTTTATCAAGTGATCGCTGAGCTTCTTGTACTTTAGATACATTAACCTTCACAACCGCTTCAGCTACGCGTTTTTCATCAGGCATCAATGCAATTTGGTTTTCGACATCAAGCACTAACTTGCGTTGAGACAGAGCGCTTTGCTCCTGGAGATCAACATCAGATTGAGAAGTGAGCCCTTTTTTACGAAGATCTTGTTTTCGTTGCAGCTCTTTATTACTGATCACTAATCGATTCTTTTCGATCTTTAGCGTCTGTTTTAAATTACTTTCTTCAAGGGTTAGTTTTGCTAAAGATGTTTGGCTGGATTTTAGATCTGCCTGAGCTTGAATCAGCTTCAGTTCGTAATCTAAAGGATCAATCCTAAGTACCTCAGTACCCGCGGGGATCACCTGACCTTTTTCAAGGTTAGGATGGCGAAACACAATTTTACCTGTCACTTCAGCAATGGCTTTCCACTCAACCTTAGGTGTGACCTTTCCAAAACCAACCGCCAATGGTGCCATTGGCTGTTTTTCCAACATCACAGTATCGACGAGTCTAGCCCGGTCACCTGCTGGTTTGGTTGGTAAGTCTGGTCGTAAATTGGATGCAATAAAAAGAGTCACGACACCTACCGCTAGCGCAGGAAAAAACAGGAGTTTACGGTTTAATTTCATTGTTATAGTCCTTTAATAACTACGCAGATGGTTTTTCATGTACAGAAGGTTGAGATGTCAAAGGTGATGCTGTGTCAGAGTAAGATGATGATTCAGTATTAATAAACCCCGAAGTCATCAGTTGAATACTGTGTTCGATTAAGCGATTCAAAAAAGCATCATTAAGCTCAACGCCATGTAAAGCAAGCAATGGCGGTGGTGCTATAAAAGGAAAAACCATTAAACTGACAAAAGATATTCTGCACAATTTGGGGTCCATCCCCTCTTTTAAGACACCACTTTCTAGCAACTTACCAAAAATGGCATCTTGGCAAGGCTTGGTGACATCTAGGAATACTTTTTCCAGTAATCCACGCTGTATATCGGAAGGTGGCATATTCATGACTTGAGCAATGAGGCGTGGGAATCGAGGTGTTTTAACCATTTCTCGGTAATACGTTCTCATTAAGCCTATGAAGTTTTCTTGGTTGCTGTTTTGCACCAACTTATCCATTTGCACTTTCATTGGCTCAAGCGTTTCACGGACCATACTTTCAAACAGCCCTGCTTTATTGCCAAAGTAATAACGGATCATCGCAACATTGACTCCAGCTCGTTCGGCTATCAACCGGGTCGATACTTTGTCATAAGAGTGAATGACGAATAAGTCACGAGCACTACTAATCAGTAATTCTCTCGCTTCCGTTTTATGGTGGGGTCGACCCGCTTTTCTCGATACCATGTCACTAATCTTTAAATTAATTAATCAATGATTAATTCTAGACTATCAATATAAAATGGTAAGCAGAATAATTAACCAAAAGTTAATCAATTGATTAATTAACCTAGCCACTATGAATAGCATTATGCCGATTGTTAACAACAAAAAAGATCGACACAAAACTTTAACCCACCTATCAGAGACAACCTAACGTCAACATCCATACAAAACGCAATACTCGGAATATAACTCCGGATTTATTTAATTATTTAGATTAAACCAAATGAATCATTGTACCCATGATGCTTTTATTGGATTTTCCCGTTTGACGACTAGAATAAATTGCGGTAAATATGGTGTTAACAGTTTATTTACGGATATTTGTGTAATGCCTTTTTCTTTTACTCTACTGCTGAAACTTCTCCTTATCGTGAACCAATCGCGTGGGTAAGTTGTGGGTAAAGATACACACAAATATGAAACCCGCGCTAAGCGGGTTTTTTTGTAACTAACGACACTTAAAGAACATCATTCTTAATAATAATCTGGATAGCAATCGATTTAATATCGAAATAAGGAAGCACCCATGAACGATCAAGTGATAATTTTTGATACGACCTTACGTGATGGTGAGCAAGCATTGGCTGCAAGCCTAACGGTAAAAGAGAAGTTACAAATTGCATATGCGCTTGAACGACTGGGTGTAGATGTTATCGAAGCTGGATTCCCAGTTTCTTCTCCAGGTGATTTTGAATCCGTTCAAACGATTGCACGAAATATTAAAGGTAGCCGTATTTGTGCTCTTTCTCGTGCCGTAGCAAAAGATATTGACGCAGCAGCAGAAGCATTAAAAGTTGCAGAGCAGTTCCGTATCCACACTTTCATTTCAACCTCAACGGTTCACGTTCAAGATAAGCTACGCCGTAGCTACGACGATGTTGTCGAGATGGCAGTAAAAGCCGTCAAACACGCTCGTAACTACACTGATGACGTTGAGTTTTCTTGTGAAGATGCAGGGCGTACACCAATCGATAATTTATGTCGTATGGTTGAAGCCGCGATCAACGCAGGTGCTAAAACGATCAACATTCCAGACACCGTTGGCTACACCGTACCTAACGAATTTGGTGGCATTATTCAAACGCTTTTCAATCGTGTTCCAAACATAGACCAGGCAATCATTTCGGTTCACTGTCACGATGACCTAGGCATGTCTGTTGCGAACTCTATCGCCGCGGTTCAAGCAGGAGCTCGTCAAGTAGAAGGCACAATAAATGGTATCGGTGAGCGTGCGGGTAACTGTTCACTAGAAGAAATTGCGATGATCATCAAGACGCGCGAAGAACTTTTAGGCGTAACGACTGGTTTGAAATATGACGAAATCCACCGTACAAGTAAGTTAGTTAGCCAACTTTGTCATATGCCAATTCAAGACAACAAAGCGATTGTCGGTGCTAATGCATTTAGCCACTCTTCAGGTATCCACCAAGATGGCATGCTAAAGAATAAAAACACATACGAAATCATGACGCCTGAGTCTATTGGCCTTAAGAATAAAGCATTGAACTTGACCAGCCGTTCTGGACGAGCAGCTGTGAAAAGCCATATGGACGCAATGGGTTATAAAGAAACTGAGTACAATCTAAATTCACTATATGATGACTTTGTAAAACTAGCAGACCGAAAAGGGCAAGTCTTTGACTACGACTTAGAAGCTCTAATGTACTTCTCTAACCTTCGTGATGAAGATGACTTTTATAAACTTAACTACCTAAGCGTGCAATCTGGTAGTGTTATGTCTACAACGAGTATCAAGCTTCAATGTGGTGATGAAGAGAAGTGCGAAGCGGCTGTGGGTAATGGTCCTGTTGATGCACTTTACCAATGTATCTACCGTGTAACTGGTTATGAAATTGTCCTAGATAAGTTTGACCTTACAGCAAAAGGCGAAGGTGAAGATGGTTTAGGTCAAGCCGATATCATCGCTAATTACAAAGGTCGTAAATACCACGGAACGGGTATTTCAACAGATATCGTTGAAGCGTCAGGTGAAGCCCTATTACATGTAATCAATAGCATTCACCGTGCCGATCAAATTGCGGAAATGAAACAAAATAAAGCCGCGGCAGAATAGACACACCAAATAACAGACACCTTAGTGTCAACCTCTGTTGAGCGACATGAACGCTTTAAATAAGAGGGGTTATTTGGCACTAAGGACAAAGAATAAAGTGAGCACACTAAGCTCAGTATTAGAATTAAAGGATTAACATGACTGAAAAATCATACAAAATTGCTGTTTTACCTGGTGACGGTATCGGTCCAGAAGTAATGCAACAAGCAAACAAAGTACTAAATGCAATTGAAAAGAAGCACGCGATTAGCTTCTCTCGTGAAGAGTATGATGTAGGTGGCATTGCAATTGATAACCACGGCTGCCCACTACCTGAAAGTACAGTAACAGGTTGTGAAGAATCCGACGCCGTGTTGTTTGGTTCTGTTGGCGGTCCTAAATGGGAGCACCTTCCACCGAATGATCAACCTGAGCGTGGTGCACTACTTCCACTGCGTAAACACTTCCAACTGTTTTGTAACCTACGTCCTGCGCAGATCCATGCCGGCTTAGAAGATTTCTCGCCTTTACGTGCTGATATTTCAGGTCGAGGATTCGATATCGTTGTGGTTCGCGAACTGACAGGTGGTATTTACTTCGGTCAGCCAAAAGGTCGTGAAGGCGAAGGTCCGAATGAAAAAGCATTCGACACTGAGGTTTACCACCGCTACGAGATCGAACGTATTGCAAAAATTGCTTTTGAATCTGCACGTCTACGCAATAAAAACGTTTACTCAATAGACAAAGCAAACGTACTACAAAGCTCTATTTTATGGCGCGAAGTTGTAGAGGAAGTCGCAAAAGATTACCCAGATGTAAAACTGAGCCATATGTACATTGATAACGCAACGATGCAGCTTATCAAAGACCCTTCTCAATTTGATGTAATGCTATGTTCAAATATCTTCGGTGACATCATTTCTGATGAGTGTGCAATGATCACAGGCTCTATGGGCATGCTTCCTTCTGCTAGCCTAAATGAAAGTAACTTCGGTCTATACGAACCCGCAGGCGGCAGTGCTCCTGACATTGCAGGAAAGAATATCGCAAACCCTGTTGCACAAATCCTTTCTGCTGCTCTAATGCTACGTTACAGCCTAGGCGAAGAAGCAGCGGCACAAGATATCGAAACAGCAGTATCTAAAGCTCTGTCTGCTGGCGAGTTAACTGCTGATCTTGCAGGTGATAACCAAGCACTTACAACCTCAGAAATGGGCGATAAGATCGCTGAGTACATTTTAGCTTCGTAAGCTCTAAGCTCTAAGCTCTAAAATTAAAGCAAGCACATAAGAATAATATCAAGCCAAATCATAAACATCTTGATTTGGCTTGAAACAAACACTGGGACTGATGCCCCAAGGAAGAAAAGCTATGTCGACAAACCAGCAAGCAAAAACCTTATACGAAAAAGTTTATGACGCTCATGTTGCAGTTGCAGCTAAAGGCGAAACTCCAATTCTTTATATCGATCGCCACCTAGTCCATGAAGTTACGTCGCCACAAGCTTTTGATGGTCTGCGTGAAAAAGGTCGTAACGTTCGCCAAGTGAACAAGACTTTCGCGACTATGGATCACAACGTATCGACACAAACTAAAGATATCAACGCTTCTGGTGAGATGGCTCGTATTCAGATGGAAACGCTATCGAAGAACTGTAAAGAGTTTGGTGTGACGCTTTACGACCTAAACCACAAATACCAAGGTATTGTGCACGTGATGGGGCCAGAGCTAGGTATTACTCTTCCGGGCATGACGATTGTGTGTGGTGACTCGCATACCGCGACTCACGGTGCATTTGGTTCATTGGCATTCGGTATCGGTACTTCTGAAGTTGAGCACGTTCTAGCAACTCAAACGCTAAAACAAGCTCGCGCTAAAACTATGAAGATCGAAGTAAAAGGTAAGGTTACTCCAGGTATCACAGCTAAAGATATTGTACTAGCGATCATTGGTAAGACTACGGCAGCCGGCGGTACAGGCTACGTGGTTGAGTTCTGTGGTGAGGCAATCACTGACCTTACGATGGAAGGTCGTATGACGGTATGTAACATGGCGATCGAACTGGGCGCGAAAGCAGGCTTAATCGCTCCAGATGCAACGACATACGAATACATCAAAGGCCGTAAGTTCTCTCCAGAGGGCGAAGACTTAGACGCAGCTATTGAATACTGGAACACATTGAAAACCGATGCTGATGCTGAATTCGATGCCGTTGTAACGTTAGAAGCAGCAGACATCAAACCACAAGTTACTTGGGGGACTAACCCAGGTCAGGTTATTTCGGTAGACACACCGATTCCAGCACCAGAAAGCTTCGCTGACCCTGTAGAAAAAGCATCGGCAGAAAAAGCTTTGGCTTACATGGGGCTTGAGGCGGGTAAATCTCTATCTGACTACAATGTCGATAAAGTGTTTGTTGGTTCTTGCACTAACTCTCGCATCGAAGACATGCGTGCAGCAGCAGCGGTAGCGAAAGGTCGTCAAGTTGCGAAACATGTTCAAGCATTAATCGTCCCAGGTTCTGAGCAAGTAAAAGCACAAGCAGAAGCAGAAGGCTTAGATGTTATCTTTAAAGAAGCCGGCTTCGAATGGCGCTTACCAGGTTGTTCGATGTGTCTTGCAATGAACAACGACCGCTTAGGTCCACAAGAGCGCTGTGCTTCTACATCAAACCGTAACTTTGAAGGTCGCCAAGGCCGTGATGGTCGTACGCACCTAGTTAGCCCAGCAATGGCGGCCGCAGCGGCTATCGCTGGTCACTTTGTCGATATTCGTGAACTTTAATTAGAGGATTTAACATGTCAGGTTTTCAACAACACACCGGATTAGTCGTTCCTCTAGATACGGCCAACATTGATACAGATGCTATCATTCCAAAGCAGTTCTTACAGAAAGTTAACCGCATTGGGTTTGGTAAGCATTTATTCCACGACTGGCGCTTCCTAGATGATGCTGGTCAGCAACCAAACCCTGAATTTGTGATGAACGAACCACGCTACCAAGGTGCATCGATTCTATTGGCTCGTGAGAACTTTGGTTGTGGTTCATCTCGTGAACACGCACCGTGGGCACTTGCCGACTACGGCATTCAAGTGATGATCGCTCCAAGCTTTGCCGATATTTTCTACGGCAACTCAATCAACAACCAGATGGTTCCTGTTCGACTAACGGAGCAAGAAGTTGATGAGATTTTCCAGTTCGTTGAAGCGACTGAAGGTGCTGAAATCAACGTTGATTTAGAAGCAATGAAAGTCAGCGCTAACGGCAAAGAATACTCGTTTGAAATTGATGAGTTCCGTCGCCACTGCTTACTGAATGGCTTAGATAATATCGGTCTAACACTTCAGCATGCCGATAAGATTTCAGAGTTTGAAGCTAAGATCCCAAGCTTCCTAAAATAAGAAACCTAAGATAAAGTTGCACGGTTCTGTGTACACACAAAAGGTTGGCCTAGTGCCAGCCTTTTTTATTTGGCTTAACCTCTTTAATTAGACCAACATCTTTATTTAACTGAGCCTGAAAGAAAATAGTGAGCCGTAAGGTCTTAATAGTCAGTCATCAGGAGAATGCCATGAAACAACTACTTTTAATTGTCAGCCTACTTTTCTCAACCTTAGCTTGGTCTGCGCCTAAATCCGAACTGTGGCCATACTGGAAGCAAAGTAATGAAGCAAACCCAACACAAGTCTCCCACCAAGATTGGCAGCAATTCCTCGATAGCTATTTAGTTAAACAAGGTCAACACACCCTAGTACATTATCAAGCGGTGAGCACTGAAGACAAAGCAAAGCTGGAACAGTACATCAAGCTATTGGAACAGGTAAATCCGATAGACTATTCAAAAGCTGAGCAGTATGCCTACTGGGTTAACCTATATAACGCAGTGACTGTCGATTTAATTCTCAATGCTTACCCGATTAAATCCATCACTAAACTCGGTGGGCTATTTAGTTTCGGTCCCTGGGGAGATGACGTGGTAGTGGTCAATGGTAAGTCACTAACACTCAATGACATTGAACATCGAATCCTAAGACCTATTTGGCAAGATCCGCGTACGCATTATGCAGTGAACTGTGCAAGTTTGGGTTGCCCTAACTTACAGTCTGAAGCTTTTACCTCAGACAACACTGAGACCTTATTAGAACAAGCGGCAACTGAGTATATTAATAGCAATAAAGGCGTGTTGATTGAAAATAATAAGCTTCAACTATCATCGATTTACGAATGGTTTGCTGTGGATTTTGGTACAGAAAAACAACTCATTCAACACTTAGATCAATATCGAACAAAGCCGGTAACGAACACTAATAAAATCAGTTATGACTACGATTGGTCGCTTAATCAAGTAGACTAATATCAACACAAAAATATCGATAACGTTAAATAAAAAGAGGCTAATGGCTTTTATTAACCATTAGCCTCTTCTCAGTTATTTGACCGTAGTTCGACCATTAAAAGCTTGAGCCTGGCTGCTGCAGAAACTCAATTTCATCCTCAGTCGAAGTTCTTCCTAATACCTCATTCCGATGAGGATAACGGCCGAATCGTTCGATAATCACCTTGTGCTTAAACTCAAAATCTAGATTATTTTCCAATCCCGTTTGAGAAAAAAGCCCAACAGCTTGTTCATGCATAAGCAAAGATTCGCTATGCATATAAGGCATATACAAAAAGCTTTTCTGCTGTTGGTTAAGCTGATGATCAAAGCCGCCCGCAACTGCTTCCTGAGCTAAAGCTAAAGCCATTGGATCAGCCAAAAATGCAGTAGGGCTATTTCTGCCAATATTCCTAGAAAACTGGTCCAGCACAATAATCTCAGCTAAACGCCCTTGAGCGGTTTGGCGCCATTCAAATAGTTCACCTTGAATGGCTGCTTTGTGCAGTTCAGAAAAACGGGATTCAATCAAAGCATCAATCTCTTCACCACCAGCAAACCAGTCCTTAGGCGTCAGTTCATCAAACCAAAACTCTAGAACACCATGATAAGTTACTGTCATATAATTCCCTTTAATAAACAACCGAGTGATTTTGTTATTTCTCGGTTTAGTGTTCGATCACTTAAAGCCTTTAACCTTCTTAATTAGGTCATAAGCATTCTGAATTTCTTGCGATTTCTCTTTCGCAACATTCATCATTTCAGGCGGTAAACCTTTCGCCATCAGTTTATCTGGGTGATGCTCATTCATCAGTTTACGGTAGGCTTTCTTAACCTCTTTACCCTCAGCACTTTCACTTACACCAAGAACTTTAAACGCGTCTGCCAATTGATTTTGCTGTGAAGCCTGTTGCCAACCCGAGGATTGACCAGCCCCTTGCTGACCACCAAAGCTTCCACCTTGCTGCTGAAAACGAAAAGCAGCTTCTTGCATTTGTAAACGACGCTCTAATTGCTCAGAAGAAAAACCTAGCCCTCGCGCAATTCTGTGCAGAACTTCTCTTTCACTAGGGTGTAAATCACCATCAGCAAATGCTGCAGACACTTGCAATTCAAGGAAGAATTGAAGTAAATCAAATCGACCACCTGAAGAAATTTTTACTCGCTCTAAAATATCATTAAGCGGAAAGTCGCTTTCTTTGCCCTCTCGAAAGGCATCTTGTGCTGCTTTACGCTGCTCACCGTGCAAATTCATCCGTTCCATCATAGTGGAAGCTAGCTGAATCTCTTCTCGTGTCACTTGACCTTTTGCTTTCGCTACATGCCCCATAACAGCAAAAGCAGCTTTAAAGAACTCATTCTGCTTTTCTGCTTGATTCGGACCGCGACCAAAACCTGAAGAATTAAACCCCGATTGATTCAAGCGACGAGCTTTATCGAATTGGTGCCCTAAAAAAAGCCCGAAGATCAGACCTAAAGGGCCGCCAAACAAAAAGCCAAAGAAGGCTCCTAAGATTTTGCCAAATATCTGCATTATGTGTTCTCTATCAATGAATTTTTTTCGAGTAACGCGGTCTTATAGTGCCTGATGCCATTATTTCCTTTATCATAAGGAAAGCGCTTTATTCAGTGGATTGATATTAAATCAGCCCTTCTTTTTGTGACATAGGATCGTTCACTTCATGCAATGTTTCTCCCGCACTCTGTTAGCTGCTTCTATTAGCACCGCATTATTTGTGCCGACAACTCAAGCTGAAACAACCAAAGACAGTGTGCAGGAAATGCCCTCTGCAGATCAATGCTTGATCACGCCTTCGGATAATTCAGACCTTCAATTACCAGCACAAGTTGAAGCCGATCGACTTGAAGCGATTAACGGTCAAAAAGCCAGTTACTCTGGAGACGTAAAAGTCACGCAAGGAAACAAAATTATTCTTGCCGATAAAGTCACTCTACATCAGCAAGAAAATATTGTCGTGGCTGAGGGTGATGTTACTTTCAATGATGGCCAAGTTAAAGCTACATCCAGCAAAGTGACCAATAATCTAACAACAAATGAATTTGAGTTAGAAGATACACAATATGAGTTTTTATGTGAACAAGGTCGTGGCGAAGCGATATATATAACGAAAACGGGCAAAGCTATCTATGAAATGACTGATGGCTCAATTACTTCGTGTCCTGAAGGTGATAATTCGTGGAGACTCAAAGCGTCTAGTATTCAATTAGACCAAAATGAGGAACAAGCCACTCTTATTAACCCCCGCTTTGAAATACAAAGTGTGCCTGTTTTTTACCTTCCATACATGACAGTTCCCGTGGGTGACACTCGTAAAACGGGCTTCCTTTATCCAACCGTTTCTTATGGCTCCAGCGATGGTTTTGAAACCGAGATTCCATTTTATTGGAACATTGCACCAAATTACGACCTTGAAGCCACGTTGAAACAGATGCAGGAAAGAGGCACTCAGCTTAATTCCGAATTCCGCTACCTCACCCACTTTGGTCAAGGCAGCATAAAATCTGAATACCTCTATGATGATCAAAAATACCCAACAGAAGGTAACCGTTGGGGGGGGCAGTTTACCTTTGATGGTATTTACCAAGAATCTTGGAAATTCAATGTCGATTACTCTCAAGTTAGTGATGTTAACTACTTTACCGATGTCGACTCTTCAATCGGTAATCGAGAAGATGGGCAACTATTGCAAACCGGAGAAGTGGCTTATCGTACCCAAAACTGGGATACATCGCTTGCAGTTCGTGATTTCCAAGTCTTAACGGAAGAAGGTAACCAACCGTATAGGTTGATGCCACAGCTTAAATTTAACTATTATGCACCTATCGTATGGGATATCGTCGAAATAGACATGAAGTCTCATTTATCACGTTTTGATACAGACGCAGCAGGTAAGCCGTCAGCGACGAGAGTACATATAGAACCAGGTGTTAAAGTTCCACTAAGTACAACTTGGGGTACCTGGACAACTGAGGCTCGAGTTCTCGGAACCTACTACCAACAAGACCTTAATGGTGTTGATACAACAACGGGTTCAAGTTACGAAGGGCTTGAAGAAAAAGTTTCACGAATTATTCCTGAATTTAGAAGCCATGCTGGGCTTGTTTTAGAACGCGATACCACGGTTCTAAATGGTTACACCCAAACACTAGAACCTCAAGTGCAGTACCTTTTTGTACCGGAAGAAGATCAAAATGATATTGGCTACTACGATACGACTTTACTTCAAACCGACTACTATGGACTTTTCCGTAGCCGGAAATACAGTGGCGTAGACCGAATAGCAGCAGCAAATCAACTAAGCTACGGTGCATCATCCCGCTTTTATGATGATGCTTACAAAGAGCGCTTGAATGTTTCCTTCGGCCAAATTTTCTTTATTGATAAAGATACAAAATCGCCAGATGCCAATAACACAGAAGAGTCAAAATCAAATTATTCTTCTTGGGCTGTAGAAGTAGACTTCAATTATGACGATTACTTTTTCTATCATGGTGGCGTTCAGTACGACATTGATTCAGGGTCAATGCAACTCGCAAATAGCACCTTTGAATACAAGCTGGATAAAGGTTTTGTTCAAACAAACTATCGCTACGTAACGAAAGAGTATATTGATGATAACGTCGGTGAAAGTATTCCTGATATTAACTCAATTACTCGAGAAGGTATTTCCCAAGCAGGTATAGTCAGTGGTTACCAATTCACACAAAACTGGTATGCCAGCGCTCAGTACTATCATGATATGAACGAAGATATTGCGATTGAATGGCTAGCAAATCTGCGCTACACCTCTGATTGTTGGTATGTAGGCATGACATACAGCAACGAGTTGAGAAATTGGTCTGGTGACACCGGCTACGCGAATCCAGATTCAAATCCTGAGTATGAAAATAACTTCAGCATTAACTTTGGTATTGTTGGTTTTGGCACCAATATTGGCTCAGGTTCTACAGAAAAGGGTTATGACAGCTCAGGTAACTCTCTTGAATATGGTCGCCCATTCTTCTTAAATAACTAATTTTTCTTTATTGATGTTGAATCAATAAGTTTCAAAGGACTACAAATGAAATTGTGGAAACAAACCCTACTTGCTATTGCAACTGCATGTAGCTTTTCAGCCGTTCACGCAGCACCAGTTGAATTAGATAAAGTAAAAGTCATTGTGAATGAAGGTGTCATATTACAAAGTGATATTGATACATCATTAAAAACACTTCGCGCTAATGCAAAGAAAAGTAGCCAAGCTCTGCCATCTGAAGATGTACTGATTGAACAAGTCCTTGAGAAGCTGATCATTGATACCATTCAAAACCAAGAAGCCGAGCGTATTGGAGTTCGAATAGATGATACTCGCTTGAACCAATCTATCGCTGATATAGCAAAAGAGAACAATCAAACGATTGATGAACTCACAGCTTCTGTCGCATCTGAAGGGTTAACTTACACTGCTTTCCGAGAGCAAGTACGTAAAGAAATTGCAGCAAATGAAGCTAGAAATGCTCTTGTTCGTCGACGTATCAATATCCTACCAGCAGAAGTCGATAACCTTGCAGACATCCTTGCTCAAGAAACTAACGCGACTGTGCAGTATCAAATTGGTCATATTCAACTAAGATTTAATGATGACCAAACGAAAGAAGAGCTTGAAACTCAAGCGAATGAACTTGTTGAAAAACTGAATGCTGGTGAAGACTTCAGCACAATGGCTTACACCTATTCTAAAGGTCCCAAAGCACTGCAAGGCGGAGATTGGGGCTGGATGAGAAAAGAAGAGATGCCAACAATATTTGCTGACCAAATCAAAATGCAAAACAAAGGCAGTGTCATTGGTCCGTTTAGAAGTGGTGTCGGTTTCCACATTCTTAAAATTGAAGATATCAAAGGGTTAGAAACCGTAGCGGTTACCGAGGTCAATGCTCGTCATATCCTTCTTAAACCAACAGTTATCCTTAGTGATGACGGTGCAAAACAGCAATTAACTGAGTTTGTTCAAAGAATTAATGCTGGTGAGATTACCTTCGGAGAACTGGCGCAGCAATACAGTCAAGATCCTGGCTCAGCAGTTCAAGATGGTGAACTAGGTTACCAAACACCAGATTTATATGTTCCCGAGTTTAAGCACCAAGTAGAGACCATCGCTAAAGGTCAAATCAGTGAACCTTTTAAAACAGTACACGGCTGGCATATTGTCGAAGTGTTAGACCGTCGTGAAGTCGATAGAACGGATTCAGCATTAAAGAATAAAGCATACCGAATTCTATTTAACCGTAAATTCAACGAAGAAGCGGGCGCATGGCTCCAAGAACTACGAGCAAGTGCCTTTGTAGAAGTGGTTCAGGAAGACCAAGATGACAACTAAACCGAACTCTGAAATCAAGCGTATCGTAGTTACGGCTGGTGAACCGGCGGGAATAGGTCCGGATCTGACCCTTTCCCTTTCTCAAGAGAATTGGGAGCATCAAATTGTTGTCTGCGCAGATAAACACATGCTTGCAGAAAGAGCCTCACTTCTTGGTATTGATGTCGATCTCATTGATTACGATGCCAAAAAACCAGCTTCGGCTCAACGCTCAGGAACATTAGTAGTTAAGCACATTCCATTAGCCGTGCCAGCTCTTGCTGGTGAGCTCAATGAAGCGAATGGTCATTATGTATTAAATACTTTAGAAACCGCCGCAATTGGCTGTATGAATAATGAATTTGATGCTATTGTCACCGGCCCTGTTCATAAGGGTGTAATTAACCGTGCTGGCGTTGCATTTAGCGGCCACACTGAGTTCTTTGCAGAAAAGTCCAATACTCCACTCGTGGTGATGATGTTGGCAACTGAAGGGCTGCGTGTTGCACTTGTAACAACACACATCCCTCTAGCTTATGTATCTCAAGCTGTAACCGAAGAAAGACTAGAAGAAATCATCAGAATTCTTCACAAAGATTTAGTCGATAAATTCGCAATTGAGAAACCGACCATTTATGTCTGTGGGTTAAACCCACATGCAGGTGAAGATGGCTGTTTAGGTCGTGAAGAAATAGAAACCATCACACCAACGCTAGAAAAAATTCGTCAACAAGAAGGTATAAACCTGATTGGTCCATTGCCAGCAGATACCATCTTTAATGAAAAATATTTGCAAGATGCAGATGCTGTTTTAGGTATGTATCACGACCAAGTACTCCCTGTATTAAAATACAAAGGTTTTGGTCGCTCAGTGAACATCACACTTGGTTTGCCGTTTATTCGAACATCTGTCGATCACGGTACAGCCTTAGACTTGGCAGGAAAAGGTCAAGCCGATACAGGGAGCTTTAGAACAGCGCTCACGCACGCCATTGAATTAGTAGAGAAAAAACAATGAGAAATGATGTCCACTTAGGGCACAAAGCGCGTAAACGTTTTGGTCAAAACTTTCTAAACGATCCATACATTATTGATGGCATCGTATCTGGAATCAATCCACTTCCAGGTCAAAATCTAGTTGAGATCGGCCCTGGTTTGGGCGCAATTACTGAACCAGTTGGAAAGCTGGTCGATAAGCTAACAGTAATTGAATTAGATAGAGATCTAGCAGAACGTCTACGAAATCATCCAGATCTTGCAGAGAAGCTAACAATTCATGAAGGCGATGCTATGCGTTTCGACTTTAATGAATTAGTGAAGCCAAATAACAAACTGCGTATCTTTGGTAACTTGCCATACAACATTTCAACGCCGTTAATGTTCCACCTTTTTGAATTCCATAAAGACATTTCTGATATGCACTTTATGCTTCAAAAAGAAGTGGTGAATAGACTAGCGGCTGGTCCTGGCAGTAAAACATATGGCCGTTTAACTGTGATGGCGCAATATTACTGCAAAGTAACACCTGTACTTGAAGTGCCACCAACAGCGTTTGTTCCGCCACCAAAAGTAGATTCAGCAGTAGTTCGCCTTCAACCATACGAAGTACTTCCTTACCCTGCGAAGAACTTGAAATGGCTTGATCGTGTTTGTCGTGAAGGTTTCAACCAACGACGTAAAACAGTACGTAACTGTTATAAAACTCTGCTGAGTAAAGAGATTCTAGAAGAGCTTGGAGTGAATCCAGGTATGCGCCCTGAGAATCTGACTCTAGAACAATTTGTTGATATGGCAAACTGGCTAGAAGACAATCACAGCGCTGAAAAGCAATAATGAAAAGGCTCCTACACTTCGGTGAGGAGCCTATTTTTTAGTTGAGGGATCAAGGAGCAAATATGGATATCTCTACGCCCTGCATCAAATGCCAAGTACACACTAAATACATAAAAGAACAATCACAACCAGATAAAAGCCGCTATGTTTTTGCCTATATCATTACAATCAAAAATCTAAGTAAAAGCACAGTCCAATTAATGACTCGTCGATGGCTAATCACCGACTCCAATGGTAAGCAATTAACTATCGAAGGTGATGGTGTGGTGGGGCAACAGCCTATTATAGAACCCAATGATGAATACACTTACACCAGTGGAACCGTGATTGAAACGCCTGTAGGTGTTATGCAAGGGCACTATGTAATGGCAGATCAAGATGGAAACGACTTTTTCGCGGAAGTAGATCCTTTTAGGTTAGCGATCCCTAACATTCTTAACTAACGAGAGAGCCTTCGTGTCTAACTATATTGTTGGTGATATCCAAGGTTGTTTCGATGAGCTGCAACTTTTATTAAACAAGATTAATTTTGACCGTAAAGTCGATACTTTATGGGTGGCCGGAGATCTTGTCGCAAGAGGACCAAAGTCTCTAGAAACTCTACGTTTTATTAAGTCTCTAGGGCAATCAGCAAAAGTCGTCTTAGGTAATCACGATTTACACCTTCTTGCAGTATCTCTAGAGCTGTTTCCAGCAAAAGCAAAAGATAAAACGCTCCCTATTTTGGAAGCGCCTGATAAATTAGAACTTCTGGAATGGCTTCGACACCAACCCTTAATGCAAGAGCATAACGAATTTGTTATGAGCCATGCGGGCATTTCACCGCAGTGGAATTTACCTCAGGCTCGCTCTGCAAATGAAGAAGTCACTTCTGTATTACAATCTGAAAATTGGCGTTGGTTGATAGGAAACATGTACAGTAATGAGCCAGACTATTGGGATATCGACCATACTGGAATAGATCGCTATCGCTATATTATCAACAGCTTTACTCGCATGCGCTTTTGTTCCCATGACGCCCGTTTAGACATGGCATGCAAACTACCACCAAAAGAAGTCACTGACGGCTCTTATATTCCATGGTTCGAATTACCGAGCAGGATCAAATTAGAAAAAACCGTATTATTTGGTCACTGGGCTGCACTGGAAGGGTATTCAGGAAAAGAAGTCATTGGGTTAGATACTGGATGTGTTTGGGGCGGTGAATTAACAACACTAAGGTGGGAAGATAAGAAATTCTTCACACAGAAAGCAATATAGGTCTAAACCTTATTTGCATAGCTTGCTTTACACCAGTAAAGCAAGCTATTAGAAAACTATAAACGCTCTAAAATAGTAAATTCCATATCGTAAGCATTTTTTTCATCAGCTCGATAAGCTTCACTTGTAACCTTATTCCAGCCCTCTCCCCAATCAGGAAACTGAGTATCACCCTCAACAGAAAGACCTATATGTGTTAAATACAGCTTATTCGCCAGAGGTAAACAGCTCGAATAAATCGCCCCCCCGCCAATAATCATCACTTCATCAACATTATTAACGACTTCAAGCGCGGCTTCAATTGAAGTCACGGTTGTCACACCTTCAATAGATAATGATGAATCACGACTAATCACGATATTTAAACGACCAGGTAAAGGACGACCAATAGACTCATAAGTCTTACGCCCCATCACTACAGGTTTTCCCATAGTAGAACGCTTAAACCAAGCAAAATCCGCAGGTAAATGCCAAGGCATTTGATTATCTTTACCAATTACACGGTTATCTGCCATAGCAGCAATCATACTTATGATCATGTGAGTGTCAGTCCTATTCAATTACGATTAAAGAAATTCATACAGACCCAAAAAAACCACGATTAAACAATGGGTCTGCGACGATAGAATAACAGCCCTGGCATAGCTAATCCAATCGCAAGACCTGCAATGATGAACATCGCTTTAAGGAAGTTTTCCATCAACATTGCGACTAATTCAGGTGTATACCCTAAGTTATTAATCTCAACCATCGCGATCATTGCTTTAAACGCGAAGACTCCGGGGACCATAGGAATCAAAGCAGCGACGGTAAACACCTTCGGGTGAGCTAACAGTTTACGAGACCACACCACACCAATCATGCCCACAAGAGTTGCCGCAAAAAAAGTGGCCCACTCGATAGGGACACCAAACTCCATCATCAGATATCGACTGCCGTGACCAATAGCACCACCCAAGGCACAATAGATCAGCGCTCGTTGCGGAACATTAAACACCAAAGCAAAGCCTACTGCTGGAATAGAGGCAAAGAACATATCATTCAATAAACCAAGTAACAGATCGAATGTCATCATTGCCCCACCCATCCAAACACACCTGAGATATTCATTGCCGCTACAATGCCTAAGCTCGTAGCAAGAGTCAGTAGACTCGCCATCGTAAAACGTGCAATCCCCATATTAATGTGGCCCTTCAACATATCGGCAACAGAATTAATAAGAGGGAAACCTGGCACAAGCATCAGAACGGAAGAAGCCATAACAATAGTGGGCTGATCTCCAATCTGATGAAGTACAGCCTGAGCTGAAATGACAGTCGTCACAAATGCTGTGACAGCAAAGTTCATGAATGGATTGAAATGGCGATGACCAATTTCTTGTCTAACAATCATTCCACATGCAGAAGCCAAGAACGTCATCATAAATACATGCCAATCACCACCAGCAAGCCTGCTAAATGAAGCACATGAAAGGCCGATCATGACTACAACAATCCATCGGTTATAACGAGCAGGGCTAATTGCATCAAGTTTTTCTTGAGCGAGAGATCTATCCAAGATCCCTTTTTCCAGCATGATACAAATACGCTGAATTTGCGTAATAACAGACATATTAATACCGCGGTCTGCACAACTTCTTGTGGTCGTTATGCAATGATCATCCATAACGGTTGTCACAACGAGTGCATTAGCAGATAACGCTACTTCAACTTCCTTCACGCCACTCGCTAACCCAATACGGCGCATTATATCCCCAACGAGTGTACTCTCTGCTCCATGAGCCAGAAGCATTTGTCCTGATTGAGCGACTAATCGAGAAATCGCCCTTTGTTTCGATGCCATGATTTCCTTCCCATAGGCTAATAAATTTCAGAGATCGATTTTGCACGAAAACCAACCGCTTCAACATGATTTAGATACAAAAAAACCGCAATTTACATTGCGGCTTTCTTTAATTAACTAATGATTAGTCACGAACATAGATAACATGACCGTCATCTTCTTCGTCGTCCCAATCATCCCAGTCGTCGTCATCTTCAGTAACAACATTTTTACCACTCATTGCATCTTTATGGTAGTCGTCCCACATGAAGTTAACTTTTTCTTCTTCTACAAATTCTTCCACTTCACGCGGTAAGTGATCCATGAAGTCAGCAAGCTTCAAGCAAAGCTCTTTCGTACCACGTTTATTCACTGCTGAAATCTTGTAGTGTTCACCTTCCCAACCTAAAGCATCTAAGATCTCTTGGATCTTTTCATCTGCATCTTCTTCAGGCATTAGATCAACTTTATTGAAGATCAACCAGCGAGGTTTTTGTGCCACTTTTTCACTGTATTGCTCAAGTTCATCCATGATCGTTAGTGCATTTTGAATCGGGTCTGACTCATCGATCGGCATAATGTCAATCATATGAAGAAGAACACGACAACGCTCTAAGTGCTTAAGGAATCGAATACCAAGACCAGCACCATCTGCAGCACCTTCGATCAGACCAGGAATGTCCGCCACTACGAAACTTTTCTCTGGGACAACACTTACCACACCTAAACTTGGGATTAAGGTAGTAAACGGGTAATCAGCTACTTTTGGTTTAGCTGCAGATACAGAACGAATGAACGTTGATTTACCCGCATTTGGCAAACCAAGCATACCAACATCAGCAAGAAGAAGTAGCTCTAAGCGTAATTCACGAACTTCACCTTTAGTACCCATTGTCTTCTGACGTGGAGCACGGTTTACTGAAGATTTGAAACGAGTGTTACCTAACCCGTGCCAACCACCTTTAGCAACCATGATAGTTTTGCCGTGTTCTGCAACTTCAGCAACAATCTCATTAGTGTGAATATCTACAGCTCGAGTACCAACTGGTACTTTCAGCGTAATATCTTTACCACGCTTACCAGTACAGTTACCACCACGCCCATTTTCACCACGCTCAGCGTCATAAAAACGTTGGAAACGGTAATCGATTAGTGTGTTTAAGTTCTCGTCAGCTTGAAGGTAAACATCACCGCCATCACCGCCATCACCACCATCAGGACCGCCTTTAGCAACGAACTTCTCGCGCCAAAAACTAACTGTACCATTACCGCCATCACCGGCTTCTACTTTTACTACCGCTTCATCAACGAATTTCATTTTTTACTCCGCACTGTGCGTTGCGATATCAATCGCGAGGGACTGATATAAATTCTAGCAGATCCGTATTTAGATCGATCACCTAAGATCTTCGACCAACCTGCAATAAGGAACAAATAAGAAGCCACTCTTTACTTCATCAAACAAAACTTAACTTTATAGCTATAGTTCATGTTCAAGCTCTAAGCTCTAAGCTCTAAGCTCTAAGCAAAAAGTATCTGCTTTTTTATTCCCGCTATAAATAAAAAACCCCACCGAATCGGCAGGGCTTTTGAATTCAGCTTAAAAGCTACTGTAATTATAATCTAATTAAAGATTAGATTACTCAGCTTCGATGCTTACGAATTTACGGTTTTTAGGACCTTTTACTGCAAATTTCACTTTACCTTCAGTAAGAGCGAAAAGAGTATGGTCTTTACCGATGCCAACGTTTGTGCCAGCGTGGAACTTAGTACCACGTTGACGAACGATGATGTTACCTGCAAGAACAGATTCACCACCAAAACGCTTAACACCAAGACGTTTGCTTTCTGAATCGCGGCCGTTATTAGTAGAACCGCCAGCTTTTTTATGTGCCATTGTTAAACTCTCCTAATACTTAAGCGTTAATGCCAGTGATTTTCACTTCTGTGAACCACTGACGGTGACCAGCTTGCTTACGAGAGTGCTTACGACGACGGAACTTAACGATTTTTACTTTATCGCCACGACCGTGTTGTACTACTTCCGCAGTAACTTTACCACCTTCAACAAGAGGTGCACCAACAGCGATTTCTTCGCCGTTAGCAACAAGAAGAACTTTATCAAATTCTACAGTTGCACCAGTTTCAACGTCTAATTTCTCTAAACGAAGAGTTTGACCTTCGCTTACACGGTGTTGTTTACCACCAGATTGGAAAACAGCGTACATATTTTACTCCGCTTTTTCCGCACAGCCTATGGTTGTTAATTGTACAACTCGGGTGTGCGCTAAACTAATCAATAGGGCGCAGATTCTACTGGAACCATGACGCTATGACAAGCCATATTTTTAAAATATTGGCGAAAACATGTTCGCCAAAGAAAAGTGCCGCAATCATGCCCTTAAGTGATGTATTAATCAACGTTTTTTAGTGTATCATTCGTTAATTAAATATAATGAATAAGCCTTACAGGTTCTAACCTCAGCCGGATGAATAATGGATTTTAAAGCTATCCAAGCGCTTACTGCCGATGATATGGCAAAAGTAGATAAAACAATTCAAGCTCAACTAAATTCTGACGTAAGTTTAATCAATCAGCTCGGTTTTTATATCGTAAGTGGCGGTGGTAAACGCCTACGCCCATTGCTTGCAATCTTGTCAGCTCGTGCTCTTGGTTACCAAGGAGAAGCACACACTACCTCAGCCGCGTTTATTGAATTTATTCATACTGCCACATTACTTCATGATGATGTGGTTGATGAATCTGACATGCGTCGCGGTAAAGCCACTGCTAATGCAGCCTTTGGCAATGCAGCCAGTGTTTTAGTTGGTGATTTCATTTATACGCGCTCATTCCAAATGATGACAAAGCTAGGATCTTTAAAGATCCTTGATCTCATGAGTGAAGCGGTAAATGTAATTGCTGAGGGTGAGGTTCAGCAGTTGATGAACTGTAATAACCCAGATGTAACCGAAGAAAGCTACATGCAAGTTATTTATTCTAAAACCGCTAGACTGTTTGAAGCTGCGACTCAGATTGGTGCGATTCTTACTGAATCTTCCCCTGAGATTGAAACTGCAATGCAGAATTACGGAAAATACCTTGGTACTGCATTCCAGCTGATTGACGATGTGATGGACTATACTGCTGATGGTAAAGAAATGGGGAAAAATGTTGGGGATGACCTTGCTGAAGGCAAACCAACACTGCCACTTTTATATGCGATGCATAATGGCACCCCAGAGCAATCTAGCATGATTCGTGAAGCTATCGAGAAAGCGAATGGCATGGATAAACTGACTGAAATTCTCGCGGCTATGGATGCGACCGGGTCTCTAGAGTACACAACTCAGAAAGCGTATGAAGAAGCAGATAAAGCTATACAAGAGCTTTCTGTACTTCCTGAATCTGAATATAAAGAAGCTTTGGTTACCCTAGCCCACCTTGCAGTGAAACGCTCTAAATAAAGCAGACTAACTTCTTAGATGGCGCTGAATTACGTTCCTATATAAAGCTGCATTACGTTTCTGCTTTATATAGGACTAATAATTTATATAGTAATCACAAATTGCTTAACCATAAACATTAAAAAAGCCGCTCAATGAGCGGCTTTTTGTTTATTAGATGAAGCTTAAAACGGCTTAGTCTTACTTATTTAGCAAACTCAACACCGATTTTAATATCGCCATTTAGTGTTTCAAGCATGCTATCAAGTGATGACTTTTCGAAATCGCTCAGTTCACCGTAGCTAAGAATAGCTTCTGCGCCATCTTTACCTAGTTTCACTGGTTGTGCGAAGAAAGGAGCATGTTCACCTGCACCTTCTACATATGCACATTCAATTACGTTTTCTTCACCTTGCAGTGCTTTCACTAATGCAAGACCAAAACGACAAGCAGCCTGACCCATTGATAATGTTGCACTACCGCCACCAGCTTTTGCTTCAACGACTTCAGTACCAGCGTTTTGAATACGCTTAGTTAATGCTGCAACTTCTTCAGCCGTAAACTCTACGCCTTCAACTTGAGATAGAAGAGGAAGAATTGTCACACCAGAGTGACCACCGATAACAGGTACACGGATATCGCTTGGATCTTTATCTTTCAATTCAGCAACGAACGTTTCTGAACGGATAACATCAAGAGTGGTAATACCGAATAAACGACGCTTATCGTAAACACCAGCTTTCTTTAAAACTTCAGCAGCAATTGGAACCGTTGTGTTTACTGGGTTAGTAATGATACCAACGCAAGCTGTAGGACAAGTAACAGCAATCTTTTCAGCTAAAGACTTTACGATACCTGCATTTACGTTGAAAAGATCGGCACGATCCATTCCTGGCTTACGAGCAACACCAGCAGAGATAAGCACAACATCAGCACCTTCTAGCGCTGGAGTTGGATCTTCACCTGCATAACCTTTGATCGAAACAGGTGTTGGGATATGACTAAGATCAGCAGCAACACCCGGTGTAACAGGTGCAATATCGTATAAAGCTAAATCAGAACCGGCAGGGAGGCGGTTTTTAAGTAGTAGGGCTAGGGCTTGACCGATGCCACCAGCGGCACCAATAACAGCTACTTTCATTGTTATTCTCCTTGAGAACTTATCTCTTATAAGATTTTTGTAGGGTATAAAATGAGCTAATTAAGTTAGAAAACTATAGTAATCACAAAATGATTACAATCAATTAACGCTATCTTTGCGACCTCGCGCAAGTCAATAAAACCGTGCTACACAGAGCATCTGCATTATGAGAATAATCACCTGAAATAACAAAAGAAATATGCTCTAACAGCACGATTGACCATTAGTTTTTTACAGTGACACAACTAACAATTTGATATGTAAACTTGGCGGAAACTGCATATGTATGCGAAAATATGCACAATATTTATGTTAACGAATAAGAAGCCACCATGCGCAATACAGAAAAACAAGACACTTTAGTTCGCGCTTTTAAATCTTTACTAAAAGAAGAGCGTTTTGGCTCTCAAGGTGAAATCGTCGATGCTCTTAAGCTAGAAGGCTTTGAAAGCATCAACCAATCAAAAGTATCGCGCATGCTTACCAAATTTGGGGCTGTTCGAACTCGTAATGCAAAAATGGAAATGGTGTATTGCTTACCAGCAGAGCTTGGTGTCCCTACTGTTTCAAGTTCTTTACGTGAATTAGTTCTCGATATTGACCATAATGCCGCTTTAGTTGTTATCCATACCGGCCCTGGTGCTGCACAATTAATTGCTCGATTACTGGACTCTTTAGGGAAGTCAGAAGGAATCCTTGGTGTAGTCGCTGGTGACGATACTATCTTTATCACTCCTACTTTGGCCGTGACAACGAAGCAACTATTTGATTCGGTATGCGAGCTATTTGAATACGCAGGCTAACACGTAGTGAACAGTCACTAAGTTCATAACTTCACACCTCTATTTACTATTTTAATGGATCACGGCTACTCATTATCACCGTGATCCAAATCACATCCTAGACTATTCGAAAACACCTACCATAAACAAACTAACCTACTGATTTAAAAATACATAATGATAAAATTCGTATAATATTCATGCAGCATCCCTTAGACTTTTCCGCTATATGTTTTAACAATTGAGTAATTTTGTGCCATTTTTTTGATACTATTCAGCCACTTTTTCAACAGATGGATTGAAAAAGGTGCCGTTTCCAAATAGGAAACTCCAGAAGTAACTACACTTACTTCAGGGTTAATAATGAATAAAGGAAGGGAAATTCATGGCATTTACCAAACTTATTAAAGTTGGCGCTATTGCAGCTGCTGTAATGGGCGCTGGCGCGGTTAACGCTCAAGAGTTCATCACTATCGGTACTGGTTCAGTAACAGGTGTTTACTACCCTACTGGTGGTGCTATTTGTAAGCTTGTGAATAAAGGTCGTAAAGATCACAACATTCGTTGTTCTGTTGAGTCTACAGGCGGTTCTATTTACAACGTAAATACAATTCGCGCAGGTGAACTAGATTTTGGTGTTGTTCAATCAGACTGGCAATATCACGGCTATAACGGCACAAGTAAGTTCGCAGAACAAGGCGAGTACAAAAAACTTCGCGCAATGTTCTCTCTACATACAGAACCATTCAACATTATTGCTCGTACTGACTCTGGTATTAACAATGTTGCTGACCTTGCAGGTAAGCGTGTAAACATTGGTAACCCAGGTTCTGGTGACCGTGCAACTATGGGTGTTGTAATGGACGCTATGGGTTGGACGAATGACAGCTTCAAACTAGCTTCTGAACTGAAAGGTTCTGAGCGTTCACAAGCTCTTTGTGATAACAAGATTGACGCATTCATCTACATGGTTGGTCACCCGAACGGATCAATCAAAGAAGCAACAACATCATGTGACGCTAAGCTAGTATCAGCTACAGGTCCTAAGATTGATGAAATCGTTGCTGAAAACCCTTACTACGCATACAGCACAGTACCAGCTGGCATGTACCGTGGTACAGAAAACGACGTAAACAGCTTTGGTGTAGCCGCGACAATGGTTACAACAACAGATGTTTCAGATGAGACAGCGTACAACGTAGCAAAAGCAGTTTTCGAAAACTTCTCTACGTTCAAACGTCTACATCCAGCATTTGCTAACCTGAAGAAAGAAGACATGGTGAAAGCAGGTCTTTCAATCCCTCTTCACCCAGGCGCTGCAAAATACTACAAAGAAGTAGGTCTTCTAAAGTAATAACGCTTTAGCCTACCGAGCCAATAAGGGTGGTTAACATCCTTATTGGTTTTTCACGTTTTATAAAACAAAAAGTAACCAGCGTGAAAAGAAAACAATCTTTAAGTTAATCCATTTTGGATAACTTACCTTCGTTTCAAGCCTAAGATAAATCAAAACCAGAACACATTTTCCCATCTATTTACTACACTAATAGATGCTTAAGAGGTTCTGCTGTTTTGTTTATAGGTGAGACCATCAATAATAAGGATAAAGTACATGACGCAGACAACTTCACCGTCTTCAGATGTGCAAGAAATGGTGGCACAGTCCGACACTGGTGCACGTAGCCCAAGCGGCTTACAAGGTCGTATTTTATGGTTTGTGCCTTTATGTTGGTCATTATTCCAACTTTGGTACGCATCACCGCTGCCGTTTATATTCGACTTTGCTATTTTAAATGACACTGAAGCTCGTTCCATTCATTTAACTTTCGCTATTTTCCTAGCATTTACCGCTTATCCGGCGTTAAAAAACTCCCCGCGAGACCGTATCCCTGCGATGGATTGGATATTAGCTTTAGCCGGCAGTTTCTCCGCAGCGTATATCTATATTTTTTACACAGAGCTTGCCGGTCGTTCTGGTGCTCCAACCACTTTTGATATTGTTGCTGCAGTAACAGGTATGGTGCTTCTTTTAGAAGCGACTCGTCGAGCTTTAGGTCCACCGCTGATGGTGGTAGCTGCCGTATTCTTGCTATACACATTTGGCGGTCCTCATATGCCAGATGTCATTGCTCATAAAGGCGCAAGCTTAAACAAAGCAATGTCTCATCTATGGCTGACGACAGAAGGTGTATTTGGTGTCGCTCTCGGTGTTTCTACTTCTTTCGTATTCTTGTTTGTACTTTTCGGTGCAATGCTAGAGCGAGCAGGTGCTGGTGCATACTTCATTAAAGTCGCATTTTCTCTACTTGGACACATGAAAGGCGGCCCTGCAAAAGCAGCGGTTGTAGCTTCAGGTCTGTCTGGTTTGGTTTCTGGCTCATCGATTGCTAACGTAGTAACAACCGGTACTTTTACCATTCCACTCATGAAACGTGTGGGTTTTTCCGGTGAAAAAGCGGGCGCTGTAGAAGTTGCCGCTTCAACTAATGGTCAATTAACACCACCAATCATGGGTGCTGCTGCATTCTTAATGGTTGAATACGTAGGCATCTCATACGTTGAAGTTATTAAAGCGGCTCTACTTCCTGCTTTAATTTCTTATATTGCACTGATTTACATTGTTCACTTAGAAGCATGTAAAGCAGGTATGACAGGACTTCCTCGTCGTCGTACACCAACTATTGTTCAAAGCTTACTGTCGTTCACTGGCACTATTCTAGGCTTATGTGTAATAAGCGCTGCTGTATACTACGGTGTTGGTTGGACAAAAGATGTATTCGGCGATGCTGCTACACCTATCGTAACGGTTGCTCTACTAATTTCGTACGTTGCTTTAGTTCGAGTATCAGCGAAGTATGCAGTTGAAGGCGGACTCGAAATCGATGAAAACCTAACTGAAGTTCCTGAACCAGGTCCGACAGTAAAATCTGGTCTTCACTTTTTATTGCCTATCGTAGTACTGGTTTGGTGTCTAACCGTTGAACGTTTCTCTCCAGGCTTATCGGCATTTTGGGCAACAGTATTCATGATCTTTATCTTGATTACACAACGTCCATTAATGGCATTAATGAACAAGTCAGATGATCTTGCGACCCAAACTAAAGCCGGATTTATCGACCTTGCTGAAAGCTTAGTGTCTGGTGCGAGAAACATGATCGGTATCGGTGTAGCGACAGCGGCGGCAGGTACTGTTGTTGGCGTAGTAACGCTAACAGGTATTGGACTTGTAATGACTGATTTCGTTGAGTTTATCTCAGGCGGAAGCATCATTCTTATGCTTCTGTTCACAGCGGTTATCAGCCTGATCTTAGGTATGGGTCTACCCACTACAGCAAACTATATTGTTGTATCGACTCTAATGGCTCCAGTTATCGTAACTCTAGGTGCCGCACATGGCTTAATCATCCCACTGATTGCGGTTCACTTATTTGTGTTCTATTTCGGTATTCTAGCTGATGATACTCCACCCGTTGGTTTAGCCGCATTTGCAGCTGCTGCTATCGCGAAATCAGATCCAATTCGTACCGGTATCCAAGGCTTTACCTACGATATCCGAACCGCGATTTTACCATTCATGTTCATATTCAATACTCAACTGCTATTGATGGGCATTGATTCTTGGTGGCACTTAGCACTCACAATTTTCTCATCAGTTACAGCTGTCCTTATTTTTGCAGCAGCAACACAAGGTTGGTGGTTTACGAAGAATAAATGGTGGGAAACGATCCTTCTGATCGCACTTACTTTCACATTCTTCCGCCCTGGCTTCTGGTGGGACATGGTGTACCCAGCTAAAGTTCTTTCTCCAGGAGTTGAGATTGCTCAAATCACTGAAAATCTTTCTGTGGGACAATCACTTGAGTTAAGAATTGGTGGTGAAAACTTAGAAGGTGACTATTCTGAGAAAACCGTTCGTCTTCCATTTGAAGATTCAGCGATAACAGCGAATGACCGAATCGCATCAATGGGGTTAATGCTAACGGAAACTGACGGCAAGATGATTGTTGATATGGTTGAATTTGGTAGCCCAGCAGAAGCGTCTGGTATTGATTTTGATTGGGAAATTAAATCCATCATCCAACCAGCTGAAAGACCAATGAAAGAATGGGTATTTTTACCAGCATTGCTAATTTTAATTGGCTTAGCGATGAATCAAAGAAGACGTGCTCGTAAGGATGAGATTAGTGCGTAATGTATTTAGCCATACGGGCTTTATACTATGGAAAGGATCATTACAGCACCTAGCCTAACCTAGGTGCTGGTTAAAAAGAGAATAAAACATGTATAAACAAATCCTTGTTCCTGTTGATCTTAATGATAAAGGCTTTGCTGATAAAGCCGTTGAACTTGCAGTTTGGCACGCAAAGCACAGCAATGCAGAAGTACATTTACTGAATGTTCTACCGGGCATTCATATGTCAATGGTCGCATCTTATTTTCCGAAAGATGCCGCAAATCAGATGAAGTTGGACGTAAAAAACCAACTGAAGGAATTTGCTGACAAGCATATTGATGATGAAATCATTTACAAAGTACACGTATCGGAAGGCAAAGCTTATTCGACTATTTTGGATTTCGCAGAAAAGCTTGGAGCAGACCTTATCGTCATGCCAAGCCATAAGCGCTCTAAGATCGATAAAGTTGTACTTGGTTCAGTGGCGAGTAAAGTCGTACAAAACTCACCAATTAATGTTTTGGTCGTGAAACCTCAAGGCTAAACATACCTATCTATTAGGTCTTAAAATTTCTATTCGATATCAAAAAAGGTTGCTATAACAGCAACCTTTTTTATTTCCTGACTCGTCAACTTATACAACTCGATTAAGCTTTTCATCCCGCATAAAGCTATTCAGATTTTCTATCAGTATGTCGGATAAAGCTTGGATTGCGGAGTCACTTCCCCAAGCAACATGCGGCGTCAAAATAAGGTTTGGTAAATGGCTATGTGCCAATAATGGATTACTTTTATCGGCGGGCTCTTCACTAAAGACATCAATGCCAGCCCCTGCAATCTCGCCAGTTTGTAATGCATCCACTAATGCTTGTTCATGAACTAAGTTGCCCCGCCCTGCATTAATTAACACGGCACTTCTTTTCATCAACAACAGCTCACTTTTACCAATGAGATGATGAGTTTCTTCATTTAAAGGGCAGTGCAGAGTAATAGCATCTGACTGTTGTAGTAGCTCTTCAAATGGCAAGTAACCTTCTCGGCAGATACTAACGCCTTTTCTTTCTGAAAAAAGTACATTCATCCCAATAGCTTTCGCCAGTAAGGCTGTGGCTTGACCTAATCCGCCACTACCAATAATTCCAAGCGTACTACCTGATACATCTTGAATAGGGTGAGTAAAAAAACAGAACTGCTTATCTTTTTGCCATTCATCCTTTTCTATATCTTGATGATAACCCACTAGGTTTCTCTTCAATGAAAATAGCATCGCGATGACATGTTCCGGAACAGACCGAGTAGCATAACCTTGAACATTAGCGACCCCTATTCCATTAGCCTCACAGTAGGCTGTGTCTACGTTATTCACGCCTGTTGCAGAGATTGCAATAAGTCGTAAGCGAGTCGCTTGCGATAAATTTCTGTCATTTAGAATGACTTTATTGGTAATTACAATGTCTGCATCAATAATGCGTTCTTGAACTTGTTCAGGTTCCGTAAAATCATATTCCACCCAACTATGTTCAAAATTGGGTTTCTTTAATTGGATCTGAGATGGAATGGTTGCGCGATCTAAAAATACAATTTTCATTTGTGCTTAGGATTCCTTATTTTTGCGTATTCATACTCAGCCCAATTCGAGAGCAGTAACAGTTAAAGTTAAGCTTTTAACTTTTTATAGTCTGGTAGCTCTGTCGCAATCTCAAAATGTTGGCGGACTTGCGGCTCTGCTTCTTCATAAAAATCACACGGTACAAAGGCACTGAATAATTGATTATCAGCAGGGTGATAAAAACTCAGTTCACACGCATGTAACTCTAAGCGGTCAGAAAAAGCATACGCTTCAGGTGAAGCATAAAACTCATCACCGACAATTGAGTGACCAATTTCCATGGAATGCACTCGTAATTGATGTGAACGACCTGTGATAGGCAATAAGCGCAGTAACGTAGTGTGCTGATCATACTGAACAACTTGGTAACGGGTTTGCGAAGGCTTGCCATGCTCGTAGCACACTTTCTGTCTTGGTCTATTCGGCCAGTCACAGATTAGCGGTAAATCAATCATTCCCTCTTGCTGTTCTACTTTTCCCCATACTTTCGCGTAATACACCTTATGAGTAAGCCTGTATTGAAATTGCTTTTTCAATGAACGCTCAGCTTCTTTATGCTTAGCTAAGAGCATCAATCCTGATGTCGACATATCTAAACGGTGTACTACTTGGATTTCTGGAAACTCGACAACTAGGCGACTCCACATACTATCGTAATGCTCAGGCGCACGCCCCGGCACAGAAAGCAAACCAGGTGGCTTATTGACCACCAAAACATCGTCATCTTGGTAGACAATATCAATCCAAGGTTCGGTTGGTGGAGTGTACTCAAGCATCGCCATAATTGTTCTCTTTTATATGTTAACTGCGGAATGTTAGTTAGCTGCGGAATATTGGCTGCAGAATGTTAGCCGCGGAGTATAGCAGAGCAAACGCAATGAAAATATTTCCCAAATTTCAATTAAACCGTACAGATGTATTGACGACTAAATCAAATGTGTTAAAGATGGTTTCCTTAACAATAAAATAACACATCAAAGGATGGATGATGGAAAATACGGCTCACCCGACAAAAGAACCCCAAAAATCTAACGCAATAACAAAGCTGCTCAGTTCTTTAGGACCAGGGATAATGATGGCAGCAGCGGCGGTTGGCGGATCTCACCTTGTCGCTTCAACGAAAGCAGGTGCCATTTATGGTTGGCAGCTTGCGGGTCTTATTCTTTTAGTCAACGTTTTCAAATACCCATTCTTTCGAGCTGGTGTTCAATACACGATGGGCACGGGGCAAAGCTTGGTTGAAGGCTACTCAAACTTAGGCCGTCCTTACCTTATTATTTTCTCAATTCTGAGCAGTATTTCTGCTGTCGTAAACACCGCCGCTTTATTGTTATTTAGCGCCAGTTTGCTCAGTTATTTTATTCCTGTCGAACTCGCTACTACCACGCTGTGTATGATTGTCCTAGCCACCTGTCTGATTATTTTATTTGCAGGGCACTACCGCGCTTTAGACAGCCTATCCAAAGTGATCATGGCAACCCTAACCATTACGACATTAGCTGCCGTTGCGATGGCTCTTGGTTCTCCCGTTGAACCTGCCGACGCTTTTGTTCCACCATCACCTTGGTCTCTAGCCGCAATAGGTTTTATAGTCGTAACAATGGGCTGGATGCCTGCGCCAATCGAGATCTCAAGTATCACTTCAATGTGGTTAAAAAGTCAGGTGAACAAACAGGACGTTACCGCTAAGTCTGCCTTATTTGATTTTAATGTCGGTTATATCGGCACAGCGTTATTAGCCATTGTATTCCTTGCTCTTGGTGCTTTAGTCCTACACAGATCTGGTGTTGAATTTTCAAGATCTGGTATGGGTTTTGCTCAACAGCTTGTTGGAATGTATGCCACAACGATTGGTGAATGGTCTCGACCGCTTATTGCCGTGATTGCCTTCTTCTGTATCTTTGGTAGTACAATTACGGTTATTGATGGCTATGCTCGTGTGTTAGCTGAATCTCAACGTTTACTCTTCAAACAAGAAGCAAAACCTGGGTTCACTCAAGCTTGGATCATTGTTATTTCAGTACTGGCTTTGGCAATTGTTGCCTTTTTCACTTCAGCACTTATGCCAATGCTTAACTTTGCGATGATCATGGCTTTTGTGACTACGCCATTTTTTGCTCTTCTTAACTACATTCTTGTAAGCAAAGCTGAGTTGCCGGAAGAACTGGCAATGGGTAGTAAGCTCAAAGGACTTTCGATTATAGGCTTAATCTACCTCTTTGGATTTCTTGCGGTATTCGTTTGGTGGAAATGGTTTATTTAATCGGTTCTTTAAACCGCTCACTTAGAGTAAACCTCTGAAACCTAGATACAAATAAAGCCTTCAAATGAAGGCCTTATTTAATATTTCATAATGCTTTTATTAGTGATTAATTATGAGAAACCACAATCAGACGTAATGAATCTAGCTGTACTTGCGCTTTACTGATGTAACCCGTTAGCTGAGTAATTTGAGTCTCAATCGCTTCAAGTTCTTCATCACGGATATTAGGGTTAACCGCTTTCAAGGCCTGTAAACGTTCTAACTCACCATTAAGATTCGCCAGCATGTCTTGTTGAGCTTGCTCTCTCACTTCCTCAACCTTCGGCAATACCTGAGCTTCACCAGCTTCAATCAAACTATGAATATCGGCTTGAACTGAGCTTACTAACTTACTTGCTAGGTGTCGGTTAACAGGACTTAGTTGACGGTTAAAGCTATCAAATTCCACTTGAGCAGATAGGTCATTACCACGAGCATCCATCATTAGACGAATTGGCGTTTTAGGTAAGAACTGACTGATCCCACTTCGTTTAGGCGCTTGCGCATCCACAAGGTATACAAGCTCAAGTAAAATGGTGCCAACCGGCAGCGCTTTATTTTTCAATAATGAAACCGCAGATGTGCCCACACCTTCGCTCAGTAGTAAATCAATACCACCTTGAATCATCGGGTGTTCCCAGCTAATGAAGTTCATATCTTCACGAGAAAGCGCAGTTTCTCTATCAAATGTGATAGTTGCCCCTTCATAAGGCAGGCCAGGGTAACTTGGTACCATCATATGTTCTGACGGTGTTACTACTAACGCATTTTCGCCTTTATCATCTTGGTTCAAACCAATCGTATCGAATAGGCTCAAAGCAAAAGTAACAAGGTTAGTATCGCCGTCAGTTGAAGCAATTTTCTCAGCAATATCATGCGCTTTATCACCGCCATTAGAATGCATTTCTAATAGGCGATCTCGTCCTTTTTCAAGATCCGCTTTTAACGCTTTGTTTAGTTTTGCAGACTCAGCAATGACTTCATCAAGCTGCTCGGTATTTCCCGAAGCAAGCATAGAAATCAACTCACCTGAGAATTTGTCATACACGGTACGGCCGGTTGGACAAGTTTCAGCGAAAGCATTTAAACCTTCATCAAACCAACGAGCAAGAATCGCCTGAGATGTACCTTTCAGATAAGGAACATGTACATCAATGTCACGCAATTGACCAATACGGTCTAAACGACCAATACGCTGCTCTAATAAATCAGGGTTAAATGGTAAATCGAACATAACCAGTTGATTTGCAAACTGGAAGTTACGCCCTTCAGAACCAATCTCACTACAAATTAGAACCTGCGCTCCACCTTCTTCTTGTGCAAAGTACGCTGCAGCTTTATCGCGCTCAATAATAGACATGCCTTCATGGAAGACTGTGGCACGAATACCTTCACGTTCACGCAGAGCTTGCTCTAATTGCAGAGCAGTACTAGAACGAGAAGCGATAACCAACACTTTCTCACTACGCTTTTCTTGGATTTTTTCAAGTAACCAGTTAACGCGAGAGTCGAATTGCCACCAGCTTGAATCTTCACCTTCAAACTCTTGAAAGATCTCTTCAGGGTAAAGCATTTTCATGGCACGAGCTTCAGGTGCCATCTTTCCACCAATCATGCCAGATACACGCATCGAGGTGGTGTATTGAGACGGGATGTCCATTGGTAATAAATGCACGTTTCGCTTAGGGAAACCTTTAATCGCAGCTCGTGTATTTCGGAATAACACACGTCCAGTACCATGACGATCCATTAAGTTATCAATCAACTCTTGGCGTGACGCTGCTTTTTCTTCTTCGCGGCTATCGCCTTCAATAATACGGAAAAGTGGCTCGACATCTTGCTCAGACAATAGCTCTGTAATTTGGTTTTTAGCGCTATCTTCAAGCTTCATTCCTGAGAATAAAGCCGTTACGGCATCTGCAACAGGTGCGTACTGATCTTCTTCTGCAACAAAAGCCTCGTAATCATAGAAGCGATCAGGATCCAATAAACGAAGACGAGCAAAGTGACTTTCACGACCTAGTTGCTCAGGAGTAGCAGTAAGCAATAAGACACCCGCAGTTTGCTCCGCTAAACCTTCAATAACTTGGTACTGACGGCTAGGTTTTTCTTGGCTCCACTCAAGGTGATGAGCTTCATCCACAACCAGTAAATCCCACTCACCTTCCAGTGCTTGTTCAAAACGTTTGCGGCTTTTACGCAAGAAATCAAGAGAGCAAAGTACATATTGCTGAGTATCAAATGGGTTATCTGATTCAGCAAAAGCTTCGATGCAGCGTTCTTCATCAAAGATAGAAAAATGCAGGTTAAAACGACGCATCATTTCTACAAGCCATTGATGTTGAAGCGTTTCAGGAACAACAATTAAGATTCGTTCAGCACGACCAGCCAACACTTGTTGATGAATGATCATACCTGCTTCAATGGTTTTACCTAAGCCAACTTCATCAGCGAGTAATACTCGTGGCGCATGACGACGACCGACTTCATGAGCAATATAAAGCTGATGAGGAATTAGACCGGCACGCATTCCGCATAAACCACGCATTGGGCTTTTATGCTGTTGATATTGATTGCTTAGTGCTCGGTAACGTAAAACAAAGTTATCCATTCGATCAATCTGACCGGCGTACAATTTATCTTGAGGTTTGTTAAAACGAATTTGATTGCTCAAAAAGATCTCACGAAGAACAATGCCACCTTCTTCAGTGTCTGTACGCGTGCCTAAGTAAGTAAGAAGACCTTTATCTTCAATCACTTCTTCGACGCTCAAAGACCAACCTTCTTGACACTCGATAACATCACCGACATTGAACGTTACTCGGGTTACGGGTGCTTCAGTTCGTGCGTACACACGATTTTCTTCTGATGCCGCAAACATTATTGTAACTGTGCGAGCATCCATTGCTACAACGGTACCTAAACCTAAATCGCTTTCCGTATCGCTAATCCAGCGTTGCCCCAAAGCAAATGTCATGAATCGACTACCTCATCTTAATGTGTGTAATTTGGTCTTTTTCTAAATGGCTATTTTTATAGTAGTGAAAAAACGTTTAACTTTCCGCCACTTTTCTAATCAACGCTCGATAATAAAGCTTGTTAGAGAATGGTATAGAAAAAGGTCGCTAATCTTACTTGATGCTGTGATTTAGGTCACGTCTAAAGGTCGCTATTTCCATGCTTTTTTTTAGTTTTCTTAAATGAAATAAAACTGAAAAAAATTCATGCTTAATCTATAGATAGCAGATTAATAGAAGTGACGGTATGAAGCGTATTCAAATAAAAATACCAAGCCCAATACTTTAAATTTGCCTCATTGGTTAAGTATTTATCTACACTTACTCTAATACTTAACGACTTAAACCCGTATTCAATCAATGCAATACAAGCCGACTTTCGGCAAGGAGATGCTATGGGCGATACCACACGGAAACTGTTCGTTTTAGATACCAATATCCTACTTCATGAACCTTATGCGATTTATTCATTTCAAGAGCATGATGTCGTCATTCCAATGACAGTCCTCGAAGAGCTCGATCGAATTAAAGACAGTAAGCGCGATGTTGCACGAGATGCTCGAGTCGCCATTCGAACTTTAGAAGATCTCTTTCACGATGCCACCCCCGAGCAAATATCAGAAGGCATTCCCTTTTCTAAAGACATTCAAGCTTCAGGAAACAAAGGTGCTGAAGCGTCTGGCACCATTTCGATACTCGCTGACTATGAGCTTCAAGAAACGGTCAAAGCTTTCAATGATGATAAAGCGGGGGATAATCGAATTCTCAACGCTGTTATCTACCTACAGAATAAACGAGCCCCTCGTGAAATAGTGCTCATCACCAAAGACATCAACATGCGGCTGAAAGCGAAAGGCGCTGGCGTTCGCTTCGTTGAAGACTATCAAACCGATCAGTTAATTGATGATATTCAATATTTAACGAAAGGGTTTCAACAGATTGAGGGCGTATTTTGGGATGGTATTGATAATGTAGAGAGTCGAAATGTTGCAGGTAAAACACTGCATACCATGGCTCGTGAGCCTTTTGAGCCGACTTTCATTAATCAATACATCATCGATCAACACAGTGATTTCGCAGGGCGAGTGGAAGAAATTACCACAGAGCATATAACGCTGAGAGACTTAAGCCGTGAAAGGATAATGAATCGAAGAGCGTGGGATATTACCCCTAAGAATGTTTACCAAGGCATGGCTATAGACGCGCTACTCGACCCGGATATTGATTTGGTCATTCTAACGGGGGCGGCAGGCAGCGGAAAGACGTTACTGGCTATGGCAGCTGCACTTGAACAAACCATTGAACGTAAACAATTCGATAAGATCATAGTAACTCGCAATACCCCCGACATTGGTGAATCTATCGGTTTTTTACCGGGCACAGAAGAAGAAAAGATGCTTCCTTGGTTAGCAGCGGTTACCGATACGCTAGAAGCTTTACACAAAAACGATCACTGCACGGAAGGTTCAATGAAATACATTTGTGATAAAGCCAACATCCAATTTAAATCGATCAACTTCATGCGTGGGCGATCCATCCAAAATGCCTTTGTACTTTTGGATGAATGCCAGAACCTGACCGCATCTCAAATCAAAACCATCATTACACGTTGCGGTGAAGGCACCAAGATTGTGTGCTCTGGTAATTTAGCTCAGATTGATTCGGCTTACCTAACTCCTGTGACTTCTGGTCTCACCTACATGGTGGAAAGATTTAAAAACTTTGAAGGCAGCGCGAATATTCATTTAAATGGTGTAGTGCGCAGCCGACTCGCTGAGTTTGCAGAAGAGAATATGTAATAGCTCTGTTGTATCCCAAAATGCAGACTCTAAACAGGTTTAACCTAAAGCCGATATAAATCGAAACCAATAAAAAAGCGCCTCACAATGGAGGCGCTTCTTATCTATTAATTTTTAGCGAATGAGTTTTCACTAGGCAGATATCTGGAGTGACTTACTCAGTACCACCAACAGTTAGAGAGTCTAGCTTCAATGTTGGCTGACCAACACCTACAGGTACACTTTGACCCGCTTTACCACACACACCAACACCGCGGTCGATACTTAGGTCATTACCCACCATAGAAACTTGCTGCATGGCTTCAATACCAGAACCAATTAACGTCGCACCTTTGACTGGGTGAGTGATTTTTCCGTTCTCAATCATGTACGCTTCTGATGCAGAAAATACGAATTTACCAGAAGTGATATCAACTTGACCGCCACCGAAGTTGGGCGCGTAAATACCTTTCTCAACCGTTGAAATAATTTCTTCCGGTGTATGCTCGCCCGGCAGCATGTACGTGTTTGTCATACGCGGCATAGGTAAATGTGCATATGATTCACGACGACCATTACCTGTTGGTGCAACACCCATTAAACGTGCATTCAACTTATCTTGCATATAGCCTTTTAGTACACCCTTTTCAATCAAGGTATTGTATTGACCATTCACACCTTCATCATCCACATTCAGTGAACCACGTAGGTCTGTTAGCGTACCGTCATCAACAATAGTACAAAGGCTTGATGTCACTTGCTCACCTACTTTCCCAGAGAACACTGAAGACTCTTTACGGTTGAAGTCACCTTCCAAACCGTGACCTACCGCTTCATGAAGTAGAACGCCAGGCCAACCTGAACCTAATACGACAGGCATTGCGCCCGCAGGTGCAGCAACCGCTTCTAAGTTGACTAATGCTTGGCGAATTGCTTCATCTGCGAATTGGAAAGCGACTTTAGAACCATCTTGATCAGATAAGAAGAAGTCGTAACCGAAACGACCACCGCCACCAGCACTGCCTCTTTCACGGCGATCGCCTTTTTGTGCCAATACGCTAATAGATAGTCGAACTAGCGGGCGAATATCACCTGCGTAAGTTCCATCGGTTGCGGCAACAAGCATCTGCTCATGCACGCCACTCAAACTTACCGATACTTCCGTTACCATTGGCTCTTTAGTACGAATGTACGCATCTAATGATTTCAGTAGTTCTGTTTTTTGCTGCTTTTCCCAACTCGCTAGCGGGTTTACAGCATCATAGTAAGCTTGATTTTGATTACGTTTAAACGCTTGAACAGAAGCGCTTTGACCTTGCTGTGCAATACCACGAGCAGCAATAGCACTTTGCTTCAGACCTTCAAGCTGAATTTGGTCTGAATAAGCAAAACCTGTTTTTTCGCCTGCAACAGCACGAACACCCACACCACAATCAATATTGAATGAACCATCTTTGATGATGCTATCTTCAAGTACTAAAGATTCATGCCAGCTAGACTGGAAATAGATATCGGCATAATCAACCTGGCGGGTCGCAATGCTCGCTAATGTATCTGCGATATCTTGCTCCGTAAGCCCTGTAGGGTTGAGTAGCGCTTCTTCAATTTGACTAATGCTCATATCTAGCTCTTGTTATTTAAATTAAAATTGGTTGGTAAAACGAGTATGTTGCGCTATCGGCATATTCTTTCTGATGGACTCACAACTTGTAATATCTAACTCGACTACAACACTTTCTGCTTGTTGTCCTAATTGGGTCACGATTCTTCCCCATGGGTCAATAACCATAGAGTGACCCCAGGTTTCTCTTAGGCACGGATGAATGCCACCCTGACCAACAGCGACAACCCAAGATTGGGTTTCAATGGCTCGGCATCTTAACAATGCTTCCCAATGTGCTTCACCTGTTACCGCAGTAAAGGCTGCCGGGACAATCATGACTTGCGCACCTTGCTTACGTAATTCCGAATACAGGTTAGGAAATCGCACATCATAACAAATACTCAAACCCAGGCGACCAAAAGGCGTTTCTGCGGTAACGACTTTATCTCCAGCCGTAAAAATATCAGATTCTCGATAATGCTTTTGCGCATCTGCAACATCCACATCAAACATATGCAGCTTGTCATAGTGGGCAACTATCGCCCCAAAATCATCAATCACTAATGTAGTAGTGGTCACACCTTTCGAGGTCTGTATTGGCATACTTCCAATCACAATCCAAATTCGCTGTTCTCTAGCTAATTCGGATAACTGCGTTTGAATAACACCTTCGCCGATCTTTTCTGCGTATCGGTGGTAATCGGATTTCGCCCCGAATATTAATGCATTTTCAGGACACACGACCCACTTAGCGCCGAGAGCTTTACATCGAATCACTTCTTGGGTGATGTAAGCTAAGTTTAGTTCAGGGTCCGCTCCTGAAGTCATTTGGATTAAACCAACACTATCCATGTGTTTGCTCCATTCTTTATTGAGTATAGCCTGACTCAATAGCTGTTATTAAAACGGCTATCTATTCGGCTAACTTTCTTAATTTTTCAGGTAATTTAAACTCACCTTTTCTTCGTGATAATTCACTAACCGTAGGCGAGTCTAAAGGTCCTTTCACTGAGTAGTTTACTTGAGTAAAAACTTCCACAACTGGCGAGATAACTGTTGTAATCGCAAGTACATACAAAGCCGTTTGTGGGGTTACCGCAAACGCCGTCAAAACTGGAATACCGGATGTGATATCTGGTGTGAAGTTCACTTCAGCATCAACCAACCTCGTATTCAAGTTTGCAATACCATTGATCTGCATTTCACCCGCAACGGCATCCATATTCAGATCGTTGGTTAAGAAAATCCCACTTTGAAACTCACCAGTTCCTGTAATTGAGTTAAATGCCATGCCCTTATCGAATACATCAGAGAAATCGAGTTGCATCTTACGAATGATCGAGTCCAAGCTGAACAACCCAAGAAGCCTAGCAGCACCACTTACATCTGAAATAATGCCTTTACCAAACTTAGTCTCGACATTACCGTCTAAAGTATCGGTTTTGATTCCCCATGGCGATCCGTCCCAAGTCATATTCGCTTGAAGCTCAAATGGAGCTTTTTGTATCCCAGAGGTGATACCGAAACGCTCCATTAACTCACTGTTATTTTCGCCTTCGATATCAACATTCAGCGTAGACTGACTAATATCACCATCCAGTTTCCACCAACCACTAATGTCGGCTTTATTTGTACCACTGCGAACCTGGATCTTTTCCCATTCAATACGATCTTCTTGGCGTAAAAGTTCAACATTCACCTCTCCGACCTTATAACCTTGTAACCACAAGTCGTCGATTAAAAGTGTCACATTCGGCATTAGATCATGGATCTTACGGTCAAAATTCGAGATCAATGGAGCCTGTTCCTCTTTAATTTTTAATAACGGCTCTGATTTCTTTTCTGTAGACCATTCAGGAACAAACACGTGTAACCTATCCAGAGAAACACTCAGATCATATGGCTCTAAATAGTGGATATCACCTTCAACTTCCTGACTCTTAAGCTGTACTTTCCAAGCCGAGTTCTGCTTGCGAGCTTTGAAGTCAACATCATTCCACTGAATACCCGCTAATGTTAACTGCTTACTTTCAAGGGTCACTCGCTCTGGCATTGGGATTTCAGGGGTGTTCATAGTACTCAACACCGCCTTGCTATCCGCTTCAGAGTGATCGGTGACACTAAGCCAATCATCTAGGTTGAATTTATCCGTACGAATGAGGGCATTGTGTCCAACCACAGGGCTAATTTTATATCCACCACGACCAAGTACTAAATTGGTCGCGGTCAGAACTGGCACTTCACCAGTTATATCAATCTCAGTTTGATATTTACTATTAGGTAGTTGTAGACGGGCCGTAATTGACTCTTGATTCCCCGAAGCCTGAAGCCTTAAAGCACCATTTTCTAATGATTTCTTAGCTAATGGATAAGGGTATTCACTAGCAATAAATTTAAGATCAGATTGCAGATCGAGTTGGTACGTAAAACCAATATCATTTAATTGAATATCGATTCCAGTCTGCCAAGGAGCATGCCCTGAAATCCGGCTCAACCAACGTTCACCAATATAAGGTACTAAAGGATCGGTATCCCAGTCCCCTAGAACATCGATATCAACAACATAGCCAGTACCTTCATTTTCACCTTTAAAATCAACAGAAATACCTTGTTCTAATAACTCCGCAGCGAGACCATTTGCAGTCACTACATCATTATCAAACTCAATTCTACCCGTCACATTTTCCAGCGTTATTGGCGGAGCTTTTATATCGACATGGTTACCTTTTAAGTCAGCATAGCCCCACGCTCTAGACTCTACATTGGAGTCAAAAGGAATATACAGCTGAAATTTAGAATCTACCTTTCCGTCTACCTGTAAAGCAGTTAAAGCCGCCCCCACAGAATCAACCAGTGGTGTTGAGGTCATATAATTGCGCACAGCATTACCAGAAGCGGCAGCACTTGCTTCAATTTCTATGTGACCGCCTTCCCCAAGGTAAGGAATTCGCCCTGTAATTCGCTTTGCTTTTACATCCATTAATTGAGCTGAACGAGAATCCAAATACATGGCATCATTTTCAAACAAGAGATCTAATTGCAAATCGGTAATGAGCGGCCAAGCTGTATCAAAACTAAATTTCGCTTCCTCTAACCCAACCCATACCTGAAAGGTACCCTCATTATTTGAATATGGATATTGAGCTAATTCGCCATGCCATAACAGCTTTACAGTCTCAGCTTTTCCGCCTTGAATAGCCGTTGAAAGGTAATCGGTAAGATCTTGCCCTAAGGCGAGAGTCGGTAAGTAACGCCAAGTTTCACCTACATTGTATGCGTCTGCCTCACCATAAAATGATAAGAACGGGCTACTATCATTTGGAAAGTCTAAACGAAACGCGCCCAGAACTTGCAAATCTGGTGTGGCAGCTGTGACTTTATCTGACCATAACCTCCAACCAGACTCATCTTGCTGCCAAACAATGTCGACTTGACCTTGCTTTATATTTAATGGGGCTTGGAAAACTTCACCATACGGAAATACGTCATCAATGACGGATAAGCTGGTATATGCTTGAACTGTTGAACCAGAAATTCTGCCTGAGACATGATTAAAACCAGGCAACAAATCCCACTGTTTTAATGACATATCACGAAAACTTGCAGAATAGCGAAGGCTTTCTAGTTCTTCACCCATCGAAACTCGAATGTCTTCAATAACACCAGCAGGATTGAGTTTTTCAATCCATTTAGTAGAAGTGGCTGAATCAGGCATTAGCTTAATTAAGGGCGTAAGAGCGGAAACCTCAACCTGAGACACATTCAAATGCCATAAGTCATGTTGCCAATCAAACGCAACATCAAGTTCAGGCCATTGAGTATCGTCCGTTCTCAAATTAAGTGAGTGACCATTTACTTGCCAGCCATTCTCCGTAGGAGATAACTTAAATACACCTGATTCCACTAAAAAATCATGGTCTCCATCTTCTGTCCAACTAAGCTCAGAAGGTAGAACTTCAACATAAGCATCAACAGGCTTGCTGTTTTTTAGAGTCAACCAACTATTTAAGCTTATTGTTCCACTCTTTATTCCAGACTCAGCCTGCATGTAGTGAGTAAGCCATGGTTGAATTGAAACGCTATCAGCACTTACATAAAACTCACCGGATACATCAACTAATGATCCACCATCAATAAAGTTAGCGCTTACTGACAAAGAGTTCAGGTTAGCATCTTTAATGCTTACGACACCTTCAGCTAAATGCTGTTCACCTGAATTTCGCCATTTAAGGTGCTCTATATCGAGCTGGCGCTCTTCACCTGAAATCGAAACATACTGGATAGAAGAGTCTTTAACTGTAAAATCCACCAGCGTTTTCAATAAGAAGTTATCTAACTCCTTTATCATTTTAGACTTTGAGGACTCATCTGAATCCAAACTTTCTTGCGCTACTTCTAGTGAATCATTTTTTGATTTCGTCCCTAAAATATCTAAAGAGCGAACATCGACCGCCATTTCGTTCATGATCAAATCAGTGACGACAGGCTGCATAAGTAAAACGGATTGAATGAGGTCGAATTCCACTTCAACACGTTCAACTGAAAACTGTAAATTTTCAGACTGAGGAAAAATGGCTTTAACGCCTTGAATAGCAATAGAAGGGTGAGTATTTCGCCAAAATCCACTCACATCTTGAATAGAGAATTCAAAACCTGAATTTTGATTAACCCAGGATTCGATATCTGATTGATATTTATTTAAATTTGGTAAAGCAACACGCAACGTTGTTACTGCTATCGCCAACATGACCAATACAGTAACAACTAACCACAATAATGCGCGCAGTAAACGGGTAAGACCTGAACTCACAAAAGACCTACTACATCATGACTACGTCAAACTGTTCCTGAATATATAGAGGTTCAGCTTGAATTTTAACGTCTTTTCCAATGAAGACTTTAAGCTCCGCTAATGCGTGAGACTCGTCGCCTTCTAATGTCTCAGCCACAGCTGGTGAAGCATAAGCAACAAACTTATCGGCATCATAAGCTCGGTTAACACGAGTGATTTCTCGCAATATTTCATAACACACCGTTTCGACTGTTTTGACGCTACCTCTGCCTTCACAAGTAGGACAGCTAGAGCAAAGGATATGTTCAATACTTTCTCGTGTACGCTTACGGGTCATTTCAACTAAACCAAGTTGTGTGAAACCATTAATGTTGGTTTTCACTCGGTCTTTATCAAGTGCCGCTTCTAATGAAGTAAGTACACGCTTACGATGTTCTTCAGAGAGCATATCAATAAAGTCGATAATGATAATGCCACCTAAATTACGAAGACGTAATTGGCGAGCTATCGCCTGAGTCGCTTCCACATTCGTATTGAAAATGGTTTCTTCAAGGTTACGGCGACCAACAAAAGCCCCAGTATTGATATCGACAGTGGTCATGGCTTCCGTTTGATCAATGATCAAGTATCCGCCAGATTTAAGCTCTACTTTACGATCAAGAGAACGCTGAATTTCGTTTTCCGTATCGTACATATCAAAGATTGGCTTATCACCTTCGTATAGCTCGAGTTTATCCGTTAATTCAGGTACATATTCAGAAGTAAACTCTTTCAAGTTTTCAAATTCTTGCCGTGAATCGACTTGGATCTTACTCAGCTCAGTACCAACAAAGTCACGCAAAATACGCTGACTTAAACACAGCTCACCATACAAACGAGTACGGGCTTTATGCTTACCTTTGCGCTCAAGTACTTTTAACCACAAGCGTTTTAAGAAAGCTGCATCTTGAGAAAGTTCATGAGCATCAGCCCCTTCAGCAGCAGTTCGGATAATAAAGCCACCATGCTCATCACAGTAACCAGATACAACTTTCTTCAAGCGGTTACGTTCAGATTCGGTTTCTATACGTTGAGAAACGCCAACATGACTCGCACCAGGCATAAATACTAGGTAGCGAGAAGGCAAAGTAATATCCGTAGTTAAACGAGCACCTTTTGTTCCAAGCGGATCTTTAACTACTTGTACAACGATGTCTTGTCCTTGACGAACGAGTTCTGAAATATCACGAACCTGAAATTGCTTCTTTTCATTTTCAGCAACACATTCAGTATGCGGAACAATATCTGACGCGTGTAAAAATGCAGCTTTTTCAAGCCCAATATCTACAAACGCAGCTTGCATCCCCGGCAATACTCGACTTACTCGACCTTTATAAATATTTCCAACGATCCCACGTCTCGAATCACGTTCTATATGGATTTCTTGAAGAGATCCCCCTTCAATCATGGCCACACGAGTTTCACTCGGAGTCACGTTCAGCAGCAATTCAGCACTCATGGTGCACCTCAAATTTTAAAACTATAAGAATTCTTGCAGTAGTTGGTCTGTTTCAAATAAAGGTAAGCCGACTACGGCGTAAAAACTACCTTCAACTCGGGTGACAAAGCGTCCTCCAAGCCCTTGAATACCATAACTACCTGCTTTATCGCATGGCTCCCCAGATTGCCAATATTGTTCTATTTCTTTTTCGCTAAGGGGCTTAAACCATACGTCTGTAATAACAACGTCTGTTTTTTGCTTTTCGCCCGTCACCACGGAGACTGCAGTCATCACTTGGTGTTGGCTATTTGATAATTGCTCAAGCATTCGCTTTGAATCATCGTAATCTTTTGGTTTTTCTAGCACTTTTCCATGGCTAACCACAACCGTATCAGAGCCAAGTACAACGGCATCGCTTTCTGATAAAGCTAAACCAGCCATTGCCTTCTCTAAAGATAGACGCTTTACGTACTCTTCCGGAAGTTCTTGATCTTGTTTTACTTCTTCAATATCAGTAATCAAGATAGAAAACTCATAACCCAATTGGCTAAGAAGCTCTTTTCTACGCGGTGAGCCTGACGCTAAAATTAATTTATGTTGCTCAATCATTACATTACCTAACATGCCAATGACGTCGAACACGCCTCATTAACAAAAACATCCATGGCCAAAGTATACAGTTTATCAATGCACTCCATAGCGACAATGGGTTGAATACCACATCCTGGATCAAATATTCACCAAAGAATATAAATACTTCGAACAAAACGGTCAGCGCTGCAATGATCAAGGCTTGTTGCCATAAAGCTAAATTACGAATAACCAAGAAGTTTAAAGCGATGATATAAACCACTATGGATATCATCATCCCTCGAATGCCGAGGGTAGAACCAATAAGTAGATCCCAGAGTAGACCTAAAATCAAAGCGGTTCCCACGTTAACTCGGTGTGGCAATGCCAATACCCAATAGCAAGTGACTAATAGCAACCAAGATGGTCGGAATAAATCTAAACTGCCAGGCCATGGGATCGTTTGTAAAACCAGTGCAACCAAAAAGGAGCAGCCGATAACGATTTTACTTCTCAATACACTATTGGCCATTTTCACCCTCTAGCATGACTTGCTCAATACTCGATTTCTCGACTTGTAATTGTTTATTTTCATCCGGCCAAATCAGCAATAAATATCTAAGTCGATCAAACTCAACCACAGGCTCTGCTTTGATCACCGCGAACTCTCGCTGAGGATCATAATTAACCGATGAAACATAAGCGACTGGGTAACCCTCAGGATAAATACCACCTAGTCCTGATGTAACAAGCATGTCTTCCTCTTGAATATCAGTGCTTGTTGGAATGTGTTCCAGCTGAATTTCATCAACTTTTCCGTTACCAGAAGCAATAACACGGATATCGTTACGAATAACTTGCACAGGAATCGCATTATTTGCATCAGTAAGTAGTAGCACTCGACTATTGTGCGCAGCAACAAATGTCACTTGCCCAACAATACCCTTTTCATTAATGACAGGCTGACCTTCATACACACCATCAATAGTGCCTTTATCTATCACTACTTGATGGCGATAAGGTGAGGTGTCGACTGCCATGACTTCAGTTACTACTTTTCTTTCATCACGAACAAAGGGAGATCCAAGGAGTTTACGTAAACGCTGGTTTTCTTCTTGGTACTGCTCAAGAAGAATGAGCTCACTTTTTAAGCGTAAAACCTCTCGCTTTAGAGAGTGGCTTGATTCAATAAGCCCTTGACGAGTATTAAATCTTTCATACACACCATCAAACATAGTGCGTGGAAGATTCGCAGTGTACTGAATTGGAGCAACCATGCTATTCAATAGATAGCGGACATTTGAGAAAGCATCTAAACGACTATCAGCCAGCATAAGGCTGGCTGATACGATTACAGCAAAAAACAGGCGCAATTGTAGAGAAGGGCCTCTACCAAAAATTGGCTTCATTTATATGGGTCCTAGAGCTATATGTGATCCTATAGACAAGGTCCTAGGCTATTTTGTATTTACGTTAAAGACAAAATAGCCTAACACTGAATGATTATTCTTCGCTGAACAGATCGCCGCCATGCATGTCGATCATCTCAAGCGCTTTACCGCCACCAAGAGCTACACATGTCAGAGGTTCTTCTGCAACAACAACAGGAATACCTGTTTCTTCTGTTAGCAGACGATCAAGATCTTTAAGCAGTGCACCACCACCAGTCAGTACCATACCGTTTTCTGAAATATCAGAAGCAAGTTCTGGCGGACACTGTTCAAGTGCAACCATCACTGCAGATACAATACCAGATAGCGGCTCTTGAAGAGCTTCAAGGATTTCGTTTGAGTTTAGGCTAAAGCTACGCGGTACACCTTCAGCGAGGTTACGACCACGAACTTCGATCTCTTCTACTTCATCGCCAGGGTAAGCTGAACCGATTTCGTGTTTGATCTTCTCTGCTGTTGCTTCACCGATCAAGCTGCCGTAGTTGCGACGAACGTAGTTGATGATCGCTTCATCAAAACGGTCACCACCGATACGAACAGAAGACGAGTAAACCACGCCGTTCAGTGAGATAACCGCTACTTCAGTTGTACCACCACCGATATCAACAACCATTGAACCCGTTGGTTCAGATACACGCAAGCCAGCACCAATCGCTGCGGCCATTGGCTCATCGATAAGGTACACCTCACGAGCACCAGCACCTAGCGCTGATTCACGGATAGCACGACGCTCAACTTGTGTTGAGCCACAAGGAACACAAACCAAAACACGTGGGCTTGGTTTAAGTACGCTGTTGTCATGCACTTGTTTGATAAAGTGCTGAAGCATCTTTTCTGTTACGTAAAAGTCTGCAATAACGCCATCTTTCATTGGACGAATAGCAGAAATATTACCTGGAGTACGACCAAGCATTTGCTTAGCAGCGTGACCAACAGCTGCAACACTTTTTGCAGAACCCGCACGATCTTGGCGAATAGCTACAACGGAAGGCTCATCAAGAACAATGCCTTGGCCTTTAACATAAATAAGGGTATTGGCTGTACCTAGATCAATCGATAGGTCGTTTGAAAACATGCCACGAAGTTTTTTAAACATATTCTTCGCTCATCCTGCAAGAATTAGAAGACAAAAATTGCACTAAATGTACCAATGCCTTGCTGTCACGGCAAGGCATTGAAGTATAAACATGGACTGAAACCCGCAATTTCTGACAGATTCCTTACTTAACCGCTAAATTTTATATTTATTACTGACCAATGAGCCCACTTTCTCCACGGAAAATGACTCGATCACTACCTCGATAAATACCAAACGTAACAACAGATGAAGGGTCTTCTTCTCAAGTGTATCTTAGTCATGGTGTATTGCTTTATTTTTCCCTTACCCACACTTCTTGATTTCGTTGAACTTGGCTAATTCCTGAACCGCAGACAACCGATGACTCTAAAACATAAAAAACCAAGTCATCTAACTCGCCCCGGCTTGAACATTGTAGTTGGTTAAGAGAACAGTTCATTGCAGACTCAGTAACTATGGCATTTGCAACCGTAATAACGGCTCCCGGCATAGGGTCAGTACAAACAGTAGGGACTGCTGAAGAAGATAGCGGATCGGGATCAGGATAGAATTGCGTCATAACATACTCATTCACTGAATGGCTTAACAGCCAAGCTTGTGTTCCCAAAACTGTTCTAGTGTTTGAATCATTATCTGACCAACTCGTTCGGCTCAAACTCGCGGCAAGAAAACCAAGCACCACAATGATGAAAATAACAATGATCAGCATACTGCCTTCTTGATTTGATTTACGGGACATTGATCACCTGTATATCTTGCTCAAACATTGTCGATTCGTTATTTTCTTCAAATTCTAGAATCACTTCTACCAACCCATTGCTTTGCACTGTCGCAGGCTGATAACTCAAAACACTATTATCGACGACAATTCGGTCGCTTATAATTATGCCATTTCTAGTCATTAGATTATTAGCAGCAAGGCAGTATTCGACTAGATTATTTTCATCAAAGACATAATGCCTGTTGCTCACAGACCCACCAATGAGACTAGTTGCACCACTAGGTATAGTGAAGAAATCTTCCGAGGGTAGTGATGTGATACCACTAAGAGAAAATACATTATTGACGCCGCCACTCACAGCTGTGTGAGGTTGCGTAGGGTTGATGACTAAAGACATGGATTGTAATGATGCGCTGGTTGCCCCTGCATCACTAACTAAAAAATTAATATCACTTCCTGAAACCGCATAAAAACCTGAATCGACAATCGGGTAAAAGGAAACACAGCCACTGCTCACTGCTGATGGGAATATATTGGGTACTGCATGTCTCACTTCGCGGGACAGCTTCTCTAGCACAAACCTAGCTTCCGTTTGTAACCGAAAACGCTCAACAGAACCAAAATAGCCTCTCATCCCTAATTCCGTAAAGTTAGCAACCCCAAGCATGATTACACTTGAAATCACAATTGCCAAAATCATCTCTATCAGCGTAAAGCCTCTACCTTTCATTAGTACTCCCCTTTGAAGGCAACTAACGTAATAGGAGGGTTATTACTGGCGGTAATTACTAGCGTCATTTTTTGCATTGAAGCCGTTGGGTTATTGTTATCAACCGTTAGATTTACATTAAAATTAGTATAAGAGCTGCCAAGAACTATCGGTGTTCCGGAGCTTACTGACCCATAATCTCGAGCGAGAAGATCCGTCATAATGCTCTGACCCAGTGCAGACGCTCGATTGGAATAATTCACTTGCCCTGAAAGCGCAGATTGCGGAGCAAGAAATGTTGAGAATGCGAGCATTGCAAAACCCAAAAGTACAATCACAATAATGGATTCGATGAGTGTGAAGCCGCTCTTCCCATTCTTTATGTTCATGGGCATACCTGATTACTTGGATAAACAAACCCTTGAGAATTAATGCAAACCCAAGCTCTGTCTGAAGTATTATTTGATGAGATTGTAACTTGAACGCCTGACGAGGCTGTATTTTCTGGGTTGCCTAAAAGGCTGAATTCAATTGGAGAAGAATAGTTCGATGCTGGTACAGATGAAAAGCTATAGTTATCACTAGTGATAACATCACTTCTCGTTTCAGACAATTTTGAACAAGCAGATTGTGAACCGATGCAATTGTTCTCAGCCACCAAACGTAAATCTTCAGCGCCAGAAGCTGACATATCCATATTTGATTGCATTCGATTTAACTGAACTTGCCGAACAATAGAAGAAACCTGCTCTTGCAGAGCATACAGTTCGTAACTCTGACGCCCACCAAAGCGACTTATGGCAACCGCTGAAATAATCGCGAGTAAAAGAATCACTACAATTAATTCCACTAAGGTGAAACCGCTGTTTGACTTTAGATCCATATAAGCCCTAAGTGGTTAATTTGTATATCTAGATTATAAGGTAAAATGAAAAAAGACGTGTAGGCTGGTGTATATATTTAGAAGGAATAGATAAAGAAAAGGCTGGTCAATACCAGCCTTTTACTAAAGATTACTGACAGCCAGCACCTTGTGTAACAGAAGTAGTTGCAGCAGAGGCAACTGTTGTCCCAGTAGCTTGTGTATAAGTAACAATACAAGCTGCAGCTGCAGAAGCAGTTCCAGGGAAAGAGTATGTAATACTCTCACCTGCAGCAACAGCTGTTACAGTCCAATCAGTTGTTAAACCAACAACTGCTTCACCAATACCGTCAGCGTCAGCGGTTGGGTAACCAAATGCTGTTGTTATACCATCTACACTACTTGCACCGCTAGCTTCTAAACCATCAATAGCCGCTTTACCATAAACAATACCAGCTGCGCCATCGATAGCACCTTTCAAACCTTGTAACGATGAAGCACGAGCATCATCTTGCAAGTTTAGGAAACGAGGTGCTGCAGTTACTGCTAAAATACCTAAAATAACAATTACTACCACTAACTCAATTAGGGTGAAACCGCCTTGTCTTTTCATAGTTGGACTCTCTCTATGTTTCAATATAAGCAGGGTTACTGCAAAGTTACGGTCACACGACCAGTTTTAATTTCGTAAACGAATTGATGCTCCGTACTGCCTTCTAATTGAATATAAGTGCAGTAAGAGTTTTCACTATCCGCTTGCGCCGAATACTTGAAATTTTCACTACTTGCTACTTCAGTCAAAGTACCAACTTTAGGCGGATTTTGAAGTAGATTATCCATTAATTCGACACATGCTGTATCTGTAATGCTTCCAGGGAAAGAAGTCGAGTTCTCATTCAAAGCCCATGGGTAGCCATCACGGAAATCAGTATCAACATTGCCACTGTCTTTTGATCTTGTTAACCAAAAGTCGACACCATCATAATTTACCGTATTGTACACTTCATCACCAATGGTTTCTGAAGGTCTAGCTTCGGCTTCCCATTGTGCTCTTGCTGATAATACGCCAGTAGCAAAGCCACCTGCGACACCTTCTATGCTTGCTTTTTTTGCTTCATCAGTCACATCCAAAAATTTAGGAAGGGCTGCAACTGCTAATAAACCAACAACAACTATCACAACAACTAATTCGACAAGGGAGAAACCCTTTTGATTTTTAATCATTTTTCTACCTACTCATCTAATTGGTATAACATATTATACATTTACGCATGTATATGAAACATCAAATACTGTCAAAAAATCATAAAGCCAATATATTGGCCTTTATATTAAAACGCTCTTGATTGAGCTGCACATCAATTTGATACTTATTTGTATAATGATAACGACAATGAAACTGCGTTTGATTACTCATATCTTCGATAATAGGGGAGCCTACTCCTAAAATCTGTTTTTTGGGATAAAGCTGTGAAAGCCAAAAATCACAGCTCCGACTGTCTTCTGCTATCGGTAAAAGCCACCCCGTATTGCTATAGTGAATTTCACCGCTAGTTTCCGCTATATTTTTCTTCCCATACAATAAATATTGTTGCTTAAATAAATTTGCTCTCTCCAGCATTCGCTTACTCGCGACAATCACAGCAGTATTTGTTGCTTCTTCTTCAACAGATTGCCAAGCACTCATCAACGTCATTAATAAAATAACGATTAATGAAAACCATATAACAAACCGCGCGCGGCGTTGCTCAAAAATAATAGCTTATCCCTTAATTGCGTCTAACATTCCCCACATAGGTAAGAAAATACCTAGGGCTAGAATCAATACCATGCCTGCAACGATAACAAGCAAAAAAGGTTCGATCCTAGCTGTTAATGTTTTTAGGTCGTAGTCCACTTCTCGATCGTAAAAATCTGATACTTCTAAAAGTAGCTCATCGATTTGACCAGTTTCTTCACCAACCGAAATCATTTGAATAACCAAAGGGGTAAATATTTCACTATTAATTGCCGTCGAAGAAACCGTGCTTCCCGCCTCAATTGCGGCTTTCATTTCGAGTACTCGTAACTCTAAAAATCGGTTATCTAAGGCCTCTGCCGATAATGATAAAGATTGGTTAAGAGGTACACCCGCTTTTAGCATTAAAGCGAAAGTTCGAGAAAATCGAGACAATAGAGCTCTATTCACAACTCCGCCAATAACGGGCATTTTTAAGCGGAATTTGTCCCAAGTTTCTAAGCCTTTATCTGTTCCTTTCCAGGTTTTAAAAGCAAAGATAAGACCAAATATGATCCCAACAAGCAGCCCCCAGTAATTTACAAAGAAATCAGACATGCCAATCAAAATACGGGTAGGGAGAGGTAAATCAACTCCGAACCGGCTGAACATGCTTGAAAACTGTGGGATTACTTTTACATTCAAAACAAACAAAGCAATCACAATAAAACTGATCACGAAAGTTGGGTATCGCATTGCTGTTTTTATTCGTTTTCGCGTCTCCACTTCTTGCTCGTAGTATCCTGCAAGTTGTAATAATGCCTGGTCTAAGCGACCGGTATTTTCACCGACACTGATCATAGAAACAAATAAGGGGGTGAATACTTTAGGGTGCATCTGCATTGAGGCAGATAACCCACGACCATTTGTCAGCTCAGCTACGACTTCTTCAAGGGCTGATTTTAGCTGCTTATTTTCACAATTTTGCGTTAAGCCTTTCATTGAGCGAAGAAGCGGAACACCAGCTTTGGTCAAGCTGAATAGCTGTCGACAAAATAAGACGAGCACCTCTAGCGGCACCTTCGGCGTAAATAAAGCCGATACATCCATATTAAGCATCGAACCACTGCTTCCCAGCGAAATAGAGGTAGGAATAATACCTTTCCCCATCAAGCTTTCTGCAGCTAGATCTTCAGAGTTAGCTTCCACTTGACCTGAAACTTGGCTTCCATCTGAACTTCGACCGACATAGCGATACGTTGGCATAACTTACCTTCCTAAAGCAAGATAGCATCGGCTGAGCCTGATGCATCTCCCTCACCTAAATTCATCACTTCATCTAAACTCACAATGCCTTGCAATGCCAACTCCATTGCGGATGCCAATAACGGTTTGTAGTTTTTAGATTGGCGAGCAGCATGAGCAAAACCAACAGCATCATTTGCTCTTAGTGCGTCCATCATGTGATGTTCTAATTCCAACATTTCAAATACACCAATTCGACCTTTATACCCTGTCAGATTACAGTTCTGACAACCTCGACCTTTAGTAAAGGATGCGGACGATTGATTGGGGAAACGAACATTCAGCCACTGCTTTCTCGCTTCATCTAATTCATCATCAACTTTACAATCAGTACAAACCTTTCTCACCAGTCTCTGGGCTACTACTGCCCGAACGGCACTTGCAACCAAGTAACCAGGAGCTCCCATATCCATCATACGCAGAGCACTATCAACTGCATCGTTGGTATGTAAAGTACTTAAAACTAAGTGACCAGTCAGTGCGGCTCTTAAACCTATCTCTACCGTTTCATGATCACGCATCTCACCAATAAGAATAATATCGGGATCCTGACGTAAAAATGTTCGTAACACATTCGAGAAATCTAAGTTGATCTTAGGATTGATCTGAACTTGGTTAATACGTGGTAAGCGATACTCAACGGGATCTTCCGCTGTAATGATTTTCTTACTTGCTTGGTTAAGTTCCGTTAAAGCACCATAAAGAGTGGTTGTTTTACCCGACCCCGTTGGGCCTGTAACCAAGATCATTCCATGAGGACGACGTAACTGAGACCTTAACCTTACAAGTAAATCCGCAGGTAAACCTGATTCTTCTAATTTTCTTAAACCCGCAGATTGGTTAAGCAAACGCATCACAACCGATTCACCATGCTGTACAGGCATAGTCGACATACGAATATCAACCGATTGACCTTTTGCACGAATGTTAAATCGACCATCTTGAGGCAAACGCTTTTCAGATATATCGAGGTTTGCCATCAACTTTAAACGTAGAACCAACGCAGAAGCTATGTTGACTTCATTTAAGAGCGTTTCATGCAACACACCATCGATACGTTGACGCAGTCGCAATACATTAGCATCCGGCTCAATATGGATATCCGAGGCTCCAACCTGAATAGCATCTTCAAATAAAGAGTTAATCAATTTTACAACGGTAACTTCATCACTATCTTCATCAGTGATATCAAAATCGAAAGCTTCCGTTACCTGATGCTCTGCTTGTAATTGCTCAGCAAATGAAGCAATTTCTTTTGTTCGACGATAGTAACGATCGAAGCCATCAACAAGCTGTCTTTCAGGTGCTATTACGAACTCAATAGCATAATCACCAAGTTGACCTAATAACGATTCTTGAGCGAACAAGTCGGCGGGGTCACTCATAGCAATTCTTAAGGTATCGCTATTACGACCAATGACTAACGCTCTTAATCGACGAGCATGAACTTCAGGTAAAAGCTGTACAGCATCAATATCAACATTGGCACGACTTAAATCGATAAGTGGAATATCTAACTGCTGCGATAAGAAAGTCAGCATTTGTTGTTCAGATAAAAAACCCAGCTCAATAAGTGCATCACCCAACTTCCGACCAGTACTCTTTTGAGCAGCTAATGCCTGCTGAACTTGGGGTTCTGTGATGATCCCTTCTTCAACTAATAAGTCACCAAGGCGCTTTCTTAATCTAATTTGCACTCGTCGTTCCCTCTAAATCTTTCAATATTTTTAACCTGTCACGGACGAAGTTCTGTGATTGAGATGAGATCCCAACCCTGACTAAGGCCTGCTCATACGAGTGAGTCGCACCAGCTAAATCAAATTGACGCTCTTGCTGTATGCCTAGCCCTAGCCACCAGCGCGCATTATCACCATCAATGTTGACTAACTCTTGATAACTTTCTAGCGCCATCTGTTCTTGCTGCGCTTTTTGGCTTAAAGCGGCACGCATTGATAAATAGTCTTTACTTGGTTTAGGTGGAAGGTGGACTAGCGGGCTTAAAGCCGCTTCAGACTGATTTGCCTTAATTAACAACTTAGATAAGCCGAGTCGTAACCCTTCACTGTCTGTATTCAAACGAATACCAGTTTGCAGTAGCTCATAAGCTTTACGTGTATCACCTTTACCAAAATAAAGTATGGCAAGCTTTTGTCTCACATCTTCATTACGAGGCGTATAGCGCAGCGCTTCAGTATAACTGGTCAGCGCAATGAGTAAGTCATTACCATCTAATGCTTTTTTAGCCCGACCAATCGCATTATCAGCTAACTGCTCAGGTGTAAGCTCGACTTGCTCTATAAGAATTGCGGATGAAGTATTACTTTGACCCTCTGTGCTTGTAGTTACTTTAGAAGTTTGTTTTGGCTTAGCAGCTTTAGTGAGGGAAGTGACTTGAGGCGTGTCTTTCTGAGCCACTTTTGCCACAAGTACAGGTGTCACTTCTTTTCTTTTTTCAGATGACTGATTAGAAGTGAGTTCTGCTTTCTTTTGTTCCACAACGACTGGTTTAAGGTTCGTTGCTTTATTTTCCTTGATGATACCTTTAGCAGGGTCTGCTGCTAATACGATCTCTTGAGAATCAGATATAGATGCCGGCACTATAATTTTTTGAGTGACAGGTGTGATAACACGACTTGAAGTCTCTTCTACTTGCATGCTTGATTGAGTAGGAGCGGAATTCGAAATTGAATCAGTATAGTCAATGGTTGGTGACTGAGATATCGCCCATCCTCCGACAGTTAAACTAATCCCAAAACCAGCAGCAACCCAAACCCATGGAGAGCGCCCTTTCACTGGCGGAATGACCGCGGCCTCTATCGAGGGCGATGCGTCTTTCTTAGATAGCTCAGATAAAGCGTTGTTAATAACACTCATAGTTAATCCCATCCCCACAACATTGGGGTTTTAAATTTAGGCTTAGCCACATCATAGGTTTCATGCATTGCTATAAATAAATGTTGATTCTCAACTTTATCTTTCTGCTCGCTATAACAAAGTAAGAGCGCTTTATGACAAAGTTGGTTGATTAGCCTTGGTATCCCACGAGAAGAGCGCCATATCGCTTTTTTATGGCTTAACGTAAACACACCATCATTCCCGCCAGATTTTTCAATACGGTTACCAATATAGGCTACCGTTTCATCAAGTTTTAATGATCTCAGCTTAGAGCTAAAACTTATCCTTTGCCGAAATTGCCGTAAATGATGGGCTTCTAGCCGCTCATCTAACTCCGGTTGTCCTAGCAAAACAAGTTGAAGTAATTTTTCATCTTCAGTTTCTAAATTGCCAAATAATCGCAGTGTTTCCAGCGTTTCATCAGAAAGAACCTGAGCCTCATCTAACACCGCAACAGCCCTTCTTCCTGCTTTATGCAGCTCAATCAACTTGTGCTGAATTTCATCGACAATTGTCACTTCATTCTCAATGCTCAAGCCTAATTCTGTCGCGACTGCTTGTCTTAAAACAGCACCGGATAATACAGGGTTAGGTAGGTAAATAAGTGCTGATGATTCTTGCAGATGGTTAACTAACATTCTGCAAACCATTGTCTTACCAGTCCCCACTTCACCAGTGACTTTGATAACCCCTTCTCCCATCTTTAATGCTGAGATTACGGTTTGAATTGCCTCAAAATGAGGAGGCAATCCGTAAAACAAGTCCGTATTAGGCGTTAACGCAAAGGGCTGACGCTCAAAACCAAAGTGAGATTGATACATTCAGTAGAATTAACCTCTACTCTTCATCAGGAAACCATTGTTGAAGCAAATCACGAGAGCGTTCTAACTCTTTTTGCCATGTATTAACACCAACAATCGTCGGCTTTAACAAGATAACAAGTTCAGTTTTTTGAGTGATTTGAGAAGTATTTCTAAATAGATGCCCTAGAGCTGGAATATCACCTAAGAAAGGAACTTTCGACACTATTTCGGAGTTATTCGATTTCATCAAGCCACCGATCACAACTACATCACCATCTCGAGCTCGAATCACTGAATCTGATTCTCGAATAGAGCTTTTAGCAAGAGGCAAAATAACATCACCCGTAGATGAACCTAAGTTAAGCTGCTTGGTCTCTTCTTCCACTTCAATAACCGCTGGATGTACATGTAAAAATACGTTCCCTTTATCATCAATTTGCGGAGTCACATCAAGAGAGATACCAGAGAAAAACGGCGTCAATTCAACTTCAGGTGCCACGTTCGCATTATCTCCGCTGCCAACAGAGCTTGATAGGTCAGTCACATAGTATTCATCAGTACCGACTTTAATTACGGCTTTTTGATTATTGGAAGCAGTCACTCTTGGGCTAGAGAGTACGTTTAAGTCACCTTGAGTATCCATAAAGCTCAGCACAGCTTCAAAACTGCCACTGGAGATCACAATATTGGACTGTCCCCCAAGTGCCGCGCCAATAGCATCTAGACCAGGAAGAGTGGAAGGTACAATAGCACCCGCGGTATCTTTAACTATAGAACCGGCACCAATCGTGTAATTTGTACCACCAGATGAGAACATTTTCGTCCAGTTAATTCCTTGCTGATAGCCGTCACTTAATGTCACTTCTAGAATCTTAGCTTCAAGTATCACCTGACGCTGTAGACGCTTCTGGGAAATACCTAGGAATTGACGCACCTCTCGAATCTCGTCTGGATACGCCCTTACGGTAATAACGCTCGCTTGCGGTGTAACCACTACACTTTGACCATCACCAGAACCAATAAGTTGAGAAACAGCCGTTTCTAGCTGAGGCCAAAAATCACTTTCTGAAGTCGTTTCAATTTCAGTTCCGCCAGTAGCGGTACTGCTTGATGAAGAGTTTGATGAGTTAGAAGAGTTCGAGTTTGAACTTGAGCTCGAACTCGAAGAACTAGAATCTGAATTACTTACTGTGCCTGTAGTTATAGTCGTTAATGAACGTCCAGTTCTCTTTACTTGCAGGTAATCAACTGGAATAGTGACCGTGCGTAAGCCTGCTGGATAGATCTGAATGACTTTGCCACGCTTTTCAATATCATAACCATACATGTCTTGTATAACACTCAAGACTTCATCAAGCGTTACGTCTGTTAGGTTTACCGTAACTCGACCAGAGACACTTGGGTGAATCGCTGCGCTAAACTCTGTTCCTTTCACTAAGCTCGCAAAAAATGTACGAGCATCGACATCTTTTGCTTGGATTCGGAAGCGTTTAACGAGCTCAGTATTACGTCCACCAGTATCCGCCTCTAATTCAGGCATTAAATCATCTTGTACAGACGATGGAAGCTCTTGTAGTGCTCGACTGTTAGCTTCATTAATAGATTCATTTAGGGCTTCTTTGATCTCAACAGGATCACGATGCCCCATTGAACAGCCAGCTAAAGATGAGATTATGATTGCAACGACAAGTTTTCGCATTTTTTCACTCAAACCTTAATTATTCTTAATATCTAAAGAGAACATTTCCAACTTCCACTGTTTAGAGTTTCTCTGCAGAGTGACGTATTCTGGGTTTATTTCTTTTATTCGATAGCCTCGAACAGCCTCACCTTGAGAAAGTATTTCATCATTCAATACGGCATAACAAGGTAGTTCACCTTTACAAACAATGCTTTGTAACGTGGGCAGTCGATAGTTCACTGATTTCTTTTGTACAGGTTTAGATTGGGGTTGATTAGGTACCATCCAACCAAGTGGTGCAGTTGGGTCTTGCTCTGCCCACGCAATTTGAGAAGTCACCAATACCATAAATGCGAATACTTTAACCACCGATAAACTCCTGCCTTGTGCCTAAGGTATAAACTTCAAAAACTAGCCTAGCATTTGGATACTCTTCAACTGTGTATTGAAAGTTTCGCCAATAATACTGAACAGGTAAAGCCTCCAACGCCTGCAGGTAAGCTGCGATATCAAAATAGCTCCCAGTGAGCTCCATACGAACCGGGTGGAGGAAGTACCCTGACTGATCACTTGCAGATTTTTGATTTGAAATGGACTCAGGCTTTAATGATTCCAATGACACTAATTTTAACTTTTTGCCTGAAGATAAAACACTTTCAAGCAAATCTGTCATTTGAGTTGGAGTAATAAGACCATCAATCACTTCAGCTAATTTCATCGATAGGTCTTGGCTTTGAACTAATAGATTTTTGTACTCAATATCAATGTCTTTGTCGGGGTTTCTTTTCAACTTCGCTTGCAATACTAAAAGTTCACCTTGTAACCTTTGGTTACCTTGAACCAAATTCCGATGCTCAATTTTACTCGCTTGTAAGCTTTTATAAGCCGGTTCAAACACCAAAGTAAAGAGCACTAAAGACAAACCAATGACACCACACAATGTCACTAACCACTTCTCTCGTGAACTCAATGCTAAAAACTTATCGCTGATTACCGTCCACTGCTGCATTACTGTTTCTCCCTACGAGTACGTAATTCAAAAGTAATGATATCTTGTTCCGTTCTGCCTATTTTAAGTGTTTCAAAGGCACGACCGACTAAGTCCATTTGCCCTTTAAACTGACCAACCCAATTAGGAATAACATCAGCATTTCGAGCGTAGCCCGCTAAATCTAAAGTATCACTACTCATATAAATATGTGAAACCGAGATGTCATTACGACCAAGCTGAGCCAATGCTGTCATCACTCCAGAGTAACCAATTTTTTGAGACTCATCATATTCCCCAACCGCGGTTAACGCATCTTGCTTCGACTGAATCTCACGCTTTAACCGAGCAACTGCTGCGACTTTTTCAGGCGAAGGTTTATGTTGCACAAGTTCTGCTTTCAATTGGCTCACTTGTTGATTGAGGCTTCGGGATTCAGCCCTTTCAATAACCAATTTTTTATTTAAAGATTCGGCTTCAAAGTGAACATAAGCATAACTACTTAAAGAAACTATAATGATCGCCAGCCAACTCCCGACGACGTTCGCCAGTGTAAAGTATTCTTTCTTAGGGCGAAGGTGAGTTGGATATAGGTTGACCTTCGTATCTGGGATTGTCTCAGCAATTGCAATAAGAAAGCTTCCAGAACTTTCTCTGTTCACTTCTGTTAATCGAGATACTTGGGAACTCAGCGTATCATTTAATACACTTTGTAGTTCTTCTTCATCTTCTTCATCACAACAGATCTTAAGTTGATGAAGCTGCGTGCCTTTTATTTGGGAAGACAGGTAATCAATTGAACGCTGTAACTCAAGAGCTAGACCATCAAGTTGAAGTGCACTCGACGCAACACCAGTTAACGGGGGGGTAACACTACGAATAGTTCGTTGGAAACAAACTGTATGCTCTACATACGCACCAAGTTTAAAGTGACCATTTTTACTGCGCTGAAGTAAAATGAAGTTAGATAATTCGCCGGCGGCATGTCCCCAAATCTCATCTTCAGGCACGACACATTCAAGTTCAATACCTGATTCGTTTGAGATATGAACAAGTTTATTGAGTATCTTTTTAGACAGGACATAGACTTGTAACTTATTGCTTGTAGGGAGTGCGACAGCATTAGCAACAATCTCTGTCACTTTTTCACTGATCAAATCTTTTAATAAAAACGGAAGCGCGACCGGCCATTCGCTTTCTGGAACTTCTGGCTTTTCAATTTGGTACGTTTGATAAAAAGTTGAACCCAGAATTATTCGAGCTTTATTGCCTTTAAACCCTTCGCTTTTTAACTGTAGTTCAAGCGCGGACTCCCAATCGCCGTTTTGTGTAGAAGTAACTAAAGGTGCGGGGGTTTCTTCATTCGATGACGCGTAGACAGCCTCAGGCTGAACCATAACGGTCTGAGCTTGGATTTTTCCTTTAGTCGGCTTAATTTTATCTAATATCGATTTTAAGTTCATTGTATAATTACTTACTCTTACGCCATCGATTTCTTCGCCCTAACTTAACCACAGATTCAAGTTGAGGAGCAGGAATAATTTGTCTCTCTTCTGAGAAATATCGCCCTTGTGAGCCATGTACACCTAGTTCAATTAAAGTTTCTTGTTCTTGCTTACTTTCAACACCTACAGCTATAACTTTAGTTGAAGAACTTCCACACGCCCCAATCAGGCTTCTAACAAACAATTGGTTTTCGTGTCTGCGATCTATTTTTTTGATCAAACTTCTATGTAGCTTTAAATAATCAACCTTTAGGTCTTTAATATAGTGAGTGCTTACAATCGTTCTACCTGCTTGACCGACAATAACGGTACAACCCAGCCCTGAAAGCATTTTCACTACAGGTCTCATGTAATCAAGGTGCTGAATTAAACGCCCTTCCGGAAACTCAAAGCTCAATTGACTTCGCATTGTAGTTGTTAGCTGTAATAACTCATTTCTAAACCATTTGAAATACCGTTTGTTGGAAAACGGTACAACATTCAAGTTTATAGAGTAACATATTGATTGAGGTGAATCTTTCAACTTATTAAGCAATAACATAAGGATAGATCTATCCATCTGAGATTCATACCCCACCTGCTCAATCGCCGACATAAATCGCGAAGCCTTTAATAGACCTTTCTCAGGATCTTGAATTCGGGCAAATACTTCTTGATGTAACTCTACTGGCTGATTGATATTTGAAAGCAAGTAGCAAGGTTGTGTGAAAATGACTAAATTATTCGGTTGTAGCGCAGTATCAAATAATGTTCTCCAGCGAACACTGCCTCTGTCGAATTCACTCCTACTTTTTTTAGGGTAACGACTCCAATTATTAACTTGTTCTAGCTGAGCACTTTTTAATGCTGTCTCGGCTTCATCCATTATTAAGCTATGTCGCTCACCTTCCCAATACATAGTGACGCCAATATGGCACCAATTATCCGAATCTAGTGGCTTAGGTGGTGTTACTTTTTCAAGCTGCCTTAAACATTGGGATGCTAATGCTGCAATGTCTTTACTGCCTTGATGGGGGATGAATACCGCAAAGTCTGCATCATAATATCGAGAAAAGATAACATCAGGATAACGCTGAACAATATTCGAGAGTATCCCACCAACTTCAATAATAAATTCATCCGCGACATGCTTATCATTTTCTTCACAGATTTGTTCCCACTCTTCGAGACGGATTAAGAGAATGCCACCTCTCGCCCCACTTTCTAATAGTGCTGATTCAAGCTTATTATCAAACAAAACTCGGTTAGCCGTTCCTGTGAGCTTATCGAGGAAGGTTTGTGTTCGTATGAAAGTATCAAAGCGGCTTCGTTCTTGACGAGCATCTTGTAGCTCATCAATAAGCACATCTAAAGCTTCACTAGCAGTATAGGGCCACTCTCTTAAATCTCCTTTGGCATGGGCTTCAACTTGCCCAGCTAAGATCATACGACCACGTTCTTCTAACATTTCAGAGCCAAGTAATTGCTCTTTTAGCCATTGAACACCCCGAGCTAAGCAAAAAATGATAAGAGCAACGGCTAGGGTAATAGACCACATAGCTTCTAACGAATAGCTGTAACCTATATAGGGAGGGAGTGCTTTAAATGATATTTGATAGCCTTCATTCCGATCTAGGGTAAATGTTTCTTCATAAAGACGATTTGAATCAATTCTGGGGGACGTATTTTTGAACCGGTACACAATACCAGTTGAGTTTGAAAGGGTCATTTCAACAATGTTGCTTGCTTGCAACATTTTAGGCATCCAGCGCTGCATAGAATAGGCGGCATCAGGATCTTCCATTTCTTTATCCACGACTTCAACAATACCCACCAAATAATGATTTAAGTATTCCTGACCTATTCGCTTAAAAGATAATGTTCCCCCAATAAAGAGGATAAACATTGCACTAATAACGATAACAGTGACAAATGCAATTAATCTTGTGCTCAACTTCAGCGTTGGGGTATATCTCATGAATAACGAAATCCTTTTCAACTCACACTATACCGTATTGCTACTTATACTATAGATGCAGTTGTAAACAAAGCGTGAACAACTTTGGATAACAAAAAGCCGCGATGAACGCGGCTTTTCCATTCTTAGCAATGAATCTTCGATTACATTTAATTAAAAGTGTAAGATTTAGAACGGAATATCGTCATCAAAATCCATAGGTGGCTCATTGTATTGCGGCTGAGCTTGTTGAGGAGCTTGCTGCGGTGCCTTTTGTTGAGCAGGGGCATTATATTGCTGCTGTTGTTGCTGCTGAACAGCAGGCTGTTGCGGTTGACCCCAACCACCTTGTTGCTGTTGCCCCATGCCGCCTTGAGCAGGAGCACCACCTTGCGCACGACCGCCAAGCATTTGCATTACACCGTTGAAGCCTTGAACAACAACTTCTGTAGTGTAACGATCCTGACCGCTCTGATCTTGCCATTTACGCGTTTGAAGTTGACCTTCAATGTAAACTTGAGAACCTTTACGCAAGTACTCACCAGCCACTTCAGCTAGCTTGCCAAACAAAGCAACACGGTGCCATTCTGTTTTTTCGCGTTGCTCGCCTGTTGCTTTGTCACGCCATGATTCTGACGTTGCAATCGTAATGTTCGCTACCGCACCACCATTTGGCATGTAACGAATTTCTGGGTCATTACCTAGGTTACCCACCAATATAACTTTGTTAACTCCACGGCTAGCCATGATTTGCTCCGTCTAAATTCATAGTGTCATAAAATTTTTAGCGACCAAGAATAGCATGCTTTTCTACACTGATAAATCGCAATCCGACACTTGTCAGAAACCAAAAAATAAAAGCCTAATAAATCATGATTTTCAGAGGTGTGTAACTCAAAAAGCAACTAACAAACCACACATTTACTTTTCGCATTGATATGCAACGCAAGTCATTAAGTCTCATATGGAGAATGGAACGATTGAATGCCAACGTATTCTGACTGCTCATTCCAAAGGTTACTCAATGAAACAATCCAGTTATGCTCGTACTATTCATTTTTTATGTTTAGACCCTGAAAGTGTTTATTTGCATGTGGATCAAATAAAGAAACATATGTCAGTACCATTGCAACTGATTACACCTAATGAACTGCTGTTAGTGAACCAAAAACAAAGAAACAGAATTTTACTTGTCGATCACAAACAATTCGATAACTTACTCAATCACTATGAAAACCTTCCGGTGATTTGGAAGCACTATGAAATTATATTATTTAATGTAACGAAAAGGCTAACGACCGCGGAGTTGATTGTCTTTGGGATATTAAAGGGCTTGTTTTACAGTGGCAGTAACCAACAAGATATCGCAAAAGGGTTGCATGCCATTATAGACGGTCAAAATTGGCTACCTAGACAAGTTGCAAGCCAACTTCTTTTTTATTACCGAAATATTGTGGATACTAATACCACTCCAACCAATGTCGACTTAACGATTCGAGAGCTCCAAGTACTTCGGTGCCTGCAAGCTGGTTCATCAAACATTCAGATAGCAGACGATTTATTTATTAGTGAGTTCACCGTCAAATCACACCTTTATCAGATATTTAGAAAACTAGCAGTCAAAAACCGAGTTCAAGCCATTGCGTGGGCAAATCAGAATTTACTTTCTTAATTTAGTTAAGTGAAATATTAATAATGCTCTCTGATACTCATGAAAATTTCACATTGGATATGCTAGAATTTCAGACATAAAAACATCCATAGATAAAGAGCTTACCATGATTAATAAATGCCTTTTCCCTGCAGCAGGCTACGGTACACGATTCTTACCAGCAACGAAATCTATGCCAAAAGAAATGATGCCAGTGGTCAATAAACCACTTATCGAATATGGCGTAGAGGAGGCGATTCAAGCTGGGATTAATGGTATGTGTATCGTAACCGGTCGAGGTAAGCACTCGATCATGGATCATTTCGATAAGAACTACGAACTTGAACATCAAATCAGTGGTACCAACAAAGAAGAACTGTTGGTCAATATCAGAGAAACAATTGAAGCCGCTAACTTCACCTATATTCGACAACGTGAAATGAAAGGTTTAGGGCATGCTATTTTAACCGGTCGTGAACTCGTTGGTGATGAACCTTTTGCTGTAGTGCTAGCAGACGATTTATGTGTAAATGAACAGCAAGGCGTTCTAGCTCAAATGGTTGCTTTATATAAACACTTTCGCTGTTCAATTGTTGCTGTACAGGAAGTACCTGAAGATGAAACTCACAAATATGGCGTGATCTCAGGTGAAATGATCAAAGACGATATTTATCGTGTTGAAAATATGGTGGAAAAGCCAGAACAAGGTACAGCACCAAGTAACCTTGCAATAATTGGTCGTTATATTTTGACACCTGATATCTTTGAGTTGATAGAACAGACTGAACCGGGTAAAGGCGGCGAAATTCAAATAACAGACGCTTTATTGAAACAAGCAAAATCAGGCTGCGTCCTTGCTTACAAGTTTAAAGGTAACCGATTCGATTGTGGTAGCGTTGAAGGCTATATCGAAGCAACTAATTACTGCTTTGAGAACTTGTATAAAAAAGACCAGAAAAAAGTTGAGTTAGATAAGCATTCAACTAAAAAAGAAGCATAAACTCATATTTTAATAAATATTATAAAGGCGACCAAATTGGTCGCCTTTCTTTTTACTGTTTTTTTATCCAGTAAAACTTTGCACAAATCTCACACTATGTAATACTTTACCCACTAAAAACACAGGGTCGGTAGAGATGGATAAAATAGAAATTAGAGGTGCGAGAACGCATAACCTTAAAGACATTAATCTGACAATTCCCCGAGATAAATTGATTGTTATCACAGGGCTTTCAGGTTCAGGTAAGTCCTCATTGGCGTTCGATACCCTCTATGCAGAAGGACAACGCCGCTATGTTGAATCTCTTTCAGCATATGCTCGCCAATTTCTCTCTTTAATGGAAAAACCCGATGTTGACCACATTGAAGGCTTATCTCCAGCAATCTCTATCGAACAAAAGTCAACATCCCACAACCCACGCTCAACGGTTGGTACAATAACCGAAGTTTATGATTACTTACGTTTATTCTATGCAAGAGTTGGGGAGCCTCGATGTCCGGAGCATCACACTCCTTTAGCAGCTCAAACCATAAGTCAAATGGTAGACAAAGTTTTAGAACTTCCTGAAGGTTCTAAAATGATGTTGCTCGCCCCGATTGTGAAAGAACGTAAAGGTGAGCATGTTAAAACGCTCGAAAACCTTGCAGCTCAGGGCTTTATTCGCGCTCGAATTGATGGTGAGACTTGCGATCTATCCGATCCACCAGCATTAGAACTTCATAAAAAACACACTATCGAAGTTGTCGTTGACCGTTTTAAAGTACGCCCTGATCTACAGCAGCGACTTTCAGAATCTTTTGAAACCGCACTAGAACTTTCTGGTGGCATAGCAGTAGCTGGATGGATGGATGAAACCGACCAAGAGGAAATAGTCTTCTCTGCTAATTTTGCATGTAACCAATGCGGTTATAGCATGCAAGAATTGGAACCAAGGCTCTTTTCCTTCAACAACCCCGCAGGAGCATGTGGTACATGTGATGGTTTAGGTGTTCAACAATATTTTGACCCAAGCAGAGTCATTTTAGATGAAAAGTTAAGTATTGCTGAAGGTGCGATTAAAGGCTGGGATCAAAAGAATTATTACTATTTCCAAATGCTCACGTCTTTATCTGAGCATTATGGTTTCGATCTCTATGCTCCTTTCTCTTCACTTCCCAAGAAGACAAAAGACATCATTTTAAAAGGCTCTGGGCATACTGAAGTTGAATTTAAGTACATCAATGACCGCGGCGATATCAGATTAAAAAGACATCCTTTCGAAGGTATTTTAAATACCTTAGAGCGTCGATACCACGATACGGAATCGAGCGCTGTTCGTGAAGATTTAGCCAAATACATTTCGACTAAGTCTTGCTCTAGCTGCGGCGGAACAAGATTAAGAGTAGAAGCTAGAAATGTTTTTATTGCGGATACCGCTTTACCGGAAATTGTAGAATTGAGCATTGCAGATGCACTTCATTTTTTCCAAACATTGAAGCTGGAAGGTCAACGCGCTCAAATAGCAGAAAAGATCATGAAAGAGATTAATGATCGACTGCACTTCTTGGTTAACGTTGGCTTAAATTACCTGAACCTTTCACGAAGTGCTGAGACCTTATCCGGTGGCGAAGCTCAACGAATCCGTTTAGCTAGCCAAATTGGTGCTGGTTTGATGGGGGTAATGTATGTTTTAGATGAGCCTTCTATCGGTCTCCACCAACGAGACAATGAGCGCTTGCTCAAAACATTGATCCACCTTAGAGATCTTGGCAACACCGTATTAGTTGTTGAGCATGATGAAGACGCAATCAGGTGTGCAGATCACGTCATTGATATTGGTCCGGGAGCTGGTGTGCATGGTGGTCATGTAGTTGCTGAAGGGACAATGGCTGAAATAATGGAAAACCCTGACTCACTGACAGGTCAATATCTCAGTGGTAAAAAAGAAATTGCCATTCCAGAAAAAAGAACGCCGATTGATAAAAAGAAAGTGGTCGAAATCATCGGAGCTACTGGTAACAACTTAAAAGAAATTACCGCAACGATACCTGTTGGGTTATTTAGCTGTATCACTGGTGTATCGGGCTCTGGTAAATCTACGTTAATCAATGACACCTTCTTTAAGGTTGCACATACCCAATTAAATGGTGCGACTACGGCAGTGCCTGCTCCTTATAAAAAAATGAAAGGATTAGAGCACTTCGATAAAGTGATCGACATCGATCAAAGTCCAATAGGCAGAACGCCAAGATCAAATCCAGCGACTTACACGGGAATCTTCACTCCAATCCGAGAATTGTTTGCAGGAACTCAAGAGTCTCGTTCTCGCGGTTATAAACCAGGAAGATTTAGCTTTAATGTAAGGGGCGGTCGTTGCGAAGCGTGCCAAGGCGATGGCGTCATCAAAGTAGAAATGCACTTTTTACCTGATGTTTATGTTCCTTGTGATGTTTGTAAAGGTAAACGCTATAACCGAGAAACTTTAGAAGTAAGATACAAAGGAAAAACCATTGATGAAGCATTAGCGATGACTGTCGAAGATGCGCATGAGTTCTTCAAGCCTGTTCCGGTAATAGCTAGAAGATTACAAACATTAATGGATGTAGGGCTTTCATATATCCGATTAGGTCAAGCGGCAACAACACTTTCTGGAGGGGAGGCTCAACGTGTCAAACTAGCACGAGAACTGTCCAAACGCGATACTGGAAAAACACTCTATATTTTGGATGAACCAACCACAGGGTTACACTTCCACGATATTCAGCAGCTGTTAGTCGTTTTACACAGGCTTAGAGACCATGGAAATACGGTTGTCGTCATTGAGCATAATTTAGATGTAATCAAAACAGCGGATTGGATTATTGATTTAGGCCCGGAAGGTGGGCAAGGCGGTGGTAAAATCATTGCATCAGGAACACCAGAAGATGTGGCGCAAGTCGAAGGTTCTCATACAGCTCGATTCCTTAAGCCCATGTTAAAGTTATAAAAAGCTATAATCGTCGAGAGTAAATCTCCGACAGCGAGCAATCGCAAAAAATGTTAGTGTGTAGAGCTTGCTTGATAAGGCAAGCTCTTCTTTTTCCAAGGTTAGGATATATGGTCACAATACATAAAAGCGGGACACAATTAGATAGTAATACTCAAGCACTTCCTTTAAATCGAGTATTTCTTGCTTCCTTAGCGGTAGTGTTTCTTCTTGCTATGCATTTTTTCATGCCTAACCCCGGAGGCTCAGGCTTAGCACTCTCCTTTAATCCAACCACTTGGTTCGCTCTCAGCTTCAGCTTGGCGATTGGCTTTTATCAACTAGCAACAAACCGTGTAATTCGCTACACCAAATTGACCATCGGTTTATTTATCAGTTGTGTAATACTTACCACTCCAATCCTATACAGCAATGCTGATATTTCTGGTGCAGCAGGCCGACTAGTAGGACTATGGACTGGCTTTATTTTCTTCGTTTTATTACAACAGTTTCATTTCAGTAATAGACATAAGCAGCGCCTTCTGTGGTTCATTGTGCTAGCTGTCTTACTGCAAGCATTTTTTGGCTATGTTCAATTTTTCCACCTTGAGCCTGGAAATATTTTTGGCTATAACACCATAAGTAATAGACCCTATGGTATTTTCCAACAGCCGAATGTAATGGCAAGTTTTCTTGCTACAGGACTTGTGCTTTCAGCTTATTTACTGGCCAGGCAACCTCACAAATACAATCATAAGCTCAGTGAATCTGCCCTTCTTTACATAATTCCAACAGTCACTATTCCTCTGCTCATCATTATTGCCTCTCGTACTGGGTGGCTAGCGAGTATCATTGGGGTTCTGCTTATTCTTCCTTACCTCTACCGATTTTCAACAACAAAACGCTTTCTGGGATGGTGTATTTCTGCTGTTGTTGGGATTACCATCGGTTTTGTTATTATAAACACAGGGGACAGCCTAGCTTCTAAGAGAGCTCATTTAGAGAGCCCAAGAGCTTATACCTTTCCCCAAACTCTCGATATGCTGACAGAAAAGCCATTGACTGGTTACGGCTATGGCAAATTTGAATCTGAATATACGCTTTATACTGCACGCCAGCACCAGCTAAATAGCAGCTATCGCCCGGGATTACCTGCAATGGATCACCCTCACAATGAATTACTTTACTGGGGTGCAGAAGGTGGAATTTTACCCTTAATTGGTATTTTTCTCGCAGCTGGGCTAGTGCTTGTTAGAATATCAAGTGCGAGTAAAGGCACTCGGTTGGCCATGTTAGCCCTCTTCATCCCTATTGTTTTGCATTCTCAGCTAGAATATCCATTTTATCACTCAGCTGTTCACTGGATTACTTTCATCATTTTGCTTTACTGGGTTGATCAACGCGTCTCACGCTATTCTCAAAAAAGCTTTGGTGTGATTAATAAGACAACATTTCGGGTTACCAGTTTAGTTTTGCCGATACTTGTTGGCTTTTACATGCTAAGTGCATTGCACACGAATTATATATTGACCAAATTTGAGCAATCACGCCCTAAAAACCCAGATGTCCTGAAGCAAGTCACCAACCCAGTCGTTTGGAAGGATAGGTTTGATTGGGATGTTTATAGTACTTACTTAAATATAGGTTTGTATAAAAACGATCCTGAGCTAATTCAGCCGTACATTGATTGGTCATTAGAGATTATAAAAAGCAAGCCAAGACCTGCATTCTACAGTAATTTGGTCCTGGCATACCAAGGTATAGGTGAGGTAAGTAAAGCTGAGCAAATACGCAGAGAAGCCGAGTTTTTGTTCCCATTAAAAGACTTTTCTCAAATACAATACCAACCAGTATCGACGGCAGTATCTTCAGCTAAATGATACAAAAAAGCCCTTCCTCTATGACTAGTTGGAAGGGCTTTCTTTAAACGAGACAGCTCTACTGGTTAGTCTATTTAAGTTACGTATCTATTTACCAACACTAACTATGTAAAGAGATAAATCAACTAGTTACCAGCTAGTTCATTACTTCCTCTAGAGCTCTCAAGCATAGAGAAACATTTTCATTTCTAGCACCATAGCCCATTAAACCAATACGCCAAGCCTTTCCAGCTAATGAACCCAGCCCTGCGCCAATTTCTAGGTTGTACTGTTCAAGTAAGTCTCCTCTAACTTTAGCTTCATCAGTGCCTTCAGGTATATAAATAGCATTCAATTGAGGTAAGCGGCTACCTTCAGAAACCACAAACGAAAAGCCTAGTTTTTCAAGCCCAACCTTTAGCTTATTGTGCATGCTTTGATGTCTTGCCCAAGCTTGTTCAAGCCCTTCATTTTTAAGCGCAACTAAGGATTCATGTAGAGCATATAAGCTATTTACAGGAGCCGTGTGATGGTAACTACGCTTCCCTTCTCCACTCCAATATCCTAAGACAAGGCTTTGGTCTAAAAACCAACTTTGTACAGGGGTCTCACGCTTTTGTATTTTATCCACTGCTTTTTTAGATAAGGTCACAGGAGATAGCCCTGGCACACACGACAAGCATTTTTGACTACCTGAATAAACTGCATCCAACTGCCACTCATCAACAAGTAAAGGCACACCACCAAGAGAAGTCACAGCATCAACAATAGAAAGCGCATCATACTGCCTTGCAACCTGAGAAATAGCCTCAGCATCAGAAAGTGCACCTGTAGAAGTTTCTGCATGTACAAATGCCACTGCAACTGCATCAGGGTTGGCTTTTAGTGCCTGCTCGATTTTTTCAACAGAAACAGGAGCACCCCATTCATCATCAACTAAAATGGCTTCACCACCGCAACGTACTACGTTTTCACGCATGCGTTCTCCAAAGACACCATTTCGGCAAACTACGACTTTTTCACCTGGTTCTATCAAGTTAACAAAGCAGGTTTCCATACCCGCACTACCTGGCGCAGAGACAGCAATTGTGAATTCATTTTCAGTTTGGAAGGCATATTTCAATAGCTGCTTAAGTTCATCCATCATGCCAATAAATAAAGGGTCAAGGTGACCTATAGTTGGGCGACTAAGCGCTTGAAGAACTTGAGGCGAAATATCGGAAGGTCCTGGTCCCATTAACGTTCGTTGAGGAGGAATAAAGCTTTGGAGAGAATTTGGAGAGTGAAAACTAGACATGTGCATCCCTGAGTCAGTGATTTAGATATCCACACTAAAACAATTTTTCACAGGCATCAATTAGCCGTAAGTATGAGGTCAAACCAGTGTCACAAAGTTGTTAAATTTAATTTACTATTTATATTCAGTTACCGATTGACATTCTTATCACAAAAACGTTCAATGAAATGGCTATCAAGCAGAAGAGGAGCATTGCCCAGGCAGATATTTTGTGGAACCTCATTTCCAATACAAAATATTCAGGGGGAGCAATGCCGAGATAATACAAGCATGTGGGCTCGTGTTATCGGTTGATTGGGTTGAATCCCGTCGACTGTCATCATTTCTATATGGTGAAGAGCTTCTGAGGTTTACAATTCTATTAATACCTCTCTAATTGCTCAAAAACTCTCTTCAAACATTGGATGTTGGATTACCAACCGTAATTTTATTTAGGAAGTCGTGGGAGAAACATCGTGAGCGCAATTAATGTAGCTGGTTCTTTTAATGTCGCTAAGTTTGGTGGAACAAGTGTTGCCAACTTTGAATCAATGAGCCGTTGTGCTGCTATTATCGAAAACAACCCAAATACAAAACTCATAGTGAGCAGTGCTTGTTCAGGCGTAACTAATCTTTTAGTCGAACTTGCCAATGGTGTTCAAGATAAAACTCGCAGATCAGAACTGCTCCGCCAATTAACTGAAATTCACCATGCAATTTTGGATGAGCTTGCTGATCCTGTTGCCGTTGAAAAAGATATTCACACCATTTTAGATAACATCGCTAGCGCCGCAGAAGCTGCATCATTCCAGTCGAGTGCAAAACTCACCGATCACCTTGTTGCTTGTGGTGAACTAATGTCAACTCACCTTCTCGCTCAAATATTGCGCGAAAGAGGCACGCAAGCTGTGCGCTTTGATATTCGTGAAGTACTAAGAACAACCAATGCTTTTGGTAAAGCTGAACCGCTATTAGATGAGATTTCATCATTAGCAACAGAAAAGCTAATCCCATTGTGTCATTCTCAAGTAGTTGTCACACAAGGGTTCATAGGTGCGGACAGCGACGGAAACACCACAACATTAGGTCGAGGTGGAAGTGATTACTCAGCAGCATTAATTGCAGAGTCTGTCCAAGCATCTGGGCTAGAAATTTGGACCGATGTTCCTGGGATTTACACAACCGATCCTCGAATCGCACCAAAAGCCTCTCCTATTCCTGAAATTAGCTTTAGTGAAGCTTCTGAGATGGCGAATTTTGGTGCAAAAATTCTACACCCTTCAACCCTTGTACCAGCTTTACGTCATCAAATACCTGTTTTCGTTGGCTCATCTAAAGAACCTGAAAAAGGAGGAACTTGGATTCGTCAGCAAGTGGAAAGCTCTCCTCTATTCAGAGCTTTAGCTTTACGTTGTAATCAAACAATGGTCACTTTACGCAGTGCTAACATGTTCCATGCTTATGGCTTTTTAGCCAAAGTGTTTGAGATTCTCGCAAAACATAAGATATCTGTAGATCTAATCACCACGTCAGAGATCAGCGTATCTTTAACTCTTGATCAAACAGACACATCAGGTGGCGCTCCCGAGCTTCCAGAAATCGCCAGAAAAGAGCTGGAAGAGTTATGTACTGTAGATATAGAACATAACCTATGTTTAGTTGCTCTAATTGGTAACAATATGAGTGAGAGTAAAGGCTATGCTAAACAAGTTTTCGGAACACTAGAAGATTTTAACTTGCGAATGATTTGCTATGGAGCAAGCCCGCATAACTTATGCTTCTTGCTTCATGAATCGGTTTCTCGTGCTGCTATCCAAAAATTACACAAAGAGCTTTTTGAAGACTAACCTCAGATTAAACGTTTCAAAAAATAAAAAGGGTTGCCCATCAGCAACCCTTTTTAATCGATATCAGTCCAGATAACACTAGTTAATGTTTGGACCTAACCATTTTTCAGCTTCTAACATATCCCAACCTTTGCGATCAGCATAACTTTCCACTTGGTCTTGTTGTATTTGAGCAATAGCAAAGTAGCGAGAGTCAGGGTGTGAGAAGTACATACCTGAAACAGAGGCGCCGGGCCACATGGCGTAACTAGTTGTTAAAGACATATCTATTGCCTTCTCAACATCCATTAATTCCCACAACGTTCCCTTCTCAGTATGCTCTGGACAAGCTGGGTAACCAGGTGCTGGGCGAATACCTTGGTATTTTTCGCGGATTAAATCATCATTGGTTAAGTTTTCATCCGGAGAATAACCCCAAATATTCTTACGCACTTCTTTATGGAGGTACTCAGCAAAAGCTTCGGCTAAGCGATCCGCGACAGCTTGAATCATAATGGCATTGTAATCATCGCCATTCGCTTTATATTCATCAGCCAATTCACGTTCACCAATACCACCCGTCACAGCAAAACCACCAATCCAGTCTGGTTTTCCACTTTCTTTAGGTGCGATGTAATCAGATAAGCAGTAGTTAAAGCCTTTCGGTTTTTCAGTTTGCTGACGAAGGTTATACAATACTTTGAGTACCTCAGTTCGAGACTCATCAGTGTAAACCTCAATATCATCACCAACGCTATTGGCTGGAAACATCGCACACATACCACGAGCCTCGAGTAATTTTTCTTTCTCAACTCGATCTAGCAGTTCATTTGCGTCTTTATATAAACGCTTAGCTTCTTCACCGACTTCTTCATGATCAAGAATTGCAGGGTATTTACCCATTAACGACCACGTCATAAAGAAAGGAGTCCAATCTATATACTCTCGTAACGTCTTAATATCGAAGTCATCAAAGATGTGAACACCAGGGTTAGTCGGAGCTGGCGGTGTGTAGTTAGCCCAATCAATATTCACTCGATTAGCTCTTGCTCTTTCTAAGGATACTGGTTTGGTTCTTGGTTTTTTACGATTATGCTGATCACGAACCCGCTCATAATCTAACTCTAACTTTTCAACAAAATCAGGTTTTAGTTCATCCGACAGCAAAGAAGTACACACACCTACGGCACGAGATGCATTGTTAACGTACACAACTGGCTCCGAATAGTTTTGTTCAATTTTAACAGCGGTGTGCGCTTTTGATGTTGTTGCACCACCAATGAGCAATGGAAGCTTAAAACCCTGTCGTTCCATCTCTTTGGCAACATGAACCATTTCATCAAGAGAGGGAGTAATTAACCCCGAAAGACCGATAATGTCGACATTTTCTTCTTTGGCTACTTTAAGAATTTTTTCACAAGAAACCATGACACCAAGATCGATAATTTCATAGTTATTACACTGAAGCACAACTCCTACAATATTCTTACCGATATCGTGAACATCACCTTTAACTGTTGCAAGTAGGATCTTACCGTTTGTGGCTCCCACATCTTTAGTCGCGTTAATAAAAGGTTCTAAATGAGCAACAGCTTGCTTCATTACTCGAGCGGATTTAACCACTTGAGGCAAGAACATTTTACCTTCACCAAACAAGTCACCGACAACGTTCATGCCATCCATTAAGGGACCTTCAATTACCTCAATAGGGCGAGAAGCATTCACGCGAGCTTCTTCTGTATCCTCGACAATGAAATCAGTAATCCCTTTGACTAGAGAATGCTCTAAACGCTTCTCCACAGACCAAGTTCGCCACTCCAGCGCTGATTTGTCTTCAACTTTTCCAACAGCACGTTCTAAGTACTCTGTCGCAATATCTAGCAAGCGTTCAGTCGAATCATCACGACGGTTTAAAACGACATCTTCAACTGCTTCTCTTAAGTCTTCAGGAACGTTGTCATAAATTTCTAGTTGCCCAGCATTAACGATCCCCATATCCATACCATTTTTAAAACAGTGATATAGGAATACGGCATGAATAGCTTCACGTACGTAATTATTTCCTCGGAATGAGAATGAAACGTTAGACACGCCGCCTGATATCATTGCATGGGGTAAATCTCGTTTGATATCACCGACAGCCTCAATGAAATCAACCGCATAATTGTTATGTTCATCAATACCAGTAGCAACAGCGAAAATGTTCGGGTCAAAGATAATATCTTCAGGTGGGAAACCAACTTCATCGACAAGAATGTTATAGGCATTCGTACAGATTTCTAATTTTCGTTCTCTTGTATCAGCCTGACCAACTTCGTCAAATGCCATCACAATGACAGCAGCCCCATAACGTCGCACAAGTTTAGCTTGTTCAACAAATTTCTCTTTGCCTTCTTTCAAAGAGATGGAGTTTACGATGCCTTTACCTTGAATACATTTAAGACCTGCCTCAATTACTTCCCATTTTGAAGAATCAACCATGACTGGTACTTTAGATATCTCAGGTTCTGAAGCACATAGATTTAAGAAGCGAACCATGCAAGCTTCTGCATCAAGCATACCTTCATCCATGTTGATATCGATGATTTGTGCACCATTTTCAACCTGTTCGCGAGCAACACTCAATGCTTCATCGTACAGTTCTTCTTTTATCAATCGTTTGAAACGTGCAGAACCAGTTACGTTGGTTCGTTCACCAACGTTAACAAATAAAGATTCTTTTGAAATAGTAAGAGGCTCTAAGCCTGACAACCGGCAAGCTACTGGAATGTTGGGTAACTGGCGAGGTTTAACGCCTTCAACGACCTCTGCCATTTGACGAATATGTTCTGGTGTAGTACCACAACAACCACCAATTAGGTTGAGGAAGCCACTTTCAGCCCATTCTTTAACATGCTCTGCCATATCTTCAGGGGAAAGGTCATACTCACCAAAAGCATTAGGCAAACCAGCATTTGGGTGAGCAGAAACACTGCATTCAGAAATACGAGAGAGTTCACTCACGTATTCACGTAATTCATCCGGACCTAATGCACAGTTAAGACCAAAGGATATCGGTTTTACATGGCGTAAAGCATTGTAGAAAGCTTCTGTTGTTTGGCCAGAAAGAGTTCGCCCTGAAGCATCAGTAATTGTACCGGAGATCATCACTGGTAAAATAATACCATCTTCATCGAATACGGTTTCAACAGCAAAAGAACAAGCTTTAGCATTAAGAGTATCAAAGATAGTTTCAATTAAGATAAGGTCCGCACCACCTTTAATAAGTGCACGGGTTGACTCAGAGTAAGCCTTAACTAATTCGTCAAACGTAACATTCCGAAATCCAGGGTCGTTCACATCCGGAGATATCGTACAGGTTCTATTAGTAGGTCCAAGAACACCTGCAACATACCTAGGTTTCTTTGGAGTTTTAGCAGTCCATTCATCTGCAGCTTCACGAGCGAGTTTTGCCGCAGCGAAATTGATCTCTTCACTAAGGCTTTCCATGTCATAGTCAGCCATGGCAATGGTAGTTGCATTAAATGTGTTCGTTTCTAAGATATCAGCCCCAGCCTCCAAGTACTGGTTATGAACATCTTTGATGAGTTGAGGCTTAGAAAGCACAAGCAAGTCATTATTACCTTTAAGATCACAATGCCAATCAGCAAAACGATCTCCTCGATAATCATTCTCTTCTAACTTGTAGTCCTGAATCATAGTGCCCATACCACCATCAATCAGCAAAATTCTCTGTTCTAATTGAGCAACAATTTGTTGTCTAATATTACTTCCCACAGTACAGCCTCATTCCTTTAGTTATCCATCCATCCTACCATATAAAAAGTAGAAATCTAGACGTCTAAAATAGCTTTAATTTTGTAAAAGACTAATAAGCCAAATTCACAATAGCATGACAAAAAGTGGTTGCTATTTACTCACTTAAAAATGAGAATCTTATGTAATAATTTGTTACACAATAAGAGCTCAATATGTCGGTCTACTATACGCTTTGCTTCCTTTCTGCAGCAGCAATGCTCATAGCATTTATAAATAGCAAAATAGGTAAGATGCAAACAACTATCGCAATTACAGCAGGATCAATGATGCTGTCGCTACTGATTTTAATTGCAGGGCAAAACGATTGGTTTCAACTATCCCAACTCGCCTCAGAAACAGTAGCAAGTATTAATTTCGAAGACTTCTTACTTAAGGGGATTCTAGGTTTTTTACTTTTTGCCGGTGGATTAGGCATTAAGCTTCCAAACCTAAAAGATCAAAAATGGGAAATTACAGTGCTTGCTTTAGGGGCAACACTCTTTTCTACATTTTTCATTGGCGGAGTCCTATACGGATTTTGTCATCTCATAGGAATTGAATTTGATTTTATATACTGCCTATTGTTTGGTTCATTAATATCGCCAACCGATCCGATTGCCGTTCTCGCCATTGTCAAAAAGTTGGATGCGCCCAAACGTATTTCAACTCAAATTGAAGGAGAATCATTATTCAATGATGGATTCGGTTTAGTGATCTTCGTGACTATTTTCACCATAGCCTTTGGCACAGAAACACCAACAGTAGGCAGTGTCAGTATGTTATTCGCACAAGAAGCAATTGGTGGCATTGTTTATGGCTTCGCATTGGGTCTCCTATTCCATTACCTAATCAGTGCAACTGATGACCATTCAATGGAACTGTTACTGACAATAGGAATTCCAACTGCTGGGTACGTGTTTGCAGACGTTATACATGTGTCAGGTCCTCTTTCCATGGTCGTATCTGGCATTATGATAGGAAATTGGACACGCTTTATTGGCTTCTCTAAAGAAAGCGAAGAACACTTAGATCATTTCTGGGAGCTCATCGATGAATTCCTAAATGGTGTCCTATTCTTACTTATCGGTATGTCTATGCTGCTTTTTGATTTTCATAAAGAAGACTGGATATTAATGGCTTTTTCAATTCCGTTAGTCTTAGGAGCACGTTACCTAAGTGTCTACATTTCATACTTAGGGTTTAAACGCTACAGAGAGTATAACCCTTGGGCGGTAAAGATACTGACATGGGGCGGGTTACGGGGTGGATTAGCTCTTGCAATGGCATTATCGATACCATCAGGAGTCCTTGTTATTCCTGATAAACTCATCGATGTAAAAGAGATTATTCTTGTGATGACCTACTCAGTTGTTGTTTTTTCTATTTTGATTCAAGGCTCAACAATCACTCCTATGATAGAAAAAGCAAAACTTGCCGAAAGAGAGTAACGTAAGATAACCGCAAATATAGCAGCTATAAGCTGCTATATTACATATAACCTTACAGTTAAACTCCATCAGCTAAACAGATATTCATCGTTTAAAAACAAAATATCTGCGTTATATCCCTCTAATATCCAGAAGATCTACAGCTACAATTAATGGTAAAGAATTCTTCGATCGAAACTTGAGTCACATGAAAGTCCATAACTTTACTGTACCTGTTTTTTAAATAAGTGAGCGCCAAACATGATATATATAAGTGCGCTTAATTAATTCTATCGTTTTGATGGGTAAATTTAGACGGAGTATTAAGTTCTGAGAAATTCGCAACCGAGTATATGTACAAAATATATCTTTCATAGCTAGTAAGCCTCTAAGAGCTATCAACTCTACCTAGAAAATTGTTTGAAGAGCAAAAGTGCCGTTAGAAAAATTATGAATTCAACTACTAATACCTTAAACGTAAAAAAGCCCTAGTCGTAAGACTAGGGCTTTTCAAATAGTGGCGGAGTGGACGGGACTCGAACCCGCGACCCCCGGCGTGACAGGCCGGTATTCTAACCAACTGAACTACCACTCCGCAGTGGTCAACTCACTAAGTGAGCGTCCATATCTCCAGGTTGGTCAACCTAAAGATTATAATTTAAAGCCTGGCGATGTCCTACTCTCACATGGGGAAGCCCCACACTACCATCGGCGCTATTGTGTTTCACTTCTGAGTTCGGCATGGGATCAGGTGGGTCCACAATGCTATGGTCGCCAAGCAAATTTTGCTTTTACTTTCAGTTTTAAAAACTGAAGGCAAAATAATCTGGAAAGCTGTTTTTGTTCTCTTCAAACTCATTCAAGGTCTGGTATTTCTATGAGTCCACAAAACCCCTTGGGTGTTGTATGGTTAAGCCTCACGGGCAATTAGTACAGGTTAGCTCAATGCCTCGCAGCACTTACACACCCTGCCTATCAACGTCGTAGTCTACGACAACCCTTAAGGACGCTTAAAGCGTCAGGGAAAACTCATCTCAAGGCTCGCTTCGCGCTTAGATGCTTTCAGCGCTTATCGATTCCGAACTTAGCTACCGGGCAATGCCATTGGCATGACAACCCGAACACCAGAGGTTCGTCCACTCCGGTCCTCTCGTACTAGGAGCAGCCCCTTTCAATTTTCCAACGCCCACGGCAGATAGGGACCGAACTGTCTCACGACGTTCTAAACCCAGCTCGCGTACCACTTTAAATGGCGAACAGCCATACCCTTGGGACCGACTTCAGCCCCAGGATGTGATGAGCCGACATCGAGGTGCCAAACACCGCCGTCGATATGAACTCTTGGGCGGTATCAGCCTGTTATCCCCGGAGTACCTTTTATCCGTTGAGCGATGGCCCTTCCATTCAGAACCACCGGATCACTATGACCTGCTTTCGCACCTGCTCGAATTGTCATTCTCGCAGTCAAGCGGGCTTATGCCATTGCACTAACCACACGATGTCCAACCGTGTTTAGCCCACCTTCGTGCTCCTCCGTTACTCTTTGGGAGGAGACCGCCCCAGTCAAACTACCCACCAGGCACTGTCCGTAATCCCGATTCAGGGACCGACGTTAGAACATCAAGCATACAAGGGTGGTATTTCAAGGACGACTCCATCACATCTAGCGACGCAATTTCATAGTCTCCCACCTATCCTACACATGTAGGGTCAATGTTCAGTGCCAAGCTGTAGTAAAGGTTCACGGGGTCTTTCCGTCTAGCCGCGGGTACACTGCATCTTCACAGCGATTTCAATTTCACTGAGTCTCGGGTGGAGACAGCGTGGCCATCATTACGCCATTCGTGCAGGTCGGAACTTACCCGACAAGGAATTTCGCTACCTTAGGACCGTTATAGTTACGGCCGCCGTTTACCGGGGCTTCGATCAAGAGCTTCGACCGAAGTCTAACCCCATCAATTAACCTTCCGGCACCGGGCAGGCGTCACACCGTATACGTCATCTTACGATTTTGCACAGTGCTGTGTTTTTAATAAACAGTTGCAGCCACCTGGTATCTGCGACTCTCGTCTGCTCCATCCGCAAGGGACTTCACTGATAAGAGCGTACCTTCTCCCGAAGTTACGGTACCATTTTGCCTAGTTCCTTCACCCGAGTTCTCTCAAGCGCCTTGGTATTCTCTACCCGACCACCTGTGTCGGTTTGGGGTACGATTTCTTATAATCTGAAGCTTAGAGGCTTTTCCTGGAAGTATGGCATCAATGACTTCACTACCGTAGTAGCTCGACATCGTATCTCAGCGTTAATGAAAGTCCGGATTTACCTAAACTTTCCGCCTACGTACTTGGACCTGGACAACCGTCGCCAGGCTCACCTAGCCTTCTCCGTCCCCCCATCGCAATTATAAGAAGTACAGGAATATTAACCTGTTTCCCATCGACTACGCCTTTCGGCCTCGCCTTAGGAGTCGACTTACCCTGCCCCGATTAACGTTGGACAGGAACCCTTGGTCTTCCGGCGAGGGAGTTTTTCACTCCCTTTATCGTTACTCATGTCAGCATTCGCACTTCTGATACCTCCAGCAGCCCTTACAGACCACCTTCAACGGCTTACAGAACGCTCCCCTACCCCACATACCCTAAGGTACGTAGCCGCAGCTTCGGTGTATAGCTTAGCCCCGTTACATCTTCCGCGCAGGCCGACTCGACCAGTGAGCTATTACGCTTTCTTTAAATGATGGCTGCTTCTAAGCCAACATCCTGGCTGTCTGAGCCTTCCCACATCGTTTCCCACTTAGCTATACTTTGGGACCTTAGCTGGCGGTCTGGGTTGTTTCCCTCTCCACGACGGACGTTAGCACCCGCCGTGTGTCTCCCGGATAGTACTTACTGGTATTCGGAGTTTGCAAAGGGTTGGTAAGTCGGGATGACCCCCTAGCCTTAACAGTGCTCTACCCCCAGTAGTATTCGTCCGAGGCGCTACCTAAATAGCTTTCGGGGAGAACCAGCTATCTCCAGGTTTGATTGGCCTTTCACCCCTAGCCACAAGTCATCCGCTAATTTTTCAACATTAGTCGGTTCGGTCCTCCAGTTGATGTTACTCAACCTTCAACCTGCCCATGGCTAGATCACCTGGTTTCGGGTCTAATCCTAGCAACTGTACGCCCAGTTAAGACTCGGTTTCCCTACGGCTCCCCTAAACGGTTAACCTTGCTACTAAAATTAAGTCGCTGACCCATTATACAAAAGGTACGCAGTCACACCACGAAGGTGCTCCTACTGCTTGTACGTACACGGTTTCAGGTTCTATTTCACTCCCCTCACAGGGGTTCTTTTCGCCTTTCCCTCACGGTACTGGTTCACTATCGGTCAGTCAGTAGTATTTAGCCTTGGAGGATGGTCCCCCCATATTCAGACAGGATATCACGTGTCCCGCCCTACTCGATTTCACTGATTATGATGCGTCGGTTACGGGGCTATCACCCTTTGTTGCGACACTTTCCAGAGTCTTCACCTGCATCATTAAAAGCTTAAGGGCTAATCCAATTTCGCTCGCCGCTACTTTCGGAATCTCGGTTGATTTCTCTTCCTCGGGGTACTTAGATGTTTCAGTTCCCCCGGTTTGCCTCCTGTTGCTATGTATTCACAACAGGATACTTACTTATGTAAGTGGGTTTCCCCATTCAGGAATCCCAGACTCAAAAGGTTATTACTACCTAATCTGGGCTTATCGCAAGTTATTACGCCTTTCATCGCCTCTGACTGCCAAGGCATCCACCGTGTACGCTTAGTCACTTAACCATACAACCCGAAAGGGTCTTGTGTATGGCAACTAACCAAGGTTTTTGGTTGTCATCAAGAAGGGTTAATTCTTGATAACTGTTTGCCGGACTCAATTGTGAATCAAACTAGGTTTGATTCGAATACAAGACACTTGAATGTGTTTGTTGTGTTTATCTAGTTAAAGATAAACATTGAGAACTTTTAAATTTGATTGAATTACTCGTAAGTAATCAATCAGTCAGCTTTCCAAATTGTTAAAGAGCGAATCACTTCATAATGAAGTAACCATTTTTAAAAATTCTTATAAAAGAACATTTAAAGATGGTATCCCGTAGGGGAGTCGAACCCCTGTTACCGCCGTGAAAGGGCGGTGTCCTAGGCCTCTAGACGAACGGGACACTGGATATTGAAGAACTTGGGAGTTCTTCGTCTCTTTTACTTTCTAAACCTAATCAATCTGTGTGGGTACTCATCAACGATATCTTCGTATAAGGAGGTGATCCAGCCCCAGGTTCCCCTAGGGCTACCTTGTTACGACTTCACCCCAGTCATGAACCACAAAGTGGTGAGCGTCCTCCCCGAAAGGTTAAACTACCCACTTCTTTTGCAGCCCACTCCCATGGTGTGACGGGCGGTGTGTACAAGGCCCGGGAACGTATTCACCGTGACATTCTGATTCACGATTACTAGCGATTCCGACTTCATGGAGTCGAGTTGCAGACTCCAATCCGGACTACGACGCACTTTTTGGGATTCGCTCACTATCGCTAGCTTGCTGCCCTCTGTATGCGCCATTGTAGCACGTGTGTAGCCCTACTCGTAAGGGCCATGATGACTTGACGTCGTCCCCACCTTCCTCCGGTTTATCACCGGCAGTCTCCCTGGAGTTCCCGACATTACTCGCTGGCAAACAAGGATAAGGGTTGCGCTCGTTGCGGGACTTAACCCAACATTTCACAACACGAGCTGACGACAGCCATGCAGCACCTGTCTCAGAGCTCCCGAAGGCACACCTGCGTCTCCGCTGGCTTCTCTGGATGTCAAGAGTAGGTAAGGTTCTTCGCGTTGCATCGAATTAAACCACATGCTCCACCGCTTGTGCGGGCCCCCGTCAATTCATTTGAGTTTTAATCTTGCGACCGTACTCCCCAGGCGGTCTACTTAACGCGTTAGCTCCGAAAGCCACGGCTCAAGGCCACAACCTCCAAGTAGACATCGTTTACGGCGTGGACTACCAGGGTATCTAATCCTGTTTGCTCCCCACGCTTTCGCATCTGAGTGTCAGTATCTGTCCAGGGGGCCGCCTTCGCCACTGGTATTCCTTCAGATCTCTACGCATTTCACCGCTACACCTGAAATTCTACCCCCCTCTACAGTACTCTAGTTCACCAGTTTCAAATGCAGTTCCGAGGTTGAGCCCCGGGCTTTCACATCTGACTTAATGAACCACCTGCATGCGCTTTACGCCCAGTAATTCCGATTAACGCTCGCACCCTCCGTATTACCGCGGCTGCTGGCACGGAGTTAGCCGGTGCTTCTTCTGTTGCTAACGTCAAGAGATAAGCGTATTAAGCTTACCCCCTTCCTCACAACTGAAAGTACTTTACAACCCGAAGGCCTTCTTCATACACGCGGCATGGCTGCATCAGGCTTTCGCCCATTGTGCAATATTCCCCACTGCTGCCTCCCGTAGGAGTCTGGACCGTGTCTCAGTTCCAGTGTGGCTGATCATCCTCTCAGACCAGCTAGGGATCGTCGCCTTGGTGAGCCATTACCTCACCAACTAGCTAATCCCACCTAGGCGTATCCGGTAGCACAAGGCCCGAAGGTCCCCTGCTTTGCTCCGTAGAGATTATGCGGTATTAGCCATCGTTTCCAATGGTTATCCCCCTCTACCGGGCAACTTCCTAGGCATTACTCACCCGTCCGCCGCTCGACGCCCAACAAATCATCCGAAGAGTCAATGTTGTCGTTTCCGCTCGACTTGCATGTGTTAGGCCTGCCGCCAGCGTTCAATCTGAGCCATGATCAAACTCTTCAATTTAAGATTTTGTCGGCTCAATGAATACTGACTTCAAAACTAATATTTACCGAAGTAAACATGTAATTCTAAAGCTATTACCATTCCAACAGAATGGTAATGAATTGACTGTGCCAAAATTAAGTAAACTTAATTTTGTATTGGTCACTCAGTTCATTGAAACCAAATTGATTTCCGAAGAAATCTTGCTTTGCTATTGCAAAACAAATTTTGATATTCATCAACGAGTGCCCACACAGATTGATAGGTTTAAATTGTTAAAGAGCTTTGCTTTCAGTGCCTTAGCACTTAAGCAGGACGCGTATAATACGCTTTCTACTTTGAAAGTCAACATAAAATACTAAGAAAACTTAGAACTCTATGGTGACTTGTCTAGAAACTAGACAAAGTCGAAATTAAAGCCTGGCGATGTCCTACTCTCACATGGGGAAGCCCCACACTACCATCGGCGCTATTGTGTTTCACTTCTGAGTTCGGCATGGAGTCAGGTGGGTCCACAATGCTATGGTCGCCAAGCAAATTTTGCTTTTACTTTCAGTTTAAAAACTGAAGGCAAAATAATCTGGAAAGCTGTTTTTGTTCTCTTCAAACTCATTCAAGGTCTGGTATTTCTATGAGTCCACAAAACCCCTTGGGTGTTGTATGGTTAAGCCTCACGGGCAATTAGTACAGGTTAGCTCAATGCCTCGCAGCACTTACACACCCTGCCTATCAACGTCGTAGTCTACGACAACCCTTAAGGACGCTTAAAGCGTCAGGGAAAACTCATCTCAAGGCTCGCTTCGCGCTTAGATGCTTTCAGCGCTTATCGATTCCGAACTTAGCTACCGGGCAATGCCATTGGCATGACAACCCGAACACCAGAGGTTCGTCCACTCCGGTCCTCTCGTACTAGGAGCAGCCCCTTTCAATTTTCCAACGCCCACGGCAGATAGGGACCGAACTGTCTCACGACGTTCTAAACCCAGCTCGCGTACCACTTTAAATGGCGAACAGCCATACCCTTGGGACCGACTTCAGCCCCAGGATGTGATGAGCCGACATCGAGGTGCCAAACACCGCCGTCGATATGAACTCTTGGGCGGTATCAGCCTGTTATCCCCGGAGTACCTTTTATCCGTTGAGCGATGGCCCTTCCATTCAGAACCACCGGATCACTATGACCTGCTTTCGCACCTGCTCGAATTGTCATTCTCGCAGTCAAGCGGGCTTATGCCATTGCACTAACCACACGATGTCCAACCGTGTTTAGCCCACCTTCGTGCTCCTCCGTTACTCTTTGGGAGGAGACCGCCCCAGTCAAACTACCCACCAGGCACTGTCCGTAATCCCGATTCAGGGACCGACGTTAGAACATCAAGCATACAAGGGTGGTATTTCAAGGACGACTCCATCACATCTAGCGACGCAATTTCATAGTCTCCCACCTATCCTACACATGTAGGGTCAATGTTCAGTGCCAAGCTGTAGTAAAGGTTCACGGGGTCTTTCCGTCTAGCCGCGGGTACACTGCATCTTCACAGCGATTTCAATTTCACTGAGTCTCGGGTGGAGACAGCGTGGCCATCATTACGCCATTCGTGCAGGTCGGAACTTACCCGACAAGGAATTTCGCTACCTTAGGACCGTTATAGTTACGGCCGCCGTTTACCGGGGCTTCGATCAAGAGCTTCGACCGAAGTCTAACCCCATCAATTAACCTTCCGGCACCGGGCAGGCGTCACACCGTATACGTCATCTTACGATTTTGCACAGTGCTGTGTTTTTAATAAACAGTTGCAGCCACCTGGTATCTGCGACTCTCGTCTGCTCCATCCGCAAGGGACTTCACTGATAAGAGCGTACCTTCTCCCGAAGTTACGGTACCATTTTGCCTAGTTCCTTCACCCGAGTTCTCTCAAGCGCCTTGGTATTCTCTACCCGACCACCTGTGTCGGTTTGGGGTACGATTTCTTATAATCTGAAGCTTAGAGGCTTTTCCTGGAAGTATGGCATCAATGACTTCACTACCGTAGTAGCTCGACATCGTATCTCAGCGTTAATGAAAGTCCGGATTTACCTAAACTTTCCGCCTACGTACTTGGACCTGGACAACCGTCGCCAGGCTCACCTAGCCTTCTCCGTCCCCCCATCGCAATTATAAGAAGTACAGGAATATTAACCTGTTTCCCATCGACTACGCCTTTCGGCCTCGCCTTAGGAGTCGACTTACCCTGCCCCGATTAACGTTGGACAGGAACCCTTGGTCTTCCGGCGAGGGAGTTTTTCACTCCCTTTATCGTTACTCATGTCAGCATTCGCACTTCTGATACCTCCAGCAGCCCTTACAGACCACCTTCAACGGCTTACAGAACGCTCCCCTACCCCACATACCCTAAGGTACGTAGCCGCAGCTTCGGTGTATAGCTTAGCCCCGTTACATCTTCCGCGCAGGCCGACTCGACCAGTGAGCTATTACGCTTTCTTTAAATGATGGCTGCTTCTAAGCCAACATCCTGGCTGTCTGAGCCTTCCCACATCGTTTCCCACTTAGCTATACTTTGGGACCTTAGCTGGCGGTCTGGGTTGTTTCCCTCTCCACGACGGACGTTAGCACCCGCCGTGTGTCTCCCGGATAGTACTTACTGGTATTCGGAGTTTGCAAAGGGTTGGTAAGTCGGGATGACCCCCTAGCCTTAACAGTGCTCTACCCCCAGTAGTATTCGTCCGAGGCGCTACCTAAATAGCTTTCGGGGAGAACCAGCTATCTCCAGGTTTGATTGGCCTTTCACCCCTAGCCACAAGTCATCCGCTAATTTTTCAACATTAGTCGGTTCGGTCCTCCAGTTGATGTTACTCAACCTTCAACCTGCCCATGGCTAGATCACCTGGTTTCGGGTCTAATCCTAGCAACTGTACGCCCAGTTAAGACTCGGTTTCCCTACGGCTCCCCTAAACGGTTAACCTTGCTACTAAAATTAAGTCGCTGACCCATTATACAAAAGGTACGCAGTCACACCACGAAGGTGCTCCTACTGCTTGTACGTACACGGTTTCAGGTTCTATTTCACTCCCCTCACAGGGGTTCTTTTCGCCTTTCCCTCACGGTACTGGTTCACTATCGGTCAGTCAGTAGTATTTAGCCTTGGAGGATGGTCCCCCCATATTCAGACAGGATATCACGTGTCCCGCCCTACTCGATTTCACTGATTATGATGCGTCGGTTACGGGGCTATCACCCTTTGTTGCGACACTTTCCAGAGTCTTCACCTGCATCATTAAAAGCTTAAGGGCTAATCCAATTTCGCTCGCCGCTACTTTCGGAATCTCGGTTGATTTCTCTTCCTCGGGGTACTTAGATGTTTCAGTTCCCCCGGTTTGCCTCCTGTTGCTATGTATTCACAACAGGATACTTACTTATGTAAGTGGGTTTCCCCATTCAGGAATCCCAGACTCAAAAGGTTATTACTACCTAATCTGGGCTTATCGCAAGTTATTACGCCTTTCATCGCCTCTGACTGCCAAGGCATCCACCGTGTACGCTTAGTCACTTAACCATACAACCCGAAAGGGTCTTGTGTATGGCAACTAACCAAGGTTTTTGGTTGTCATCAAGAAGGGTTAATTCTTGATAACTGTTTGCCGGACTCAATTGTGAATCAAACTAAAGTTTGATTCGAATACAAGACACTTGAATGTGTTTGTTGTGTTTATCTAGTTAAAGATAAACATTGAGAACTTTTAAATTTGATTGAATTACTCGTAAGTAATCAATCAGTCAGCTTTCCAAATTGTTAAAGAGCATAAAGCAAAAAGCTTTAATCAATAACTCGCGTTATTAATTAAAGCTCTGGCTTTAACTAAATCTAAACCATCAATCTGTGTGGGTACTCATCAACGATATCTTCGTATAAGGAGGTGATCCAGCCCCAGGTTCCCCTAGGGCTACCTTGTTACGACTTCACCCCAGTCATGAACCACAAAGTGGTGAGCGTCCTCCCCGAAAGGTTAAACTACCCACTTCTTTTGCAGCCCACTCCCATGGTGTGACGGGCGGTGTGTACAAGGCCCGGGAACGTATTCACCGTGACATTCTGATTCACGATTACTAGCGATTCCGACTTCATGGAGTCGAGTTGCAGACTCCAATCCGGACTACGACGCACTTTTTGGGATTCGCTCACTATCGCTAGCTTGCTGCCCTCTGTATGCGCCATTGTAGCACGTGTGTAGCCCTACTCGTAAGGGCCATGATGACTTGACGTCGTCCCCACCTTCCTCCGGTTTATCACCGGCAGTCTCCCTGGAGTTCCCGACATTACTCGCTGGCAAACAAGGATAAGGGTTGCGCTCGTTGCGGGACTTAACCCAACATTTCACAACACGAGCTGACGACAGCCATGCAGCACCTGTCTCAGAGCTCCCGAAGGCACACCTGCGTCTCCGCTGGCTTCTCTGGATGTCAAGAGTAGGTAAGGTTCTTCGCGTTGCATCGAATTAAACCACATGCTCCACCGCTTGTGCGGGCCCCCGTCAATTCATTTGAGTTTTAATCTTGCGACCGTACTCCCCAGGCGGTCTACTTAACGCGTTAGCTCCGAAAGCCACGGCTCAAGGCCACAACCTCCAAGTAGACATCGTTTACGGCGTGGACTACCAGGGTATCTAATCCTGTTTGCTCCCCACGCTTTCGCATCTGAGTGTCAGTATCTGTCCAGGGGGCCGCCTTCGCCACTGGTATTCCTTCAGATCTCTACGCATTTCACCGCTACACCTGAAATTCTACCCCCCTCTACAGTACTCTAGTTCACCAGTTTCAAATGCAGTTCCGAGGTTGAGCCCCGGGCTTTCACATCTGACTTAATGAACCACCTGCATGCGCTTTACGCCCAGTAATTCCGATTAACGCTCGCACCCTCCGTATTACCGCGGCTGCTGGCACGGAGTTAGCCGGTGCTTCTTCTGTTGCTAACGTCAAGAGATAAGCGTATTAAGCTTACCCCCTTCCTCACAACTGAAAGTACTTTACAACCCGAAGGCCTTCTTCATACACGCGGCATGGCTGCATCAGGCTTTCGCCCATTGTGCAATATTCCCCACTGCTGCCTCCCGTAGGAGTCTGGACCGTGTCTCAGTTCCAGTGTGGCTGATCATCCTCTCAGACCAGCTAGGGATCGTCGCCTTGGTGAGCCATTACCTCACCAACTAGCTAATCCCACCTAGGCGTATCCGGTAGCACAAGGCCCGAAGGTCCCCTGCTTTGCTCCGTAGAGATTATGCGGTATTAGCCATCGTTTCCAATGGTTATCCCCCTCTACCGGGCAACTTCCTAGGCATTACTCACCCGTCCGCCGCTCGACGCCCAACAAATCATCCGAAGAGTCAATGTTGTCGTTTCCGCTCGACTTGCATGTGTTAGGCCTGCCGCCAGCGTTCAATCTGAGCCATGATCAAACTCTTCAATTTAAGATTTTGTCGGCTCAATGAATACTGACTTCAAAACTAATATTTACCGAAGTAAACATGTAATTCTAAAGCTATTACCATTCCAACAGAATGGTAATGAATTGACTGTGCCAAAATTAAGTAAACTTAATTTTGTATTGGTCACTCAGTTCATTGAAACCAAATTGATTTCCGAAGAAATCTTGCTTTGCTATTGCAAAACAAATTTTGATATTCATCAACGAGTGCCCACACAGATTGATAGGTTTAAATTGTTAAAGAGCTTTGCTTTCAGTGCCTTAGCACTTAAGCAGGACGCGTATAATACGCTTTCTACTTTGAAAGTCAACATAAAATACTAAGAAAACTTAGAACTCTATGGTGACTTGTCTAGAAACTAGACAAAGTCGAAATTAAAGCCTGGCGATGTCCTACTCTCACATGGGGAAGCCCCACACTACCATCGGCGCTATTGTGTTTCACTTCTGAGTTCGGCATGGAGTCAGGTGGGTCCACAATGCTATGGTCGCCAAGCAAATTTTGCTTTTACTTTCAGTTTAAAAACTGAAGGCAAAATAATCTGGAAAGCTGTTTTTGTTCTCTTCAAACTCATTCAAGGTCTGGTATTTCTATGAGTCCACAAAACCCCTTGGGTGTTGTATGGTTAAGCCTCACGGGCAATTAGTACAGGTTAGCTCAATGCCTCGCAGCACTTACACACCCTGCCTATCAACGTCGTAGTCTACGACAACCCTTAAGGACGCTTAAAGCGTCAGGGAAAACTCATCTCAAGGCTCGCTTCGCGCTTAGATGCTTTCAGCGCTTATCGATTCCGAACTTAGCTACCGGGCAATGCCATTGGCATGACAACCCGAACACCAGAGGTTCGTCCACTCCGGTCCTCTCGTACTAGGAGCAGCCCCTTTCAATTTTCCAACGCCCACGGCAGATAGGGACCGAACTGTCTCACGACGTTCTAAACCCAGCTCGCGTACCACTTTAAATGGCGAACAGCCATACCCTTGGGACCGACTTCAGCCCCAGGATGTGATGAGCCGACATCGAGGTGCCAAACACCGCCGTCGATATGAACTCTTGGGCGGTATCAGCCTGTTATCCCCGGAGTACCTTTTATCCGTTGAGCGATGGCCCTTCCATTCAGAACCACCGGATCACTATGACCTGCTTTCGCACCTGCTCGAATTGTCATTCTCGCAGTCAAGCGGGCTTATGCCATTGCACTAACCACACGATGTCCAACCGTGTTTAGCCCACCTTCGTGCTCCTCCGTTACTCTTTGGGAGGAGACCGCCCCAGTCAAACTACCCACCAGGCACTGTCCGTAATCCCGATTCAGGGACCGACGTTAGAACATCAAGCATACAAGGGTGGTATTTCAAGGACGACTCCATCACATCTAGCGACGCAATTTCATAGTCTCCCACCTATCCTACACATGTAGGGTCAATGTTCAGTGCCAAGCTGTAGTAAAGGTTCACGGGGTCTTTCCGTCTAGCCGCGGGTACACTGCATCTTCACAGCGATTTCAATTTCACTGAGTCTCGGGTGGAGACAGCGTGGCCATCATTACGCCATTCGTGCAGGTCGGAACTTACCCGACAAGGAATTTCGCTACCTTAGGACCGTTATAGTTACGGCCGCCGTTTACCGGGGCTTCGATCAAGAGCTTCGACCGAAGTCTAACCCCATCAATTAACCTTCCGGCACCGGGCAGGCGTCACACCGTATACGTCATCTTACGATTTTGCACAGTGCTGTGTTTTTAATAAACAGTTGCAGCCACCTGGTATCTGCGACTCTCGTCTGCTCCATCCGCAAGGGACTTCACTGATAAGAGCGTACCTTCTCCCGAAGTTACGGTACCATTTTGCCTAGTTCCTTCACCCGAGTTCTCTCAAGCGCCTTGGTATTCTCTACCCGACCACCTGTGTCGGTTTGGGGTACGATTTCTTATAATCTGAAGCTTAGAGGCTTTTCCTGGAAGTATGGCATCAATGACTTCACTACCGTAGTAGCTCGACATCGTATCTCAGCGTTAATGAAAGTCCGGATTTACCTAAACTTTCCGCCTACGTACTTGGACCTGGACAACCGTCGCCAGGCTCACCTAGCCTTCTCCGTCCCCCCATCGCAATTATAAGAAGTACAGGAATATTAACCTGTTTCCCATCGACTACGCCTTTCGGCCTCGCCTTAGGAGTCGACTTACCCTGCCCCGATTAACGTTGGACAGGAACCCTTGGTCTTCCGGCGAGGGAGTTTTTCACTCCCTTTATCGTTACTCATGTCAGCATTCGCACTTCTGATACCTCCAGCAGCCCTTACAGACCACCTTCAACGGCTTACAGAACGCTCCCCTACCCCACATACCCTAAGGTACGTAGCCGCAGCTTCGGTGTATAGCTTAGCCCCGTTACATCTTCCGCGCAGGCCGACTCGACCAGTGAGCTATTACGCTTTCTTTAAATGATGGCTGCTTCTAAGCCAACATCCTGGCTGTCTGAGCCTTCCCACATCGTTTCCCACTTAGCTATACTTTGGGACCTTAGCTGGCGGTCTGGGTTGTTTCCCTCTCCACGACGGACGTTAGCACCCGCCGTGTGTCTCCCGGATAGTACTTACTGGTATTCGGAGTTTGCAAAGGGTTGGTAAGTCGGGATGACCCCCTAGCCTTAACAGTGCTCTACCCCCAGTAGTATTCGTCCGAGGCGCTACCTAAATAGCTTTCGGGGAGAACCAGCTATCTCCAGGTTTGATTGGCCTTTCACCCCTAGCCACAAGTCATCCGCTAATTTTTCAACATTAGTCGGTTCGGTCCTCCAGTTGATGTTACTCAACCTTCAACCTGCCCATGGCTAGATCACCTGGTTTCGGGTCTAATCCTAGCAACTGTACGCCCAGTTAAGACTCGGTTTCCCTACGGCTCCCCTAAACGGTTAACCTTGCTACTAAAATTAAGTCGCTGACCCATTATACAAAAGGTACGCAGTCACACCACGAAGGTGCTCCTACTGCTTGTACGTACACGGTTTCAGGTTCTATTTCACTCCCCTCACAGGGGTTCTTTTCGCCTTTCCCTCACGGTACTGGTTCACTATCGGTCAGTCAGTAGTATTTAGCCTTGGAGGATGGTCCCCCCATATTCAGACAGGATATCACGTGTCCCGCCCTACTCGATTTCACTGATTATGATGCGTCGGTTACGGGGCTATCACCCTTTGTTGCGACACTTTCCAGAGTCTTCACCTGCATCATTAAAAGCTTAAGGGCTAATCCAATTTCGCTCGCCGCTACTTTCGGAATCTCGGTTGATTTCTCTTCCTCGGGGTACTTAGATGTTTCAGTTCCCCCGGTTTGCCTCCTGTTGCTATGTATTCACAACAGGATACTTACTTATGTAAGTGGGTTTCCCCATTCAGGAATCCCAGACTCAAAAGGTTATTACTACCTAATCTGGGCTTATCGCAAGTTATTACGCCTTTCATCGCCTCTGACTGCCAAGGCATCCACCGTGTACGCTTAGTCACTTAACCATACAACCCGAAAGGGTCTTGTGTATGGCAACTAACCAAGGTTTTTGGTTGTCATCAAGAAGGGTTAATTCTTGATAACTGTTTGCCGGACTCAATTGTGAATCAAACTAAAGTTTGATTCGAATACAAGACACTTGAATGTGTTTGTTGTGTTTATCTAGTTAAAGATAAACATTGAGAACTTTTAAATTTGATTGAATTACTCGTAAGTAATCAATCAGTCAGCTTTCCAAATTGTTAAAGAGCATAAAGCAAAAAGCTTTAATCAATAACTCGCGTTATTAATTAAAGCTCTGGCTTTAACTAAATCTAAACCATCAATCTGTGTGGGTACTCATCAACGATATCTTCGTATAAGGAGGTGATCCAGCCCCAGGTTCCCCTAGGGCTACCTTGTTACGACTTCACCCCAGTCATGAACCACAAAGTGGTGAGCGTCCTCCCCGAAAGGTTAAACTACCCACTTCTTTTGCAGCCCACTCCCATGGTGTGACGGGCGGTGTGTACAAGGCCCGGGAACGTATTCACCGTGACATTCTGATTCACGATTACTAGCGATTCCGACTTCATGGAGTCGAGTTGCAGACTCCAATCCGGACTACGACGCACTTTTTGGGATTCGCTCACTATCGCTAGCTTGCTGCCCTCTGTATGCGCCATTGTAGCACGTGTGTAGCCCTACTCGTAAGGGCCATGATGACTTGACGTCGTCCCCACCTTCCTCCGGTTTATCACCGGCAGTCTCCCTGGAGTTCCCGACATTACTCGCTGGCAAACAAGGATAAGGGTTGCGCTCGTTGCGGGACTTAACCCAACATTTCACAACACGAGCTGACGACAGCCATGCAGCACCTGTCTCAGAGCTCCCGAAGGCACACCTGCGTCTCCGCTGGCTTCTCTGGATGTCAAGAGTAGGTAAGGTTCTTCGCGTTGCATCGAATTAAACCACATGCTCCACCGCTTGTGCGGGCCCCCGTCAATTCATTTGAGTTTTAATCTTGCGACCGTACTCCCCAGGCGGTCTACTTAACGCGTTAGCTCCGAAAGCCACGGCTCAAGGCCACAACCTCCAAGTAGACATCGTTTACGGCGTGGACTACCAGGGTATCTAATCCTGTTTGCTCCCCACGCTTTCGCATCTGAGTGTCAGTATCTGTCCAGGGGGCCGCCTTCGCCACTGGTATTCCTTCAGATCTCTACGCATTTCACCGCTACACCTGAAATTCTACCCCCCTCTACAGTACTCTAGTTCACCAGTTTCAAATGCAGTTCCGAGGTTGAGCCCCGGGCTTTCACATCTGACTTAATGAACCACCTGCATGCGCTTTACGCCCAGTAATTCCGATTAACGCTCGCACCCTCCGTATTACCGCGGCTGCTGGCACGGAGTTAGCCGGTGCTTCTTCTGTTGCTAACGTCAAGAGATAAGCGTATTAAGCTTACCCCCTTCCTCACAACTGAAAGTACTTTACAACCCGAAGGCCTTCTTCATACACGCGGCATGGCTGCATCAGGCTTTCGCCCATTGTGCAATATTCCCCACTGCTGCCTCCCGTAGGAGTCTGGACCGTGTCTCAGTTCCAGTGTGGCTGATCATCCTCTCAGACCAGCTAGGGATCGTCGCCTTGGTGAGCCATTACCTCACCAACTAGCTAATCCCACCTAGGCGTATCCGGTAGCACAAGGCCCGAAGGTCCCCTGCTTTGCTCCGTAGAGATTATGCGGTATTAGCCATCGTTTCCAATGGTTATCCCCCTCTACCGGGCAACTTCCTAGGCATTACTCACCCGTCCGCCGCTCGACGCCCAACAAATCATCCGAAGAGTCAATGTTGTCGTTTCCGCTCGACTTGCATGTGTTAGGCCTGCCGCCAGCGTTCAATCTGAGCCATGATCAAACTCTTCAATTTAAGATTTTGTCGGCTCAATGAATACTGACTTCAAAACTAATATTTACCGAAGTAAACATGTAATTCTAAAGCTATTACCATTCCAACAGAATGGTAATGAATTGACTGTGCCAAAATTAAGTAAACTTAATTTTGTATTGGTCACTCAGTTCATTGAAACCAAATTGATTTCCGAGGAAATCTTGCTTTGCTAATGCAAAACAAATTTTGATATTCATCAACGAGTACCCACACAGATTGATAGGTTTAAATTGTTAAAGAACTGTTCTTCTTAGTAACTAACATCACTTCGGAAGAGGCGGCTATTCTAGCTATTTAAATCTCAGTGTCAAACACTTTTTAAATTTAATTTCCACTTTTTTAAAAAGTAGAAGCGAATTATCGCTTTAAGCTAGTAACCTAACCAACATTCTTCGCTGAAGCCTTGTGGCGTCTGCCGTGTCAGTGAGGCGGCATTATAGAGAACCTCAGTATATTGGCAAGCTTTAATTTAAGATAATTGCAAAAATAGAGGCTAAATGGCAAATAAACGACCAAACACCTATTTTATTACATTTAACCCCAAAGCAAATACACCATACCCACAGACTTATCCACAAACATCATATTTTCTTAATCACCAAAATAAAAAAAGCAGCCTAAAGGCCGCTTCTCTCACTAATTAAAATCAAATACCAGATCCGTGTGACTCACCATCATCTTCATGAAGACCACATTCTCGCTTCAATCCATTGAATCGAGTTTCTTCTTCAGTCATACCTGGTTCCCACTTTTTCGTAGTGTGAGTATCGCCAATTGACAAATACCCTTGCTCACGTAGCGGGTGATACTGAAGGTTATGTTTCTCTAAGTAATAGTGCACATCTTTATTTGTCCAGTCGATAACAGGTAAGAATTTAAAAACACCATTTTGCAGAGACAGTATTGGAAGATTAGCACGTGATTGAGATTGCTCACGTCTCAGCCCAGAAAACCAAGTACCAGCTTCTAGTTCATCTAGCGCTCTTCTCATTGGTTCAACTTTATTAAGTTTATTGTATTTCTCTATTCCTTCGATCCCCTGCTCCCACAACTTACCATATTGCGCTTCTTGCCAATTAGGGCTTTGGTGCGATCGAAATACTTGTAGGTTAAGAGTGAGCTTATGACTTAACTCATCAATGAAGCGATAGGTTTCTGGAAACAAATATCCAGTATCAGTAAGGATAACTGGAATATCCGGTTTAGCCTGAGTCACTAAGTGCAGCATTAACGCAGCTTGGATACCGAAGCTAGAAGAAACAACATGCGTCCCTTCTAAATTCTCTAATGCCCATTGGACTCTTTCTAATGCAGTTAGCTGCTCTAACTCAGAATTAATTTGCCCAAGACGAAGTATCTGCTGCGTCTTGGTCAATGTGAGTAGTTCTGCTAACTTCAATTTTGAAGCGACAGAGTTATGCATGTAGATCCCTCTTAGAAATAATCACCTCTTCGATGATCCCAGCTCGGATAGTGAAGTCACCAAAGCCTTCATTTTCCTCACGCTCTTTAGACCAACGATCCACCAGCGAATCAATTTCTTCTAAAATTTGAGCTGATGTGATGTTCTCTTTATACATCTTAGGGATACGAGTGCCTGCTTTATTACCACCTAGATGCATGTTGTAACGACCAGGAGCTTTACCAACTAAACCAAGTTCAGCCAACATTGCACGCCCGCAACCATTTGGACACCCTGTAATACGAAGGATGATATTGTCATCCTCTGGTAGACCGTGCTTCTTAAGAATATCTTCAACATCAGTAACAAACTCAGGAAGGAAACGTTCAGCTTCAGCCATTGCTAACGGACATGTTGGAAACGCAACACACGCCATCGAATTTTTACGCTGTTCTGAAACAGCATCATCCATCAAGCCATATTGACGAGCTAACCCTTCAATTACTTCTTTTTGATCTTCAGGTACACCAGCCACAATTAAGTTTTGGTTTGCTGTCATACGGAAGTCACCTTTATGGATCTTCGCAATTTCTGCAACGCCAGTTTTAAGTGCCTTACCAGGAAAATCCAGTAAACGACCATTTTCAATAAATAGTGCTAAATGGTGTTTACCATCGATGCCTTCAGCCCAACCGATACGATCGCCACGTTCAGTAAATTCATAAGGGCGACTCTGTGAAAACTCAACGCCAGCTCGTTTTTCAACTTCAGCTTTGAATACATCAATGCCTACTCGGTCTAACGTGTATTTAGTTTTGGCATTCTTACGATTTGAGCGATTACCCCAATCTCGTTGAGTTGTAACAACTGCAGCTGCAACTTCTAATGTTTTCTCTAACGGTACAAAGCCAAAATCATCAGCTTTACGTGCATAAGTAGAAGTATCGCCATGAGTCATCGCCAGACCACCACCGACTAATACGTTAAAGCCTACTAACTTTCCATTATCTGCAATCGCAATGAAGTTCAAATCATTAGCATGAACATCTACATCATTTTGCGGCGGAATCACTACCGTCGTTTTGAATTTACGAGGAAGGTAGTTACTGCCTAAAATTGGCTCTTCATCTGTGGTTTCTAGTTTCTCACCATCTAGCCAGATTTCTGCATAAGCGCGTGTCTTAGGTAATAAGTGCTCACTGATCTTTTTCGCCCACTCATAAGCTTCTTGGTGAAGCTCAGATTCTACTGGGTTAGTCGTACACAAAACATTTCGGTTTACATCGCCCGCAGTTGCAATCGAATCAATGCCTATACTATTGAGCGTTTGGTGCATCAACTTGATATTTGGCTTTAAAACACCGTGGAACTGGAATGTTTGACGTGTAGTTAAACGAATACTTCCGTAAGAGGTACTTTCATCCGCGAATTTATCAATCGCTAGCCACTGTGTTGGAGTAATGATTCCGCCAGGCATACGTGCACGAAGCATCACATTATGCAGAGGTTCTAGTTTCTGCTTAGCACGCTCATTACGAATGTCACGGTCATCTTGTTGATACATACCGTGGAAACGGATCAGCTGGAAGTTATCAGCCTTAAATCCACCAGTGATTCTATCTTGCAAATCTGCTTCAATCGTACCGCGAAGATGGTTACTTTCTCTCTTTAAACGTTCATTATCAGAAAGAGGACCTAATACTTGTCCTAATACTTCTTGTTTGCTCATTAGTACACATCCCTTTGGTAACGCTTCGCTTTGCGTAAATCATTAATATATTGTTCAGCTTGCTCACGCTCTAACTGACCTTGCTCTTGAGCAATTGTCACTAGTGCATCATGAACATCTTTCGCCATACGAGTTGCATCACCACACACGTACAAGTAAGCGCCATCTTGCAGCCATTGCCAAACTTGTTCTGCTTGCTCAAGTAAACGGTGTTGAACATAAACTTTTTCATTCTGATCTCGGCTAAATGCAACATCGAGACGAGTTAACACACCGGACTTAAGATACTTCTGCCATTCCACTTGATATAAGAAATCTTGAGTAAAGGTACGGTCACCGAATAACAACCAGTTTTTACCTTCAGCTTCGCGGTTTTCACGCTCTTGAACAAAACTACGGAACGGAGCAATACCAGTACCAGGACCAACCATGATTATTGGAGTACTGTCATCTTGTGGAAGTTTGAAGTTATTATTATTTTCAACAAAGACTTTAACTTCCCCACCTTCTTCTAGGCGTTGAGATAAGAAGCTTGATGCTCCACCGAAACGAGTCTTTTCACCTTTTTGGTATTCAACTAAACCAACCGTTAGGTGAACTTCTTCATCTACTTCCGCTTGGCTAGAAGCAATTGAGTACAATCGAGGAGTTAGCTTACGCAACAACCCAATTAATTCTTCAGCCGATAATTTAGTTTTCTTTTCAGCTAATACGTCAACAACTTGAGTATTACCTGCGTATTCACGTAATTTGTCTTTATCTGCCACCAGCTTTTCTAGTTTTTTACTGCCAGATAACTCGGAAAACTTGGTCACTAGTTGCGGGTTTGATGAAGTAATTTCATATTTACTGACAAGAGCACTATGAATAGAAAGACTCTCACCATCGACTTCAATGCTTTCAACACCAGATAAACCAACCTTCGCTAAAATTTCATTTGCTAGATCAGAGCTGTTTTCATACCACACACCAAGTGCGTCGCCAGGTTGGTAAGTAATACCTGATTCATCTAAATCAATTTCGATGTGGCGAACGTCTTTACCTGAATCTCGACCTGTTATTTTCTGGCTAGTCAGTAAAGTGGCGGTATATGGATTTTGTTTCGTGTATTGGGAATGACCAGGTGCAGCTTGACCAACAGGTAATTGAACCACTTCTGCTTCACTGCCTGAAGAAAGCGCTTCTTTAACAGTTTCTAATGCCTTGGCATTCCAGTCACTTGCCGCTTCTTCGTAATCAACATCACAATCAATACGGTCAATGAAGGGAGTCGCACCTAATTTAGCAAGGTAGCTATCAAAATCTTTACCCGTTTGGCAGAAGAATTCATAGCTAGAGTCACCTAATCCAATCACACCATATTGTAGATTGGATAACTTAGGCGCTTTCTTTGATTGTAAAAACTCGTGCAGTTCAATGGCATTATCAGGCGCTTCACCCTCACCATTTGTTGATGCTACGAAAATAACGTGCGTTTCTTTCGCAAGGTTTTTACCTTTGTAATCGCTCGCATCAAACAATTGAACTGAAATACCTAATGCCTTAGCTTCAGCTTCTAAAGTTTCAGCAACGCCTTTAGCATTACCAGTTTGAGAAGCGAAGATAATAGAAAGCTTACCTGCAGGTTTTGCAGCAACTGCGGCTGCAGCATGAGCGATAGGCGCAGCAGCTCCAACAGGTTGAGATTGACTCACTCCCCAAAGGTAACCACTCACCCAAGCAAGTTGTTGAGGTGATAATTCAGAAACAGTTTGTTGAAGTTGACCAAGTTGTTGGTCATTTAAAGGTGCAGCTAAGCCAGGTAGCGATACCGAAGCAGCGTTTCCTGATGACTCATTATTTTGTAAAGATTCTTTTTTGTGTAACGACATGGTCACGACATCCCTAATCATTGCGTGCCGTTAGATTAACCACTCCTCTTAATAACAAGAAAGAATAGATAAGTATGTTTTATAACTTTTTGGAAGTAAGAAGCCTATAAACTCAATATATTCACTTATTTTCAATACGCACTTGCTGAAAACCAACAGCCATGGCTGATTTAGAAGCAAGATCTAAATCATCATAATGGCACTCTCCACCATGGGTATCCGTTAATAACACAAAGCCACCACTTAAGTGCCTAAACTCTACAACCCAAGTCCCTTCTTGTATTGAGGGCTCTATAATAGCTTCTACTAACAAGTTTTCTCTGTATAAATTTCTCAGCTCATTGAGAGTCATAGTCTATCCTTCCTTCAAACCCTAACTTAAACGTTCGGCAATACGTTCAACTTTAAGGATGGTAGAAAGTCATGAATGTGCTAACTAATTCCAGAACGATATAATCAATAGGTATAAAAAAACGCCACTTAATAAAGTGACGTTCTAAAAATAAGCAGGAGGATCTTAAAAGCGCAGCTCTGCACCCATAAACCAGCCATCAACCATTACGAAAGCTTTACCTGCATCTGAAGCGAATACCTCATCAGAATCAAGGTCGATAACTCTATAGCCGCCTCGAAATGCAACTTCAGAATCAACAACTGGTAAACGATATTGAACACCAGCCATTAAGTCAGTGCTTTTAATGCCCTTACTGTCACCAAATTCCATTGAGCCAATAAAATCAATATTCGTTTTAGGAACGTTTATCTCAGCGCCGCCATAAAAGCTCCAAGTTAACTCGTCAAAATCAGACTGACCACCGTTTACAGGTTCAATATACTTAGAACCAGAATACTGAGTCACAGTGATACCAGCATCAAAATGCATTAAGTCATGATCTAATACATTGTAGTAAAAAGTATAATCGTATTTATCGAATGCTAAGTCACTAGAGTCAATTGTGGTATAGCGAATGCTTGCGTTAGGAAGCATTGGAAATTTATGTTCAAATGCAAAATACAGCGAAGGTGAACTCGAGTCGTCTTTTCTAACTTCATTCAACTTAGTGCTTCCCCACCACATGTCAGCCCCCACTTTTCCTTTATAAAAAGAATCAGTTTCAGTCGCTGCGAAAGAAGAAGCATTAAAAGACAACAAGCCTACTAACGCAACCAACGGTAGTTTATTCATTTGAGATGGCTCCGATTTTATTCTGGTGCCAGCACATGGGCACTTTCAATCAATTAATGAACAAAATTCTACCACACATCTTTAAAACTAAACGACAAACATTAGCAGCGGTGACATTTAACGAGTCGAGTAGACAAAGTTCTTAAAGAACCAAACACCAAGAGCAATCACAATAAGCCAAGGTAAAAGTTTAAGCACGACACCCATCATGCCTAAAACAAACATCACAATTAATGCGATAGCGGTTGCAGCTAGGACCGTCATAAAAGTAATACCGGTAACCAACAGCGTTGCGACAAAAATTAAAACAAAAATCAATTCAAACATTCTTATTCTCCTAACTTAGCTAATTCACTACAGTTAAGACATTGCAGCATCCATACCAAGATACAAAAACAAATAAAAACCATATAAATCAACAAAATAAAAAGCCACACCTATTTAGGCGTGGCTTCTCACTTTATGGGAGAGGTAAATTTAGCCTTTAGTGGCAAAATTCACACTCAAAAACATTCTATACATTAAGCTCTTTAGGGATTTTAGCGAGAGCCGTTTCGATTACTTCGATTCCAGAGCCTTTCTTATGCGCATTCTCACTAATATAACGACGCCATTGTCTTGCGCCCGGCATGCTTTGGAACAAACCAAGCATATGACGAGAAATGTGCCCTAGGCTTGCGCCATTTGATAACTCACGTTCAATGTACGGATACATCTCTTCAACTACCTGTGAGCGCTTCTTAATTGGCGTATCTAAACCAAATATTTGCTGATCAACTTCAGCCAAGATAAACGGGCTATGATAAGCCTCACGACCAATCATCACACCATCTAAATGCTTCAGGTGCTCTTTCGAGTCTTCCAGTGTGGTGATACCACCATTCAACGCAATAACAAGCTCAGGGAAGTCTTTCTTAATTTGGTATGCTCGCTCATAGTCTAGAGGTGGGATCTCTCGATTCTCTTTTGGGCTTAGACCACTTAACCAAGCTTTACGTGCATGAATAGTGAATTGTTCACATCCGCCTTTCTCATAGACAGTTGAAATAAACTGCGTAAGAAACTCATATGAATCTAGATCATCGATACCAATTCGCGTTTTCACAGTGATAGGAATATCAGCCACTTCTTTCATTGCGCTTACACAATCAGCCACCAGCTCTGGTTCAGCCATTAAGCACGCACCAAAACGACCATTTTGAACACGATCAGAAGGGCAACCTACGTTAAGGTTTACTTCATCATAGCCACGCTCTGCCGCTAACTTAGCGCAAGCCGCTAAATCAACTGGGTTTGAACCGCCAAGCTGCAAAGCAATAGGATGTTCCTGCTCACTGTATTGAAGGAAATCACCTTTACCATGAAGGATTGCACCTGTCGTCACCATCTCGGTATACAAAAGCGTCTGCTGTGAAAGCAAACGGTGGAAATAACGACAATGGCGGTCAGTCCAATCGAGCATGGGTGCTACCGAGAATCGAGATGGTGCGAACATATTTCAAAAACCCTTATAATTTAGCGAGTTACAGTTAATACCACATAGGGGCATTGCTATATATTTCATCCGATTTCAGCCTATTTTGACACTAGGGGACAGATCGGGGGACAAATGAGGGACATTAACTGTCCCCCAAGCGAGTATTCAAGGAGCGGATTATAGCGATCAGTCGCTAGTGCTTCAATGCTCACGAGAGACATAAAGGTAGAGCACCTCTTCATCAACAGATAAGAGGTTCTTATGGCTACAATTCACATCGAAAAAATTAAACGCAATTCTGGGATCAAGTATAAAGCGCGCGTTAGAGCAACACGTCACAACAAACGAGTATTTGAAAAGTCAAAAACATTTAACAAGAAAACTGATGCCACCAAATGGGCAAAAGAAATCGTTAAAGAGCTAGATGAGCAGGGTATTCCTTCCCTTGATGCCCCTAAGAGAAGCATCTTAATTGGTGACCTCATCACCCTCTACCTAAATGACCGAATTACTTCCAAAGATCTTGGCCGCTCCAAAGCGGCTGTTTTGAGACGGTTGCGTAGTTATGACATTGCTTTGGTACAGGCAGATCAGCTTAGTGCCCACCATTTAGTTAGACATTGCCGAGAACGTTTGCAAGAACCGACAGCACCACTGCCGCAAACTGTCTATCAAGACATCACATATCTGCGTAGTATTATTAACGTTGCAGGGCCAATGTTTGGATATTTAGCCAACATACACGCCCACAACGAAGCAATACCGACTCTCGTTCAGTACGGATTGATTGGCCGCAGTAATCAACGAGATCGCCGAGCAACGAAAGAAGAATTGATACTGGCTGAAGAAGGCTTGCATAAACGTCAGAGCCATCGAGCATCACATATACCTTTAGTCGATATCTTCCACATGTCAATTCTAACATGCATGAGGCTTGGAGAGATTACCCGTGTCACTTGGGACGATTTGAACCTTAAAGACGGCACGTTGACCATTCGAGACCGTAAAGATCCTAGAAGGAAGAAAGGTAATCATTGCACGATACCACTGTTTCCTGAGGCATTAGAGATCATCAAACGGCAGGCTAAAAGCGAAGAGTGTATCTTCCCGTATAAAGCCACCTCAGTAGGTGCGGCATGGCAACGAATGTGCCGAGAACAAGGTATTAGTGACTTGCACTATCACGACCTCCGTGCTGAAGGCGCATGCCAACTGTTTGAACGAGGGTTGAACATTGTAGAAATATCTAAAATCACGGGGCACAGGGACATCAATGTCCTAAATAATATCTACCTTCGATTAGGGGTTGGTGACCTTCACAATCGATAAACTCTCTCCTTAAGCCTGCCACATGGCAGGTTTATTCTGACTCAACTCTCCAATTAATTCTGTTATTTAAAGAATTTAAATACTTAATTTATCGTAAAGACCCGAACATAAGTGCTTGAATCACTTAAAATCCCAAGCTCTATTACAAGTAAAAATTACTTGTAAGTGCCTGATTAACAAGAGATTTATCTAAAGATTACCCCTTTACTTGCGGTTGCTGATAGTTTAAATTCACTCCAACGCCTAAACGGCATTAACTTGGAGATGGACAATGCCATCTACTTTTATTGAGAAATCGAACCCGAAAAACAAATACTGCACTAAACACAAAGTACGAGCGCGAACTCTTCAAACTGACCCGCTTGTTGCTCAAAAGTCACGTACCTTTTCAACCAAATCAAAGGCACGAGCTTTCGAAAAAAAACTCAAAGATAAGTTTGAGAAGGGTGATTTAAGCTTCTTCTCCCAAACGCAAAAACATCTATCTATGTCCGAGGTTATCAATGCGTGCATCAGCAGCCCTCGTTTCATTGATTTGAAAGTTGAGAGAGCTTCGCTACTCAAACGAATTGCTCGTACTTCTTTTGGCAATGCTCCCGCCGACCAGCTAAAAGCCCATCACTGGTTTAATTTAGCTGAACACATGCATGACAAATGGGGGAACCAACCTCAAACAGTTGCTCACAACATGTCAGTGCTGCGCTCAACTTTGCAAGATTGCAATACAATCTTGCAACTGGAAATTGAACTCGACGGCAATGCCGCTGCCACCAAGACTGCAAGACGCAGAGGCTATATATCACGCAGCGCGGAGCGTACTCGCCGCCCATCAGAAGATGAGCTGAATTCAATTGCACTAGAGCTTAAAAAGCAGAGCCTCAACTCTCGCTATAAAATTCCTATGCTAGATATTTTTGAGTTTGCACTAGAAACAGCAGCAAGACGTGGAGAGATTTGTAGTGAAAAGATCTGTTGGGGGAACTGGAATGCTGAAAATCGCACCCTTACGATCAGTAACCGTAAAACACCAGTCAAAGGTCAGAAGATAACTTCAACTTTTGAGCTATCGTCTAAAGCGATTGAAATTATTGAACGACAACCTCGCGGCAAAAACAGTGATCCTATTTTTCCCTACAACGCTGATTCGGTAACTACTTCTTGGGGAAGAACAATGAAAAAACTTAAGATTAAAGACCTGCACTTTCATGACCTTCGGGCAGAAGCACTATGTCGTTTGTATGAAGCAAACTGGAGTCTCCCTGCGATTTCGAAAGTCTCTGGTCATCGCGACTTGAACATCCTGAACAATATCTACTTACGCTTCTACCCGACACTACCCAGTCGTTTAGCCGCTTAGATCTTAATTTAAATCCTCGTTGATCCTATCTCCAATAATCGGGGGAGGGATCACTGTTATCAAAATATAGGAAAACATTACATGTACACATACAGCACCAACGGAAATATTCGCACTAAATTCCCACTAGAGCGCGCTTACGGAGACCGGAATGGTAACTACTTATCTTTCATCCTCTCGGTGGAATATCAACAAGCCAATGGAGACTGGGCTGAGGCTGGTCTGCGCTGGGTGATCAATGGTGAAGATAAGGTATTCGTGATGGAAAACGGCTTCAAAGATTTCCCACACCGCGTTCGTTAATTCTCACATATAAGAACTTTCTGGCGAGTCACAGGACTCGCCTTAATTTGATAACAAGCAAATACCGCTTCTTATCTCACAGAAATGGTCTCACACAGCCCCTTCCCATTACTTAAATATTGAAACTGGATATATAACTAAAATGAAAAACACCCTAACAAATACAATGAAAATGCTTACTGCTTTTTCTATTAACGAAGACCTAGAAAAATTCAAACAAGAAGCTTCTGAAAGCACTTTTATTTTAGATAGGTTCGTCCTTAAAGGGCAATCAAACACCCTCTTCGCTCCACCGAACGTAGGTAAAACCTTACTAATCATCAATCAACTTAAAGAAGCCTACTATGCAGGGCGTCTTAATGACCTATCAGTCTTTTACGTCAATGCGGATGATTCTCAAAATGGTGTTATTGAGAAAACTGAAATCTTAGCCCGCATCGGTGTCCACGCGCTTGTCCCGGGCTACAACGGCTTCAAATCGCATTCACTGCTTAGCATTTTGGATGGGCTATCTGCCGAGAATGCTGCAAATAACGTTGTTATCATTGTCGACACACTAAAAAAGTTTGCCGACACAATGGACAAGAAGAACATGCGTACCTTTGGTATCAAAGTAAGCGAATTCATTCTTAAAGGCGGCACATTTATCGGCTTAGGTCATACCAACAAAAATCGAGATCTAAATAACAACCTTGTCTATTCTGGCACGTCAGATCTCATGGAGGATGTCGATTGTATTTACCTGATGGACATTGAAGATGAAAAAATGGATCAATCAGGACGACAAACCAAATACATCAAACTGACCAACCAAAAACTGCGCGGTAATAACGCGCTCGAACTCACATACGCTTATGAGAAATCTGAGAGTATGTCTTACGTTGATATGGTTGACTCTGTCTACAACGTCGACTCTGATACTTACTCGAAAGAGAAGATTTTGCGTGATGAGGAGAACAAATACACTCAATTTATCAACCAGTATCAAGATGCTGTTTCACTCATTACCAACCTATTAAGCACCACTGAATCAGACAAAACCGAACTGAGGGAGCATCTGATAAAACATACCTGTTATGGTCGTGACAAGTGTATTGAAATCATTGATAAGCTATCAGGCAAGCTCATTGACTTTAAAATGGGTGGCAAAACTGGGCGTAAAAAATTTTACTACCTCATCACCAGCGCTTAGATCCTATAACCGTTTCTTCCGTTCTTTACGTTTATTTAATCAACTGAAAGAACGGAATGTCCTAGAGCTTGAGCCAGTCATTCACGCTGGCTCATCCCCTCACAAATACTCTACTTCGATTCACCCCGCCTCTTCATTCCAAAAATACAGCTCTTTATCCCTTATACCCACTCAACATATCAAAGATAACCCGCGCAAACTGCTGAGTTTTTGTAGGGTCAGACAGAAGCTGCATCATCTGCTCTTGATGCGCTTCATTACTTCCAAGAATCGCATCATCAATTGCCTGTGGGAAATCACCAAGCATTGCTTGTTCACGGGTGTTATTGGCAATTTGGCTCATTACAGCTTCATTCTCCGTGAGCTTGTCTCGAACAGTAAAGGCATAATTGATCATGTCTTTGTCTGACAGGTTATCAGTGATGAACACTTCGTTGAGTTTGTCGAGAATATGGGAAAGGAACTCTTCCTTCTTGTCCTTTGCCTTAGCTGTGCCTATATCGGTACTTGGCTCAAGTTGGTATTCAGGAGAATCTTCTTTGAGCTGAATATCTTGCTGACGGATCTTGGATAGACGGTAGTGACTCATTACAACGTTATCTAAATCTAGCTCATCTTCCTCAATCACCTTCTCACGCAACAACGGACGCAAGTGACGAGCGTATAGGCTTAACTTTTCTAGCTCTTTATCATCGTAATCAACGAGCTGAGACATAAACTCATAGAAGCGGGTAAAGCTGCCGAGATCCTTCTTGAATATCTCAAGACGGTCTTTCTCTTGCTTGCAGTCTTTAAAACTATTCTCTGCATTGGCAATAAGAACAGCGTCGCCTGTTTTCTTGGTGCGTTCAAACATCTCTTTGGCTTTAATATAAGCCTCTACCGCTGAGGTATAACGCTTTTGCCAACGCTCTTTGGCTGGGTGACAGATGTTACTGATTGCGGCATTAGATTTGTTCTTGGCGAAGAAGGCTTCGCAAAACTGCTCTACTTCAGACCATAAGAAAATACCACTGGTACGCAGCTTCTCATACAGGTCAAACACCATATTAGGATCGGTGACGTCCGCCAATTCTGCGGTTTGGTAATAGGGTTGGAAGGAACCTAAAATCTCGTCTGGTTCATTGTAAAAGTCTAATACGAATGTGCCTGTTTCTGCCTTGCCCGGATAAGTACGGTTAAGGCGAGAAAGAGTTTGAACACACTCTACGCCACCTAGCTTCTTATCAACGTACATAGCGCATAACTTCGGTTGGTCAAAGCCTGTTTGGAACTTATTCGCCACAAGCATTACCTGATAGTCGTCACTATCAAAGGCTTTACGCATATCCCGACCTTTTAAGTCTGGGTTCATGTTCTTTTCCGTGAACTTCTGATCGATAAAAGCAAAGCTATCAGGATCATTGGCGTTAAATTCGACTTCGCCAGAGAAAGCTACCATAGCGCGAATCGCATCATAGCCAGTCTTCTTCTCGGCGAGCGCATCCGCCACGTACTTATCAAAAGCTAGCTTATAACGCACTGCTTCTTTACGAGAGCTGGTGACCACCATTGCTTTAGCCTGACCACCTAATAAGCCCATGACGTTATCTTTGAAATGCTCAACAATCACTTTGACCTTTTGTGAGATGTTGTGATCGTGTAGGCGTACCCACTGGTTTAACTTAACCTTGGCTTTCTTGCTGTCGACTTCTTTATCAGCAGCCTCCACCTTCTGCGCTAATTGATACATCACCTTATAGTTGGTGTAGTTCTTTAGCACATCTAGAATAAAGCCTTCTTCAATAGCTTGGCGCATTGAATACACATGATACGCTTCTGGTTTATTCTGCTTGGACGGCGCAAGCTCAGGCTTAGGTAAACGCCCAAATAGCTCCATTGTCTTTGGTTTCGGGGTTGCTGTGAAAGCGTAGTAATTAAGGTTGGCACTGCCTTGCCGTGCTGCAATGGTCGCATCCAAAATATCTTCCGACGATAATTCAACGTCATCATCGGCTTCTTCGGTCATCAACACTTCTTTCAATTGACGAGCAGTAGAACCACTTTGCGAAGAGTGCGCTTCGTCCGCGATTACGGCATAGCTGCGCTCTTTCAAGCTAGTGCTATTTTCTATTGCACGCAGCACAAACGGGAAGGTTTGAATGGTCACGATGATAATAGGTTGCGAGTTCTCTAACGCTGAAGCCAACTTCTCAGACTTAGAACCATCGCCCTCTTTGTTATTGATACGCCCTACCACACCATCGGCATGTTCAAACTGGTAGATAGTATCTTGCAGTTGGTCATCAAGAACGGTTCTGTCAGTTACAACAATGACAGAATGGAATTGCTTGTTACCTTCAGCATCATAAAGCGTAGAAAGCTGGTGTGCTGTCCATGCAATAGAGTTCGACTTACCCGAACCCGCACTGTGCTGCACAAGATACTTATTACCAGTACCCTCTTCGATAGCGGCATCAATCAGCTTAGTGACTACATCCCATTGGTGGTAACGAGGGAAGATAAGCGTTTCTTTCTTGGTTTTACGCCCTTCCCAATCTTCTTTCTCTTCAATTTGTAGGTGAACAAAGCGACCGATGATATTCAATAGGTTGTCAGGGACTAATACCTCATTCCACAAATAATCTGTAGCATAACGGCTCTTGTCTTGAGGCACATCGTTGCCCGCACCGCCTTCTTTAGTACCTTTATTGAAAGGAAGAAAGAAGGTGTCGTCACCTGCCAATTTGGTTGCCATGTAGACTTCGTACTGACTCACGGCGAAATGCACCAAAGCACCACGTTTAAAGGTTAATAGTGGCTCTGGTTTCTTGGTCGCAGGGTCTTTGGGTAGACGAGTACGTTTGTACTGCTTAATCGCATTCTCTACCGCTTGCTTGAACTCTGATTTCAGTTCAAGCGTTGATACTGGTAAGCCGTTGACGAACAGCACCAGATCAATACGCCACGCCTTAGCTTTACTATTTTTTTCAGAGGAAGCTGTCGCCTCTACGTATTCTTTAGTTGCATAAGGGCTGTAAACCAGTTCTGGAACAATACGGCAGATATTCTGCTGATAACGTGCCAAGGTTTCAGGGTTTAGGTTATGCTCTGGCTGAAACTGACACAGCGAGAAACGTGCATTGCGAATTTTCAAGCCGTGACGCAGTACACCTAAAGTACCAAAACTACGGGAGGCTTGGTCAGTGGCATTCACATCGGCTTTTTTAAGCTGTACTACTAAGGCATCAATGAAGTGACGGTCGGATTCATTTGGGTAAATCTTACAGAACTTCTCCCATTCTTTCGGTTGGGTTCCTTTCACAAAGTTGAGCACATCTTGTTCATAGAGTGCCGAGTCTCGGTTATAGCCTTCAGGTTTACCTTCTATCCAACCATTCGCCACCATCTGACGAATGATGTCATCTTGGAAGATGCGTTCTTGAGTTGAATCGGTGCTCATTAACCAGCCTCCTGCTGAGTTTCTTGGTTCACAGGAACTTGCCAATTACGTACGTCGATTTTACCTGTGACGGCGGCTGAGATTAGGGCTGTACGACGTTCAGACAGCAACTCAATACCCTTCACAGATCTTTGTTCTAGTTGATCATACCTATCCATTTGAACCTTAAGAACATCAACAATTTGTTGCTGTTCTTCAACTGGAGGTACAGGGAACAAGCTATTAGTAAGATATTCGTGCTCTATACTTTCAACTGTTGCACCTTCTTTTGACCACTCTAAAAGTAGTTTATCTACATTTCCAACAATATAGTTTGCAGCGTAAATAGCAGTCATTCGCTCATTAAAGCGAAGAGCTTTCATGTCTTGATTCAAAGTAACAGGGATAGTGTTGATTGCTATCGGAATCGTTCTTTGTAATATTCCAGAGCGTACTACCATCAGAAGAGCGCCTGTTTCCACCAAGTTCGTAGAAGACTCCTTTACAGCAATATCTGTAATGTAATCTTGGGTCTTATCGACCCAAAACGTTTTCATATCTTTAGGAGAAACCCAAGGCATTGTGCCGTTAGTCCAATACGCTAAATTATCTTTTGAAGGCGTACCTCCCCCACTAAATAGGCAAAGATACTTGAGTGGTACTAAATCCCAATGCTCAGGCACTTTCCCCAACCATTCCACCCCAGAACCTTTCATCGGTGCCTCTGGGTTTAGCCCCTTAGTCACCGCATGGCTGATCACCGCTTGGCGCTTTTCTTTCAGCAGTTTGATAAGTTGCTGCTGCTTGTCGATCAAGGTATCGATTTTGGCGGTTTCGTGATCGAGGAAACTGGCGATTTTGGTTTGTTCATCCGCCTCAGGTGTACCAAGGGAATATCCATTAACAACATCTGATGGTACGCGCTTTAAACCGCCAGCTCCCGTCATCGCCGCGGTTGCAATATCCATAAAACTGTCTTCTTGAAGGCGGTAGTACAGAAAACGGTTATCTGTCTTTTCATTAGAGCGAAGAACGTAAATCTCAGATGAACCAAAACCAACGCCGTTTACCAATCCACAAGCGACTGCGATATTTTTATTCTCAAAGCAAGGGGTTACCTTAGCCATGAGTACATCTCCATCTTCGAAGTATGTATAGCCATCATAAACATCGCTGACTAGGCGTTTCTCATCCAAAACAATGGAGTTCAGTTTTAGCTTCTCCATAGGGAGGAAATTGCATTCTTTGTTTAGCAATGTATGGTCAATTGCAGATTTTTTAGGGTTTAAATCTGCTAAATGTTTAATTGGTATTACTCGCCAATGGCTTGGCATTTCCCCTAACCATTCAACTCCAGAGTCTTTATATTCTGGATACGCCTGATACTTACTCATTCTCACCACCCCAAAAAATATGTTCTTGCCAACCATCAGGAAAGCCCATTGGTGCCAAAGGTACCGATGGGTGTAATACAATCAAAGCTTTGACTTTATTGTGCCATTGACTATCAGGGCTAATTTGCCGCATCAAATGCGCCAACATCAACAACACCATATAAACACGGTGTTTGGGGCGAACTTGGCTAGGTTCTAATTTATCAGGCAAAGTCCATACTTCACCATTAGGGATTTTAGGGGAAATGGATAATTCTCGGTTCCAAAGACGGCTATGGTGGGCACAGCAATTACGAACAAAATTAAGTGTATGTAGCCAGCTTTGAAACACATCTTGAGGCGTATCAAATCGTTTAGCTATCGCTTTACGATCTGCATCTTTCGATAAACCTTTGTAAATATGAGAAATCGTACCAAAGGTTAACTCTTCCACCATCGCCCAGCTTGGCATCAATCTAGGTAATTGATAAGTCTGCTGATAAAATCTCGGATAGCTTTCACGGATACGGTTGTTGATGTGATGCTCTTTAATATCGTTCGCTATGTTTTTCTTTTTGATTTTTTGAATATCTCTCAACAATTGTGCATGGTCACGAGATTGACAATGCTCAACATCACTCAACATTTTTTTATGGCCATAGTCGCGACGAAACAAAGTTTCATTCAAATACCAGTGAGAACCAGAATTCTGGTCATCTGTTTGATATTTAATACCCATGTGGTTATTAATAGTGGCACGAACTGCAACTTCAACACGTTCAATAGCATCCATCATTAACAGACGCAGCTCACGATCAAAAGCATAGAGATCGACTATCGATTTAAACTCAGCACCAGCTTTAAACTTGTGTAACTCGTCATGAGGGATTTGAAACGGGCGCATATAACTTGATAAGCGAAAAAAGCTGATTACTTCGAGGTAGCGTTTGGCACGTTCGGGATCACGAATCGTAAGCCCACGATCTTGCAGTAAGGCTATTTGTTCATCTAGTGTTTTAGCAGTTTTCGTAAAGGTTGCCATCAGTTCGCCTCCGTGACTGGAGCGAAGCAAATAGCGCGTTGCGGCAAATTACAGGCAGAAAAAAGCCCACTCAATTTGAGCTTGCAGAGCATAGGCTTGGTGGGCGTGTTAGGGACATTATTGACCACGCTGTCATTTTTAGTCAAGTAAAATTGTTGACAAAACCGTTTAAAAACACGGAATGAAGCAATTAGAGGATACATATTGATCACGAGTGCACCTCTTGAAGTAGCGTCATAATGTCGGCACTGACGGCATCCAAATCGGCATCAATCACTTCCAGCTCACGCGGTGGCTGGTAGATGTAGAAATGGCGGTTAAACGGGATTTCATAGCCAACAACACCAATTTCAGAATCTTTATCGTCACGCTTATCAGCATTAATCCATGCATCAGCAACGTGAGGTACCACCTCTCTATTGAAGTAGGTTTCAATCAGTTCAGAGGTGCTTACGCTAGGGTCAAGCGGCACGTTCTCATTATCACGCAGGTCGCCGTCTTGCTGGAACTCAACAACTTTACCTTTGTATTCAAAAGCGCCGTACAGTGGCTGAGCACCTTCCTTCAGAGCCTTTTTAACGACTGGTTCCGCCTCTTGGTTCTTCCACGTTACTGCATCTATAAACTGCTTTTTCTCTTTGGCATCAAACTTAATACCTGTTGCTTTAAACGCGCCTTTCAATGTCAGTTCAAACTGGTTGAAGTCATCCGACTGTTGCGCTTTGCCACCAAGAGATTGTCCTATTTCAACCTGAAGCTGTTGAGCTTTCTCCATTAGTGACTTTTGGAATAGCCAAATCTTGCTATCCAAGACATCTTTAATTTGTTTTTCTTTTAGCTCTGGAAAATCCGCTTTAATTAAGGCACGAACCTCAGTTTCAACATGACCTAACAGACCATATGTCTCTTCTGTCCACTCTGAACCAAATTTCTCATAGATCGCAGGCATAACTGCGTTGAATGGCTTAGGAGCAAAACGGAGAGTATTGATTCTCTCATTCGTTAATTGTGTAGATAAACGTAATGGGCGCTCAATCGTTAGGCGGCGGTAGCCAAACTCGTAAATATTAAAGATCTTACTTGCGAAGGTTTTCGGCGCTTCTGTTTTGGGTGTCGCTGACTGACGTCCACGGTTAGACTTTTGCTCTGCTGGCTTATCAAGCTCGCGGGCATCAACCACTTCAAAATCACCAAAGCTGCGAGTAATGGTTTTAATATCATCTTCACTCATTACATTACGCTTAGAGCCTAGCGATTTACGCATCTTGCCACACAGGTTAGAGCCATCAATTAATTGAACTTTACCTTTACGTTCTGAGGCTTTCTTGTTACTTAGCACCCATACGTAAGTTGCAATACCTGTGTTATAGAACATGTCGGTTGGTAGCGCGACGATGGCTTCAAGTAAGTCAGCTTCAAGGATGTAGCGACGAATCTCACTTTCACCACTACCAGCACCACCAGTAAATAATGGCGAACCATTAAGGATGATGCCAATACGCCCACCATCCGTAACACTGCCGTCAACAGCATGAGTGTCACGCATTTTGCTGATCAGGTGCATCAAGAACAGTAGAGAACCATCAGACACACGAGGTAAGCCCGCACCAAAACGACCATCGAAACCTTTTAGGGCGTGTTCGTCTTTGATTTCACCTTCAATTTTCTTCCAATCAACACCAAACGGAGGATTAGATAGCATGTAGTCAAATTGGTCGGCTGGCAGTTGATCATTAGAGAGCGTGTTACCTAGTTTGATACGGCTAACATCTTGCCCCTTAATCAACATATCTGCTTTACAAATCGCGTATGACTCTGGGTTTAACTCCTGACCAAAGGCACGCATCACGGCTTTAGGGTTCAGTTCATGCACATATTCCATACCTGAAGATAGGAAGCCACCCGTACCCGCAGTAGGATCGTAGATGGTGCGAATGATGCCTTCTTTGGTAAGTGCATCATCATCTTCCATAAACACAAGCGATGTGGTTAGGCGAACAATATCACGAGGGGTAAAGTGCTCACCTGCCGTTTCATTTGAGCTTTCAGCAAAGCGGCGAATTAACTCTTCAAACACCAAACCCATTTCATGGTTGGATACTTTTGTTGGGCTAAGGTCGGTAGTCGCAAACTTCTTCACTACCTTATAAAGCAGATTGGCATCATCCAGCAGACCAACAAACTCATCAAACTTAAAGTGCTCAAAAATTTCACGAGCATCCGCAGAGAAGCATTGAATGTAGTTCTCTAGGTTATCTTTGATATCCTTCTGTCCCATCTTCCCAAGGTTCATTGGTGATGTATTGAAGAACGACAAACCGTTAGTAGCACGAAGCAGCATCTTCTCTTGAGCTTCTTCAGGTAAGTTCATGGCTTTCACTTTCTCAGCCTGAATAACGACAGCATCTTTGCTTTCTTCCAGTACACACTCAAGGCGACGAAGAAGAGTGAAAGGCAAGATCACACGCCCGTATTGAGATTGTTTGAAGTCACCGCGAAGAAGGTCGGCAACCGACCAGATGAATGCAGCGGTTTGAGAAAAGTTTGTATTAGTCATCTAGACAGTCTCTGATTAGTTCTTCTGGGAGAAACTTGTATGTTTCAACATTTGGGTAAGGGCACACAAAACGTAAGTTGCCTTCTACGGGATCACTGTAGAAATAGAACCCCATGATCTCGCTATTTTGCACAGTTTCTCTCATTGTTAATAGAGGGAATAGCTTTGTAACTGCAATACTCTCTTCGTGAGTTAAGTCGCTGTGAGCCAGATATAGCTGCCCAGATACCATTGGCTCTTGAGTTTTAATTCTTGCTGTTTTCGCAGGGTTTATCCCGAGCCCTTTCAACACTTCCACTTCATAGAAAAATGAATTGCCATCATATTGTGCTTGTATGGGTTTAATCAGTGTTGTCATCTCAAAAAATGGCCTCAGTTGACTCTGCATTTTTTCATTTAAAGACTGTATCGTTTTCTTTGCATTACGCACTAATTCTGCTGATGGAAGCCCTCTGTGGGCAATATCATTTCGAAGGTCTGTTGCTCGAGATAGTAGATCCGTAATATCACCATGACAAAGAGAACTAATTAACGCTGTCGAATCAGGGAAATGATGCTTGTATTCACTTAATCGGTTGTGACTGAAAGCCATTGTTAAACTCTTTAGCCCTTTTGCTGAGCATAAAGTCTTCTTGGGTGGGCTTATATGCCCAAAAACTATGGACACTAAATATAAGCCCAAGAATTCATAGGTCTTAATAAAAGCCTCAGCTCTCTCTCTTTCATTAAATTTCGACTCTGCTAACTCCCAAAGAATGGCTAAAGGTGTAGGTAACATCGATGAGAATTCTTGTTGATATCGGTTCGTAACACTCTGATAAGGAAGTATCTGTTCTTTTGCAGTCTGAAAGTCACCAAATACTGATTTTTTTAACAATTTAACCCGAGTAAGCACGGCATCACACTCAAACCAAAAATCAATCAATGCAGATTGGTTAGAAACCGGAGGAACGGATATTCGTGCATTTAGCCATGAAGTCATTGATACGTTCCTCCATGAACTCGAAGACATAAAGTTACTATCGAGCCAGTCTTTACCTTCTTCTTGCTGTAAGAATATGTTGTAGAATTCAGCAAGTAGAGTGTTCGTAGGTAAATCAAAACGTATTGGAGCTTGCGCTTTTCTTTGCTCATTTAAGCTAGAGAACTCGACGATTCTCCCTGTTGGTGTATCAAGAACAAGTAGCCCTTTCGGATCTATCGTTACAATTTCTTTGAGTCGAAATTGTGTCCCTTTGAGTAATTCATCTCGAGAGTGATTTCTTTGAAAAAAAGAACGAAAATTAATTTCATATCCAACGACACCTATTTCATTATCATGCTCATCACGTTTATCTGCGTTAATCCATGCGTCTGATGAATACGGTTGTACTTCTTTTATAAAACAAGATTCAATGAGTGCTGAGGTTGTTAATCTCGGATTAAGTGAAACGTTCGCATTATCACGCAAATCGCTATCTTGTTGGTACTCGACGACTTTACCTTGCCACTCCTTAACATTACCGCTATAAGAAAAGGCGCCATAAAGCGGCTTCGCTCCTTCTTTCAGAGCTTTTTTTACAACAGGTTCCGCATCTTGGTTTTTCCACGTTACCGCATCAATGAACTGCTTTTTCTCTTTCGCATAAAACTTAACACCCGTGTTTTTAAACGCGCCTTTCAGCGTGATTTCAAACTGGTTGAAATCATCACACTGTTGTGACTTTCCACCTAGAGAACCAGCGAACTCAACTTGAAGCTGTCGAGCTTTGTCCATTAGTGATTTTTGTGACAGCCATATTGTGCTATCCAAGATATCTTTGATTTGCTTTTCTTTAAGTTCAGGGAAATCAGCTTTGATTAATGCACGAACTTCGGCTTCAACTTCGCCCAGCATGCCATAGGTGTCATTCGTCCATTCGGAGCCAAACTGCTCATAAATAGCAGGCATAGCGGCATTGAACGGCTTTGGCGCAAAGCGCAGTGACGCCAACGCACAATCAGTCATTTGTGCGGATAAACGCAGTGGGCGTTCAATCGTTAGACGGCGGTAGCCGAACTCGTAGGTATTAAAGATCTTACTAGCAAAGGTTTTAGGTGCTTCAGTTTTTGACGGTGCAGATTGGCGTCCACGATTAGATTGATGTTCAGTAGACTTATCTATTTCACGAACATCAACTACTTCAAAATCTCCAAAACTGCGAGTTATGGCTTTAATATCATCATCATTCATTACGTTACGCTTAGAGCCTAACGATTTGCGCATCTTTCCACACAGATTAGAGCCATCAATTAATTGAACTTTCCCTTTACGTTCTGAGGGCTTCTTATTACTTAACACCCATATGTAAGTTGCTATACCTGTGTTGTAGAACATGTCTGTTGGTAATGCGACTATTGTTTCAAGTAAGTCAGTTTCAAGAATGTAACGACGAATTTTACTTTCTCCACTACCAGCACCACCCGTAAATAGTGGTGAACCATTGAGTATGATACCGATACGACCACCAGTAATACTGCTGCCAGCAGCATTAGAGTCCCGCATTTTGCTGATCAAATGCATCAAGAACAATAGAGAACCATCAGACACTCGGGGCAAGCCCGGGCCGAAACGACCATTAAGAGACTTTAGGGTATGTTCATCTTTGACTTCACTTTCAACCTTCCTCCAATCAACCCCGAACGGAGGGTTAGATAGCATGTAATCAAATTTGCCGTCTGGCAATTGGTCATTGGATAGAGTGTTACCTAACTTGATAAGGCTAGCATCTTGTCCCTTGATCAACATATTAGCTTTACAAATTGCGTATGACTCTGGGTTTAGTTCCTGACCAAACGCATGCATCACTACTTTTGGGTTCAGTTCATGAACATATTCGATACCTGACGATAGGAACCCCCCCGAACCCACTGTAGGATCATAAATAGTACGTATAATGTCTTCTTTAGAAAGTGCATCATCATCTTCCATTAACACGAGCGATGTAGTTAAACGAACGATATCACGAGGGGTAAAATGCTCACCTGCCGTTTCATTTGAGCTTTCAGCAAAACGACGAATCAACTCTTCAAACACCAACCCCATATCATGGTTAGACATAGATTTAGGGGAAAGATCGGTAGCGGCAAACTTCTTAACTACTTTATATAGAAGGTTAGCGTCATCTAACAGACCAACAAACTCATCAAACTTAAAATATTCAAAGATCTCACGAACATCCGCAGAAAAACCTTGAATGTAGTTATCTAAGTTGGCTTGGATATCACTATACCCTACATGATTTAGATTCATTCGGGAGGTATTGAAGAACGACAAACCGTTAGTAACACGAAGCAACATCTTCTCTTGGGCTTCTTCAGAAAGGTTCATAGCTTTCACTTTCTCAGCCTGAATAACAACTGCATCTTTACTTTCTTCCAGTACACATTCAAGGCGACGAAGAAGAGTGAAAGGTAAGATCACACGCCCGTATTGAGATTGTTTGAAGTCACCGCGAAGCAGATCGGCAACCGACCAAATGAAAGCAGCGGTTTGAGAGAAGTTGTTGTTGGTCATAGTTCTGTAGTCAATCTGACGAAAATTGCGCTGATTATACCCTACCGATATCATAGGGACAGCGACCTAAAACAAAAAAAGCACCTACATCAAGTGCTTAATTAAACAAGTTATCTTATTGAGAAATCATCAAGCCTTATAGCATGGGGCGGCGTCAATGATGTGCTTAGCAAGTAACTCTAGAATTTCCTTTACTTGCTTGTCACGACGATCCAAAAGCTGCTTGAGATTAGTGATTTTCACCTCAAGATCTTCGCCATCAGCGATATCTTCTAGGTTGTAAGCATCTTCAGCATGTCGAGTAACCTTTTCTATCCATGCCAACTTTGATCGGTTATCTGGTGTATCACTTAAAGTAAGAAAGCCAGCTTCAATTGCTTTTTCTATTACTTTTTCAGCAAGTCTGGTTGCTTCAAATTCTTCTAAATCGTATGCAAATTTGAATAATAGTTTGGTGGGAATAAGTTTGCTCATAGTGTTTATTTAAAGGATACATTTTCTTTTTCCAACAGCAAAATTTGGTAAAAGTGCGAGCGCTCTTTTTAGGGGTAGTTAAGAAGGGTCTCCCTTCTTGCCAGTGACAATGCGAAGCCGTTGTCCTATCTGGAACCACTACTGGATATGTATGGTTACAGTCCAGTAGTTTGTACAGGTTAAGGCAAAAGTCTAAAATTTAAATAAACATCCAACATGCTAAAAAACTGGACTGTAATAACCCAACCCGTTCGCTTTGCTACTGATGGCGTCATGATGCGCGAACGCTACCTTCAAAGCCTAACGCACGCCAACCACAAACATACCCAGCGTATCGTTTCTATTTTTGGTTGCGCGGAAACATCTAACCGCATAGCGCTTGCTGGCGAAGAGTTTAGACTGAATCAACAGATGTATAACAGTCGTGGCGGTCGCCCCCTTTCAAGCTACGCGGTTGAATACTGTCTCACTTTACCCAAAGGATACCGCCCTACTACCCAACAATGGCAATCCGTGATTAAGGATTGCAGCTTAGCGTTGGCGAAGCTCTGCAAACTGAATAAATCTGAGTTCGCTCAATACAGACAACAAATCCGAGCTGTATTACACCAACAAGAACAAGGCGGAAAACGCGGCAGCGGCGATCACGTCCACTTAATTATTGGGAAGGTCGTTGGCAAGCGAGTTCTGAAGGAACTTCAGCAGAAGAAAGTCACTAGATTAATCAAGGAAGCTTTCAATTCTGCTGTTTTAAAACATGTCGGGGTAGATCATAGAAGCTATGAACCTATTGAAGCTGAAAAAGGCAGAAGGCTCTCGACTTGGCAATATAAGTATGAAAAAGCTAATCAAGCTTTAGAGATAGAAAAACTTATCTCGAAGATGCAAAACCAGTTTGATAAGTGGTTAAAAGCGAAAGAAGAACATAACGACAGGCAACAACGACGCCAAGAGAATCGACTCATGAAAACCTATGAATCTCTCGCTTATCACTCACTGTCGAAGCAGCAACAAGAGCAAGCTGAAGTTATAAAAAACAAGATACACTAATTTGTAGGAAGCCTGTCATATCAACAGGCTTCACTTTTTACCTAGCACTGCATGCGAAGCCAATCGCATTGAGACTCGGTGGCTACACGCTCTACATAAGCGATAAGGTGGTTAAAATCGACCAACCACGGGGCTTTCTGAGAATCGCCTAAACGAATTACAGGAAAAGGGAGGTCATTAATGCGTGCTTTCCGTTTCGCTGTACTTGCTGTCAGCCCGAGATAAGTTGTTGCAACAACTTCCAACGGAATAAGAGGCTCGTTGCTATGTTTGGCTGCTAAAAGCGATTGAGTGGAAATGGAATTCAAAGTAACGCTCATCGGTGCTCCTAATTTATTATCGTCGGTCATAGTGACACGCTCTATCAATAATATTTAGCTGCACTTTTTCACGCCCATAAAGCATTTTTTTGGAATTGTTCAGAAAGGGAGATAGTATGGGTAAGACGGTGCTTTTATTTTTATGACGAGTAACAGTCCCCTAACCATCCCCTCAACTTCTCAGAACAGACGTAACACTCTGTTTTTATAGGCCAAACTAGCTCAGTGCTACGAATCGAGCATTGGAGCGACGGATAAGCGGGATGATGGATACATATTTGATACCTCTTAGAAATTCAACGATATAGCTCATAGCACACCGCTTTATGTGTTAGCTGTTCTTATGTAGAGAGAATGAACGATCACCCTCGGTTCAACATAAGGCGGGGGATTATACAGCCCTACTAGCATTGCTTCAATCATAAGCAGGCTTGGCACGTTCCCTTTCATTTCAGGTCTAATTGCCAAACCATGAGCTCCTAAATGGTCTCGATAATTTCTATCAATATTCATACCTCCTAACCAGGCATAAATAGATTTATATCTAATATTGTCAGATTTTATTCTAAAAAAAGTACTATCCGCGATCTAATGGTTCGCCTTATGTCCATTAAACCCATAAGCAAACCTGAATATAAAAAGGACGTACGATTAATGAAAAGAATAAATTTCTTAACAGCAGCGATTACCGTAGCTTTGGTTGGTTGTGGTGATGATGACTCTCCATCGCAAACCATCGATGATGTATTTATTCAAGAGAGCGTAACCGCAACTCAAGGATTGACTCGCAATTTGATGTCTCCGAGTGTTGGTCAAATGTGGGAGTATGGGAGTGACGAATCCTTCGCTTTTACAGGTGGCTCATATTGTGGAGGAGGATCTTGCCTTGATGATGTTGGCATGAGCACGGAAGAGCACCAAACTGCATTGGCTGCGCTTGGTGCTTTGAATATACAAGAAGGTAAAACTCTAAGATACCGAACGGAGTCTGATGTGAACGGGGTTTCATCTACTGCTCCAATGAGTGATGACGGTTATAGCCGATTAGTAACAGTTTTCATCAATGATAATGAACATTTAACACCTGAACGCCGCGCCCTAATTGTGGATGCTGTTGGGACAATCGAGGCACAAGTAGGCGTTAAAATATTCAACGATGAAATCTTGGATGTAAACTTGGCACAATTCGATCCTGATTTTTACCTAAACGAAGAACGCAAGTTTAAAGAAGCTATTGAATCTGGTGGTGAGTATTACGATACTGCAAAGCAGTACCGCAACTTGTGGAAGGGTCATACATACAACAGCGACAAAACACGTAACTACGACGCAGACACAGCTACGCACACAGATGTGGACCACCCTAAATATGGTAACGTTATTGAAACCGACAGCTATGAAGACATCGTTGATTACTATGGTGTTCGTGGTGCAATCACAATCTCCTACGGTACTACTCATGCGTTGCTTGATTCGTCACAGTGCAGTAATTACAAAGCAAACCACAGTACGTTCCCGTTTTATGGTGGTGACACGGGCTTCAAAATTGACGATAAAGCCTACTTCACGAACAGCAACTGGCACATGGTTAACCTGGGTAGTCATAACAGCATCTGTAAGAATATGGGCACCATCACTAAAGACATTATCATTCATGAGTTAGGTCACGCACTAGGTCTTGGGGCCCACTTTAATGGTTTCGGCATGGACGGAATTTGGGATGAGCGAGCAATCGCCGTTTTGAAAGCTATCTACCATAACCCAGTGGCAACACCAATCAGCGAACTAACAGTTGTTGAGTAATAACCTCGCATAATTCAAAACAAAACGATGCCACTTGGCATCGTTTTTTAGGCAATAACTATCTAAATCAAGTGTCTCTAAACAGATATTGCCAAAAGCACATAACCGCTACTTAAGAAGATAAGGCATTAATAGCGGCAGCTCTTACCTTTTCCTTCAACCAAATAATAGATGGGTCAAGGTTTCTAGATTTTGACCAATACACACACGCCTCAACTTTCTGCTCTAAAAAATTATTATCCAAAATTTTTAAATTAAAAACGTCCGAGTTTTTTTCCACCATTTTACGCGTAAAAATAGCTAGGTTATTACTACTTTGAACAGAAGATAGTAACCCCCAATAACTCGCAACTTGTCTTTTCACTTTTCGTTTTTGCAGCAGTTGAATGCTCGAGGGTAATAAACTCTCGAAAAAACTATGATTACCAGAGATACTTGAAAGTGTAACGTGTTGATGTTCTAGAAACTCACTCTCGCTTATCGTATTTTCAGAAAATGCAGGATGATTTTTCCGACAGACGATAACTAACTCATCATCGTAAATAATGTGGGAAAGTATTGATGATTCAGTATCAGAAGAACCTTCTAGTGAGAGATCAATCGTACCTTGCCTCAACATATCTTTGGTTTCTTTTGTACTGTGATTATCAACTAAAATCGTCACATACGGAGCTTCATCTTCAATTTCCTTAAAAAGCTCGGGTATTAAAGTGTGCTCAAATAGACTGATGGTTGATATTTTAAATACACGCTTACTCAGACTCGGATCAAATCGAGTCCTTGTCGCTGATAATGCATCTAACTTTAAAATTGCATCAGCAATATCTGGGTAAATTTCTAACGCAAAAGCTGTCGGTCTAACGCCTAACTTCTCCCTAATGAAAAGTGGATCGTTATAGATATCTCGCAGCTTTGAAATGCTTTGGCTCACCGATGGCTGAGTTATCCCTAACCGCTTCGCCGCATTGGTATATTGCCTTTCTTCCACCACCGCTGCAAAAACAGCCAACAAGTAGTACTCATTAAAGTTCATATTGATTATTAATATAAATATTTTTATATTTAATAGTATCAGTAATACCTCTTCAGAAAGTTGACTTCATTCACTTTCCACTCGTTACACCACGCTGTTCTAGTTAGTCAATTAACAATCTGTGTCTTATTACTCTCTCCTCTACTGCATCAACCAAAAGCTATATTCCAAAATTCACAAGCTGAATTCTCTCCAGCTAAATATAAAGTTATTTATATTTGATAGTGCCAAATTTCACCCTCAAAAACGTAGACTTCGCGATCTTATTAAATGGTTATATTTCATTTAAATCCTGATAAGCCAAAGACTAAAACTCACCTACGAAGGACGTAAGAGTAATGAAAAAAATCAGCTTGCTGGCAGCGGCAGTTTCAATGGCGTTAACGGGTTGTGGGAGCGATGACTCAAACTCTTCTCCAACACCAACACCAACACCACAGTTCACAATCACAGCCATTGATGGCTACCTAAATAATGCCGAAGTTTATATTGGAGATAACTGTGACTCGTTTGTAGGTAGAACCAACCGAAGTGGTCAACTGACACTCGATCTTACGGATGACATTGTTGACCAAAAGGTGTGCATTAAAGCCATTGCAAATGAAACGATTGATATGACCCGCGGTGTTGTTATTGATGAGTTTACTCTTGCAGCCCCTTCGGTACCAAAAAGTGCTGACGAGCCTATTGTTGTTAGTCCAATGACGAACCTTGTTGTTGAACAAATTGAGCATTCCGAAGCTAATGGCACTGAAATGACTCAAGAAGAGGCCGAGCAAGCTGTTGTTGAGTCTTTCAATACTAATGACAATGTGGTTTTTAATTCTGAAGATATCTTTGGTGATTACGTCGCAGTGGCAGAAGGAGAAGGCGAAGAAGCAGAAAAGGCTAAAGCCATCAATATTGTAGGTGAAACGTTAGTTGACTATGACGATGTGCTTGCTCCGGCAGACCAACTCAATGTTATTGAAGATATATCGACAGAGACTTCAGATATTATTGCGGATGAAAACCAAACTCTAAGCGATGAGTATGCCCCTGTAGTGAACACTGGAGAAAACGGCTATATCGGTATTACACCAAATAATCGCCCTACTCAAGCTGAAGACACTAGCATTCAACCAGTCACCTTCGAACTTGGCCAATCACGCAACTATGAATTAAATGCACTTTTCATTGATGCTGATGGCGACGCCTTAGTGTATACCGTTGACGCACAAGAAGAAGCAGGCGCTGATATTACGAACAGTGGTACAACTTTAACGGTTACTCCCACTCAAGCTGGTGTATACGATGTGTTGATCTATGCATCTGATGAAGTATCTCGCTCTTACCCATTAGTGCTAAATGTAACAGCAACAACACCCAATACCGCGCCAATATTAAATGAGCAAAATACCTTACAAGCCGATCTCGACGCTCTAAATCTGACTGCGACGGTAAGTACAGATGCGCGTCTATTGATTGACAATTTATTTATCGATGCCGATAACGACGAACTGACCTACGAGGTTACTGAAGCCGAACAAAGTGGGCTGAGTATCAACGTTGATAACGCAAGTGATGAGATCCACATACTTGGAACACCAGAACAAGAGGGTGTTTTTACATTTAACGTAACGGCTAATGATGGCGTAAACCCAGCAGCAGCCCAAAGCTTCTCCCTTACAGTTTCAGAAGCTCCAAATACAGCTCCTGTTACAGAACCAACACAGCAGCAGCGCGTGGCAGATGAACTGACAGCCCTTGAGTTACAAGTTGGTATTGCGGTTAACGCCAACATAAGCCTTGACCAACTATTTAGTGATGACGATACATTAACCCTGACAACGCAAGACACTATCGAAGGTGTTAATACAACAATTAACGAGGCAACTCTTTCACTAATAGGCATTCCTACGACTCAAGGGAATGCTGATCTCGAAATTTTTGCTTCTGATGGTGTTCACGATCCAGTATTAGCCAAATTTGTTGTACCTGTAGCAGAAGAAGACTCGTCAGAGCCTACAGATCCTGTTTTACCCGCTCCAACCCCTCGCTTTGAAGAGAAGCACTTTATTGGCGGTGAGTGGCGGATGGGTGAAATCGGGAGAGATTACGGTGACATTGGAATGGGCTGGGCTTCACTGATGAAAGACCAAGATCAACACTACTTCTGTTGGAAGAAAAGTTTCGACATTGCAATCCCAGCCCAACTGGAAGCACTCGAAGATCCAGAAAATAAAAAACTAGTAATTAGCCCGAACAGTGAGGACTGCAAACCTGTCACTATCCAACCTGATGGCACCTTATTGGGTGACGGTGACATATATACTCCGGTCTACTCATCAGAAAAAAATGGTGACTATCAACTTGTATTAAAAATGAAAGATGACTTGTATTGGTTAGATTCAACTGAAGAACTTCCATTTACTGCAATGCTTCCTATTCCACCAATGGGTAATACAATTTATCAAAGCATTGAATCTGTTGGATACGTTCCCTTAAGAAGCGTTAATTTTATGGTTAACGAACAACATATCTATGCTTCCGAGGTTACACAATCAGGAACATATACAGCCCGTGAACTAGAAGCCTATGATGATAACTATTTGTTACCTTCAGTTTGGGCGGGCACCTGGGAGGTATCGACCTGGAATGATGGAAAAGAGTTACTAACTTATCAAAATTGGGAAAGCGCTTTTAACGAAGGTCGATACATGCGTCAGTTTAATGATGGTGAACTAAACATCATTGTTGCACAGCATGAAGATGATATGGATGAAGAAGTTGTAATTGTCTTAGAATCACCCGATGAGTCATTATTGCGTAGTATCAATGCGGTATGGGACCCAAGCTCAACACAACCTAAGCCAACATTACCAGAGATCCTTGACCCAAGCTTACTTAACGGCAAAACGTTCTATATGACTGAATACGGTTCATCTACTGGGGATGGGGAGTCTTTAGAGCATAGCGTTGTATGGTGTGATGCAGTCAAATTTGAAGATGGAAGTTACTACTGGAGTAAACGTAATCCATCGAACAATACCACTTGCCCCACAGATGCTGACTTGATTGAAAGCGGTACATATACCATTGATGATGAAAACTCAGTAATAGTTGTTCAAGCTGGCATTTACTCAACAATTTATACCGTGATTGGAGATGCTAGTGACCTTTCACCTGGCGCTCTATCCATCATAGCTCATAGCTCTCGAAAAACTCACTTTACAGATAAAAGCGCTGCAGAAGAGCGTTTAAATGCGAAATCAAATATGGGTGGTCACACTGGCAATAGTTTTGATTTCTACTTACCCACAGAGCAAAAGGGAACATCTGTACTGGGGAAAGTAAGTATCAACCTGACACAATCTAACGCAAGTATTACCTTTGAAAAATCACCAAATGGTGAAGACCTCAATTGTCAGTTGATTGGTGATAGTTTTGATGGATTCTGGTTAAGTTCTGGCGATAAAGCTGACTATTTGTGGGAAATTTCATCTCACTGTAGAAGCGATTATCGAGGCAATGTTTCCATTAGCATACCTAGAAGGTTTGAACTAGAGACAAATACTATATACAGCTTTGTTGGAAAATCAGATTATGCTCATCAAGAATCCGTTAAATACAATATTCATTGGAATCGCAATTTAGCCGATTAGTTTTTATAAAAAACACCATTATCAATAAAAGCCCTGCCATGTAGGGCTTTTTAGTTCTTTCATCGATGTAATTCAACCTTAAAAACTGCAGGTTTACCCTCTCGTTCATCTGTTCAATAAACTAAAATGAACAGTTAAAATGCTGCGCAAACATGTGTGATATGAACTTTACCTCACACTTTTTATTTAAACCGTTTTATCAATGAACAATTTCCTTTTGAACAACCACTTATACCTTGAGTCATACGGGTACTTTGAGTTACCTTGTTTAATCCAAAGTAGTGGTCCACAATACGCTCTGTACCTCACTTTAAACGTAAAATTATTGGTTCTCCCACGAAAGTAGTCTAGAAATAGTTTATGATTATAAGAGTCCAACTATTATGGTGAAAAAATTGGACCAAACATTGATAGAGCAAGTTGAAGGGATATGCGCAGCGAGAGGAGTTCGTTTAACTCCACAAAGAAAGCGAGTTTTTGAACTGATTTTATCTAACAAGAAAGCATCCAGTGCTTACGAGTTATTAGAACAATTAAAAATAAGCGAGCCGCAAGCAAAGCCTCCCACTGTATATCGCGCTTTAGATTTTTTATTGGAACAAGGTTTCATTCACCGGGTCGAGTCGACAAATAGCTTTATATGTTGCTGCTCATGCAATGCTAATAAACATTTTTCTCAGCTATTAATTTGCGATAAATGTGGCACTGTTATTGAATTGCAAGACGATGCTTTAATCGCTCAACTGGCTAGTAACGCAGAGAAGCATGGCTTCCAACTGACGAATCACGTCATTGAGTCACACGGAATATGTCAACCTTGCTCCTCCAACATGAAAGAATAAAATAGAAGAACATTATGCGCGCTGAATTTGTAAACCCGTTTTTAGCCTCTTTAATGAATGTACTAAAAACGATGGCCTCTCTAGAATTGAAGCCACAAAAACCAAGAGTAAAGAAAGACGAAATTGCTCGAGGTGATGTATCAGGCTTAATCGGTATGGTTGGCCAACAAAGTCGCGGCTCTATGTCGATTACCTTTGATGAAGGGCTTGCGCTAGAGATCATGCAAAACATGCTTGGTGAAAGACCAAATGGTCTAAACGAAGAAGTGACAGACATGGTCGGCGAAATCACCAATATGGTGACGGGCGGTGCTAAGCGCATCCTTGCTGAAAGTGGATTCGATTTCGATATGGCAACACCAGTTGTTGTATCAGGTAAAGGTCATACGATTCGCCATAAATGTGAAGGCTCTATTATTATCATGCCATTCACATCTCAATGGGGTAACGCCTTCATTGAAATTTGTTTCGAGTAATTTTTACCGCTAATGAATAAACAAAAAGCCGACGCAATTGCGTCGGCTTTTTTATACCTGGTATTTTCAAACCTGATAATAATGGCAAGTAAAGCCAAATGCATGGCTCTACTTACAGCACCCCGACCATATCACGTTAGCAATAAGCGTCAGGTAAAACAGTTATTATGCTTTGAACGCGTTAAATGCGTTAATCAGGCCATTTGTTGAACTGTCATGAGATGATACTTCAGAACCATCAGCCAGCTCAGGAAGAATTTGGTTTGCCAGTTGCTTACCAAGCTCTACACCCCATTGATCAAAGCTGAAGATATTCCAGATAACACCTTGAACAAAGATTTTATGTTCGTACATGGCAATCAAGTTACCTAGTGTGCGAGGTGTAATCTGTTTAACCAAAATAGAGTTTGTTGGGCGGTTACCCTCAAAAACTTTAAATGGTGCCAGTTCAGCCGCTTCTTCTGCAGTTTTACCCGCCGCTAGGAACTCAGCTTCAACTACTTCTTTCGTTTTACCAAACGCAAGTGCTTCAGTTTGAGCAAAGAAGTTCGACATCAGTTTTTGGTGATGATCAGATGCAGGGTTATGGCTAATTGCAGGAGCAATGAAATCTGCAGGGATCAGCTTAGTACCTTGGTGGATCAGTTGGTAGAAAGCGTGCTGACCGTTTGTTCCAGGTTCACCCCAAATAATAGGACCAGTTTGGTAATCCACAGGGTTGCCATTACGGTCAACAAACTTGCCATTTGATTCCATGTTACCTTGCTGGAAGTAAGCAGCAAAACGGTGCATGTACTGATCGTATGGCAAGATCGCTTCAGACTCAGCGCCATGGAAGTTATTGTACCAAATACCAATAAGAGCAAGGATTACAGGAATATTGCTTTCTAGTTCAGTTGAAGCAAAATGGTTATCCATATCATGAGCACCATCTAATAGCTCAACGAAGTTATCGAAGCCAATAGAAAGTGAGATAGAAAGACCAATAGCAGACCATAGTGAGTAACGACCGCCAACCCAGTCCCAGAATTCGAACATATTGTCAGTATCAATACCGAACTCAGCAACAGAAGGTGCGTTCGTTGAAAGTGCAGCGAAGTGCTTAGCAACGTGTGCTTCATCACCAGCTTCAGCTAAGAACCAATCACGAGCAGAGTGTGCATTCGTCATCGTTTCTTGAGTGGTGAATGTTTTAGATGCAACCAAGAACAACGTTGTTTCTGGGTTTAGAGGCTTAAGTGTTTCAACGATGTGAGTACCATCAACGTTAGAAACAAAGTGCATATTTAGGCGAGTTTTGTATGGCGTTAGCGCCTCAGTTACCATGTATGGACCAAGATCCGAGCCGCCGATACCGATGTTTACAACGTCAGTAATCTCTTTACCTGTGTAACCTTTCCAATCACCAGAAACGATGCGGTGTGTAAACAGTTCCATTTTTGCTAGTACTGCGTTTACTGCAGGCATTACATCTTTGCCATCAACGATTACAGGGTTATCGCTGCGGTTACGTAGAGCAGTATGAAGAACAGAACGACCTTCTGTTTTATTGATTGCTTCACCACTAAACATAGCTTCAATTGCTGATTTCAGTTCTGTCTCGTTCGCAAGAGAGAACAACTTATTCATAGTGTCAGCATCAACTAGGTTCTTTGAATAATCAACTAAGATATCTGAACCAAATTTTGTAGAGAATTTTTCAAAGCGCTGCGCATCTTTTGCAAAAAGATCTTTAAGAACCATATCTTGTGCAGATTCAAAATGAGCTGTTAGATCTTTCCACGCAGATGTTTGCGTTGGGTTAATGTTTTTCAACATGATGTCTATCCCGATATTTCTGTTGGTTTTATTCTAGCCACCGTTAACGATGAGTAGAACCCCCGATTAGGCGATAATATTTTCATTCAAAAAAAGTACTTGGGCTTCTCTTGAACTCTTATTTGTAATTTATTTTCATGACGTATTATGCAGCAGTTAAAAATCAACTTATTGAGATAAATCAGATTACATTTGTTGATTTAAAAAGCAGCATGAGTAAAGCTCCACTCTATTAGCAAATTGAGTCAAACCTTATAAATTCAAGTCTAAAAGATAGCGTTAAACGACTATTTTTCCAAATACAATATAAAGGATGCCATATGTGGGTTCAGAAGACGATTCATCTCGATGCCAGAGAACGTGGCTTTCACCTTATTACTGATGAAATTGAACAACAAATTAATTCTATCGATAATCTCTCTGTTGGTTTATTACACCTTTTTATACAGCACACTTCTGCCAGCTTAACTTTAAATGAGAACGCAGATCCGACAGTCCGTATCGATATGGAGTCACATTTTAATAAATACGTTCCAGAACGAGCAAGTTACTACCTTCATACTTACGAAGGAGATGACGATATGCCAGCCCACATCAAAGCTTCTCTTTTAGGTAATAGCATTACCATCCCGATTACCAATGGTCGGTTAGCTTTAGGTACATGGCAGGGTATTTACTTAGGAGAGCACCGTGATTACGGTGGGAGCAGAACTGTCATTGCAACCATTCAAGGTGAGTGACTATTCACTGTTAGTCACAATTAACGGTGAGCAACAGTTCAAAATAGGCAACAACACGCTGGCAATGGCAAATAAAAAGGGTGGTACAGTTATGACCACCCTTTAACGATAAGAGACATGGTTTATCAAAGATGACATTCTATCTTTGCCCATAAACTTTTGATGCAGGCTTTAGATACTAGATTTAAATACTGGCTTTTAGCTTAAAAGGGTTGGTTTATCATTACCCGAAAAGTACCTTCTTCACTGCCTCTGGCTATTTCAGTACGAACTACTATACCTTCAACTTGAAAGCGTACCGCACCACCTAGGCTCCACTTCATATCCGTGTGTAAGGTCTTTAAATCGTACTCTTCAGAGACTCTACCTACTTCAGCAAAAGCTACCCATTGCCACCAAGGCAAATCATAGTAATTGATTACTGGAATGCTCTCTAAAGGCTGCCAATCCGGGAGCACTCGATACTCTGCAGAGTAATGGATTGCCGAACGTCCGTGGAAGCGCCCGCCTGTATAGCTTCTTAATCGATATAAGCCGCCAAGACGAGCTTGCTCCATTTCTGGAGGGCGAGCACAATGATCAGAAGAGCAGTTATCCCAAGTAGGGGTATCTGATGTATAGAAATCGAACGCGACAACTTGTTGGTCAAATAACTCTCCAAGAGGTCCTAATGCGTAATAATGGCTATTTTGGAAAGTCCATTTAAGCCAAAGATCATCGTCTCCCCAACTCTCTGCACCAGTCATTAATTCAAAAGAAGTGTGAGAACCTTTAGTTGTGTTACGCGTGCTGTCACGGTTATCCCAATCAAACGCTAAGCTTAAACCAGTGGCTTTCTCATCGTCATAAAAACCATCTAATTCACGAGAGCTGAAAAAAGGCGTCACAATTATCGAACTGACTCCAGATTCCATTGGAGAGGCAAAGCTAACATCGCGAATAGGTTGGAATGCGCCGAGCAAACCATGCTCAGCAACATTACCCCAAGGTAATAAATACTTAAATTCAAACTGATAGTTTTTTTCTACACCATCAATGATCGTTTTATCAGTGTTCGATGAATTGTTGTCTCCTTGAGAGCCAAGGTAATAGGGGTTGTCATTAAAGCGGGCTTGGTACATTTGAGTACTGAACAACCACTCTTCCGATAACGCATAATTGAAAGCAGAAACGAAGCCTACATAACTGTCTTTATCAGAATACAACGCCATACCAAATAAAGCTGCTTGTGGCTGACCAACACCTTTAGCGACACCGGCAACCCCAAAGGTATTTCCCATCACTTCCGTGCTGAAGTAAAAAGGTAAGAATGCTGAATCCTTTTCTTCACTAGCAACATTGAATGAGAAAAAAACACACAGAACACTGAGTAATGAAGGTAGCAGCAAGGTGGCTATGCGCTTTGTAAAGTTCGCCAAAGGCATCATTAGTACTCGTATTCCATTTCTACTCTTGAGGTCAGTTTAGTCACTAATTCATACGCTATCGTACCGATATGCAGTGCGACCTCCTCCGATGGTAATTCCCTTCCCCACAACGTAGCTTCATCACCAACTTTATCTTTAGCATCAGGACCTAAGTCAACAGTGAGCATATCCATAGAAACTCGCCCCGCAATTGGCGCTTTACGACCATTAATAAAAACAGGTGTACCATTAGGGGCTGTCCGAGGGTAACCATCACCGTAACCTATTGCGATGACACCAATTTTGGTATCTCGCTCACTAGTCCAGTTACCACCATAGCCAACACTTTCACCTGCTTTCAAATCACGTACTGCAATCAGGTGAGATGTCAGAGTCATTACCGGCAGAAAGCCTAATTCTTTAGCTGACTTATCAACAAACGGAGATACACCGTAAGAAATAATCCCAGGTCGAACCCAATCTAAATGGCTGTCAGGCCAAGCCAGTAAACCTGCTGAATTCGCAAGAGAGCGCTCCCCTTCACAGCCTTCAGTCAAAGACAGGAACAATTCAGTCTGTTGCTCGGTCGTGGCTTTGTCTAACTCATCAGCGCAACCAAAGTGGCTCATGTAGCGTAGTGGTTTTGCCACATTCGGGCATTGATGTAGGCGCTCAACAAAATCTTGATACTGTTCAGAGCGAACACCTAAACGGTGCATACCGCTATCGACTTTCAACCAAACGACAACAGGCGTTTCAAGTTGAGAGTTTTCTAGAGCACTCAACTGCTCTTCACAATGGACCACTGTTTGAATGTTATTAGTCACCAGAATTGGTAAGTCACCCTGGGAGTAAAACCCTTCAAGCAATAAGATGGGTTGAACAATACCGCCAGCGCGAAGCTGTAAGGCTTCTTCAATTCTAGCGACACCAAAAGCATCCGAGTTTTTAGAATGCTTGGCGATATGCAGTAAGCCGTGTCCATAACCGTTGGCTTTGACTACCGACATCACTTTACTGTTCGGCGCTTTGGACTTAATCAACCGCAAGTTATGTTCAAGCGCACTTAAGTTAATACTCGCCGTTGCGGCTTTCATATATGTCATAGCTGCTTACTCGTCATCAAATGCAGGACCTGCATAGTTATCAAAACGAGAATGCTGACCTTGGAAAGTAAGTCGAACTGAACCGATAGGACCATTACGCTGCTTACCTAAGATTATCTCTGCAATGCCTTTTAATGAGCTGTCAGGGTTATAAACTTCATCACGATAGATAAACATGATCAAATCGGCATCTTGCTCGATAGAACCTGATTCACGCAAATCTGAGTTTACAGGTCGCTTATCTGCACGTTGCTCTAGGGAACGGTTAAGCTGAGAAAGGGCTACAACCGGCACATTCAGCTCTTTGGCTAATGCTTTTAATGAACGAGAGATCTCTGCAATTTCAAGAGTACGGTTTTCAGATAAAGCAGGAACACGCATTAATTGAAGGTAATCGATCATGATCATCGAAATACCGTCATGTTCTCTTGCAATTCTTCGAGCTCGTGAGCGAACCTCTGTAGGAGTCAGACCTGAACTGTCATCGATGTACATGTTCTTCTTATCCATAAGAATACCCATACTCGAAGAGATACGCGCCCAATCCTCATCATCTAGCTGACCTGTTCGGATCTTGGTTTGATCGACACGAGAAAGAGAAGCAAGCATACGCATCATTAATTGTTCGGCTGGCATCTCTAAAGAAAAGATTAAAACCGGCTTGTCTTGTTTCATCGCTGCGTTTTCACACAAGTTCATCGCAAACGTGGTTTTACCCATCGATGGACGAGCCGCGACAATAATTAAGTCAGAACCTTGCAGACCCGCTGTCTTCTTGTTGAGGTCATTGAAACCAGTATCGACACCTGTTACGCCATCTTGTGGTGATTTGTATAGGATCTCGATTCGTTCCAACGTTTTTTCTAGAATGCTGTCTACATTCTGAGGGCCTTCATTTTCACTCGCACGCCCTTCAGCAATAGCAAATACTTTACTTTCGGCTAGATCCAATAAATCTTCAGAGCTGCGACCTTGAGGGTCATACCCTGAATCTGCAATTTCATTAGCGACACCAATTAAGCTACGGACAAGCGCTCTCTGCGCAACTATTTCAGCATAAGCATTAATATTAGCTGCACTTGGGGTGTTCTTAGCTAAATCAGCCAAATAAGCGAAACCGCCGACTTCTTCAAGTTGCTCGCGAACTTCTAAAAATTCGGAAAGTGTAATCAGATCAAGTGGGTTACTTTCTTCAAGAATTGCTTTTACCGCTTCAAAAATTAAGCGATGAGGTCGACTGTAAAAATCTTTACTCACCACTTTTTCTGAAACCGTATCCCAGCGTTCGTTGTCCAGCAACAAACCGCCAATCACAGATTGTTCAGCTTCTAATGAATGCGGAGGAACTTTGATTGCGTCCACCTGATCGTTGGCTGATTTCTGATTTCTGGTATCCACTATGACTACACTCAATAACTATTAATGACCGCTCATTATACGCAAGAACGATAATTTGTAATCCACCCGACAGCGTTTGTTTTACTCTTAATTAAGAATTTACTTATTGCTGACTCAAATAAGCAAAGGTACGATTACGATCCTTATATTCATATCACTTATAATGAGGTCTGCGTGTCCAAAGTATTAGCGCTCAGCATTGGGCTTTTGAGTGCTCCGCTGGTTTTTGCAGATGGTGTCACCGCCACTACTGCAACTAATAATATGGATATTGCACCCGCAGACACTGAACTACCTAGTCCCTGGGCAACTGAAGTCGAGTTTGGTTACCAATCTCATACCGGAAATTCGGATACTCACTCGTTGAATGCACGCCTTAAGGGTGAGTATACGGCCGGTCGTCATAGGACTAACGGTGAATGGAAATACTACAATTTATATAAAGATGGTGAAGAAGATAAAAGGCAATCGACCTACTCAGCGCAAAGCGATTATAAGCTAAGCCCGAAAACCTATTTTTATGGAAGCTTTAAAGGTATAGATTCAAGGTACAGTGCGTATTTTAAGGACTATACCGTTTCTAGTGGTTTAGGTTATCAATTTTCCAACACTGAAGTCTTTGTTTTAGAAGTCGAGATGGGCCCTGGTTTTCGATACCAAGAACCTAATTTAGATGAGATCGATGATGACGATATTATCTTTCCCGATATTGTCGAAGAAGGGATTTTCCGAGGGAATATCAATACATCATGGCAAGTTTTAGACAACTTACAGTTTAAAGCGGACATGACATTGGTCTCAGGCAGAAGCAATATTCGATTGGATACAGATTTAGAAGTCATCAATGACATTACCGATAATATCGCGCTGAAAATTGCGCACTCTCGTCAGTATCACGATAAAGTTCCTGAAGGGTTGAATAAAGAAGACTCTGTATTATCCATAAACTTATTATTTCAATTCTAACCGAGCCTGCTAGTTAGTAGGCTCTACCGCTCCACATTGTTAATGTTAACAGCCACACCTTTGAATACCTCATATTTTAGACATAAAAAAACACCAGCCGAAGCTGGTGTTTAAAACTTTCAAAACGAAAGAATTCGTCTCGTACTGAAATTACGCAGTAGCAACGATAGAGATTTTCGCAGTAGCAAAAACTTCAGAGTGAAGTTGGATGCTTACTTCGAAATCACCGATGTTACGTAAAGCGCCTTCAGGTAGGCGTACTTCGCTCTTAACTACTGCAACACCAGCTGCTGTAATAGCGTCTGCGATGTCACGAGTACCGATAGAACCGAATAGTTTGCCTTCGTCACCAGCTTTAGAAGCGATTGTAACGCCTTCTAGAGTGTTAACTGTCTCTGCGCGAGCTTCTGCAGCAGCTAGTTGCTCAGCAACTTTAGCTTCTAGTTCAGCACGACGAGTTTCGAACATAGCAACGTTTTCTTTAGTTGCCATAACTACTTTACCCTGTGGGATAAGGAAGTTACGAGCGTAACCAGATTTAACGTTTACTTGGTCGCCAAGGCCACCTAGGTTACCGATTTTATCAAGTAGAATAACTTGCATTATCTTAGTCCTCTTAAACTATTGTTAACTATTACCGATTACTGATGCTTGTCAGTGTATGGTAGTAGAGCTAGGTAACGAGAACGCTTGATAGCGCGAGCTAGTTGACGTTGGTATTTAGCACTTGTACCAGTGATACGGCTAGGTACAATTTTACCAGCTTCAGTGATGTAGTTTTTTAGAGTTGCTACGTCTTTGTAGTCAATCTCTTGTACGCCTTCTGCAGTAAAACGGCAGAATTTACGACGACGGAAGAAACGAGCCATGGGCTATCTCCTGATCTAAATTTAATAATGCGGTATTCACACAAACTTATAATTAAGTTAAGCCAATGCTTATAGTGAAAATACCTAAACGAGTCGAATAAAATTTAATGACCTAAACGGTCAAAAAATAATTACTCAGCAGCAGCTTCTGGCTTAGCTTCTTCTTCACGACGTGGTGCACGTTCTTCACGGTCATCACGACGAGGAGCACGCTCTGCACGCTCTTCTTTTTGCTTAAGCATGATAGATTGCTCAGTCACAGCGCCTTTAGTGCGCATGATCATGTTACGTAGAACTGCATCGTTAAAACGGAAAGCAGTTTCTAGCTCGTCCATCACTTCTTGACCAGCTTCAACGTTCATAAGAACGTAGTGAGCTTTGTGAAGTTTGTTGATTGGGTAAGCCATTTGACGGCGGCCCCAGTCTTCTAGACGGTGGATAGTACCACCAGCTTCAGTGATTGAACCAGTGTAACGCTCGATCATGCCAGCTACTTGCTCGCTTTGATCAGGGTGAACCATGAATACGATTTCATAATGACGCATTTGGTTGCTCCTTACGGATTATTAGCTTCCACGAAAGGCTCGGTCGTCCAAGGGAAGCAAGGAACTAAAGAAAAATGACCGAGTTTTAAGGACGGCAAATATTATAGAAAGAGCTCGTTATTAGCAAGCAATATTTGGCGAAAAATAAAACAGTTTAGTGCGTATCGTTTTCGTTCTCTTATCGCAATAAAAATCCCTACTACAAGTAATAGGGATTCACGAATAAGAACTCAATAAAAACGCTAGGCTAGGCGTTGGCGAACCGCTTCAAATAAGCAGATACCTGATGCAACAGAAACGTTCAAACTTGAAACGCTACCCGCCATTGGGATCTTAATTAAGTCATCACACGTTTCACGAGTCAGTCTACGCATACCATCACCTTCAGCGCCCATTACAATCGCTAATGGACCAGAAAGTTTAGCTTGGTAAATATCATGTGTCGCTTCACCAGCCGTGCCCACAAACCATACGCCTTGCTCTTGCAGAGCTCGCATAGTACGAGCGAGATTGGTTACACGCACTAAGGGAACAGTTTCAGCAGCACCACACGCTACCTTACTTACTGTTGCCGTTAACGGCGAAGAACGGTCTTTAGGAACGATAACAGCGGCCACACCTGCGGCATCTGCATTACGTAAGCAAGCGCCTAGGTTATGAGGGTCTGTCACGCCGTCTAGAACCAATAGTAGAGGCTGTTCGTGCTGCGCAAGGATATCATCTAGGTGCGTTTCATTAAGCTGTTTAGCTGGCTTAACTTTAGCAATCAAGCCTTGGTGATTAGCACCACTAGCTTTGTCATCTAAGACTTTGCGACCCATTTGCTGAATGGAAACACCAAACTGTTGTAATTGGTTCAATAGAGGAAGTAAGCGCTCATCCTGGCGTCCTTTAAGGACATAAGCTTCAATAAAGCGTGCTGGATCTTTCTCTAGTACGGCTTTCACCGCGTGAATACCGTAAATAAATTCGTTACTCATTGTCTCAAGTTACTCTTATTGCTCAGAGATGAATATCATCAATACCGATGTATCCATCTCTGTGTTGTTTATTTCGAGAGCATGCGTCTTTCGCCTGATACTCTCGCATTAAAGTGATTTCGCATTTAATTAGTTAGATGCTGAACTTTATCAGCACCAAGCCTTAAGACTTATCAGCCTTTGGCTTACGGCTTGCCGCACGTTTTTTCTTTGCACGAGCCTTAGCAGCACCAGTTTTATTCGCTGGTTTTTTCTTTTTAGCAGAGCTTTCGCTGCTGCCATCAGGTCGCTTCGTTGGTTCAACCAAAGGCTTCGCTGATACGCCCGGCTTATTGCTCTTCACCGCTGAACGCTTCTTGCTTTTTGCCTTTTTCATTGCTTCTGCTGCACGCTTTTTGGCAGTTTTTCCTTTACCACGTGGCTGACGAACAGTGTCTTCTAAATCAAAGTCAATTTGGCGAGTTTCTAAATTAACCGCAGACACCTTCACTTTAACTGAATCACCTAAGCGGTAGATATTACCTGAGCTTTCACCAACCAGACGCTGACCAACAGCATCAAACTGATAGTAGTCATTCGCTAGTGCGGAAATATGTACTAGACCATCGATGTGCAGTTCAGTTAGACGCACAAAGAAACCGAAGCCAGTCACGTTGGCAATCACGCCATCCATCACTTCACCGACATGGTCTTGCATGTATTCACATTTCAGCCAGTCGTTCACTTCACGTGTAGCATCATCAGCACGACGCTCAGTCATTGAACACTGCTCGCCGTAGAAATCCATATCATCGAAAGTGTAGTGGTAACCACCAGTTGGCGTCCAACGTTCGCTGTTACGACCTTCTTCTTTAGCAATAAGGTACTTAATCGCACGGTGCAATAGCAAATCTGGGTAACGACGAATTGGCGAGGTAAAGTGAGCATAGCGTTTAAGAGCCAGACCAAAGTGACCCGCGTTATCCGCGTTGTATACCGCTTGCTTCATTGAGCGCAGCAGCATAGTTTGGATTAATTCACGATCTTCACGTTCGTTAATCTGTTGCATCAGCTGTGCATAATCTACCGGAGATGGCGACAAGCCACCTTCCAGCGTTAAACCTAATTCACTTAAGAAGCTCTTAAAGCCCATTAAGCGCTCTTCACCCGGAGTATCGTGAACACGGTACAGCGCAGGCTCTTTGGCTTTTTCTACGTAAGATGCCGATGCGATATTCGCAAGAATCATACATTCTTCGATGATCTTGTGTGCATCGTTACGAATTACTGGTTCAATACGGTCAATCTTACGATCCGCATTGAAGATAAACTTAGTTTCTACCGTTTCAAATTCAATCGCACCACGTTCGTCACGCGTTTTCTTAAGCACCTTGTACATCTTATGAAGCTCTTCAAGATGTGGTACTTCTGGTTCGTAACGCTCACGTAATTCTTCATTGCCATCTAAGATCGCGCCTACTTTGTTGTAAGTGAGACGAGCATGAGAATTCATTACCGCTTCGTAGTGCTTGTAGCCCGACAGTTTACCTTTGTCTGAGATAGTCATCTCACACACCATACATAAACGGTCTACCTGAGGGTTCAATGAACACAAACCATTTGAAAGTACTTCTGGTAGCATTGGTACAACTTGTGACGGGAAGTATACCGAGTTACCACGGTTAATTGCTTCTTTGTCTAGCGCCGTATCTGGGCGAACGTAGTAACTTACGTCAGCGATCGCTACCCATAGACGCCAGCCACCGCCTTTCTTCGCTTCACAGTAAACCGCGTCATCAAAGTCACGCGCATCTTCACCATCAATCGTAACCAATGGCAGTTTGCGTAGATCAACACGTCCTTCTTTTGCTTCTTCAGGAACATGCTCACCAAGATTTTCGATTTGCTTATCTACCGCTTCAGGCCACTCTTGTGGGATTTGGTGAGTACGGATCGCGATCTGCGTTTCCATACCCGGTGCCATGTTTTCACCAAGAACTTCGGTCACTTTACCCATCATGTTACGAGAACGACCACCACGATCCGTAATTTCAATCACAACCACATTACCCATTCGAGCACCGCCTTTATGCTCAGTAGGGATTTGAATATCATGACTAATACGTGAATCATCAGCAACCACGTAAGAATGACCGTACTCTAAGAAGAAACGACCAACAAGTGGGGTTTTACGCTCTTCAAGAACACGAACCAAACGACCTTCACGACGGCCACGCTTACTGTTGTCAGTAGGCTGAGCCAATACGTAATCACCGTGCATGATGGTTTTCATCTGATGATGCGGCAACACGATATCATTGTCTTTACCAACGCTTCCATCAGGACGAACCCAACCATGACCGTCTTTATGACCAATCACATAGCCTTTAATAAGTTCCATCTTCTCTGGTAATGCATAGCACTGACGACGAGTAAAGATAAGCTGTCCATCACGTTCCATTGCACGTAAACGACGACGCAGCCCTTCATATTGTTCCTCTCCAGCAAGGCCCAGAGCTTCGAATAGATCGTTACGGTTCATTGGAATATTCGCTTCTGTTAGAAACGAAATAATAAACTCTCGGCTTGGTACTGGATTTTCGTAATTTTTCGACTCTCGGTCGGCAAAAGGATCAACAGTGGTTGTCGCTGTCGTGTTTTCTGACATTGGTGTGTTTTTTGACATAGGCGGACCTGCTTAAGCAAGGAAGGTATATATCCCTAGTATATCTGATGCTAGGGGTAACCTACAGATATGCTTTGGAAATCACTCTAAATAGGGCAAATTTATCCCACTTAAAATTATCGTCACTATTTAAAAAATAAAAATTGGAAGGTTATAAGTACACTTCCCAACAGACAGTTTTCGCTCCCTTATATAAACAGAAACACCTCGACAAGCGAGGTGTTTAAGTCAGATTTCAGTCTAAAACGTCATAAAGATAAAGTGCAGGTTCATCTTTATGTCAGCCTTTTACCAAAAGACATCACGGCGTTTAGCTCGAGCAATGATGTTATCAGGCATTCTTTGCTCTAAACCATTTCGCAAAACTGAAATTCTTTTATGCTGCCTTTGATCAGCAGTCACAGAGTTATATAGCCAGCGATAAGCATCTTCATAATCGAGAGGGCTTCCGTAATCACGGAGTAACAATTCCGCTAAATGAATACGGGCTTTAAGGTTCCCCATAGCCGCAGCTTCGCGCAAGTAAGGGATGGCTCGCTCTTTATCTTGCTGAACTAAAGTACCTCTCGAGTAATAGCGCCCGAGTTGCTCTAGAGCCACAGGTAAACCTTGGTGTGCTGAATTTTCCATATAATAGAGACCAAGCTCTACATCTTGTTCAACACATACTCCCCACGCAAGCATGTCACCGTATAAGAATTCATAAGACGGCAAACTAATACGCGTTGCACGGGCAACAATATCTTCAACCAACTGACATTTATCCGCCTTTACACGCTCTAAATGTTGATTGCGTTCTATTAAATTAATCAACTCAGCTTCAGTGTATATCGGTACTGGCTCTCCAACATCAGCTAAATCTGCATAGCTGAAAGTTGAGCTCAACGCGAATACTAATGAAGCTGCTACAATTCGTAGCTTCATACCTGCACTCTTTTATCTGTCTTTGAAACGCAAGACTCACTGCTTTTAATGCAGCAAAGACTTATAGCACTTCACTTACCATGATAACTGTATCGGCAACTGACATATTTGCTTTAGACAAAACTTGCCGATGATGGGCAATATTTTGCCAGATAGCGTACAAAAGATCATCAGCAATAATAAAAACTATAAATCATAGATATAAAAAAACCGACTTAATAAAGTCGGCTTTTAGAAAACTATTTTATTATCAAAGCACTAAATTAAAGTGCTTGGTAATCACTCAAAGGCATTACGCGCCGTATGGGTGAACCTTGATGATAGTTTCGTTACGATCTGGACCCGTTGATACGATATCAATTGGAACGCCAGTTAGGTCTTCAATACGCTTGATGTAATCTAGAGCAGCTTGTGGAAGCGCATCAATAGTCTTAGCACCAAATGTGTTCTCGCTCCAACCTGGCATTGTTTCGTAGATTGGCGTTGCTTCTTCAAATGACTCAGCAGCCATTGGAGAAACTTCTAGAACAGAACCATCTTTCATCTTGTAACCAGTACAAATTTTTAGCTCTTCTAGACCATCTAGAACGTCTAGTTTAGTTAGACACATACCAGATAGAGAGTTGATTTGGATTGCACGACGCATAGCAACTGCATCAAACCAGCCAGTACGACGTAGACGACCAGTTGTAGCACCGAACTCGTGACCAACATCGCCTAAGTGTTTACCTACTGGGTCTTGCTTTTCAAGGCCATCGTAAAGCTCTGTAGGGAATGGACCTGAACCAACACGAGTACAGTAAGCCTTAGTAATACCAAGGATGTAACCAATGTGACGAGGACCGAAACCAGAACCTGCAGCAACACCACCAGCAGTAGTGTTAGAAGACGTTACGTATGGGTAAGTACCGTGGTCGATATCTAGTAGCGTACCTTGAGCACCTTCGAACATGATCTTGTCGCCGCGCTTACGCGCTGCATCTAGTTCGTCAGTTACGTCGATAACCATCGCAGTTAACATATCTGCGTAGCTCATCGCTTGCTCAAGAACTTCTTCGTAGCTTACTGTTTCAGCTTTGTAGAAATGCTCTAGTTGGAAGTTGTGGAATTCCATAACTTCTTTCAGTTTCACTGCAAACATTTCTTTATCGAAAAGGTCACCAACGCGTAGACCGCGACGAGCAACTTTATCTTCGTAAGCAGGACCGATACCACGACCCGTTGTACCAATAGCTTTAGCGCCACGAGCGATTTCACGCGCGTTGTCGATAGCAATATGATACGGAAGAATTAGTGGACAAGCTTCAGAAATGAAAAGACGTTCACGAACAGGAATGCCGCGATCTTCAAGAGGCTTCATTTCTTTTAGAAGTGCGTCAGGCGATAATACTACACCGTTACCGATAACACATTTTACGTTATCGCGAAGAATGCCTGATGGAATTAAGTGAAGAACGGTTTTTTCACCGTCAATGACAAGAGTGTGACCTGCATTGTGACCGCCTTGGTAGCGAACCACGTATTTTGCATCTTCAGTTAAAAGGTCAACAATTTTACCTTTACCTTCGTCACCCCATTGGGTGCCCAGAACGACTACGTTATTTCCCATCTTTCCAATTTCTGTTGCTAATTAAAAATGGATTCTAGCACCGAATCGCTCTATTTGCAGTCATTTTTTGTTCATAACTCAGATTATTACCCATAGAAAATGCGGCAGGTATACTGATATGATCACAAAAACCATTGATATATTGAACATTTTCACTCACTAGGGACAAACGATGTCAAATTCAATCTGGCTTGCGATAGGACTGGTTCTAATTGTAGAAGGTCTAGGACCTTTAATTGCACCGAATGGCTGGCGAAATATGGTCGCTCAATTGAGCCAACAGCCTGATAATCAACTTAGACGAATTGGTGGGTGTTTAGTCGTTGCTGGAATAGTGATTGCGGTGATGACTGCATAACGTTGAATTTCGAATAGACCTAAGCTCCTAAGTAAATTATAAAATTCATAACATTTGAAAAGCAAAAAGGCTCCCTAAGGAGCCTTTTTATTATCAATACACTTCTAATCTAATTAGCTTAGATAAAGTCATCGGTCTCAATAACTATTGAGCGCCTTTTGACGTATTCATGTATTGGAAGAAGTCCGTTTTAGGATCAAGAACTAGGATATCGCTCTTGTCACTAAATGAAGCTTCATATGCTTGAAGTGAACGTAAGAAACCGTAGAACTCAGGATCTTTGCTGTACACATCAGAGTAAATTTTTGCAGCTTCTGCATCAGCATCACCACGTGTTACTCGAGCTGTACGATCAGCTTCAGCAAGAACAGTAGCTACCTCTAGCTCAGCTTGAGCTCGGATAACTTCAGCCTTTTCACGACCTTGAGAACGGTGTTTACGCGCAACAGATTCACGCTCTGCACGCATACGTTTATAGATAGAGTCACTGATGTTATCTGGAAGGTTGATTTTCTTCATGCGGAAATCAACGATCTCAACACCTAGATCTTTCATTGCAGAGTCACGTGTACCAACCAGTACTTCTGACATGATTTGATCACGCTCACCATCAATTTCTAACGCTTCTTTTGCAGCTTCAGTCGTTACAACTTCAGTGTCATCAGCTTCAGGCAAAACATCTTTGTTTCGAGGACCAGAAACAATCTGCTTAATTTCTCGAGAACCAATTTCAGAACGAAGAACATCTGTTACTTTACGTTCAAGTAGTGCTTCAGCTGTTAGAGCATTACCACCACCAGTTGCTAAGTAATATTGTCCGAAATCTTCAATACGCCACTTCACGTAAGTATCGATGATTACATCTTTTTTCTCAGATGTTACGAAACGGTCTGAACGACCATCCATTGTTTGGATACGCGCATCAAGAGTTTTTACACGGTCAAATAGAGGTAGCTTGAAGTGTAAACCAGGTTCATGAATACGAGAGATATCATTGTTATCTTTCAGTACTCGACCAAAACGAATCACGATGCCGCGCTCGCCTTCTGGTATCACAAATACAGACATCAGCATTAGAGCCAATGCTACAACCAATACAGGGATCATTAACTTACGCATTATTAGTATCTCCCTTGACGTGAGCTGTCTGAACGAGTTTGAGAGCTAGACTGAGGATCGGCTTGAGTTTCAAGTTCAATCTGGTCATAAGTCGATGGTGCTTTTTGACTTTTCACTGCTTTCGAACCGCCTTGACCCAATTTATCGATTGGTAGGTATAGCAAATTACCGCTCGATTCAGAATCAATCAGAACTTTAGATGTGCTTGAGTACACTTTTTCCATCGTATCTAAGTACATACGGTTTCGTGTTACTTCAGGTGCAGCTTGATATTCAGGTAATAGTTTCTCGAATTGAGCCACTTGACCTAGTGCACCATTAATTGTGCGCTCAGAGTAACCTACGGCTTCTTTCTTCAAACGCTCAGCACGACCCGTAGCTTTAGGAAGAATATCATTACGGTAAGCTTCAGCTTCACGCTCAAAACGCTCTTCATCCTCTCGAGCAGCAATCGCATCATCAAATGCATCTTTTACTTGCTCAGGTGGACGTGCTGACTGGAAGTTAACATCAACAATAAGAATACCCATATCATAGCCATCAATAATGCGGTTAAGCGTTTCTTGAGTGCTTTGACGAATCTGTTGACGACCACTTGTTAGGATACTGTCCATCAAAGAATCACCAATTACCGCACGCAATGCAGAGTCTGTAGCTTGACGCAAACTATCGTCAGCATTCGTTACTCGGTATAGGTATTTGTATGGATCAGAAACTCGGTATTGAACACCCATTTCAACTGTGACTACGTTTTCATCTTTCGTCAGCATCGTACCCGAAGCACGCAGTGAACGAATAGCTTGAACGTTTACAAGTTGCTCTGCTTTCACTTCATCAATGAAACGCGGGTGCCAGTTAAGACCAGGTTCTTCGATTCGATCAAATTGACCTAAACGTAAAACAACAGCTCTTTCTGCTTCGCCAACGGTATAGAAACCAGCGAAGAACCAAACTGCGACAGCGATTACTGCAATGACACCAAAGCCAATTGCACCACCACCGCCAATTGATGGACCATTACCACCTTTTTTACCAAACTTGCCACCCAGCTTTTGACTCAGTTTATTAAATACTTCGTCTAAATCTGGCGGTCCTTGATCTCGGCCACCGCGATTATCTTTCTTACCCCAAGGGTCATTATCGCGGCCGTTATTGCCGTTGTTATTTCCAGGCTCATTCCACGCCATTAGAAAGCTCCATCATTTGATATGACGTTATACTCTAGCAGTCTCTTCAGTAACGATAAAGTCACCTAAGAGTGCCCCTTCTCTTTTTTCGAGTTTAGACCAATCTACTTGTTGCATTCGAATATCAATCAACAAGTTACCATCTTGGTCATATTCTTCTCGTTGAATACAATTCAGCTGAAAGAACTTACTACGAATTTTACCTTGGTACTGAGGTGGAATTCGTAATTGGTATTGAACAATTTGACTCGCTAACCGCTCAGTTAACGCTTCAAATAGTAAATCCGTACCCAAACCATCCATTGCGGAGACCCAAACCGTGCGAGGCACGCCTTCGTCATCTCTTTCAATGCGTGGTTTTTGATTGTCCATGCGATCGATTTTATTCATGACGACTAATGTCGGCACTTCATGCGCATCAATTTCTTCTAGCACATCATGAACAGCCTGGATATTCTCACGAAAACGGTCATCACTGGCATCAACAACATGTAACAAAATGTCAGCTTCTTGCGTTTCTTGCAATGTTGCCTTGAATGCTGCAACCAAGTCATGAGGCAAATGTCGAATAAACCCAACAGTGTCTGCAAGGATAGCTGGGCCCACATCGGCTAATTCGATCTTACGTAGAGTAGGATCAAGTGTTGCAAATAATTGGTCTGCAGCATAAACACCAGCTGAAGTAATTCGATTAAACAACGTCGATTTACCGGCATTGGTGTAGCCCACAAGAGAGATTGTCGGTATCTCGGCTCTATTTCGAGCACGACGACCTTGTTCACGCTGCTTAGCCACTTTAGCTAAACGACGTAATATCGCTTTAATACGATCACGCAACAAACGGCGGTCTGTTTCTAGTTGAGTTTCTCCTGGACCACGTAAGCCTATCCCACCTTTTTGTCTTTCTAGGTGAGTCCAACCACGAATCAATCGAGTCGATATATGGCGAAGCTGAGCAAGCTCAACTTGCAATTTACCTTCATGGGTTCGGGCTCTTTGAGCGAATATATCTAAGATCAAGCCAGTACGGTCAATCACTCGACATTCACACAAAGCTTCAAGGTTACGTTCTTGGGCAGGAGAGAGGGAATGGTTAAAAATTACAATTTCAGCGCCAGTAAGTTGGACAGCTTGAGCAATTTCTTGGGCCTTACCCTCACCAACATAGTATTTAGGGAGCGGGGATTGTCGACTACCAGTAATTACCTGTAGTGTTTCAACCCCTGCAGAAGAAACCAGCATTTCACACTCGCTAAGATCTTCCCACTCACCTTCTTGCGTGAAGTTGATATGAACAAGCACCGCTCGCTCACCGGATTCATAACGGTCAAACAAGCAACCAACTCCTTATTACAGCAATTGCTGTATTACTAATACTATTAATCTTCAGATTTCTCTGGACGATCAGATGGCGCACGTTGCTCGCCGCTGTGGTGGCTTACTGCACGTGCAGGTACCACAGTAGAAATAGCATGCTTGTATACCATTTGGTTTACAGTATTTTTCAGCAAGATCACGAATTGATCAAAAGACTCGATCTGACCTTGTAGTTTGATACCATTCACAAGGTAGATAGACACTGGAATACGCTCTCGGCGGAGTGCATTTAGAAACGGGTCTTGTAAAGATTGCCCCTTAGCCATTTTATTTTCCTTATTTGTATTTTGTTGTAATTATTTAGCTAGTGGTGCACTCAAAGGTGCGGCCTTTGCTTCTGAGCTAAATGAATAAAAAACTCCGTTGTTATTGAAAGACTGCAAGTTTAAAAGTCTCAATAACGGATCCTTTCCAGAGTTTATTCACGAAAAAGCGATCACATTATACACAGCATTACTCATCATGCGCTATTGCATCTGATAGAGTTTCTAACGCTTGTTCAATGTTTTCACTATCTAACCAAGTTAAATTGTCCCAGCTACGTAGCCAGGTTATTTGTCGCTTGGCCAATTGACGAGTTGCGCAGACACCACGAAAAATCGCTTCGTCTAAACCACAGTTCCCGTCTAAATAATCCCACATTTGTCGATAACCTACGCATCGAACAGAAGGGAGATCCGGGTGAAGATCTTCTCTAGCGTATAACGCTTTCATTTCATCTTCAAACCCTGCTTCAACCATCTTTTCAAAACGAAGTTCGATACGACGGTGTAATTCAGATCTTTCCTTTGGTGCTATCGCAAATTGCTTAACACGAAAAGGAAGGCTTTCACCTTTTGTTTGAGTAAGCTCAGTTAGAGTTTTACCTGAAATTCGGTAAACTTCCAATGCTCTTGATAATCTTTGCGGATCGTTGGGGTGAATTCGATCACCCGCAACTGGATCTATGTTTTTTAATTCTTCGTGCAGCGCAACCCAGCCTTTCTCAGCCGCTTCAGCTTCTATTTGTTGACGAATATCTTTATCAGCGGCTGGAAGTGGTGATAGCCCTTCTAATAGAGCCTTGTAGTACAGCATAGTTCCGCCAACTAGCAACGGAATTTTCCCTGCAGCTACTATTTCATTCATTTCCTTTAAAGCATCACGTCGAAAGTCTGCCGCAGAGTAGGCTTCTTTTGGATCTAGAATATCGATTAACCGATGAGGCGCTTGTGCAAGTTCGCTTTCATCAGGCTTTGCCGTACCGATATCCATACCTTTATAGATCAGCGCTGAATCTACACTAATGATTTCCACTGGAAACTTTTGGCGTAAACGGATAGCCAAGTCAGTCTTTCCTGATGCAGTAGGGCCCATTAAAAATAGCGCTAAAGGTAATTTTTGAGTCATGATTATTTATTTCTACTATTAAAAATCGGTTTATCTAATACGCTCGCCTAAGACGAAAATATAATGCGAATAAAATAAAGGCGGTACTAGTGAGGTGAAAATGCAGCAATAGTCGCTGAAAAATCTATAGGCTTCACAAACTCTGGGTCATCTAACGGAAGTAGACCATGCCACAGTTGTTCAAGTTCCCCAACTAGTTGAATCGCTTCTGATAAAGTGTAGTCGCTTTTTACTTGAGTCGTTTGAAATGCGATCCAATGAACCAATAAAGGCATCACCTTATCAGCCTCTCTATCAGTGACATTAGTGCTATCGACTACACTATTGCTGTCAACTGCATTTATTGAAGCCGCGTACGATAACAGATCTGGGATCAAAGTCTGTAAGTTTTGCTGCCTTAACGGAGATGGCACGCCCATCACCATAATCGCTTCTTTATTTCTCGCTTTAAGCTCTATACCTAACTGCAATAGCTTCGGACCAAAAATATGCGAAGCTTGCATAAGCTCAGGTTCAACTTTTAAAGATAAAGGAACAAGTAATGGCTGACTCTTTAGTGGGGCTTGTTGAGTATCAAGTTGCCCTATAATTCTCAATAGTTCAGCTTTAGCTAATGAAAGTAGAACACAACCATGTTTCCCGCCCATGACAAGATATTGCTTTTCTACAACTGAAACGGCTTTTCCTAACTCTGTTATTGGTTGTATCGCACTTGATACAGGTTTCGAACTATTCCCTACTTTATGAGAAATATTTAGCTCTGAGCTCATATAAGGTTCGGGACGATTAAGGCTATCCGAACTATCAAACCTAGTTGGTAAATCAATTGAAGCCTGGCTTTTCTCTTTTTTTGAATCATTAGGCTTATCGAGAATATCTGATGAATGATCCACATGAGGCGTATTTAAAAGCTCTTTATACGCATTCACTTCTCGCTTCGAAGGTGCAGGTTCACCATAGTGTTGTTGTGACTCTTTCTCTTTTCTTGGCGCTGGTTTTGATTCAATCCAATCTTGGCGGTCCACTACCCCTTCCCTTTGATTTGGAATTGAAGCGGTTTGGAAGTAATGACTTGGTTGATCTTGAACCTTATTTTCAGCCTGAGGAGAAGGTTCTACTTTTCTAGGATAAGATGGTGTTTGCTCGATAGCCTGCAACACTCGCTCAGGAACGAAAGAATCGACATGATTTAAACCGGTCGTTTCTTCATGAACCTGCGTTGGTGATTCTTGATGAAAGGCAGACTCCCTCATAGGTACTGCATCTATTTGTTTAGTTTGAGCAAGACCATCGCTTAAAGCTTGATAAATAAAATCATGTACAAGACGAGCTTGATGAAAACGAACTTCGTGCTTTGCAGGGTGTACATTAACATCAACTTGATGAGGGTCGATTTCAATAAAGAGTACATACGTAGCAAATTGTTCTGGCCGTAAGCTGCTTTCATAGCTTTGGCGAATGGCATGATTGATCAGCTTATCTCGCATCATTCGTCCATTCACATAGCAGTACTGCAAGTCACTTTGCTGCCTTGCTCCATCTGGAGTTGTTATCCAACCATGTAATTTAAGCCCTTGATGATCAAGCTCAATTCTAAGCATATGACGAACGAATGAATTTCCACACACAGCTGAGATACGCTTTTCAGCTTGCACTTCTGTTTTTGCCGCTCGATATTGACGAATCATCTTGCCGTTATGACGCAAATTGATAGTCACATCAAAACGACTCAGAGCAATACGCTTAAGAAGTTCATCAATATGAGTGAACTCTGTTTTCTCAGTTCTTAAAAACTTACGTCTTGCTGGCGTATTGAAGAAAAGATCGAGTACTTCAACAGATGTTCCAATTGGGTGCGCGGCAGGTTGTAATTTCACCTGCATATCACGACCTTCGCTGTATGCAGACCATGCTTGATCTTGAGTAGCCGGTCTTGAAGTGATAGTCAGGCGTGCGACCGAGCTAATACTGGCAAGTGCTTCACCACGAAAGCCAAGACTAACAATGGCTTCTAGATCATCCAGAGTATGAATTTTAGATGTAGCATGTCGACTCAAAGCTAGCGCGAGTTCATCTTTCACGATCCCTTTGCCATTATCTCGGACACGGATCATTTTCGAGCCACCTTTCTCGATATCAATATCGATTCGTGTCGCCCCTGAATCCAAGCTATTTTCAACCAGCTCCTTTACTACTGAAGCTGGTCTCTCTACCACCTCACCCGCTGCAATTTGGTTTGCCAAACGGGCAGGCAATATCTTTATCGTCATAACTTCATCTTTTATTCTGATTCCAGCAATTACTTATGCGGAATTATCAGTACTTGCCCAATAGCGAGTTCATCCGAACGTAACTTGTTGGCTTGTCGAATGCTATTCACACTCACCCCATATTTGGATGCGATTTTGCCTAAGAACTCCCCTCGCGCGACTTTATGCCTACGCAAAGGAATATCTTTCAAACTCACGGTCACTTTCAGCTTTTGTCCAACTTTAAGTGTTTCTGATTTCAGGCGGTTTTCACGCTTAATCGATGCTACTGATACTTTATATTTACTCGCAATCTTTCCTAAGTATTCGCCAGACTTAACAACATGAGTAACCGTTTTAGTCTCGACTGTGTTTGTTATTTTAGGCACAACTAAAGAATCTGCGGTTCCAGGGATTTTAAGTATCTGACCAATCGCTAGGCTACTTGATTTCAAGCCATTTGATTTCATTATGGCTTGTGTTGAAGTTCCGTATTTTTTAGCAATAACCGATAGAGATTCTCCACGACTGACTTTATGGGAAGTTTGCTTTGAAGAGGAGCCTGAGAGGATAGTGCCTTCAGGTGGATTCGCCTTTAAATACTTCACAACAGCTTGTGCAATAGAACGAGCAAGTTTGTCTTGATGCGAACGCTGGAAAAGCAACTTTTCTTCTGTTGGGTTAGATATAAACCCCGTTTCAACCAATACTGATGGGATTTGAGGTGATCTCAATACGGCTAAACTTGTATTGATCGGCTTTGAATTATGTAATTTAGCGACTTTGCCCATCTCCGACAAAATCTCTTTCGCCAGTTTATAGCCTTCTTTCTGCGAATGACTAAACTGCAAATCCAGCAATGTTTGGTTTACATTTTTATCTGCAATGTTCCCTGTAAATGCCGCACCACTGCCACCTAATAATTCAGACTGCTTTTCTTTATTTTCAATCCAGCGTGAAATTTCCGTATTCGCTCGTCGCGTATTAAGTACAAATACAGATCCACCACGAGGTTGTGGAGTAGTAAAAGCATCAGCGTGGATAGAAATAAGCAGATGTGCTTCATTTTCACGAGCAATAGCAACCCGTCGGTTTAAATTAACAAAGTAATCCGAGTTTCGCGTTAAACGAGTTTTAATACCAGGAACGGCATTTAAGTTCGCAGCTAATTTTTTAGAAATACTCAATGTTGCATTTTTTTCATACTTACGAGAAGGGCCGATCGAGCCAGGGTCTTCACCACCATGTCCAGGGTCGATAACAATCAAAATATCTTGCTTACGAGGAACTTGAGTAATGCTCTTACTTACTGCAGGTTTAGTATTTGAAGCTGTAGGCTTAGTCGAGGAGCTTTTAGCCCCATGTGGGAAATCAATAACTAAACGATGCCCATACTGACCACCAGGAGTTGGTTTCAGCTTAAATAACTCAGCTTTAGAGGCTTTCTTTAACTCAAAGACTAATCGGTAAGTACTTTTTTCTGGAGGAGAACTTTTGCGTACTTTACTTAATACTGGGCTGTCTTTTACCGTAATAGGTAGCTTACTCGCCAGCGTCGTGTTTTTGAGATCAACGACTAAACGGCTTGGACTACTCAAAGTGAAATAACTGAAGTCTACTTCCGACTTCAGATCAATCACGACTCGAGTTTCGTCCGGTGAAGGCCATACCCTCAACCCTTCAAGTGCGTTAGCAAAAGTAGGAAGGGATATAAAAAATGTAAATGCAGTGATAACCGTGATCACTGCAGAAAGAAGATGCCTAAAAATCAATTTAACTCCAACTGATCAAGCAAACGCTGCCCATATTCATTATTAGCGGTTAAAGAAACAATACGGTGATCATCTTGGTAGCGAATATCAATATCCATATCAGCTTCAGGTAACATACCAACTCCCTTTTCAGGCCATTCCACTAAGCAAATAGCATCGGGAGTAAAGTAATCACGAATACCCATAAATTCTAACTCTTCAGGATCGGCAAGTCGGTACAAGTCGAAATGATAAACCTGCCAATCAGCCAACTGATATGGTTCAACTAAAGTGTAAGTCGGGCTTTTTACATTCCCTTGATGACCAAGCGCTCTTACAAAACCACGACTAAATGTCGTTTTCCCTGCGCCAAGATCACCATGCAAGTAAATAGTCGTTTGCTGTGAGCATAGATTTGAAAGACTGGTGCCTAATTGAATCGTTGCTTGCTCATCTTTCAAAATAAATTGTTTCGTGCTCATGAATAAGTTCTCTAAATATCGATCGTTGACTATATAAAAATCAAATGAACAAGAATAGTAAACCGTGTTGCTTTTGAGAGACAAGATCTCAAATGTAAGTTATATGAAAAATAAGCAAGAAAGTACGCGAGTTCTGGTTAATTTCTTCAAGATCCGTTAAGATCCGCCCCCATTTTTTGTTTGACCTCATAAAAACAGAGCTGACAACATGAACCTTGACCAACTTGCTGAACAAATTAAAGTTTGGGCCAAAGAGCTCGGATTCCAAAAAGTAGGGATCTGTGACATTGACTTAAGCGAACACGAAGCAGCGCTGCAAGATTGGTTAGACAAAGGCTACCATGGTGGAATGGATTGGATGGCACGCCATGGAATGATGCGAGCACGTCCTGATGAACTTCATCCGGGCACCGTTCGAGTAATCAGTGCTCGAATGGATTACCTTCCTCCTGAAGCTCAGTTTGCTTCTAATCTAAATGATACTACCCAAGCTTACATCAGCCGTTATGCCCTTGGTCGCGATTACCATAAACTCGTTCGTAACCAGCTTAAAAAACTAGGGCAAAAAATCGAGCAAGAAGTGGAAGGTTTAGACTACCGTCCTTTTGTTGATTCTGCTCCGATATTAGAGCGCCCACTAGCGCAAAAGGCAGGACTAGGTTGGACAGGTAAACACTCCTTAATTCTAGATAAAGAGTCAGGTTCTTGGTTTTTCCTCGGAGAGCTACTCGTTAATATCCCATTGCCGGTAGACACACCAAGCGTTGATGAATGTGGGAAGTGCACAGCTTGTATCACTTCATGCCCTACGGGAGCAATTATCGAAGAAGGAATTGTTGATGCTAGAAAGTGCATCTCATACCTTACGATTGAATTCGATGGAATTATCCCTGAGGAATTCAGAAAACCAATGGGAAATAGGATTTATGGCTGCGATGACTGTCAACTAGTTTGCCCTTGGAATCGACACGCTGAAGTTAGCATCCAAAAAGACTTCCACCGTAGAGACGATTTTCAAGACTCAGACCTTGTTCAACTCGCAAGCTGGGACGAAACAACATTCCTGAAAAAGATGGAAGGCTCAGCAATTCGACGTATTGGGCACCAACAATGGCTTCGCAACTTGTTCATCGCAATGGGGAACGCTCCTTACCAACAACGAATCGTCGATACCTTAGAAAGTAACTTAGGAAAAAGTGAATTATTAGATGTTCATATTTTATGGGCATTAGAGCAACAGTCTCAACAGTTACCTACAGGTACAAGTAAGGTAGCAAGCAAAAAACAACGATTGATTCGTATTGTTGAAAAGGGGCTACCAAGAGACGCATAGCCTACCTGTCTTTATACATCGCCATTGTTAATCACTACTCAGCCAGAATTGATAATGGCTTCATACGCAATGACATCTCTTTCCTGCACAAATTTATACTGCAATATTTGATATTGTTCTCAAATTCAATAATGTGGAAAAGGTTTAATAAGTTGGTGGGATTCAAGCATATCGTGAAAGTTAAACACATTCCTAATAAATGACTAAGATCAAAAAACAAGAGCTTAACGATCTTTAAATTCTAATGTAAAAATAGCCACTTGACACAATATTCAAGCAAAAACAAACAGTTATGTTTGATTGTTACTTTTTCAACAAACAAGAATCAAAAAAAGATCTTTTATATAGACAATAATAATTAGCTCTGAAACAAGTTTATCAACTAACTTATCCACAATTGGGATTTTGTGGATAAGTCTGTTTACAGGTGCGAATAAACCTCAGATTCAATTATATAGATCTGATAGTTACTAGCATTCCATTTGCTAATTCATATTTGAGACGCAAAAATATCCACCGAAAAGGAGGATTAATTGTTTATTTTGGGGGATTATGCTTCGCAGCATTAAAGAAAGAGCGTGACCTAATGGTATAGGTCTATCTCAAAACTCAGGGCTTAGAGATAAATTGGAGCGATACATCGGGTTCGAACCGATGACCTCAACCTTGGCAAGGTTGCGCTCTACCAACTGAGCTAGTATCGCATGAGCTAACCGTTCTTCTTTTCAGTTAAGAAGCTAAGTTCTTACTGCAAGACAGTATTAAACGTTCAACTGTAATGTGGTTGCGGGAGCCGGATTTGAACCGACGACCTTCGGGTTATGAGCCCGACGAGCTACCAAACTGCTCCATCCCGCGTCCGGATGCATTATTTAAGTTAATGACTCTATATTCCCAACATCAATCCTAAGAAAGAAATTGGAGCGATACATCGGGTTCGAACCGATGACCTCAACCTTGGCAAGGTTGCGCTCTACCAGCTGAGCTAGTATCGCTTAGTTAACCGTTAAATTTGCCTACTAAGAAGCATCAAATCAACGTTTAGCTGTAATGTGGTTGCGGGAGCCGGATTTGAACCGACGACCTTCGGGTTATGAGCCCGACGAGCTACCAAACTGCTCCATCCCGCGTCCGGATACATTGTTTAAGACAATGAAACTGTTCTCTAAAAAGAGAGAATTTGGAGCGATACATCGGGTTCGAACCGATGACCTCAACCTTGGCAAGGTTGCGCTCTACCAACTGAGCTAGTATCGCATAAGCTAACCGTTCATCTTGTCTGCTAAATAAGCATCAAATCAACGTTTAACTGTAATGTGGTTGCGGGAGCCGGATTTGAACCGACGACCTTCGGGTTATGAGCCCGACGAGCTACCAAACTGCTCCATCCCGCGTCCGGATGTTTCTCTTTTCGCATCATTACCGTTTAAGACAATGAGACTAAACCATTTTCATTCTGAGCACTTTCTCAAAGAGACAGCTTCTAAGAATAGAATTTGGAGCGATACATCGGGTTCGAACCGATGACCTCAACCTTGGCAAGGTTGCGCTCTACCAACTGAGCTAGTATCGCATAAGCTAACCGTTTATCTTGTTTGCTAAGAAGCATCAAACCAACGTTTAACTGTAATGTGGTTGCGGGAGCCGGATTTGAACCGACGACCTTCGGGTTATGAGCCCGACGAGCTACCAAACTGCTCCATCCCGCGTCCGGATGTTTCTCTTTTTCGCATCATTATCGTTTAAGACAATGAGACTAAACCATTTTCATTCTGAACACTTTCTCAAAGAGACAGCTTCTAAGAATAGAATTTGGAGCGATACATCGGGTTCGAACCGATGACCTCAACCTTGGCAAGGTTGCGCTCTACCAACTGAGCTAGTATCGCATAAGCTAACCGTTCATCTTTCTGCTAAGAAGCATCAAATTAACGTTTAACTGTAATGTGGTTGCGGGAGCCGGATTTGAACCGACGACCTTCGGGTTATGAGCCCGACGAGCTACCAAACTGCTCCATCCCGCGTCCGGATGCATTGTTTAAGACAATGAAACTGTTCTCTAAAAAGAGAGAATTTGGAGCGATACATCGGGTTCGAACCGATGACCTCAACCTTGGCAAGGTTGCGCTCTACCAACTGAGCTAGTATCGCATAAGCTAACCGTTCATCTTGTCTGCTAAATAAGCATCAAATCAACGTTTAACTGTAATGTGGTTGCGGGAGCCGGATTTGAACCGACGACCTTCGGGTTATGAGCCCGACGAGCTACCAAACTGCTCCATCCCGCGTCCGGATGTTTCTCTTTTCGCATCATTACCGTTTAAGACAATGAGACTAAACCATTTTCATTCTGAGCACTTTCTCAAAGAGACAGCTTCTAAGAATAGAATTTGGAGCGATACATCGGGTTCGAACCGATGACCTCAACCTTGGCAAGGTTGCGCTCTACCAACTGAGCTAGTATCGCATAAGCTAACCGTTCATCTTGTCTGCTAAATAAGCATCAAATCAACGTTTAACTGTAATGTGGTTGCGGGAGCCGGATTTGAACCGACGACCTTCGGGTTATGAGCCCGACGAGCTACCAAACTGCTCCATCCCGCGTCCGGATGTTTCTCTTTTCGCATCATTACCGTTTAAGACAATGAGACTAAACCATTTTCATTCTGAGCACTTTCTCAAAGAGACAGCTTCTAAGAATAGAATTTGGAGCGATACATCGGGTTCGAACCGATGACCTCAACCTTGGCAAGGTTGCGCTCTACCAACTGAGCTAGTATCGCATAAGCTAACCGTTTATCTTGTTTGCTAAGAAGCATCAAACCAACGTTTAACTGTAATGTGGTTGCGGGAGCCGGATTTGAACCGACGACCTTCGGGTTATGAGCCCGACGAGCTACCAAACTGCTCCATCCCGCGTCCGGATGCATTGTTAAGTACAATGAAAATACTATTTCTTCGAAAAGAAATTGGAGCGATACATCGGGTTCGAACCGATGACCTCAACCTTGGCAAGGTTGCGCTCTACCAACTGAGCTAGTATCGCAATCATGAACGTCTTTCGCCGTTCAGGGCTGCGAATTATAAGAGCATTTTTTTGTGATGCAAGTCCTTAATGCAAAAATATGAAAAATTTTCATTACTTGCTGAAAAAGCACACAAAAAAGAGCACTGTCAATATGCTCTTTGCCATTCGCTCAAATGGTTTCGCCATACACAGACTAAATACTTATGATTGTTTTACGGTAATACTGTAATTCAGCGATAGATTCACGAATGTCATCTAGTGCAAGATGGCTTCCTGTTTTAGAAAAACCATCAAGAACTTCAGGTTTCCAACGACGAGTAAGTTCTTTCAAAGTACTCACGTCAATGTAGCGATAATGGAAATACTGCTCTAATTCTGGCATGTGTTTATACAAGAAACGGCGATCTTGTCCTATGCTATTTCCACAAATTGGAGATTTGCCCTTTGGTACCCACTTTTCCAAAAACTCAATAGTTTGGTCAATGGCATCTTGCTCAGTAACAGAGCTTTCTTTTATACGTGCAACTAAGCCACTTCCAGTGTGAGTAGTAGTACACCATTCATCCATTTTATCCAACTCTTCATCAGACTGATGGATAGCAAGTACCGGTCCTTCGGCGAGAATATTCAACTCGCTATCTGTAACGATAGAAGCAATTTCAATAATTTTATGAGTTTCAGGATCAAGACCTGTCATCTCAAGATCAACCCAAATTAGGTTCTGATCACTAAAGGACATAAGGGAGTTGCCTATTTGTTTACGTATAAAAGAGGTACTATACCCAAATATGTATACTCAAACTAGGTTTAGAGCAACTGAAATGCAGTCGTGCTAATTAGCACCTTGTTTGAGTCCCCTATCATCAATTTAGATGTGTTAAGTGGAAAATTGTGGCTAAAAAGAAAAAGTTAACCAAAGGTCAAGTACGACGCGTACGCAGTAACCAGAACAAACGTCTTAAAAAAGAAGATTCTATCCAATGGGATGAGAATATGCTTGGCGGCACTAAACATGGTCTTGTTATCACTCGATTTGGTCAACATGCTGATATCGAAGATCTAGAAACGAATGAAGTGCATCGATGTAATTTACGTCGTAGCATTGAAACATTAGTCTCTGGAGACAAGGTAATCTGGCGTGCTGGGCTTGAATCGATGGCTGGTATTTCTGGTGTTGTCGAAGCGGTTGAACCTCGAACGTCAATGCTAACTCGCCCTGATTACTACGACGGCTTAAAACCTGTTGCGGCAAACGTTGACCAAATGGTTATCGTTTCAGCTGTGCTACCAGAGCTATCACTTAATATCATCGACCGCTACTTGATAGCCTCTGAAACGGTGAATATTGCGCCATTAGTTGTGCTCAATAAAGTCGACTTACTGACAGAACAACAAATTAGCGAATACCGCGAAACGCTGAAAGTGTACGAAAAAATCGGCTATAAAGTGATGTTCGTGAGTAAAGAGTCTGGCTACGGTATCAAAGAGCTGGAAGCTGAATTAAAAGATCGCATCAACATTTTCGTTGGTCAATCCGGCGTGGGCAAATCCAGCCTAGTGAATGCACTTATGCCAACATTAGACATAGAAGAAGGCGCTGTTTCTGAAAACTCAGGGCTGGGGCAACACACCACCACGGCAGCACGTTTATATCACTTCCCTTCTGGTGGCGATCTGATCGATTCCCCTGGGGTACGTGAATTCGGTCTATGGCACCTAGAACCTGACGAAATCACTGACGCTTTCATTGAATTCAAACCATACCTAGGTGGTTGTAAATTTCGCGACTGTAAACACAATGACGACCCGGGATGTCTTCTGCGTGAAGCCGTTGAAGACGGAAAAATTAGCCGTTTACGTTTTGCTAGCTACCATCGCATTATTGAAACAATGGCTGACAACAAAGATAACCGTCAGTACTCACGAAGTAAGAAAGCGGATCTATAACCGCATTCTTGTGAACAAACATGTACATTTACTGACAAGTTGCGCGATTTTAAGTAACATCTCGCGCCCTAAATCGTCATTAATTCGTTTGCATTAAAAACGATTAGCATCAAAAACAAACAGCATCGGAAAATTAATACAATGGATAAGATTAAAGTTGGATTGCAATACTGGATTCCACAACACGGACTGACTCGTCTAGTCGGTAAACTAGCTTCTGCAAAAGCGGGCGGTTTAACCACAGCAATCATTAACTGGTTCATTAAACAATACAAAGTAAACATGGATGAAGCGCTGCACAGCGATCCTAAACACTTTAAAACATTCAATGAATTCTTTGTACGTGAACTCAAAGAAGGCACGCGTCCTATCGCTGAAGGTGATTCAGTTATTGTTCATCCTGCAGATGCTCGTGTAAGCCAATTTGGTCCAATTACTGATGGTCAGCTGATTCAAGCAAAAGGTCATGACTATTCTGCTCGTGAACTTCTAGGTGGCGACGCGGCACTAGCTGAAGAGTTTGCTGATGGTGAGTTCGCAACACTTTACCTATCTCCAAGTGATTACCACCGCGTTCATATGCCATGTGACGGTACACTTCGCCAGATGATTTATGTCCCTGGTGACCTATTCTCTGTTAACCCATTAACAGCAGAAAATGTACCAAACCTTTTTGCTCGTAACGAACGTGTTGTGTGTATTTTCGATACTGAGTTTGGACCTATGGCTCAAGTACTGGTTGGTGCAACGATTGTTGGTAGCATTGAGCAAGTATGGGCAGGCACGATTACTCCACCTCGTGGGAACAGTGTTTACAAATGGGATTACCCAGCAGAAGGTAACAATGCGATCATCCTGAAGAAGGGTGAAGAGATGGGCCGCTTTAAACTTGGTTCAACTGTTATTAACCTATTTGCTAAAGACTCAATCAAGTTTGATGAGACTATGGTCAATGGCGAAAAAACAGTACTAGGTACGCCTTTTGCGCACAACATTGTTAGTCAAGAAAAACAGGCTGAAGCTGCAGAAGAATCAAAAGAAGAAAGCAAAGACATTCAGTCAGCTGAGTAAAAACAGCATGCTTTCATAGCGCTCTAAAGCTATCTGGGCTTAATCGTTATTTTAAAGATACACGAAAGGCGAGTTTTTCATAACTCGCCTTTTTTATACCCAAAATTCAAAAGTTAGTCGGAATATCAATTTCAGCTCCCCTTATTGCAACTCAAACTTCGATTTCGACTTAAGCCAACACGCCTTCCAACTTAAAAGATTGACTAAAAACAAAACACCTGACGAATTATTAAACGAGTTTCATTTTTTATAACGCTTATCCAAGTACCGAAGTCAGAGATAACTTACTCTAATTGAAGTTATTTTTTCATAAGGTCTCGGTGTCATGCTTAAGCTCGATATTGGCGTTTTAATTAAGCTATTGATTTGCTTCTCTATCCCCCTTGGTGTGCTGTTTATGCCAATCGACTCCATACCAATTGAGAATTTAACCTTAATTCAGCATCGTTTGTTGGCTATATTTTTGCTCGCGGCATTGTTGTGGGTGCTTGAGCCCGTACCAGTTTTTGCCACTTCCATTTTGATCATCGCCCTTGAATTAGTCATGATCTCAGATAAAGGTTTGCACCTATTTCGAAACCCACCAGCAGGACATGACCTTGGTGAGTTAATCAAATATACCGACATCTTTGGTGCTTTTTCTTCGCCAATCATCATTCTTTTTATGGGTGGCTTCGCCTTAGCAATTGCCGCCTCAAAATACGAATTAGATAACAATCTAGCGCGAGTATTACTCAAACCATTTGGTACTCAACCTCGCTTTATAATGCTTGGTTTAATGCTAATCACAGCTGTGTTTTCAATGTTTATGTCCAATACTGCAACCACAGTTATGATGCTGGCATTATTAGGACCAATTGTCGCCTCTGCACCCAAAGGCGATATTGGTATCAAAGCATTGGTCCTATGTATTCCAATCGCCGCTAATACCGGGGGTATTGCAACACCAATCGGCACACCACCTAACGCAATTGCTTTACAGTATCTTACTGGTGAAAACAGTATTGATTTCCTATCTTGGATGATGATGGGGCTACCCTTTGTAATAATCCAACTCACAATTGCTTGGTTCCTGCTTCAAAAGTTTTTTCCTTCTCAGCAGCAAAATATGATTTTGAAGTTAGACGGAAAATTCAAGAAAAGTTGGCGTGCTATTGTTGTGTACGCCACCTTTGCCCTGACTATTATTTTATGGATGACCACAAAACTGCATGGCATGAATACCTACGTGGTTTCCATCATCCCATTAGCTGTCTTTACCCTAACGGGTATCATGGGCAAGGAAGAGCTAAAAATGATTAACTGGGATGTGCTTTGGTTAGTCGCAGGTGGTATTGCGATTGGTATCGGTTTAGATAAAACCGGGCTTGCGGTCGCACTCGCGCACGCTATTGACTATGAATCCTTATCTCCAACTTCCGTTGTTCTTACGCTGTCTATTGTATGTTGGTTAATGGCGAACTTTATGTCGAATACAGCAACAGCAAACTTATTAATGCCGATTGCAGCTGCAATTGGAGCTTCAATGGAAAGCTTAGTTGCGATTGGTGGGCTACAAGGGTTACTGGTTGTTGTCGCCTTCTCAGCTTCACTTGGTATGATCCTTCCAGTATCAACACCGCCTAACTCCTTAGCCTATTCAACGGGTCTTATTGAAAGTAAAGACATGGCAAAAATGGGGATAATCCTAGGGCTTGTCGGACTCGGAATTGTCTACCTTGCGCTGTTCATATTGACTTAGAATTTAAACACTGTGGCTTAAGCAAAGGCTACTGCGTTCTTTGATTAACTAAATTCGTTGGTTGACTAAGTTTTTTTGTTAACTGAACTCTTTGGTTAACAGAAAGAAGTAAGCTTAACTAGCGCAGTAATTAACTAAACCACCTTCAGATCAAATCTCACTTTGCTCTGAAGGTGGTTTAGTGCATATTGGATCACTACTTTCCCCTCATGGACGCTCTTTCAAATGGGATTTGAATGGCTAGCACTTGCTGCTGCATTTCTTTGGGCTATCGCAAGCCTATTATCGGTAAAGCCCGCTCAGCATCTAGGTTCGTTTGCCTATAGCCGATGGCGGATGGGTTGTACCGCCGTCATACTATCAACAATGGCCTGGGTAACTGGTGGCTGGTCTACTGTTGATAGCGCCCTTGTGACTCCCATGATGCTGTCTGGTTTGATTGGCATATTCATTGGTGACACCGCTCTATTTGCTTGCTTGAATCGAATGGGACCAAGACAAGCTGGTCTGCTATTTTCTTGTCATGCCGTATTCTCTGCCATATTAGGCTACTTCCTTTTTAGTGAAAGCATGACAGGCATGGAGCTAATCGGCTCAGCTTTAGTATTCAGTGGTGTATTAACCGCGATATTCTTTGGTCGTAAAGGGCAAACTCAAAATCAGCTAGAAGATATTAAAGGGAAAATTTGGATCGGCGTTGGCCTAGGAATCCTAGCGGCACTTTGCCAAGCGCTTGGGGGAATCATTGCTAAACCTGTTATGCAAACCAATATTGACCCTGTTGCAGCTTCTGCTATTAGGATGATCACTGCGTTTATTGCACATTCCCTTTTTCGTTTAACAGGGGCGAAGCTCTCACTTCCTATTAAACCAATGAATAGGCAAATGTTTGGTATTACTGCCATCAACGGATTCTTAGCAATGGCGGTGGGTATGACTTTGATTTTGTATGCTCTGCAAGAAGGTAACGTGGGTATGGTTGCGTTACTCTCTTCTACTACTCCTATTATGCTACTGCCTATTCTCTGGTACTACACCAAACAAAGACCGAATATCTATGCGTGGTTAGGCGCAATAGTCGCAGTAGTAGGAACCGGCATTCTGGTTCAATAAGTGAGAATAAAATTAGAGCCAAGAAGTTAAAGAGATTAAGAAGTAATAATGAATACTCTAAAAGCAGACTGCCATTGTCTGCTTTTAGTGAGACTCGTTACTCAAAAGCCACCATAGAACTAATGAGCTAATGAGCTAATGAGCTAAATCATTATGACCTAGGGAAAGGGAACGCTGTGACATCATCAATATGATCATACCCTAACGCCAGCATGATTAAGCGATCAATACCTAAAGCTACCCCTGCACATTCAGGCAAACCTGCTTTTAGCGCCTCTATCAAATGATGATCGATTGGCTGAGCAGCTAACCCCATTTCTAACCGTTTCACATTATCTTCTTCAAAACGCTTAAGCTGTTCTTGTGGGTTGTCCAATTCATGGAAACCATTAGCTAATTCGATGCCTTTAAAATAGACCTCAAAACGATCAGCAACACGCGAGTCATGAGCGTTTATTTTAGCAAGAGCCGCTTGTGAAGCTGGGAAATCAAAGATAAACGTAGGAACAACCTGACCAATCTTAGGTTCGACCCCCATACTGAAAAGTAGCTGTAACAAAGTATCTCTATCTTGTTCAGGATCGGCTATATCACGAAGCCCTAGTGGCGCTGCGACTTGCTTCAATTCATCCATAGACGCTTCTAATGGGCACACACCCAGCAAATCCACAAAAGCTTGCTGATACGTCATTCGCTGTGCACTTCCGCACTTCAAGACTTGCTGTAAGAGTGAATCCATTTCATCCATCAAATCATGATGATTGAAACCAACGCGATACCACTCCAACATAGTGAATTCAGGGTTGTGATAACGACCGTTTTCTTCGTTACGGAAAGACTTACAAATCTGATAGATACAGCCACTGCTTGCCGCTAGCAGTCGTTTCATATGAAACTCAGGGCTAGTCATAAAGAACAGCGGCTGACCATGCGCATAACCCGGTCCTACGAATTCAGTTTTGAAAGTATGTAAATGCACGTCCGTCACAGTGGCGTGACTCATCGCTGGTGTATCCACTTCCATCACGTTTCTTTCTGTAAAGAACTGGCGAATTTGACTAAGGATATCAGCACGTTGCTTTAACTGCTTAATGGTTGCTGCTGGTTGCCATGTAGAGTGCATTATTAAGTTCCATATCACTGAATTCTAGGCGATGAAATTACCACCTTTCATCTCTTTTGTAAGCTTCTATCTTTCTACAAATGAAAGCAAAATGTTGTTTTAATGAAGCCAGAAAATTACGTTCTACAATACAATCATCAATACAGTTTTCACATCAACATTGATAACAAAAATCATACTCAACAAGCCGTTAACACCACGCCTGCGGGTTAATCGTTTTCAACAATTCATTGCCGTGATTGCAGTCACATAACCTATAATTTCTATGCCTCCATATGCATTACCGACCTAAAAACCCAAATGCATCAACTTTTCCAATCCACTCCTCTCTTACACTGAACCTACCACTTAAGGCTTAGGGGTGATATACGGCTAATGCTGTTTCATTCTCCCTAAATTGGCTTTTTATAATAACAAGCGGAAAATTCCGCATCACACACTGGAGGATAACTGTGAAGGTAATCACCACAGATATCGCAGTCATCGGCGCAGGCGGCGCCGGTCTTCGTACTGCTATTGCAGCGGCTGAAGCTAACCCTGATTTAGAAGTAGCCCTTATTTCTAAAGTTTACCCAATGCGCTCGCACACTGTTGCAGCCGAGGGCGGTTCAGCAGCAGTAATCAAGGACGAAGATAGCTTAGATAACCACTTCAACGATACAGTTGGCGGTGGTGATTGGCTATGTGAACAGGATGTTGTTGAATACTTTGTTGAAAACTCGACTCGCGAAATGATCCAAATGGAGCAATGGGGTTGCCCATGGAGTCGTAAAGAAAACGGGGAAGTTAACGTACGCCGATTCGGCGGCATGAAAGTAGAAAGAACGTGGTTTGCGGCGGATAAAACCGGCTTCCATATGCTTCATACTCTGTTCCAGACTTCGATGAAGTACGACCAAATCAAACGATTTGACGAGTACTTTGTGGTAGACCTCATTGTTGAAAAAGATGAGAACGGCGAAGACGGTGAAATCCAAGGTCTTATCGCTATTCATATGTCTGAAGGTGAGCTTGTTACTATCAAAGCAAAATCAGTTGTTCTTGCAACTGGTGGCGCAGGTCGTGTTTATCATTGCAACACTAACGGCGGTATTGTAACTGGCGACGGTATGGCAATGGCTTATCGTCATGGTGTACCTCTGCGTGACATGGAGTTCGTTCAATACCACCCAACAGGTCTTCCTGGTACAGGTATTTTGATGACAGAAGGTTGCCGTGGTGAAGGCGGTATTATCGTCAACAAGAACGGCTACCGTTACTTGCAAGATTACGGTATGGGTCCTGAAACTCCTGTCGGCGAACCAAAGAACAAATACATGGAACTAGGACCTCGTGACAAAGTGTCGCAAGCGTTCTGGCATGAACAACAAAAAGGCAACACCATTAAGCATCCGCTTGGTGATGTCGTCCACCTAGATCTTCGCCACCTTGGTGAGGAATACCTACAAGAGCGTCTGCCTTTCATTTGTGAACTAGCAAAAGCTTACGTAAACGTCGATCCAGCAAAAGAGCCAATTCCAATTCGTCCAACGGTTCATTACACCATGGGTGGCATTGAAACTAACGGTACTTGTGAAACTCGCATTAAAGGTCTGTTTGCCGTTGGTGAATGTGCTTCTGTAGGTCTGCACGGTGCAAACCGCCTAGGCTCTAATTCATTAGCTGAGTTCGTTGTATTTGGCCGTGTTGCGGGTGAAGAAGCCGTGAAACGTGCCGCCGAGTTCAAAGGCTGGAATGAAGACGCTATTGCACAACAAATCAAAGCCGTTGAAGAGCGCATCGCTGGTTTGATGAATCAAGAAGGCGATGAAAATTGGTCTGACATTCGAACTGAAATGGGTCATACCATGGAAGCGGGTTGTGGCATCTACCGTCAAGAAGACTTGATGCAAGCAACCATCGACAAGATCACTGAACTGAAAGCACGCTACAAAAAAATCAGCATCAAAGACAAAGGTAAAGTGTTTAACACTGACCTACTTTACGCTATCGAAGTGGGCTACGGGCTAGAAGTTGCAGAAGCAATGGTGCATTCAGCGATTCTTCGCAAAGAGTCTCGCGGCGCACACCAACGTTTAGACGATAACTGCACTGAACGTGATGATGTGAACTTCCTTAAACACTCTCTTTCTTTCTACAAAGAAGATTCTGCACCGACTATCGATTACAGCGGCGTGAAGATTACTAAATCTCAACCTAAAGCTCGTTTGTACGGTGAAGCCGCAGAGAAAGCTGCTGCAGCCGAGAAAGCCGCAGAATCTGAAAAGTCTGCTAGCGAAAGTGCAAAGAAAGATGAGATAAGCGAAGAGGAGAAAGCATAATGTCAGCGAACCGTATCCAAAAAGTAGACATTCTGCGTTACGATCCAGAAAAAGACGCAGAGCCTCACCTTCAAGGCTTTGAGATTCCATTTGATGAAACGATGTCAGTCTTAGATGCGATTGGCTACATCAAGGATAACCTAGATAAAGATCTGTCTTACCGCTGGTCTTGCCGAATGGCTATCTGTGGCTCATGCGGCATCATGGTCAACGGCGTGCCAAAACTAGCCTGTAAGAGTTTCTTACGTGACTACCCTGATGGTTTAAAAATTGAGCCTCTATCGAACTTCCCAATTGAGAAAGATTTGATTGTCGATATGACGCCATTCATTGAGCGCTTAGAAGCTATCAAACCCTACATCATTGGTAATGATCGTACACCAGAAGACGGCACGAACATCCAAACGCCAGAGCAAATGGCAAAATACAAGCAGTTCGCAGGTTGCATCAACTGTGGTCTTTGCTACGCAGCATGTCCTCAATTCGGTCTAAACCCTGAATTTATAGGTCCTGCGGCTCTTACTCTTGCTCATAGATACAACTTAGACAGCCGTGATAACGGTCAAGCTGAGCGTATGGAATTGATCAACGGTGAGAATGGCGCTTGGGGCTGTACGTTTGTTGGTTACTGCTCTGACGTTTGCCCTAAAAAGGTAGACCCAGCAGCCGCAGTAAACCAAGGTAAAGTCGCTTCTTCTATGGACTTCGTAATCTCAATGTTTAAGCCAGACGGTAAACCAGTTAAATCGGCGGAGGAAGCGTAAGATGAGCAATCGTAAACCTTATGTTCGTGAGATGAAAAGAACGTGGTGGAGTAATCACCCGTTCTACCGCTTCTACATGCTACGAGAAGCGACTGTCTTGCCTTTGATCTTATTCACTATCTTCCTGACCTTTGGTTTGGGGTGTTTAGTGAAAGGGCCAGAAGCTTGGCAAGGATGGCTCTCTTTCATGGCAAACCCATTAGTTGTGGGCATTAACATTATAGCCCTTGCTGGTAGCCTACTTCATGCTCAAACCTTTTTTAGCATGATGCCGCAAGTAATGCCGATTCGATTGAAAGGCAAGCTGGTTGATAAGCGAATCATCGTACTGACCCAATGGGCAGCAGTCGCGTTTATCTCTCTTGTTGTTCTGGTTGTGGTGTAGGAGACGATTTGATGAACAGTACTTACAAAGTTGACCGTAATACGGTGAATAAGCACCCTCAACGTTCAGACGAACCAATCTGGTGGGGTCTATTCGGTGCAGGTGGTACATGGTTTGCCATGATCACGCCTATCACTATTTTAGTCTTGGGTATTTTGGTTCCAATGGGAATCATTGATGCTGATGCAATGAGCTATGAGCGTGTGTCTGAATTTGCCACCAGCATTATTGGTGCACTATTCATTATCGGGACGCTAGCACTGCCTATGTGGCATGCAATGCACCGCTTACACCATGGTATGCACGACTTAAAGATCCATGCAGGTGTCGCAGGGAAAGTAGGCTGCTACTTCTTTGCAGGCTTAATTAGCGCGCTGTCTGTTATTTTCATCTTCATGATTTAATAACACTCAGTACAAGCTCTAATAAAAAAGGCTGACGAACTATCGTCAGCCTTTCTATTTATGAGCAAATATTAAGTTATTGCTTCGTAATTTTCTGAGTTTGATCCATCACACCTAATGCGCCAAAAGCCGTAATCACATCAAGGTTACTTTTCAAAGCTCCATCACTGCTTCCGCCTACGTAATTCTGTGGCATTTCAACTTTGAAGTTTTGCAAATTATTGTACAAAACATTTGCCACATCACGATTTAGCTCTGCAAGGTAAACCTCTCGGTTCGCCCCCAGTGCAGCATATTTTTCTTTCAAGATCGTCGCTTCAGCGCGACCTTTCGCAATGATCGCTTTAGCTTCAAATTCCGCCGATAGAGCATTCGCTTTTTGAATCGCCAAATTAGCTTCAGCCATCGCTAATTCTTTCTCTTTCTCAACTTCAGCCAAATGTTTTGTTTTCTCGACTTCAACAATCTCACGCTCCGCAATATGACGAGCAACCGCAACATCTTTTTGTTGAGATATAATGGCTAACTCTTTTTGGCGTTGAGCATCTTGCACTTCACGAGTTCGTTGAATTTCTTTACGTAACTGTTCAGTTTCAGCTTGAGCTTTAGACGTTTCCTGCTCTTGAATCGCTCGAATTCGATCTGCAACTAAGCGTTTCTTATCCGCAAGTAACTGATCAAGTTGCTTTTCTGGCTGAGGATCTCCAATCGTTACTTGTGTCACTTGGATACCATATTGCTGAAGCGGATTTTCTTGCCTAATCGTATGACCTGACTTATCCGTAATAGGTACCGTTTTCCACACTAACTGCTTGGTTTTCTCTAGCTTATTGCCATTCGATTGCTGTATTCCGACGGGAGCTAAATCAATTTGTTCAATTTCAACCTGACGACGCTCTGTCGAATAAATACCTTCACGTAATTGGTCGCCCAATTTAGATTTGAACTGGTTCAAACCACCTTGGAAAAATTCTTCGCCAGTGTATTGAGTTGCGGTAATAACTGTCACATTACGCGCATTCTTCACTAATAAAGCATCGATCAAGTTACTGTTATTACGGAACTCACGGTGCATTTTTTTCACTGCTTCAGGGTCATTACTGAGTTTAAACCTGAATGTGACTGGGATTTGTCCAATATACGTATCCGCAAAACGAACTTGTACTGGGTCTAGCCTCTGGTAAAAGTCCTCTCCCATATTATTGCCAAAAGATACCGTGATCACCTGATCATACTGAGTGATCTTTGATAAAAATGGCATGCGAAAGTGAATACCAGGTTCCGTGAATACATCCAGTTCACCCGTCATATTGTTTTGGTGAACATAGCTATAACCAGCATCTGTCATTAACACTGAACTGTTAATGGTAAGCCCGAGAGCCAAAAGCGGCACTCCAAATACTGCAAATTTTAAACCACGGTGTAGCAATTGACGTCTTTCATCTACTTTAAGGCTTTGTCCTAAGCTTCTATTTTCCATTATTTTTTCCTTTATGTTGAACGATGTCGTTAAATCGAATAGGTAAAATGCACCGCCAACACAGGTAATGTAACAAATAATTACATTACGGAATATTCGAAAGATTCATGGAATTTATAAGATTTAGCCGAATATCACATAAATAGATATATTGAAAATCAAAACTGAGAAAAGAGACAAAAACAAAAAAAGGCCACCAAAGTGACCTTTCTTTCTTTACAACAAAACCTTTATAAACCATAACCTTGAAGAAACAGTTTCTACAAAAGCTTTAATTGCTACATGTTGTAATCAAATTGATTACTTAACACGACCAACGTATTCGCCAGTACGAGTGTCAACTTTCACAACTTCACCGATAGCGATGAATAGAGGTACGCGAACAACCGCACCAGTTGCTAGAGTTGCTGGTTTACCACCAGTACCTTGAGTGTCACCCTTAAGACCAGGGTCTGTCTCAGTTACTGCGATCTCAACAAAGTTTGGCGGAGTTACTGTGATAGGGTTATCATTCCACAACGTTAGAGTACAAACATCATTCTCAACAAGCCATTTAGCTGAATCACCCACTGCTTTTACGTCAGCTGCGATTTGCTCAAATGTTTCGTTGTTCATGAAGTGGTAGAATTCGCCATCGCTGTATAGGTAGCCTAATTCGATATCGACAACATCAGCAAGTTCAAAGCTTTCACCTGACTTGAATGTTTTCTCTAACACTTTGCCTGACAGCAGTTTACGAAGTTTTACACGGTTAAACGCTTGGCCTTTACCTGGCTTAACGTATTCGTTGTCGATAATTGAGCAAGGCTCGTTATCTAACATGAATTTTAAACCGCCCTTGAATTCATTGGTGCTTACTGACGCCATGATTTTCTCTTCCACATCTTTGAGTTAATTTCAATGCCGCATATCATAACCCGAAAAGTCGAATCTGTTGAGCAAAACTGGCTCAAACAACTATCGAATGCGATCTCAGACCCGACAAAACTGCTTAAAGCATTGGAAATTGACCCAACACCATGGGAGCAAGGTTTTGCCGCTCGTAACTTATTTGCTTTACGAGTTCCGCTAAGTTTTGTTGAGAGGATGGAGAAAGGCAACCCTCACGATCCATTGTTGCGCCAAGTTCTACCATTAAGTGAAGAATTTGAAGTGCACGATGGGTATTCAGCGGATCCACTCGAAGAACAAAATAATGCGCTGCCTGGACTTCTGCACAAATATAAAAATAGAGCTCTGATGATAGTAAAAGGCGGATGCGCGATTAACTGCCGATATTGCTTTCGCAGGCACTTCCCCTATCAAGACAACAAAGGCTCTAAATCGATTTGGAAAGACAGTATTCAATACTTTGCAGAGCACCCAGAAATCAATGAGGTCATCTTATCTGGTGGCGACCCTCTTATGGCAAAAGACAGCGAACTGGCTTGGTTAGTCAGCGCTATAGAATCGGTTCCTCATATCAATACATTGCGTATCCATAGCCGGTTACCCGTTGTAATACCAGCAAGAATAACGGCAGAGCTTTGTGAAACATTGGAAAGCACTCGCCTTCAAGTTGTGTTTGTTACCCATATTAATCATGCAAATGAAATCGACCATAAATTAAAAGCGGCACTATCCAAACTGAAACAAAGTGGTGCGATTCTTCTAAACCAAGGGGTCATGCTTAAAGGGATAAACAATTCGGTTGAGGCACTGACAGATCTTAGCGAAAGCCTCTTTTCTGCTGGAGTGCTCCCTTATTACATGCATGTGTTAGATAAAGTTCAAGGTGCGGCGCACTTCTATATTCCAGACACGGAAGCCAAGCATTTGTTCTCGGGGTTGATTGAAAATGTCTCTGGCTACTTAGTGCCTAAGCTAACCAGAGAGATTGGAGGCAGAACCAGTAAGACGCCACTCGATCTGCACTTAGAGTGAGTCATTTGGGAACTTGCTGTGCCACTAAAAAGGCACAGCGAAAATAAGAATTAATACTTATTCATTACATGGGGAAAAGCTTTTAGTACATTCCAGGTTCACCACGGAAAATGATCCTATCATTACCTCTGTATATACCAAATGTTACAACTGCAGTTGGGTTTTCATCCCCACGTCCATCCCAATTGTAATGTAAGTACTCCAACCCACCAGCATCTGAACCTACACAAGTTTGTCCATTTTCAAATGTACTAGGTGCCTGACCAATACGCAGCCATAATTTAACTTGTTCCCGTGCTGCATCACTAACTTGGTTTTGTTGAGCCATTAAATCACTGCTAAGACCATTAGTTACATTATTCACCCCAGAAGTGAAGCTTGCTAACGATGCTCCGCCTTCAGACCAAATAATTGTCCTACAATAATTAGCGCCATTAAACGCGCTATCATCGTCTAGTGTATTCGTTTCAAAGCGATTACTATCCCAATATTCAACCGTTAGCGGAACCGGCAATTCGGAAGCTGTGTTTCCACCAACATTCGATATACGCATTCGGCCGTATCGCATATCCAACTCTTCTGGCAAAGTTCTAATATCTTTATCGCCTGAGCCATCATTTCGATAGGCGTCGGTGCTATCAAAATAGGTGCAGCCTATCGTGGCACAATCTATACTTCCTGAGTTTACTTCCAATCCCATTTGTACTCGATACGGTCCATCAGGTGTCGTTTTTAACGGCGAAGATGATGTTTCTATTTTATTGAATATCAAAGTAGAAGCGCTAATACCTAACGTGCCACTAGACCAATCAGATTCCCAACCAGTCGCTATCGAGTCCATATCAATGCGGCTAGTAAGATCATTTTCTGCAGGTGACGTTTGACTCGCATCGATAGCTTTAAGCTGTATTGTCATGCGGTTGTTGTTGCTCGCATTGAAAATATCATAAGCAAAGGACTCATAGTTTTGAGTCACCGTTCCTGCAGCATTTTGTGCCTCAACTTCAAATGCCGCGCTATATCCTTGAAGCATATAAGTGAAGTCAGATTGACCTTCATTTACCACACCAGATTTTAGTGAGAAGTGATCTGGGTAAAAACGCCCAATAGCTGCAACGCCTTGCTCTACCGCACCTAGCATATAGTCAGAATAATCGGCTTGAAGCCATAAACTACCCACCTCGCTCCAGCTCAAACCATTAATGATGAGACCATCTTTTGCCTGCCCTGTATTAGCAAAGCTATAAGTTGCTTCACCCGTTAAATTACCGGGTTGACCTCCTAATGGAGTATGCAATGCATGAGATATGTTAACCCCAGCAAACAAGGCTCCATCAGTGTAATAGTTCGGAGTCGTACTCTTAGAACATAGTGCATCTGCAACAACATCATTATCTCCATCTCCGGAGCTATCGCCAGAAATAGCGGTACCCAACCACCTAACCGGTTTAATCGTAACGCTAAATGACTCACCCGCTTTGGCGAAACCATTACCTAAAGTCGTAGTACCGTTATAACCAGCATTCAACCCTGTAGAGGTGATATTACAGATTGCAAAGGTATGAGGTCTTGAATAGACAAGCATGTCTCCCTTAAACCCATCGCTAGCCTCTTGTATCGAAAGGCTTACTTGCCCCGCATCGACATAATTAACGGTTACTTGCGCTTCTCCAGCTATAAACGTTACATTTTGAGTTAATAGTGTTGCGTCATACGTTCCTGTGGAGGGGGTTATCTTTGAAGTTTCACTTATCGATAAAACTTTCGCTCCGTCATAGTCAGTAATGACATTCCCACTACTGTCTACGGCTTTAATCGTGGCGGTCGTATCTTGCCCTGCTATCATTCTTAAAGGGCTTGGTTCAAAGACATAGCCGTTATTTACAAAAGAATAAACTCCAGCACTGTCAGTCACCGTGTCCTTTTCAACCCAAGTAGCAGTAATGTTTACATCAACTTCAACGCTTGAATATAAATAATAAGTAACAATACCCGCTGAAATTGGGACAGATGAGGTATCTGAAATACAAGCACCAGCCTCCGAAGATTTCCAGCAAACATCTGAACCACCAGAGTGAGTAAGGTTAAGGTTGCCATAGACTGAACTATCTACCGCTCCTTCGCTATCCACGATGGAAAAAGTTACGGCAACGGCACTATCAATAATTTCTGAAGCTGAAGTAGGGCTAATAAGCATTTCTTGTACTGACACTTCATTACAACTGGAAATGTCACCGAGTAGCTGTCCAGTGTTATACATTTTTAAATATAATGAAGCTGCAGCGCCATAAACAATACTCTGCCCTCCATTGATATCAATAAGTGATTCTGAAATTATAAATGCCGCCGCTTTTGCCGAACCTGAGACATAAACCCCATTCTTAACCGAGTTATTATTGTTCAAATTTAAATAGTCGACGTTTGTGTCTATACCGTGAGATATCAAATGCAATTGATTAGGAGTCGTTGTTACAGCTCCCCCTGCAGTGCTGTAGTTAATCGAGGAATCTCCTGACAACTCTATTTTATGAGAATGGATTCTGACGTCACCTCTTACAAGAACGGTTGCTCCTCCGGTTACTAGAAAGTCCTCCATAAAATAATCACCGCTGCTCAACGTGACCGTTCTACCACCTTTGATGCTAATTTTTTTGTACTGACCAGGAACAAGTACATCCCCATCGGCAGGGTTCAATACACCATTACCCGGAGTGTAAGAAGCAAAATTGTATTGGGGGACTTTTAATGACGAGTCAGTGGCACATCGATAACCATCACAGAACTTAGGGTTTCCGCTTCCCCAATCAGGTTGAGTCAAATTATCAAATCCCACGCGACCATCAGGAACAGAACCCTCAATAATGACACTAGTGCCCAAGTCAATTTCACCATCAGAGCTCCAAGTTTGAGCTGCCCCAGTAAACTGAGTACATTGATTCACTTCAAACGGAACTTCAAACAAAATAAAACCAATTCGTTCTGCCACATGGCCTCGCTCAGAGTCAAGGTCCTGATCTTCATCAACCATAAAGCTCGCCCGCGCAGTTTCAAGCCGACATCGTCGAACAAAGGCACCATTATTACCTTGTCTTGAATTCATCTTTCCTATAATAACGGGGACAACATCAAGCTCATCATAAGTTGCAAAAGTTTCACAGCCTTGAGTAACTGGGTTACTTGAACTTAGTGAACTAGACGTTTGCTGGTTTCTGATTTGAAATTTTATGCCATCTTTTTCTCCTTGCCCTACGGCGGCAAGGTAAGCAATTTCTTCTGGTTGTTGGGGATAATCTCGATTCGCTAAAGACTTTCTACCATCTATCTCTAATCGCTCTAACGCAATATCAAAATTGTTCCTCGTTACTCTAGGAACAACAGAGGTAAGCCATAAATCATCTGGGTTATTCACCGTTTGGACTTGGTGCAAGATCGCAGGAGTACTTGAAAAAGAAAGTATCTCATTCGAAGATTCAGTTGCATAAAATGCTCTGACCCTACTATCCCTATTATTAGTAGGGTCAGAGTTATTAATTTTAGTTCTATAGCGAGCAGTATTAACAGAACCTACGAGGACTTTGACGCCATCGAAATCATGCACACCATGTTCGATAACTAAATAATCAATGACCATCATTGGTACTTGCTCCATATCCGCTGGAGCTCTTGAATTTGGCGGGTACTGTTGTTCAAACTCAACGTAGGTATCAGTGACGGTTAAGATCCTAATTGCTGAGGGAGCATCTTTTTCATTTTGAAAGCCGACTGTATCCATAAAAAAGACTGCTGGAGTTGAAGCATAGGTTTCTTCAAAATCGATTCGACAAACGGTATCAATACAATCGGCATGTGAATAAGCATTTACGTTATAACGACCGTATTCAAGCTCGAGTGACCAACTTGAAAAGCTTACTAGCAGCAATAATATAGTTAATAATCGGGTAACTAAATCCATCAATGATCAGCCTCAGGCTTTCTATTAAGCTTTTAAATAAGATTAGCCCATTATTCCACAAATATATCAAACAAATACATTAACTCTGCGAACTTTATCAACAAGAAAAGAGGCATATGATTTCAGTTCTTCATAAGTCATGAAACAAGCTAAAACCACTAGTAAATACAACTTAAAAACCGAAAAAACGGCTTAAAGTACGGTAATTACCTCAAAGAGAAAACTGTCATTTAATCGTCTGGATTAAAATTTTTTGTTCGATAGGCGGGTCTAATATCTGCATACTCCCCCATTTTCTTATTGCTACAAGTTAATGGCTGACCTTTGGAGGAGACTATGTCGCTATCGATTGAACAATTATTGGATCTCACCCCTTTTAGCTGGGCGGCTTTAGCCACTTGCATGCTATGTGGTGCACTAATTGGGATTGAAAGACAGACACGAGGAAAACCAGTAGGAATAAGAACGTCCATCCTAATTATCATGGGCACGTATTTCTTCCTAACGATGGCTATTAGTTTGTCCCCGAACTCCTTAGATCAAGCTCGAGTACTTGGTCAGATCATTACAGGTGTCGGCTTCTTGGGGGCAGGTGTGATGATGACGCTAAATGGCAAAATTCATGGTGTCACTTCTGCTGCCATTATTTGGGTATTAGCGGCTTTAGGCATGATGATCGCACTGAATCATTTACAGCAATCTATTTTGATCACTCTGTTGATGCTTTCTATCTTGCTCGGTGTTGATAAAGTTGAAAATAGCTTTCAGAGCCTGCGTAGAGGCGTCCATCAAAAATGGATGAGAAAAGGGAAAAGTAGAAAGTAGCCTTTATTCTTCAATCATATAAAGCACATAGAAAAACAGCCCAGAAACATCTCTGAGCTGTTTGTAATCGAAATATTATAACTACAGTTTCTATAGCAGAAATTTGTATAACTAAGCTTGGTATAAAAAGTCTGTCTTACTTATCAACTACTTCGCAAAGTTTATAATAGGGAAACAAGGGAAAAAGCCATTATCGGCACAGTTAATCAACCCCACTTGCACACCTTCAATTTTGGTCGTCTTATTAAATACACCCACCTGAACCGTCGATACTTCTGAAATATTCGCAGCGCCAACATCCACCATAGTGTCACCTTCAGAATAGTTAACGAAACTCACGTTGGCACCTTGTACATCATTAGTAATGTTTACTGCACCAAGGTTAAGACCCGTTGCTTTACCTGTATTCCAGTTAAAAAAGCCCAGTGATGCACCTGTCATTTCTTGGTTTACTTTCGACGCACCAAAGAAGCCTAGGTTTACACCTGTGGTTTTTTGCGTTTCAGACATGCCCACAATTGCGAGATCTAACCCTTTCACTTCATCAACTTGACCATGAAGTGCAGCGACACGCACTCCTGACACTTTACTTTCTGCCGGTGCATTAAAATCATTCACTGACGAAAACATAACTGGCGTAGATGCCATTGCTACCGGTGCTGCTACTGCGGCAGATATCGCTAGAACTGAAAGTAATTTTTTCATTGGGAGTCTCCACTGACTTAATTGAATTCGATGATATTTTAATTATCAATCAGATAGTTATTTTGCTTTATATAACAGCCATCCATGTTAGACCAATGTCATAACTGCCTTTTGAATATAAACACCGTTTCAAGCATGCGCAATTTTTTATAGAACAAAATACGAATATTAGATTAATAAAGATAAAAAAACCGAAGCATCGCTGCTTCGGTTTCTATTCATATAAGCTTATCTATACTGTCAGCTTTGATTTAAGTAGCCAGTATAAATGGTTAGCCTATGGGAGGATTACATCATACCGCCCATGCCACCCATACCGCCCATGCCACCCATATCAGGCATTGCAGGAGCTGAGTCTTGAGGCTTATCAGTGATCATCGCTTCTGTTGTGATCATAAGACCTGCAACTGATGCTGCGAACTGAAGTGCAGAACGCGTTACCTTAGTTGGATCTAGGATACCCATTGCAATCATGTCACCGTATTCGCCAGTAGCCGCGTTGTAACCGTAGTTACCTTCACCAGCACGAACGTTGTTAGCAACAACCGATTCTTCATCACCAGCATTCTTAGTGATTTGACGAATTGGTGATTCCATTGCACGTAGTGCAACGCGGATACCTACGTTTTGCTCTTCGTTGTCGCCTTCAAGGCCAGCAACTTTAGACGCAGCGCGGATAAGTGCAACACCACCACCAGCAACCACACCTTCTTCAACAGCAGCGCGAGTCGCGTGAAGTGCATCTTCAACACGGTCTTTCTTCTCTTTCATTTCAACTTCAGTTGCTGCGCCAACTTTGATTACTGCAACACCGCCAGCTAGTTTAGCTACGCGCTCTTGAAGTTTCTCTTTGTCGTAGTCAGACGTCGCATCTTCGATTTGTTGACGAATTTGAGCAACACGACCTTTGATCATCACTTCATCACCCGCACCATCAATGATAGTTGAGTTTTCTTTTGTGATAGTAATGCGCTTAGCTTGACCTAGGTCTTCTAGCGTTACTTTCTCAAGGTCTAGACCGATCTCTTCAGAGATCACAGTACCGCCAGTTAGGATAGCGATATCTTGAAGCATTGCTTTACGACGGTCACCGAAACCAGGCGCTTTAACAGCGGCTACTTTAACGATGCCACGCATGTTGTTCACAACTAGAGTTGCTAGAGCTTCGCCTTCTACATCTTCAGCGATGATTAGAAGTGGACGAGATGCTTTAGCAACCGCTTCTAGAGTCGGAAGAAGTTCACGGATGTTTGATACTTTCTTGTCGATAAGAAGAATGAATGGGCTTTCTAGATCAACAGAACCCGCTTCTTGGTTGTTAATGAAGTAAGGAGATAGGTAACCGCGGTCGAACTGCATACCTTCAACTACGTCTAGCTCATCTTGTAGAGCCTGACCTTCTTCAACCGTGATAACGCCATCACGACCTACTTTTTCCATCGCTTCAGCAATGATGTTACCCACTGTTGAATCAGAGTTCGCAGAAATAGTACCTACTTGCGCGATAGCTTTAGTGTCTGAACATGGAACAGAAAGGTTCTTTAGCTCTTCAACTGCAGCAATAACTGCTTTGTCGATGCCGCGCTTAAGATCCATTGGGTTCATGCCAGCAGCAACCGCTTTTAGACCTTCAGCAATGATAGATTGAGCCAATACTGTTGCTGTTGTTGTTCCGTCGCCCGCCGCATCATTCGCTTGCGAAGCCACTTCTTTAACCATTTGTGCGCCCATGTTTTGGAACTTGTCTTCAAGTTCGATTTCACGTGCAACTGAAACACCATCTTTAGTGATTGTTGGTGCGCCAAATGATTTATCTAAAACAACGTTACGACCTTTAGGACCTAGCGTTACTTTTACAGCGTCAGCCAGAACGTTTACACCTTCTAGCATTTTAATACGTGCGTCATTACCAAATTTAACGTCTTTAGCAGCCATCTTAATTTCCTTTAAAATTCTTTATTCAGTCAGTTCAATGTATGTGGCGCGGATTACTCTACGATCGCCATGATGTCGTTTTCAGACATGATAAGAACTTCTTTACCGTCGATTTTTTCAGTTTTAGTGCCGTAGCCTTCTGCAAAAATAACAGTATCGCCAACCTTAACATCTAGCGCTTGTACGCTACCGTTTTCAAGAATACGACCTTTACCTACCGCTAGGATCGTACCACGTGTCGACTTCTCAGCAGCAGAGCCAGTTAGGACAATGCCACCAGCAGATTTAGATTCAACTTCTTGGCGTTCAACGATAACTCGGTCGTGTAATGGACGGATATTCATTGGTCGTCTCTCCTGATAATTTCCATTTAATTTGATAAGTGCCGATATTGGCATGTGATTAGTAAAGTATGTTGGGGAGAAACCGCTAGATCCCAAGGGGGAGCAACGGAAAAAGTGTGATTAATTTAACGAAAAGGCGTGTTCACTCTCACACTCTGCTTCTAGGAGCTGAAGAGTGCTTCCTGTATCCTACGTTTTTGTTCTAGATGGTTTCGATATGTTGGGCTCACAAAGTATGCAGTTAGGTCACCAGTATGCAAGATAAGCATGGCTTACTCACCGCTCCCATACCTGAAACATTAAGAACGATGACCGTTCCGATGGTATTCGGCATGATCGCCATCTTGATGTTTAATCTTATCGATACTTTCTTTATTTCGCTGCTCGGCACACAAGCCCTGGCGGCGATCAGCTTTACCTTCCCCGTCACCTTCGCGGTAAACTGCATTACGATGGGCATTGGCGTCGGCATCTCTGCCTGTATCGGGCGCCTTTTAGGGCAAGGCAATTCCGCAAATGCTGCTCGTTTTACCACTCATGGTTTGTTATTGGCCGTCACCTTAGTCATTCTCGCATCGACTCTTGGGCTTTATAGCATTGAGCCGCTGTTTTCGTTACTAGGTGCCGAGCCCGACCTTATTCCACTCATTAAGCAATACATGCAAGTGTGGTATATCACTATCCCGTTATTGGTGATCCCAATGGCGGGAAACAGTGCTATCCGAGCCACAGGGGATACTAAAACACCCGCTAAGATCATGATGTTGGCAGGGTTCATCAATGGCATTCTCGATCCATTACTTATCTTTGGTTACGGTCCGTTTCCCGAACTTGGCATTCAAGGCGCTGCCATTGCCAGTGGATTCAGTTGGTTCGGAGCGCTTTGCGGATCTCTGTATGTACTTATCAAGCGTGAAAAATTACTGGCTTTGCCACGCTTTGATGAAATCATCAACGACTGGCGTACTATCTTAAAAATAGGCACACCTGCAGCATTATCTAATGCGATGAACCCATTAGCTGGCGCGATAATTATGATGATGCTCGCCAAACACGGTACGGAAGCGGTCGCCGCTTATGGTGCTGCGCAGCGTATTGAGTCCATTCTGATTTTGGTTCTCATGTCTTTAACCTCTGTGCTCACGCCTTTTATGGCGCAAAACTTTGGAGCGAATAACCCTAAACGTAGCTTTCAAGGCTTATTTATCAGTATGCGGTTTTCACTACTTTTCCAAGCATTGATCTTTTTGATGATGGTACCACTTAGCATTCCACTTGCAGCCCTATTTTCTCAAGAAGAAACCGTTCGAGATCTATTGTGGCATTACCTGTTGGTTGTACCTTTTAGTTATGGGTTCCAAGGCATTGTGATGATGTTAGTCAGTGGGCTGAACGCCATGCATCAGCCTTTAAAAGCTTTCCAGTGGAGCTTCATGCGGCTGTTCATTTTCACCTTACCTTTTGCTTGGTTGGGCAGTTACCTATACAGCATTGAAGGACTCTTCATTGGTATCGCGTTAGGCAATATTACCGGAGGGGTTTCTGGTTATTTATTTGCAGTTAGAGAGCGAAAAGCAGCCTTAGCTGAGTAACCTTACGCCGAGAATACGCTATTCAAAAAAGTGAAACGAGAGCACTTGCCCACTCTCACATTTAAAATATCCAAGGTAACCAATGAACACGAATACTTTTACTGCCGTTTATCAGGCACCTATTGGCACCATGGTGATTATCAGTAATGGCGATGCCATCATCGAAATTGACCATATAAACCATGAAGAACCCATTACTGAAAACCCAGACAAACTATGTGAGCAAGTTACCAAGCAGCTTGATGAGTACTTCTCAGGTTCTCGTACAGCCTTTGACTTGCCTCTCTCTTCTAAAGGCACACCATTTCAAGAAGCGGCGTGGCTTGCATTACAAACCATACCTTACGGGGAAACCATTAGTTATGGCGAGCAAGCAAAACGCATGGAAAATCCCAAAGCGGTAAGAGCGGTTGGCGGGGCAAATGGAAAGAACCCTTTTAGCATCGTAATTCCATGCCATCGTGTGATTGGTGCAAATGGCACTTTAACAGGTTATACCGGAGGCATGAGTCGCAAAGAGTGGTTATTAGACTTCGAGAAGCAAAACTCGGAGAAATAAAAAAGCCCCGCATACGAAGATACGGGGCTTTACATAATATTAAGCCATCAAAGCGACAGCATAATGAACGATTATGCGTTCATTATTTTACTAGTACATCACCAGACATTTCTGCCGGGATATCAATACCAGATAGAGATAGCATAGTTGGTGCTAAATCAGAAAGCTTACCGCCTTCTTTAAACTCAAGGTCTTTGTTACCTACGTAGATAAGCGGAACTGGAAGGTTAGTGTGAGCAGTGTGGATGCCACCTGTTTCTGGGTTAACCATCATTTCTGCATTACCGTGGTCTGCAGTGATAAGTAATTGACCGTCAACTTCTTTAATCGCAGCCACTACTTTACCAATACACTCATCTAGAGCTTCACTTGCTTTAACTGCAGCATCGTAAACACCAGTGTGACCAACCATGTCACAGTTCGGGTAGTTACACACGATAGCGTCGTATTTACCGCCTTTAATTGCAGCAACAAGCTTTTCAGTTAGCTCTGGCGCGCTCATTTCTGGCTGCAAGTCGTACGTTGCTACTTTTGGAGAAGCAACAAGCTGACGCTCTTCGCCTTCAAACTCGTCTTCTTTACCGCCGTTGAAGAAGAAAGTAACGTGCGCGTATTTTTCAGTTTCTGAAATACGTAGCTGAGTTTTACCTTCTTTAGATAGCCATTCACCGTATGTGTTCTCTAGAGAAGCCGGTGGGAATGCGCAAAGAAGTGGAATGTCTGCTGCGTATTGAGTCAGCATCACGAAATCGATCGCTGGGAATACGTTACGAGCAAAGCCGTCGAAATCAGGAACGAATGCACGTGTAATTTCACGAGCACGGTCAGCACGGTAGTTCATGAAGATAACCGCATCGCCATCAACGATAGCGGCAGACTCTTCGCCTTCCGCTTTGATTTCAGTCGCTTTCACGAATTCATCATTTTCGTCACGAGCGTAAGCCGCTTCAAGACCTGCAACAGCAGTCTCAAACGTGAACTCTGCTTTCGCTTGTGTAAGAAGGTCGTAAGACTCTTGAACACGATCCCAGTTGTTATCACGATCCATTGCGTAGTAACGACCAATTAGAGAAGCAACACGGCCTTTACCAAGCTTTGCAAATAGCGCTTGGAAGCGTGCTAGCGTGTTTTCAGCGCTGCGCGGCGGCGTATCACGACCATCTAAGAAAGCATGCAGGTAGATTTTTTCTGCGCCACGTTCCGCAGCCATTTCAACAGCAGCGTAGATATGATCTTCATGAGAGTGAACGCCACCTGGAGACATAAGCCCCATGATGTGAACCGCTTTGTCCGCTTTAACCGCTTTATCGACAGCATTAACTAGCGCTTCGGTTTGAGCGAATTCGCCGTCAGCAATCGACTTAGTGATACGAGTAAGATCTTGATACACAACACGACCTGCGCCGATGTTAGTATGACCTACTTCAGAGTTACCCATTTGACCATCAGGTAGACCTACATCTAAGCCAGAAGCTGAGATTAAAGTGTTTGGTTGGCTTGCAATAAGACCATCTAAAACTGGCGTATTTGCGTTCGCAATTGCGTTGTCTTGGTTGTCTTCACGGTAACCGTAACCGTCAAGGATCACTAGAGCCATTGGCTTCTTAGCTGACATAGGACTGACCTCGTTCAATTCAAAATAAATCGGTATAAAAACAAATTAGCGTAATTTTACTACAGTTTACAGTCAAAACTGTAGTGGAAGATCAAGAAAGGTGGCAGGTAGGATGACAAGATATGAAAAAAAGCATCATTTGATGAACAGCGAGAGGCTATTTATTCCTTCATGATAAGACGATTCTTAGCCGTTATTTTATATGATTAGCCATTCGAATAAAGCTAACCATACAAGCATTCTTTAAGCAGTAGCCCGACTTTTTTGATACATAAACGCGACTAAGTACGCCATAGTTAAACCCGTTAAGTTCGCTAGCCAATCATAAAAAGAGGCGTGACGCGTGGCTTGAGCCCCTTGTAATAGCTCAATACCACCGCTCATTGCCCAAAAGCCCACTAACGTTATGACAAAATAACTCCTTGGAAGCGCAGCAAAAGCCGTCAGCCCTAAAACAAAATACGCAAAGGCATGTTTAACTTTATCCGCGCCATCAAAGCTCATGATCGTCGCAGAATAATTAGGCGTAAGAGATAAATAAAAAATACCAGCAAGCACGCAAAGTAAAGCTAACTGACAAATAATAGAGAAAAGGCGTAGATGAAAAAGCCCAAACTTACGAGAACCTTTATTAGCAGCTATCGAAATATCATTAATTGGCATAAAGAGTCATTACTTAAAAAGGTGAGAGGTTCGGTCGTGTTTTATCTATCTAAAACCGCGGCGGATAGTGAAAGAGAAGCTTCAAACTAAAATCAGGGGAATTATACAAGGTTTAAGTGAAAGAAAAGGCATTAAGTACCGTTTTATCACACCGTAAAATTGATTCAGAATATTACAACGCTCATTACCACTCGTCCCTTTATAACTAAATTTTAATTTTCTAGTCAGGAAAAACAAAAGAGCTAGGTAATGAATACCTAGCCCTTTAAACAGACAATGCGATAAGTAATCGACTACTTATACCCTTCAGGGTTGTTCGATTGCCAGCGCCATGTATCTTCCACCATGGTTTGCAATGAACGCGTTGCTTTCCAACCCAGCACTTCTTCCGCGTAGCTTGGGTCTGCCCAGCATTCTGCTACATCTCCGGCGCGGCGCGGCATCACTTGATAAGGCACAGCGCGATTTGAAGCTTGCTCAAACGCGGCAACCATTTCAAGAACGCTATTACCCTGACCTGTACCTAGGTTAAAAATATGCAAACCCTGCTGGCTGCCCACTTTATTTAACGCAGCTAAATGGCCATCAGCCAAATCGACCACATGGATATAATCACGCACGCCCGTACCATCCGGCGTTGGGTAGTCATCTCCAAAAACGCCAAGCTTTTCACGGCGACCGACTGCAACCTGCGCCACAAACGGCAGAAGGTTATTTGGAATGCCTTGCGGATCTTCACCAAGTAAGCCCGATTCATGCGCGCCCACAGGGTTGAAATAGCGAAGCAGCGTAACGCTCCACTCTGGGTTCGCTTTATAGAAGTCCGTTAAACATTCTTCAACCATCAACTTACTGCGACCATATGGATTGGTTGCTGATGTTGGGAAATTTTCACGAATAGGCACGGAAGCCGGATCGCCATAAACCGTCGCTGACGAACTAAAGATGATGCTCTTTACGCCCGCTTTATCCATCTCATTGACAAGGTTTAAAGTGCCCGACACGTTGTTATCGTAATACATCAATGGCTTTTCAACCGATTCGCCCACGGCTTTGAGACCCGCAAAGTGGATCACTCCGTCAATGTCATGCTCAGAAAAAATGGTTTGTAAAATCGCAGGATCTCGAATGTCACCTTGGTAAAAAACAGGCGTAATGCCAGCCACTTGATTCACGCGCTCTAACACCATTAACTTACTGTTGTAGAGATTATCTAAAATGATGGGCGTGATACCCGCTTCAATCATTTGAATGCAAGTATGGCTGCCAATATAACCGGTACCGCCGGTTACTAAAATTTTCATTCTACTTCCCCATATTCTTAGTAAATAACTACGAATACTTAGAATATAGTTGTGAAATTAATTATTTACACTTGTATCGGGATAACTTTATTTATCAACAATAGGTTAAGCAAGCTTACACCCTAAAATAGGGTCGCTTGATTACAAAAATTGTCACATGCATTCTTCTTTTATTTCGAGAGATTTCCTACTGAGCCAACCTTATCCAAACCCATAAAAAAGAGCCTAGCAATTAAATTACTAGGCTCTTTCCAATATCAATCAGTTTTCAATGGTTTGTTTTTCTATTTGCTCGGCATTCCAAACCAGATCCCCAATTCCATCAGTTGGCTTAAAACCTGTCGGGGCATCGAGCAAAAGCTGACGAATCGTTTCATGTTCTAAATTGTGGCAAGCAAAGTCCAATGATTCCAGAAGCGCGTCATACTCGCTAATCGGTAAGAACACTTCTTGCGCTGTCATGATTCGTTCATGGGCTGTTCGCTCTACATTATCGCCAATCAGTAACTCTTCATAGAGCTTCTCTCCAGGGCGTAAGCCTGAAAATTGAATATCAATGTCTCCATGAGGATTTTCATCATTCTTAACGGAAAGTCCTGAAAGCTTAATCAGGTTCTCTGCAAGGTCAGTAATTTTTACAGATTCACCCATATCAAGCACGAATACATCACCACCTTTTCCCATCGCACCAGCTTGAATAACCAATTGTGCTGCTTCAGGAATTGTCATGAAGAAACGCGTAATATCAGGGTGGGTTACTGTAAGCGGACCGCCAGCTTTAATCTGCTTCTTAAATAACGGGATCACAGAGCCAGAAGAGCCAAGTACATTACCAAATCGAACCATACAAAAACGGGTACCGTTACTTTTTTGGTTCTCTTGCTCCGCTAATGCCTGTAAACCTAATTCCGCCATACGCTTGGTTGTACCCATCACGTTCGTCGGGCGCACGGCTTTATCAGTCGAAATAAGAACAAAAGACTCAACCCCAGCTTCAATAGCTGCTTTCGCCGTGTAGTAAGTGCCATACACATTGTTACGTACGCCTTCAACAACATTGTACTCAACAAGAGGGACATGTTTATAAGCCGCAGCGTGATAAACCGTTTGGACACCAAAGGACTTCATTGACGTCAGCAAACGATGCGAACGCTGCACTGAACCTAGTAGTGGCACAATTTCAACATCGTAACCATTATCTTCTTTCATTAAACAAAGTTCACGATCAATTTGGTATAAACCAAATTCAGACACCTCAAATAACACCAACGCTTTAGGTTGTTGTTTTAGGATTTGACGACACAACTCTGAACCAATCGAACCGCCAGCCCCTGTCACCATGACCACTTTATTTTTAATATTGGCCTCCATCAACACTTGCTGGGGTGCAACCGCATCACGACCTAATAAATCTTCAATGGGTACATCAGTAAGCTCATCAATCTTAGATTTGCCTGACACTATATCTACCATATCGGGGACAGTTTGGATCTCAACAGGTAATGGTGCTAATAAATCCAACACTTGTTTACGGCGTGCTCGAGATGCGCCTGGTATAGCGAGTAAGATTTTTGAAACGTCATGTTTTTCAATCAAACTCCCTACTTTACTCAAATCAATAACAGGCAAGCCTAAAATTATTGTATTTGTTAGTGTTTCATCTTTATCAATAAACGCTCTAATACGGTAATTTTCAGAAGCACGGAGTGCAACTGCTAGTTGTCGACCACCAGAACCCGCACCATATATCAACACTTCCTTACGAGTATCTTTTGACGTTGTCGCCACAAGGTTACGAACCACGAGACGAGACCCACCACACAACAGTGCTAAGTAAGCACCATAAATGATAGGTACTGTACGAGGGATCGGCTCTTGTAAGTAATAGGCAAATAGCGCTAAAGCCACCGACGATAATATTGCACCAGCCGTCACTACAAACAGAGCTTGAAATGTTAAGTATCTTAGAACTGCGCGGTAGAGCCCTATCTTAGTAAAGATAAGTACAGTTGATATGACGGTTAAGCCAATTAACAATAAATTGTCATTATCACTTAAAAACTTCACATCCCCCACCCTTGTCCACAAAGCAATATGCAGAGCAAACAGGATAAGTAAAGTGTCGATAGCCACACTGATAACCCGCTTATGTAAGCGAGAGAGTTGCCAGATAAAATTTAGACGTTGCATAAAGTTATTCTTATTTATTGGTATATTGTGAGTTACATGAAGAACATAAATGGGAATATAGTAAAGTGACGTTCATTCTCGAGCAAAGTAAATAAATCATAGATGCGGCTTACTCTATCTTCAATTTATGATGAATAAACACACTAACTCTCCCAAGATTGAATCCACCAGTAATATTGATAGTTTATTTCAAAAAGAAGATTTTTGACAATTAATCATCTCACGCCTAAAACACTCAAACCAATGGAAATTAAATGTAACAACGACAAATCCCAAAATCCTCTCTAATAGTGTCCACTATTACTATTAGAGCTACTTTTTCACAGCATCGCCCGAACCGCTGCCTGTAGCCGTCATTAAAATATACTTAAAGTAATCTTTTAGACTCAACGAATCTATCATCTGCTTATCGACTTTAGCCAATAGCTCCGGCGTAGACATATCAATGTTTTGAACTTGAGCTAACCCTGTCACCCCAGGTAAGACATCATACACACCAAGAGCATCACGCTCTTTAATCAACTCTTCTTGATTAAATAAGTTAGGGCGTGGACCAACTAAGCTCATTTCACCTTTAACTACATTAATTAATTGCGGCAATTCATCAATTTTAGTCTTACGCAGAAAGTTACCTAGCTTAGTAATTGAAGCGTTACTAGCTAAGTGACTAGCTACTGACTTTGTTTCAATACCCATTGTTCGGAACTTAATAAGTTTAAATGGTTTCTTATTGCGACCTACACGTTCTTGAACAAAGATTGGAGCCCCTGTGTCAAAAAAGCCGACGATTATTACAATCATTAAAATAGGCCATAAAAACAACAGACCCAAAAAAGCTGCGAAGAAATCAATTAAGCGGATCATATATCACTACCATTTTTCTGAGATTTTTGAAAAGAGTTCGCAGTTTCCTTAAAACCTACGTTTAATGTTTGTGGCGGAGTCCAATCCAAAGTATTCTTTGTGTGTGTAATATCAACTTGTAAAGAACCAGTTAGCCTATCAACTATCAATGCCTTATTAAATAGCTTACCAGCTAAGCTATAACACCAAATTGGAATAGGAAGCTGCCAATTAGACTTACCTAGGGCATTAGCCATCTGATAAACCATCTGAGTTGTAGATACATCATGACCATCAGAAACCAAAAAAACCTGACCGACTGCTTTTGGGTGGTCAATACATACCTTAATAAGATCGACTAAGTTGTAAACAGATACTAAGCTCCGCTTGTTCTCATTGATTAAACCAAATGGTAATGGAACACCCTTATCAACTAATCCCATTAAAGAGGCAAAATTCCCTTTTACACCTTTACCATAAACTAGAGGTGGGCGTATTATCACCACTTCCATTCCGGTTTCATCACCCAATGCTAATAATTGCTTTTCTGCTTCTGCCTTAGAGATCCCATATGGGTCTTCTGGGTTTGGCTTATCCGTTGCATTAAAAGCTGGCTTATCTGTTGTGCTTTCTCCATTTACTTTTATTGAACTCACAAATACAAAGCGCTTTACACCTGATTCTACCGCTTGCCTCGCAAGATTAAGCGTTCCCGCGGTGTTCACTAATCTAAACTCTTCTAGCGGGTTTTCTGTCGTATCACTCATAACATGTACTCGTGCAGCGATGTGCACAACGACATCAACATCCTGTAATACCGATGAATAATTAGAGTTAGGCTCAATACTTGCTTTTAAATACCTACGACATTTTGGAGGTGTAGTACGTCCAAGTAAATTAACATTTTCCAATGAGCCTAGTGCATTTAGTAAGTGACCACCTACAAACCCTGAATAACCAGTAATTAAAGTCCTATTCATGATTTACGCCCTAACGCAACAATTGAGTTACTCATCACCTTCATTATGTTCGCTCTGGTGTATTTTCCAATGAAAGCGCTCCTATCTGTGTGCATAAGCTCTAATTTATTCAATGCTGCAATTGCCCCTTTATGATCTCCAGGATAAAAAACTTCTGCATTAGGAACTTCCGACACTATAAACTCGGCCGCATATCCAGAAACCCCAGCTAAGATTGGCTTACCAGTTGCTGCATATTCAAATATCTTGGAAGGAAGCACTTTCTCAAATGCGGGGTAATCATTCAAATGTAAAAAGAGAATATCAGCACCTAAGTACTCTTCGATTAACTCTTGCCTGTTTACTGGTGGTAACAGTTCTAAGTTTGTTAGCTCAGATATACTGTCTATCAATTGCTGTTTTCGACCGCCATCTCCAATAACACGAATTTGAATGCCTTTATTTACTGAACGCGCAAATTCAGGGATAATAGTATGTAACCCTTGCCCTTCACCAATATTACCAGCGTAAACAAGACGCTTTAAATTCTCTTGAGATGCGGCTTCATTGTTGGCTGGAGGTAAATTCAAAAACTCACTGTCAATACCATTTGTAAACCAAGAATAATTAATCTTTGAGTAGCGATTTTTAAAATACCCGGCAAAGCCTTTTGATACGAGGTTAATATGTTTTGCCGAAGAAAAAGTGTATTTCTCAATTGCCGAAAGTATTGGCTTTAGAACCAAGACAGTCTTAGGAGGCAACACATCTTTGATGGTATCAACAAATATATCTCGTATATCTAAATACAGTGGAACCTTCTTGCTTTTCGCAACTCGAGCTCCCAGAAACGCAGTAAACAATCTAGAACTCGTAGCAAAAACTACATCATAATCCTCTCTTTTCACCAGTTTTTGTGCCTGTTGATAAAAAGATTTGAAAGATTTAATCTGGTCTAGCATCCCACCTTCATGTAACGGAAGATCAATACGCCGTATCCTTATGTTATCGTAAACTTCTTCCCTTTCTGCACCTTCATTAAAACTGGCATATCGATTGGGCATTGTTGTAACAACATCAATCTCAACACCTTTTTGCTGCTTTAATTGCTCAACCAAAGCGGTCGTTCGGAACGAACCAGCACACAGGTCTGGTTTAAAGTAAAATGATAAAACCAGTATTCTCACGAGTCCCTCTTAATTTTTTTGATTTCTGTTCTTAGGTGGCCACTAGTAAACACTATTTCTATTTTCTTATTTGCAATAGTTTTACCAAATTCAGGGTGCCAAGAGCAATCTTTAATCACTATGGGCTCAGTGCTAACAAAAACACAAAGTAATTCGTTATCATGCATTATTTTAAGTTCACTATCTGAAAGTTTAATGACATCCATATCTGGATGAAGATGTAGGTGAAAACAAGCAGGAACCTCTTTTGACAACGCATCATTGATAACCATATTATCGGGCGCACAATCTAAGGCTCTAGTATGCGTAACTCTTGGACTTTGCTGCATATAGCCGTTATGACTTGCTACAAGCTGCACTTGCTGCCCTTCAGTGCTGACTTTATCTAGTCGTGCATAAGCACGCTTTGCAACTCTGAACCCCGACCAAACCTGTGATGAATCCATCCCGGCAACTGAAACCGTATTATGAGCCGCAGTTTGTCGCTGTCTAACACGTTCAGCGCTGGTGCCATATAACGAAGTACCTGAGTTAACAAAAACTCGCTGCTTGCCAATCGACAACTCGAAACTCAAGGAATCAGCATGCGCATGGCCGGGAAGATAGTCAGGTCCTATCTTTGCGTGATCAAAGAAGAGTGTATATTCATTAGTTTTCACTCTACTATAACCGCTCTCTTTATTAGTAACCAAAAGCTCAGAACTAGCATCAACCTTTAAGCCCAGTTCTTCTCCATATTGAAAAATCAACTTTGGGTCGGCACCAATACCGAATGATCCATCATTAAAAAAGGAGATATCACCATCTGGATGAATCATAGAGACAAGCCAAGTCAATGCCTTTTTAGCAACTAGAGTCCACTTAGGAAGGCGTAACTTTAGCTCTAGAGCATCACTAGTTTTTGCTAAATTAATTAGATCGAGTAGATCCCAAAGAAGAATTTGATGATACATCGGCGAAAGCTCGAAATGAGCACCATCGAATAAAAATTGCTCATCAATTTCTTTATCTAAGATATTAAGACCCATATTAAGATAGCTCCTAGAATCACCAGATAACAAAAAGCTGCCTACAAAGGTAAGAGCCTTGCCGTTGGCAAATAAATGATTTCCTAAAATATGATACTCTAGCTGTTGGGTTAATGCATCGGCTTGCTGCCAAATACTATTTAATATAACACCATCTATATGTTTTTTCTTACTTAACCATTTTACCCAGTTTACAAGCCTCAAAGATAATGGGTAAGGTTCCCAACCATTACCTGCACATGGTGGATTCTCATTAATCCACCTAAGAATAATTGAGCTATGTATCTTTTCCCTTTCTTCACAATTATAAGAACTAAGATCATCAAAATAATGTAAGTTATACAGCCACAACTTGGATTTATTTTCATCATTCCAGATGTTTTTTGAAGATAAGCTAGAGCCCACCGAGAGAAAGTTCACACTAAAATCAGAAAAAACGCTTTGCTGATTAGGTTGAGGTGATTCAAAAACCCACAAATCCCGTGATATTTCATGAGAATAATAACTTTTAACCTCTGGTTTATATAACTTATAATATAACCGATACCAAATCTGGCCAAACTTAAGATGTTTAACTGTATTCCAAAAAAAAATAATTTTATTTAACACTTAGCAAGCTACCCTTTTATTACATTTTCATGCCAAAATCTGAAGTATAAAACTTGCCAAATCTTGTAGGAGTTATTATTTTCCCCGTTAAAATGCTCATCGATGAGACTATTGACAAAATTTAAGTTTATTACGTTATCAAGATAAGACAGTTCCTGCCTAATTCTTTCCTTTCCTATATTTTTGATTAAAGTGTCAATAGGAGGATTAAATCCAGTTTTTGGTCGATCGATCATATCTTTGGGAATATATTTACTAAGAAGTGTTTTCAACGGTAACTTTGAACCTTGAGAATTAATTAGATTTTTCGAAGATTCATTTAAACCATGAGCCACCAAAGATTCATCTAATAAAGGTACTCGAAGCTCTATACTTGCAAGCATACTTGCTTTATCAGATACAGTTAAATTATGAGAAAGAAATCCAAATCTATCCATATATTGGGCAAGTTTAACTTTATTGGATTTATTTCCTTCAAACTTACTAACCATAGAGTTCATTTCCTTCGAATAATAATCAAAGTATTTCTCTTCATGGCTACCAAATATTGCCTTAAGCTCTTCTCTACTAAAGTAGCCAAGTAATCTGGAATAAGCGACACCCCAACTTTCTTCAGATACATAAGAAACTAACCTTGCGAACTTCTTATCCAAACTTTTCGGAAAAACTTTAAACTTCAGCAGTACTCTTAGAATCGGAGATAACATGTTTAACATAGTATGATATCTTAAGACATGATATCTGGGATAACCTGCGAAGGCTTCGTCCCCTCCCATTCCACTTAACATCACTTTATAGCCACTATTTTTTGCAGCAAGCGACAACTGAAAAGTAGACCAGAATGTATAGTCAGAAATAGGCTCTTCAGTCTGTTCAGCAACAAATTTAACTTGATTTATCAATTGATCAACGTCTGCATCCGAATCACAAAATTTGTGTACAATCATTGTCTTTTTTAGATGTTCTGCAATTTTTCTTGAATATACTCTATCTATATCTGAAGATGGATCGGATGAATATTCTGCAAAAAACAAATCTACATCATTCGATACTCCTGCTAGGATGCTGGAGTCTGCACCACCACTAAAAAACATACCTAAAGGAACATCAGCAACAACTTGATTATTCACTGCTCTGTAAAGTTTTTCTTCAAAGCTATAATTTGAATTATAATTAGATAATGGTTTAAGCTTAGACTCCTCTTTCTCATTAGTTAATAAATTTATTGTGAGTATAGAGCCAGGCTTAATCTTCTTTATATTTTTAAAACCTGTATTTGGCTCATAAATAAAGCCTGTATTAAAGAAGGAATAAATATCATTACAATCAATATCAAAAGCATTATCTATATATGGTTTTAAGCCTTTTATTTCAGAGCTAACAAAAAAACCATCCTCATTTTCTGAATAATAAATCGGTTTGATCCCAATTGAATCCCGAGCAATATGTATCGATGATGTTTCTTTGTTAAAAATAATAACACTAAACATGCCTTCAAGCATTGAGAATGCTTCTATTCCATGCTGCTTATACAAATTTAAAATAACTTCAGTATCAGAAGAACCAGAAAATTTGCATCCGTTAAATTCAAGTGATTCTCTCAATTTCCTATGATTATAAATCTCGCCATTAAAAACTATCGACAAGCCCGATGTATCATGCATTGGTTGACTACCAAATTCAGATAAATCAATAATGCTTAATCTATTATGACCAAGTCCAACAAATACATCATCGAGTTTTGTTTCATATAGTCCAGTATCATCTGGGCCACGATGCTGAGTCAATAACAAACTTTTTCTTATTTCTTTTGTAAATGCCTTAACATTACTATAGTAAAAACTTATTCCACACATAATTAATTCTATATTCTACGAAAATTTATAAACACATCATAATTCAGATAATAGGGAAATGTCACTAACTACCTTTGGAGAGTATCCAAAAACCCTCTCACTTAACTTTACAACTTCATTATTAAGATGCTCTGAATTATACAATACACTTTTAAGATTAGATAAATCCTTAACATAACCAGCATATTCATCGTCACAACTTACAAAGTCCACATTTTTATAAGATTTCATTACATCAATAAAAACAAATGGCTTTCTGTATGAGAGCAACTCCATGACAATAGCACTGGGATTAGAGACACCGATATCAAATTTATCGAATAAGTCTTCATTCGAAATCATTGACGATGTGAACACCTTTTCGGCATGTATTATTTTTTCGTCAATCCAACTTCCATCGTCCCTGGGGTGTAATTTTACACAAAAGTTGAATTCAGGAATATTCAAGGTGATATTTTCTAATATGGATATAACATCCCTGTTTTGCTGTACATCATTGACGTGGGCAAAATAGCAAACATTATAATCATAACTTTCAGTTGATTTGTTTAAATCTTGATATTTGCTAGATAACTCTCGGATTGGACCTAGGTATCTTAATCTTTCAATATTTGTTGACCAATTAGAAGTAAATAACTCCTTTCTTTTGAGGGTATCTGTCACGAAAATATCAGCTACAATAGGATACGGTATATCAAGAGCACTTTGATCACATGCCATTAGCTGGATTGTTTTAAATCCAAACTTTTTTGCTGACGATATTTCAACGTAAGCGTGAGGAGACTTTTGCTCACATGTCAACAAAGTAGATTCAGCTGCTGCACTTGATAACAAGTTTTCCAACCTATTTCCATACAAAGAAATCTCGGAAGACATGTTTATTACTTCTCTGTATGCTTGACTGACATCAAGTTTAACAGAATCAAAGCTAAAATCATGATGACGTGAGGTTAACATTTTAAACAATGATGAAGCATAAGTTATTAATACATTTCGCAAATTAGACTCAGGCAAAGATACAACATTGATTAATGGATATTCACTTGTCCAAGTACATATGTCGTCCAAGAGGTCATGTCGTAGAAATGAGCTGGCACAAATTACTGTAACATTAGTCGATGAAGACTTTAATATATTCTTTACATTTTCAAATTGAGCATAAGTCCTTAGTATTATATACAAGTCACCATTCAATGTATCCATATTAGATTTAGATTGTATTGACACTCTACATGCTTTTATAAGCCTAATAGAGAAAACTGACATATCTCTAATTAAATTTTTAATTTTTTGTAAATTAATTTTTATTTTTTTGTACTTGCAATTCAGACCTAAATTGCTAATTTCTTTTTCTAGAGAGTACTGTAGTGCAGAAGACCTATCGTATAGAAATACACTTTGAGACTCATGTTCAGACAAATAGTAATTAACATTGCCCTTTCCTAATATTTTATTTTTAAAGAAAACATCATTATGCAATTTTGAAAAAAACTTAATAGCATAGAAGTATTGAAAGAAAATTAGTATAGAGCATTCTAGAAAATTATTGCCGTACCCTTGGATATAATTAGGATTGCCATCGCTAAACTTTTCAAAAAAAAATCTAACCTCATTCGATAGAGCTTTAGAATTAATTTCAGAGTAGAAATCAGTCACATCGTAAACATTATCACCATAGGTTACAGGCAATGAATCGGTATAAGATAAAATTACATCATCTTTCTTTGCTAAAAGTTGAAAATTAATAACTTCATCTTTACTAAATGCAACATATATCATTACAAGCCATCCTTTTTAATAGGTTCATTTCTTTTAATCGTATCAATATTAGTGTGTAAAGTAATCAGGATCCAAATAGCAGGAAATGCGGCTGAATAGGAAACAGACAAGTATAAAAAAGAAAAAAACTTAGCATTTAGACTACTCCTAGAAAAATAAAACAGTAGAAATGTCATATAAATCCAAAAGATAACCCCATATGAGATGGTTAGCACGGTAAAGGATGAGTTTACTCCAAAGTCTTTTCCACTTGAAGAATAAAAATCTTTAACAAATGGTGTTTCTATCATCAAATTTTTAGATTCAAACAAAGTAGCGCTATTACCCACACCAAATGGGTAATGGAAAATGGATACCAACCCTAAATAGAAGTCAACAACTCTAGTTAAGATTGAAGAATCTCCCTCAATTAGTGTTGCTGGATTACTAATTCTTAATAATATGTCCACTCCGCGACCAAGCGAGCCTGGTTCAATTTTATCCCCTAAAAAAATCAAGGAACAAATAGCGAAAGCTATGAAGGATAATGTCAATATTTTATATATTAACTTATAACTTCCAGAAAAATACTTAAACCCAATAAAAAGTATAAAATATAAATAGCCAGTACCCGACTTTGTCATTAACAACATAAACATTATCATTAAATATGATATACTCTTTGTTTTATTATTCATTGCTCCCTTATCATATAAAAAATCACATACAATCAGAAAGAAAACTAACAATCCTCCAAACAGTCCTGGCTCCGTAACTAAGGTTGTTACACCTCGATATGTAAAGTCCGATGCATTAGTATTTCTAATAACTAGATTTTGTATTTCAATCATCGGTCCAGTAAACAAAAGAAGAAGTAAGGTAAATACAAAATAGAAAGTAACTACATTAAAGAAAAAAGCTGATGTTAACGATTCTTTAGAATAGTAAAAGCCTACGATTATAAAAGCACCAAAGGTTAGAGATACAAGTTTCCCCAAATCAATGGTAATATCAGATGAAAATGGATTGTTATATACTAACAAAAATATAGGTGTGAGAATGACGACAAGAAGTATCGCATTAATTTTATTTTTAAAAAGTACTTCCTTTACAACTATCAGTGATGCAAAAATCCCAGCAAGAGGTTGGATATCACTCTCTATAGGATACGGTGATACAAATGGAAAAAAGCAACACAATAAAAAAACCTTATTTAACATACACTTTCTCGCCAACTTCTCACAGCCATAAATAAGGCCAAAAACAAAACAAACAATTCACACGCAACCATCACCGTCATATTTAAGTCAATAACCCCCAAATAGAAGTCAATCAATAACACCAATGTATAAAACACACATAACTTTATTACCTTGAGTGAAAATCCTGTGAATTTTATTTTTTTATCAAGAAAATAAAAATGCATAAAAAATAGCAATACAGTAGGAATAATCATCGATATTATCAATCCAACCATCTGATATTTAGAAATCAACACTGCGTTCAACGATACACTTATTATAGATATAAATATGAATATCTTCATTTGTAGTGCTGTTTGCTTATAAAAGTTGAACACTATACTGCTAGACACCCCTAATACTGCTGAAATGAAATTAACAAACATTAACAATGTTATATATTTTTGAATATCACTATACTCTTCACCCATGAATAAATTAAGAATATCTGGCAAAAAGAATGTTAGTGATAAAGATACTACAATTAAAAACTTCACATTCACCAACATAGTATTTATTGCATCGTCCTTATAGCCGTCTTTTAGCTTCCTAAATAATATTGGGGTTGCTACTAACGTAATAGCCTGAGTGAAAATAAAAAACGCCATTGCAACTTTTTGTGCAGCCGAAAAAACACCTATTTCATTTGCCTCTATACTCCCAACCATAAAAAACCTTGACGACCATGTTATAATCCAAGAGGCTAAAAGAGTTGGTACAAATGGCAAGGAATACCGCAGCATATCTCTAACAAAGGAGGTATCTCTTAACGTTGTAAGGTTTGGCTTAGTTATCCATAATGATATTGAAAATAACAAAAATGCCGACACCAAACTGGATCGAAGAAACGCACCTTCCTGCATATTAAGTGTATATAAAAAAAATGCAGAACTTAGCAAAAATGAAAGCGATTTTGTAACTGACACAAGAAAATAACATATTGGCTTTTCTGAGAATTGATATTTAACCAATACTATTGTTTGTAATACATAACTTGTTGCTACGAAGTATAATATTGACATCTCAACTTCTCCAATCACTTCCAAGTAATAACTAAGAAGCATTATTACGGGAAATAATGAGATTGATATTACTAAAGCGATCGTTGCTGAAGTCGAGATAACTTTATTAGGGTCTTTATCTAAATAAAATCTCTGGGATGATCGATCAATTGCACCACTAATACAAGATTGCAGAAGTAGAACCATCGTTTCGAATATAGCAATAGTGGCATACACATCAGGCTTTAACTCTGAAGTATATGCAAAAAGTGCTACAAATGAAAATATTTGAGCTAACCCAGTGGCTCCTCCATATAAAATAGTATTTTTATTCACTTTAAATAATCGCTCGTGTTGAAATCTTTCAAATATTCAATGATTTTTCTACTAACAACACTGTGCCCATATCTAGATAAGTGATGATTATCTTCAAGAAATAGTTTATCTAAACAGCATTCAATATATACATCGTCTTTATAATCGTTACCAAACACCTCCTTTTGGACCAAGTTATATAAGTTAACCCTTTCTTCAATTAAAGGATTTTTTTTCTTATATTCATTTGATGTTGGTGCTATAGGTATTACTAACCATTGCGAACCAGAAAACTTGGATTTTAACTCACTTAAGTTATTCCTATAATCTCCAATGGAAACATATGCAATATCTCTTCTTTTAACTAGATCCTTATAATAATAATTGACTATTTTCTTTGTTAATTTGTTTATATATGGAACCCTAGATAGGACTTGGAGTTCCATTCTTTTTAACGCTCTCGGATAGCAGTCTACAATGCCAACTTGAAGGATGATTAAGTCTGGATTGTAGCTCTTGCAATGATTGTCAACATCTCTCAGTAATGAACTTGTGTCTCTAAATGGTTTCATATCAAAATAAAATTCTACGCTGTAATCTTCTTTATTGACATGATTTCTGACACTATAAGTCCATACATCTTTTGCTGATGTCTCAAATCCATCAACTCTTGGGTATCCCAATGAGTCTGTAAGAAAAAGAATCTTCATTATGTTATTTACAACTTTTTATACCCTGCCATTTTCTCATATACAGAAAATAACGATAGTTGCTCTTCTAGGCTACACAGCTCTGCGTTAATACCCTGAAGAAACGTCTCAACTTGTTTAAACAATCCTGGTTTGAACTCTTTGTCTAAGCTGTCATCGATTTCCACCGCAATCAAAGGAATAGTTCCACGCTTCTGAACTTGCAACGCTTCCATCGGACGGAAAACATAACGGTTTTCTTTCGTCAGCATTTCTACCGACCAGCGACCAGCCGATTCCCAGTTAGCAGCATAGTTAAAGAGTGCACCTGATTCAGATTTCCCTGCGCCCGCAAACACAGAGCCCGCTTCATGCCAATTTAAGCGTCCTTCCACAAAGCTCACTAACTCTGAAGGTCTGCCGCCAAGGTAATACGCAAGATCTGCAACGTGTGTTGAGTTCGCAAGGAACCACTTACTCAGAACGTCTTCCGGCTTGTCAATTTTTTCAATCACATGAGCCCACTCAGTCAGCTCAAAGTTGAATGACGTAACCCCACCTTCTTCAGCAATACGTTTTTTCGCTGCCAGCACCGACGAGAAGAAACGACGGTTGTATGCAATATGTACATGAGCATCATGCTCTGCCGCCAAGTTTGACAAGGTCTCAATTTCACTAAGTGCCGTTCCACCTGGTTTTTCAACAAGGACCTGTTTTACACCACACTCGATCAACTGCTTAGTCGTTTCAAACAACTGCGCAACACCCACACTCACGATAGCATGTGTCGCGATTTCTGGTGAGCTTGCTACATATTGCGTTAAACCACCGACAATGGCTTCTTTTCCTGTTTTTGCCGTGAACTCATCTGCTGACGATTGACCACGACCAATGACAAGATAATCGCATTGCTGTGCATCCAGTACTTTCGCATAGTCCACAGACATTAAGCCTGCACCTACCAACCAAATCATGTCTTACTCCTGCGTTAGGTAATTGGGCAAATATCGAGGTCCCGCTTTAGCACTTTAGACATGTGCTGTAACAAGGCTTCAATATAAGGCGAGTGGATCTCACTCGATTCTTTATATGAGGTTAATGCACACAGGCCTTCATCGAGTAGTGCATCGATACTTGGACCCGTAAGCTGGCTTTGGTAAAGCGGCGCGTGTGGGTGCGTCACCGTTTCTTCTGAGCTGATATGCTGCCATGTTCCACCCACTTCATTCACGATGTGCTTGTCCGTGCCTTGTGTCAGAACTAACTCCAGTGAAGGCGTTGTGTCCGTGCCACTGTGAACACGCACTGTATGTGAGCCTGCACTGAACTCAATCTCACCCGTGACTTCATAAAAGCCAGCACGTTTACTCTCAATCAAAGTGTCATCAAGCTGCGATTTGATCACTTTCAGATCTGAATGACCCGATAGGTACGCAAACACATCGAGGAAGTGGATACTGTTACATGCCATACCCCAAGCATGCCCTGATACATCCATATGAATTGGCGTAACTTGCGAAAGCGTCTCTTTCAAAGAGGTGTACGTTGGGAAAACACGACGAGGGCAGTTCACCCAACCAGTGGTTTTGCTGCTTTCAAGCAACGCATCAATCTCGGTGTAATCTGTTAGCGCTTGGAACAGGACTTTTTCGAAAATGATGTGGGTGACTGTATTGGTCGCCAACAAAGATTTTGTGACGTTGGCGCGAACCTGCGCTGCAGTCGCGATCACGCACACATCGAACGATTGATGGCTTGGCAGTTCAGTCTGATAAGTCACCTGACTCTGTTCATTGCCCACCTCTACCTGACCTGCTCGCTCACGCGCAATAGAAAGTGACGCTTCTGATGGGTCCACTACTGTCAGGTTTAAAGCTTTGTTGCTTGCCAGCGCTCCCTGTAAATGGCGACTACCCAATTGACCAGCACCGATAATTAATACGTTATTCATAACTGTCCTTATATTTCAAAATCGTTTCTGCGAACAAGAAATCGAGCTCATGATCAATATCAACCGAGCTTTCTCCATCCATGACATAAGCATAGATATTAGATGACAAGAATAAAGAATGCTCGTCAAAGAAGCGCGAGACCTTGGTGATATATATGGCTCCGTTTAGGCGAAAGTAATCTGGCAAATCCTGACTGCGAGTATTTTTCAGTTCAGGTCGAATAAAACCATCCATCGACTGGTCGTCTGGTAGCGTATTGGACCACAATGGTGAGTGGTTACACTCACACACCGACACTACAGCATCCGCTTGTTTCTCTTTCAACAACTCAATGGCCCCTCGAGTATGCTGTGCGTTACGAATAGGCGAGGTTGGCTGAAGCAATAACACGTAGTCAAAGTGCTCACCTTGCGCTTCATAATAGCGCAACGCATGTTTAATCGCATCCGTGCTAGAGCTGGTATCACTGGCTAACTCTTCTGGACGCAGAAATGGCACTTCCGCCCCGGCTTGTGTCGCAATATCCGCAATGTCAGGACAATCTGTAGAGACAATGACGCGACTGATTTCTGCAATGTCTGATGCCGACTCAATTGCCCACTGGATCAATGGCTTACCATGTAAACGTTTGATGTTTTTTTTTGGTAGACGCTTGCTTCCACCTCGCGCAGGTACAATGGCTAGTATTTTCATTCGAGTTATAGCCCTAAAGTCAAAATATCAACTTGTGCACGTTTAAAGTCATCCATGCGTCCTATATCCAACCAATATTCGTGGAAAGGGAAAACATGGGTATCATTTCCAATATGCGACTCAAATAAAGTCGGCATATCTAGGTATTCCTCTTTTTTTACCTTTGAAATCAGCGACTTGTTAATTACATAAATGCCCGCGTTAACATGAAAACGATATGTTGGTTTCTCCACAATGTCGGTGATCTTAAAATCACTTTCTTCAACCACCCCGAAAGGAACCTGATACTCAAACTCTCGTACACACATAGTGGCGTTAGATTGCTTGCTATTATGGAAGGCGAGCACATCCTCAAAGTTGATCTTTGTCAACACGTCTCCATTCATCACAATCACAGGTAAATCAGGTAAGCCCTTCGGCAGTAATCCAAGTGCTCCTCCCGTTCCCAATGGAGTATCTTCATGAATGTACTGAACTTTCACGCCCCATCGAGAGCCATCACCAATCGTGTCTTGGATCATTTCAGGCAAATAATGTGTCGAAATATAAAAGTTGGTAAAGCCTGACCGGATAAAGCTCAGGATCACTGTTTCCAAAATTGGTCGTTCACCTACTCTCAACAGCGGTTTCGGACATTTGTCTGTTAGAGGTTTCAGACGTGTACCAAACCCTCCCGCCATCAAAAAGACAGGGTTATCATATTGCGGCTTATGCAACAAACCATGCAGAGTTTCTAAACCAATAACGACTTGGTTATTAAGAACAGGGATCGCATGAAGCTCCTTCTTCTCCATCAGCGATAAAATGCTCTCACGAGTCATGCTGATATCAGCCGTGGCTGGGTTGGTATTCATCACTGTCGCCACTTCATCTTCTAATGAAGCATCACTCAAAATGGCCCTGCGAATATCACCGTCACTTACAGTTCCAAGTAACTTCTCTTCTTGATCAACGACTAAGGCAAGCTTAAAAGCTTGTTGATCGATAGTCCTTAAAACTGAACGAATTGTCTCTGAAGGGGAGACTAAGATTTTTTTCCAATTATGGCTCATAACGCTGCCTTATTATGTTTGGCGACAGTATTTGTAGAACTTAACTTGTTCTGAAAATTGTTCCAACTGTCGATATTCGAATTCTGTACTGCGTAAAAAACCTAACGACTCTGCGCATTTCATCGACGCAATATTGGTACCTGCAATCCAAGCAATTTGGGTCGTGTATTTGTCTTCATACAGCGGTAAACCCATACCAATCATACGTTTTGCTAACCCTCTTCCCGCATGATACTTAGATACCCCATAAGCAAATTCCGCCACATGGGTCTTATCAAAATGATCAATATAGAGATAACCCAGTGTATTTCCTTCTTCCTTGAGCAGGTAAATATCCCTCGTTTGACTATTTAAGGCGCTATCAAAATGTCCTTGTAGCTTTTCTTTAACTGGAGGTGTAGAAAATCCAGACCAAAGGATGTTCACTGGCTCCGACTTAAGAGCCAGAAATGCCTCAAAGTCACTTTCTTGCGCTAAACACAGTTGTAATTCATGCGTCATCCATCAACTCCAGAATTTTATGGCATACGAAGGCGATATCCTCTGACGAATAACACGAGTCAAGAGGGAGAGATAAGATGGAATCACTGAGCGAATTTGGCACCCCTTCCACTTCTGGCCAGTGAACGGCTAAAAAGATTTGGTTTGCCATTAATCCACATCTTACCTTATCTCTCTGAGGCAGAAAGATCGGTAAAAAACTTGGGAATTCTATCGGGGCATCCGCATAGAGTTCAACGGGTAATATCACTTTCGCGGTCGCTAGGTTTTGCAATCTGCGCTCGCATTCCTGGCTTGCTTGACGATAAAACTCGTTGGCTAATACGCTGCTCTTCGCACTTGGTAGGCAAATCGCTTTGGTTTTATTGAGGAGCGATTCACCCTGATTGAAAAGCGTTAGATACGCTTTTTCCTCTCCTCTGCCATGCAAAAGAGAGTCGGTCTTAAGGCTTTCCGCTTGGTACTTTACCTGAGAGAACTCAGGCAGTAACGCAGGCTGAATCGACACCAATGGCTGATTCGATATCAGCTGGCTGTAATCCGCGATGGGCGATATTTTTCTCAAGCTATTAAAGTAACACCACGGCTGTTGTGTCTCTATGACGGGTGGCTCAATCCCAAATACGTCATCGATGATCAAAGGCTTTTGAGCATCGTTAATAGCCTGGCAAAGTGCCGTCGTGTTCATCCCAAAATATCGAATCAGGTAAATCGCATCACTCGCTTCTATCATTTCTTTAGAAAGAGAAAAAGAAAAATCTTTATCAACAGCGTAAGTAATCGTCTTTATCTGCTGCTCTTGCAACACGTCAGTGATGATTTCGCAAAGAAAATCAGGCAACAGGACTGTTTTACCTGAAAGATCTAAAGAAGCCAGAGCCCAGCGTAGTGAAGAACGCCCCGAGTTGGTGACGCCATAATGTAGGGGAGCAACAAGCTCTTGCTCCCCACCAATAGACTTAATCTTAGAAGCTGATGTCATAAAACTTCTTAGACTTTAGCGTGGATAAATCGACCGTTTTAAGCACTTCAACCAAACGCTGAGAGCTATCGCCTTGACCATACGGGTTCACTACACAGCTTAACGACTCTTGGAATGATGTCGAGAATACGTGCTGTAAGGCTTCAATGATTGCATCGGTATCCACGTCGACATTTACAGTGCTTGCTGCTTGAACCCGCCCTTTCTGGCGATCACCAATGTTCACGGTCGCGACTTTGAAAGAAGGGGCTTCGACGATGCCACTCGAAGAGTTACCCATCACCACATCCACATGCTGCAGAGCCGATAAGTATCTCAACTGCCCTAACGACGTAAACGCAATCGTTTTTTCTCCGTTTTCAGCAACGTAGCCATCAATCATACGATTGATCAGGCGACCACCGACGTCCGCATTCGCTTTGGTAAAGATAATTAAACTCTCTTCCAACTGCGATAGTGCCGCTAAGATTTGATTAAAATCATGTTCCACCTCTTCCACTGTTTGAGTCGTTTCAGGGTGATAAGTAAACAGGATCGTTTTTTTCGCTAGGCGTGTCTCAATGGAAGCTTCAAAGGCATATTTGGAAAGCAGTTCCATACGTAAGATGTTGTCTAGCCCAACCTCTCCAACGGTAAAAACGTTCGCTGGCTGCTCACCCATTTGAATCACGCGTTGGGTATATTCATCCATTGCCGTGAAATGCAATTGGGATAACTTGGTCAGCGCATGACGAATCAATTCATCAATAGCCCCTTCCGTAAGTTCACCACCATTTAAGTGAGCGACAGGAATACGTGCAATATTGGCAGCCGAGACAATTGGGATCAACTCATAGCGGTCACCCAATACCAGAATAACATCAGGATTCAACTCATCAAATACTTCGGCAAAACTGATTTGCGCCAGTCCCATGCTTTTGCTAACACCAACAGGGGTATCGGATGAGAGCAAGATCTCCACTCGCTTGTCGATATGGACACCGTCTTGCTGAATCTGATCCACCGTTAGGCCAAACTCTGGAGACAAATGGCTGCCAGTAACAACCAATTGCAATTCCAGCAGTTTATCTTGAGCAATGTCATCAAGTAAGCATTTAAGCAGTCCGTATTCCGCACGGGTCGCCGTTACTACACATATTTTTCTCACTAGATCAGCTCCCCAGCTTGGTAGCGTTTTTTCGCTTTGCTGCCGACCACTTCATCCCAACGTGTAGGGGAAATTCCGTCACCTGGGCGTTTAATTTCAAGCATGCTTTTCGTTAAGATCGTGCCTTCTTCAATGGTTTGCGCCGCGACGATACTCTTGCGTACTACTTTACGGTTGGCTTTTTCGACGACCGTCGGCACTTTCCAACCTGAACCTAGTGCGGTTTCTACGTTACGAATCGCCGATACCATAGCGGCTAACTCTTCAGGCTCTAAGCTGGCTTTGTGATCAGGGCCTTCCATTGTTTTATCTAATGTGAAGTGTTTTTCAATCACTTTCGCGCCAATCGCTACCGCAGCAACTGGGATCTCGATGCCGAGTGTGTGGTCCGAATAACCGATCGTTACACCAGGGAACGCGCGACCAATGGTCTGCATTGCTTGAAGGTTAACGTCTTCTGGAGCGGTCGGGTAATCGGTCGTAGCGTGCAACACAGTGATATCCGCTAAGCTTAATCCTTCGTCTTGGAGAACTAACAACGCATGCTCAACTTCGGATAAGTATCCCATGCCAGTTGACAAAATCACTGGCTTGCCAAAACGGGCAATATGGCGTAAAAACGGGGTATTGGTCAGCTCACCTGAGCCAATTTTGAAGGTGTCTTGAACGTCGTTTAGGAAGGTCGCGCTCTCTTCTTCATCTGGTGTCGACAAAAATAAGATGCCTTTATCATCACAGTATTGTTTTAGCTCTGTGAAGTCGTCATAGCTCAACTCCAAGCGCTTCAGCATGTCGAACTGTGACTCTTCTTTTTGCGTATTATCAACTTGATATTCCGCCATTTGAGCGTCTGGTGTTACCAGTAATTCCGTTTTCCAAGTTTGGAATTTTACGGAATCTACGCCCGCATCTGCGGCCTCATCAATCAATTTTTTCGCCAAACGGATATCACCATTATGGTTCACCCCAGCTTCAGCAATAATAAAAGTTTTGTCCATAGCTATGTCCTCTAGACTCGATATAACTGGAATAGTTTTGGCGGTTCTGACTCTGCCTTTTTTTCTACCCACAGGGCGTTCAGTTCTTTTCGTTTTTCAGGCAGAAAGTCTAAACCCGCAATATAAAACGGTAAGTGGGTCGAAGAGAATTTACTCTTAAATTTGAACAAGCTGTCATCAGGTGAAGAGGTTCGACCTCCTCCCAGCATCATGTACTTGCACCCTTGTGCTTTCGCATGGTCGAAGGCGGCATCCAACAAAAGATAATTGCCATTTTCTTTGCTGAGTTCGCTGTTGTTCGCAGACAAATGATAATGTGCCAATTCACCACCACACATGAAGTACCCGGTAGAGGCGTACTCTTCATCTAATTGGGTGCCCATTAATGACACGCCAGAGGTACGAGACAACTGTTCAAAGTAAGACTCTTCAAAGTAGAAAAAGTCCGTTGCTTGGTTCTTCGTCATTGTCTGGTAGTACATATCTTTAAACGCACTGACGTCACCTTCAATTGGCCCCGCAGTTAAGCGCTTCGCCGCACGTTTGACGATGTTTCGTGTGGTTTTCGAGTATTGAGCGCGACGCTCTTCTTGCGACAGCGCTAAGTCGACAACGACAACACGACGCTCTTCAAAATGCATATCAAACAGTCCACCTTCCGCCCCTAACGGGTTGAATGGGTGGAAACGAATGAATTCACACACAATGTTTTCGTTTTGACAATGCTCGCGATATGCAACAAAAGCACGTTGCAGAAACTCAGCATCGAATGAGGTGCTAAGTGGGCCGCCGTAGCCATAAGGCGTTTCAAGGTCATACAGGGCATCACCTACAATCGGCTGACCGGCGACTTTTTCAATACGACGCTTTAAACCTCGAAAAACCACAGAATGATCAACCTCTGAGAACACAAACTCAAACAGTTCAGATTCCCCAGTGTAGAGCTCTGCATACTCGCGTTGGTAGTAGATGTCTTGATCTAGATTATCAATCGTCAATTGCGTCATTTTTTCACTATCTCGACCGGGGTGCTTGGAATGTTCACCAAATGTGCTTCAATAAATTCGGAATGCGTTAAGTCACCACGCAACGCATTCTGGAACATAGGTAAGCGGTGCATCAATTGCCAAATAGGACGGGTCATCACCCCTGCCGCATTAGTTTGTTCCAATAACTGATCACGAGATGACTTATTTGGACAAATGATTGCGTTTAACCAGTAGTTCGATTGTGCGTACTCTGGTTCTCGAACAAAGGAGTATTCCGACCCTGCGAATAACACGGCGTATTGCTCAGCAAGCACACGTTTTTTTACTAGGTACGCCTCCAACACTTCCATTTGCGCACAGCCCAGAGCAGCGTTCAGGTTTGGCATTCGATAGTTAAAGCCAGGCTCATCATGGTAGAACTCAAACGGGTGTGGCACTTTCGCTGTGGTGGTGACGTGTTTTGTACGAGCGCCTTGCTCTTTCGTGCGACACAGCACCATACCGCCACCGCCTGTAGTGATCACTTTGTTGCCGTTAAAACTGATAGCCGAGTAATCACCTAGGGTACCAGTGTGCTTACCTTTGTAGAATGAACCTAGGCTTTCTGCCGCATCTTCCACTAAGACCAGTTGCCATTTGAGACACACGGCCACCAGCTCATCCAACTCAACAGGATGACCAAACGTATGCATCGGCACAACAGCGCGGATACGTTGACGTGTTTTCTTATGCACACAGCCTTGTTCTGTTAACTCTGCATACTCACCAAGGTAAGTGTCTACGGCTTTTGGGCACAAGCCCAAGCTCACAGGAGAAACGTCCACAAAAATGGGCTCTGCGCCCATGTGATAAAGTGCATTGCACGTTGCCACAAACGTCAAAGCTTGAGTGATTACCAGGTCACCACGCTCAACACCTGCCATATAGAGCGCCGCATGCAAAGCTGCAGTACCATTCATCGTTGCTACCGCTTTTGCACTGCCTGTGTAAGCCTCAATTTTTTGCTCAAATTCATCCACAAACTTGCCAACACTGGAAACAAATGTACTCGCAATAGTCTCGTTGACATACGCTTTTTCATTGCCACTAAAAGTTGGTGCATGCAGTGGAATGAATTTGTCGGTTTGATACGTATCACGAACAAATTCTACGAGCGTTGTTGGTTTCATCATGCGTTCCTACATCTTACTGTCGAGGTATTTGCCCGTTTCTTTGTGCCCAAAGTCAGGGATCATGGTAAAAAAGAGTTTTACAACTTGTTCTTTGGTCCAAGCACACTCACCTTTCATCTCTGAAATGCTGTCTTCAAATAGAGTCAGCAACTCTTGCTCATAAAGAGGTTCATTTTTGATAATGCCTAGATTTTCAAATCGGGACATATCCAACTCTTCTTTGTCTGTAAAAAACTCTTCGAAGTCTTTCTCACCCGTAGTATCACTAGTAGTAAAAAGACATGGCCATTTTCCTTGTTCAGGGAGCGTCTTAGCTAATTGGCGAGCCTCTTCTTCTGTTTCACACAGATGGGGCTCATAGCCAAGCTGCTCTAAGTACTTCACTGCAATATCAGCAAACGAAATAAGGTGAAGGGCTTCACTCAACTTAGGGAAGAAAATGTCACGATTCTCACCAAATATACAAGACATTAAACAAAGTTCGCCTGACTCTTGTGGTGTTACGAAGTAACGCTTGATATCGTTTGGAGCTACGATAGGCTGGCGTTTTTGAATACGCTGGTTGAATCCATGCAACAATGAACCGTCCGAAAACGCAACATTGGCAAAACGAGCTGTTGAGATAGCCATCTGTTCACTTTTTCGCATTAGGAACATTTCCATAATGCGTTTAGAAGCACCCATCATATTGACCGGGTTTGCCGCTTTATCTGTAGATACACAGAAGTATTTCTTAGCGCCAGCATCAATAGATTGTTGAATGGTTTTATCTGTATTAAATACGTTTACATCGATCATTCGCATCAATGTATAAGGGTCTTTCTCGCTTCTAACATGCTTAAGTGCGGATAAGTTCAACACATAATCAAACTTGCCATCAGCTTTAATGAACGCATCGTACTCTAGAGAGCCTATATCCAAAGCGAATGTTTGGAAGTCTCCATTGATGTAACCAAATGAGCTACGAATATCTCGAACCAGCTCTACCATGTTGTTTTCACTAATATCAACAACATGCAGCTTTTTAGGGTTGCGTTTGAAAATTTCTTTGGTTACAGCTTGCCCTATAGAGCCAGCTCCACCAAGGACTAAAAAGCGTGATTCAGAAACGATACGTGAAAGCTCTTTCCCATAGTCTTCAATATCTTGAATGAATAAAGCGTCAGTACGCCCAACTAAAGGCAAAATAGTGTTCATTACCAAACCCCCTTAGTATCAACTAAATATGGTGAGTTCAGTGATTCAGCTTTAAATTCTTTATGATCTACTAACATTACGTGAATATCGGCTTCCGATTGCGCAACATCAAAACTCTGAAGCTCAACTTGCTTCAAAAAGCTTGGTAATTGATGGATATTTGGTTCAACTGCAATTACTTTTCCAGTATGGAAAGAAGCAATTTCTTTAACTATTAGCATTGCAGGGCTTTCACGTAAATCATCGATATCAGGCTTAAAAGCTAAACCATAACATGCAATCGTAATATCTTTTGCAGCTGTATTAGTATTCTCTTGTAAGAAGTCTGCAATAGCGATTTTAGTTTTACCTACAACCCAACCAGGTTTGCTATCGTTAACTTTTCGTGCAGTGTGAATAATCTTAGCTTCATCTGGTGTTTTTGATACAATAAACCAAGGGTCAACTGCAATACAATGACCACCGACACCAGGACCTGGCTGAAGAATGTTAATACGTGGGTGACGGTTAGCTAAGGAGATCAACTCCCACACATTAATATCTAGCCTGTCACATATAATAGATAGTTCATTTGCAAACGCAATCTGTACATCACGACACGAATTTTCAGTCAACTTGGCCATTTCTGCAGTACGAGCATTTGTAATAACACAGTCTCCCTGTACAAAGGTTTTATACAACTCGACACTACGTTCTGAACATTTAATTGTTAATCCACCAATAACACGATCGTTCTCAACTAGCTCCCTCACCACATACCCAGGTAAAACTCGCTCTGGACAATGAGCCACATTTACATCAGCCTCTTCACCTGCATCTTGAGGAAATGATAAGTCATTTCTAGCCTCAGCCAACCATTTAGACATTTTTTCTGTTGCACCTACTGGAGAGGTAGATTCCAAAATGATCAAGTCACCTTTTTTGAGAACAGGAGCTATTGCTTTACTTGCAGCTTCTATGTATTTCAAATCAGGTTCAGGTATTTCACCTTCTGCACACTCTTTGAAAGGAGTCGGCACTGCAATTAAAAAAGCATCAGCAGGCTCCGGTTCAGTCACGGCTTTTAAGTAACCTTCCGTAACCGCAGCACGTACAAGCATATCTAGATCTGGCTCTACAATATGAATTTCACCACGATTAATCGTATCTACAGCATATTGGTTTACATCCACACCAATCACTTTTTTCTTACGAGAAGCAAACATCGCCGCCGTCGGCAACCCAATATAGCCTAAGCCCACTACTGAAATCGTTTCAAATGACATTACTTATACCTAAACATTTATTTTGATAATTCATCTAATATGCGAGTACACGCTTTGCCGTCACCGTAAGGATTATGGGCAAAACTCATTTTTTTATATTCTTCTTCGCTGCTTAATAATAAATCAAGACTAGTCGTGATTTTGGCGACCTCAGTCCCAACTAGCTTTACAGTACCAGCGGCTACAGCTTCAGGTCGCTCTGTCGTATCTCGCATCACTAACACCGGTTTTCCAAGTGAAGGCGCTTCCTCCTGAATACCACCAGAATCTGTTAAAATAATATGGGAGCGGCTCATGAGATAGATAAATGGTAGATATTGTTGAGGCTCAATAAGATGAATGTTATCAATATCAGCAAGAATACGATTAACGGGCTCACGTACATTTGGATTAAGGTGCATCGGATACAGGATTTGCGTATCTGGATGGGCTTTAGCAGTAATAGCAAGCGATTCACAAATGCGCTCAAAACCACCACCAAAGCTTTCACGGCGATGACCCGTAACCAAAATAAGCTTTTTATTTGCGTCTAAAAACGGGAACTGAGCAGAAAGTGTTGCGTTCAAATCGCTATCTGAGTCAATTTTGTCTTTCACCATCAGCAAAGCATCAATTACGGTATTACCCGTTACTGAAATATATTCTGGATTAAAGTTCTCTTTTAAAAGGTTTTCTTTTGATGTTGGCGTTGGTGCAAAATGGTACTTGGTTAATGCTCCCGTTAAACGGCGATTACCTTCCTCAGGCCACGGTGAGTAGATATTGCCAGTACGAAGACCTGCTTCCACGTGACCTACTGCGATTTGCTCATAGTAAGCGGCTAAGCTTCCAGCAAATGTTGTCGCCGTGTCACCGTGAACTAAAACCACATCAGGTTTGAATTCTTCTAGTACTGGTTTAAGCTCTAACAAAATAAGCGCGGTGACTTCATTGAGCGTTTGACCCGCTTTCATTAAGTTCAAATCGTAGTCTGGCGTGATTTCAAATAACTCTAAGACTTGGTCAAGCATTTCACGATGTTGAGCGGTCACACAACACTTTGCTTCAAAGCGTTCATCAGCCGCTAGAGCATGAACAAGAGGTGCCATTTTGATGGCTTCTGGACGCGTGCCAAAAACCGTGAGGATTTTTTTCTTAGTCATTTTATGAAATTCCCAACCGACAGGTGAAATGAAAAGAGGTGATTATTATAACTTTGGGTCTCAGTATTAAAATTACACTGAGACAATTTTTATTCATGTTGAGACAGTCTATCTGGGACAATCTCTTATAAAACCTAGATTCTACTTACTTTTAAAAAAGGACCCCAATAGGTCCTTCCTTTTATTTTTTATCGCTTGAGTATGAATAATTGTAATATCCATAGCCGTAAGAACTTGAAGCTTTCTTCTCTATCGCATTGAATATCACACCTTTCACTTCAATGCCAGATTGTTCAAATCGATTACGTGCGACTTCAATTTCTTTTATTGTATTTTGCCCATAACGAGCAACCATCAAGGTCGTACCAGCAAAGGCCCCAACAATACTTGGGTCAGTCACTGCAAGTACTGGTGGAGTATCAACAATAACTAAGTCATATTCTTTTGATGCCCACTCTAACAACTGAGCAAAACGGGAATGCATTAATAACTCTGACGGGTTTGGTGGCACTTGTCCGCGAGTGATAATGTCTAAGTTGTCGACCGTTGTTGTTTTTATTACATTCGAGAATTCATCAGTAGTCGATAAAATATCAGACAAACCATTATCCCACTCCATGCCAAAGCTTTGTTGCAAGTAGCCTTTACGCATATCGGCATCAATCAATAGTACTTTTTGACCCGTTTTAGCGGCAACAGCAGCAAAGTTTGTTGAAATGAACGACTTACCGATACCAGGAGCAGGACCTGATATCATCAATACATTATTTTTTGCCTCTAACATCGCAAAGTGCAGGCTAGTACGAAGACCTCTTAATGCCTCTACCGACAGATCTGCTGGGTTTGATTCAGCAAGTAAACTTTGAGTACCTTTTGTTTTACGACGCTTTACTTTGAAACGGTTTGTTAGTTCGATCTGCAAATCAGATTTAGGTACTGCTGCATAAACAGGCAAGCCAATCTGTTCAATTTGATCTGGGCTTTCAACACCACGATGAAACGCAGCTTTAACTAATACAAATGCAACACTTAACATCCCACCCAATAAAGTTGCTAATACAACTATAAGAGGCTTCTTCGGTTTTACTGCTCGGCTATAAGCTTGTGCATCATCTAGAATACGTACATTGCCAACCGTACCCGCTTTGATAATACTCAACTCTTGAACTTTATTAAGTAACTGAATATAAATTTGTTGATTTACTTCAACGTCGCGCGTCATGCGTAAAACTTCACGCTGAGTCTTAGGTAACTTTTGAACTTGCTTATTTAAACGCTCTTTTTCACCAAGTAACGTTTCACGTTTATCAAGTAGTGACTTATAAGCCGGGTGATCTTTCGTAAATCGTTGGCTAATTTCACTTTCTTTAAAGGTCAGTTCATTTAATTGAGCTTCTAATTCGACCATAACCTTTAAAGTTGACTGAGCTTCTAAACCTAGATCTATTGATTCATTTTCTTGTCGATAGTTATTTAATACGTCTTCAAAAGTTGTTAACTGGGTTTTAATGCCAGGCAGGTGCCCTTCTAAGAATGACAAGCTCTTTTCAGCTTCTGCAGAGTTACGTTTAACATTTTGCAAAAAGTAAATTTGGCTAATATGGTCAAGAATTTCAGAGATTAACTGTTTATCCTCGCCCTCAAAGCTTAGCTTCAAAATCCCAGTTTGCTTACCTTGCTCAGCAAGAGACAGAGAGCGCTTCAGCCATTCAATTGCTTCCAATTTACTGCGTTTGCCAATTGAAAATTCAAAGTCAACTTTGGATTCAAAACCTGCAACAAAAATACCGTACTCATCTGTACTAGCTAGGCTGCCAACCTTTCCTTCAAGAATGACTCTTTCATCATCTCGGATAAGTTGGTAAGTGCCTTTATCATGGTCAATAATTTTTATGGTATGTGCATATGCCTCAGCATAACCAGGCATGGTAAAACGGCTTACAGATATGCGGTTAACATCCGAACTTAAACGAGCAAAACCTTTACCCACTAATGGTAGATAATTCGGTGATACAACAGTCGTTAAATTAAACTTATCGACAGTTTCCCCTAAGATCATTCGTGACTTTATAATTTCAACTTCTGTCGTCGCCGAAGATTCCGATGAAAAAAGCTCTCCCATATCTCCAACCATTGAAGATATACCGCCTGAACTTTTTTCTTCTATTTGAATCAATGCATCAGCTTTATAAATAGGTGTTGAAAGCACAGCAAAGGCTATGCCTCCCACCGCAAATATAAAGGTCGTTATGATAATCCACCATTTAGCATCAAGTAGAATACCAAATAATTTTCCTAAATCGATTTCATCTGAATTGTCAGCTTGTGATTGATGGGATTGTTGCTTCATCATTAGTTTACAAATTCCTAAAACTTTCGCGTATTATCACTGACGAATATATTGTCGGTGTTCATTTTCATTCAGCGTTCAATAGCTAAACACCTATTACGTTCTTCTTATGTACTTTTTTCATGTTACTGCATTTTTTACTAGAGTTTTTTAACCCAAGCTTGAGCCGATTCATTAATTAACTTATAAGCATGCTCAAATGCTTCTCGACTTTGTCGGTATGGATCTGGGATATCTTTTTGCCCAACCCATTGACCAAAAAGCATCGCTTTTCCTCGAGCTTCAGGTGATATTTTAGTTAATGCTTCTAAGTGACCTTTTTCCATAACTAAAATCAAATCGTATCGAGCACATAGTTCAGAAGTAAGTTGCTGAGCTTTATGATTATCTACATTGACACCATTCTCAGCAGCAATTTCAATGGCTGTCTTATCTGCAGGCTTGTCAAGCAAACGGCTACTTTCTGCAGCAATACCAGCTGAAGCAATTTCTTTGTTGGGTAGTAGATTCTGCAAGACTCGCTCACCCGTGGGTGAACGACAAATATTACCTACGCAAACTACTAAAATTTTATTAAACATCAGCTCTTCCAATCATATAAATAAGGCCACATTTCTGCAGCCCTATCATTTATTTATAGCCTATGGCCAATTTCTAATGCGCAGTACACCTTCAGTCAGCTCATTAAACCCAGTAATGGTTGGTACTAGCTGACCAATCACACGATTCCATCGAGTAATTGGAGCTGCTGTCACGTATACAATATCATAGGGTTTTAGGTCAAATTCTGTGCCAATAACCAAAGCTGAAGCATCTTGAATGTTTAGCTGATAAATGTCGGCCATGCGTTTAGATTTATCATCAGACGTTCGAATCACAAACACACCAGTGGCATCTGCAGAGAGTTGATTAATACCGCCCACATTGCTTAGAGCTTCTGTCAAGCTCATACCCACACGATCCATTTTCAGAAGTTGAGGCTCATTGACCTCACCCATAACAAACACTTTCTGATTATCGTTACGTGGTACATGAATGATATCTCCAGCTTGCAACAAACGATTTTGAGTCAAATCACCACGTTGCATCAAAGCGTAGAGTGAAATATTTTCTTCGGCACCATTTCGAGTGAGCGACACATTTCGCCAATCAGCATCTTCGCCTAAACCACCAGACCGATTAACTGCATCTAGTAGAGTTAAAGGTATATTGGTAATCGCTTGCTGCCCAGGACTCCCGACTTCGCCCGTGATGTATGTTTTCTTTGAACGAAATGCAGCAACGTTAACATCAACTTGCGGGCTTTCAATAAACCTAGCCAAGCGACTAGATAATTCCGAACGAATCTCACGAACCGTTTTCCCAACAACCTCTACCGTTCCAATGTACGGATAAAAGATAGTACCGTCAGCATGAACCCAGTTACCTGCCTCTGTTGAACTGCGGTAAGAGCCTGCAGGGATCGTTAACTCTGGATGGTCCCAAATAGTCACATTTAAAATATCACCGACCCCAACCTTGTATTCATACTTTGCGATTTCAATATCTAAATCAGCATTTGCTCGAGACACAACAGGTACAGCATTTTGATATTGAGAAACAGTTTGAGCAGAAAGAGGGTATAAATTTACGATATCTGACACGTCAGATTCTTGTTGTAACTCTTCAGAAGCAATAACATTTTTGTTATCAGTTGAAAGGTACGTTCCTGGGGTGGTACACCCTACGAGTAGAACAGGAAGAAGAGTAAAGAGAAGCCGATTTTTCTTAATTTTCATATTAACCAAATCATATAATGTGTAATCACTTCCAAGTGATTTTAACCAATGCTATTAGCTAGGCACTTATAACAAACCAACAATAGACCTAGCTTTACATCAGGCACAAAGGAATTAGTATTCTGTATGGCTAGTATCAATTGGATACGCTACCGCCCATTGATATAACGCGACATCACACTACGCAAGCTAATCTTTTCACTGTTAGGTCTATGATTTTATTAGCCTAAAGTGTTATCAAATTGAACTAATGAATTCAATCCGCACGTATTATCCACATTTTATGTAGCCATATCAACCTAGTTTCAAATTCAAAATAGCCTAGATTAACTAACAATAAACTGAATAACAGGAGACCAGTTGTAGTCTATATCGCCACGAATAGCATCCGAATATTTGTAAAAAAGCTTTATAGATCATCCTATAAAGCTTTTTACATAATAATTATCAATACAACATAACTATCGATAACAAAAGGTTAACCATACACAGTGACTAGCACTCAATCATAAACTACTTAACTGAACTTGGTCTTTGGAACCATGTTGAACGAGCATCTGTTTGATTGAATAACTCATATTGCTTATTCAGCATTTGACCGCCATCACGAGTGATCGGCAACCAAGTAAATCCGGCACGGCTTGCACTTGGTTTCACTGTCAATAAATCAAATGGTATTGAGATGTAAAAGCCTTTGGTGTAGCTCCCTTCTCCATAATCTTCAGTGCTCATATCCGTTAAGCTGACAAAAGCACCTGCAATAACACCACTTTTAAATTGTTTCGAAAAATCAATACGTGTACCGATGTCTCCAGCTAAGAATTTACCCACACCAACTTTTAATAAAGTACTGTCAAGGAATTGCCATTGAGGCATGTAATAACCCGTAACAAACCCGGTAGTACCTTTGTCTATTACTTTATAATAGCGACCGTCGTCGTCATGATATTGCAGCTCTTCATCAAATGTCCCAAACCAACTTTCAGGATCTCTCTGGCTTATCAAATTTGCATCAACCCCAACCGCCCAATTACTATTGAGAGGTCGATATAAAATCTCACCACCTACACCAGCAAACATACTTTCGAGATACCCAGCATAGGCTTGACTATAAATCCCTGAGCCATAATCTTCGAACCAAGTCAGTTGCAGGCGATCTAGGCGCACAGGATCTTCAACATATGAGCGGAACATAGTACGTACTCTTGGAGTTTGAGCGGTACCATCTTCTGGAACGGTATAAGTAAACTGGTCATAATTGTCGATTAAATTGACGTAAAGTGAGCCAGACAGCTCCACATTGTCTAATGCCCAAAATGAGGCGTTCGTATACAACCCAAGGCTATACAAGTAAAAATCTTCTGCTGAGCCAAAAGATTGAGCTAAGTGTGGCGATATATACGTATCAAACCTTTCTCTTGTATCATAGTGGCTTACAGCTTGATTGCTTTCTAGCTCATGTAAAGTCGCCGCATCTGCAACTTCCGTATTGATATAGTGTCCACTTGCAACCGCTATAAATTGCTTCGAGTCGATACTGGTTTCCGTTAATTCTACTGAGCTATCCGTTTCTACAATCTTGTAAGTTTCTATGTAGCGTGGAACATGGTTAGCAATGACAGTAGCACCACGCTCCAATGCAATGTCTCTGTCTCTGTATTTGACTTGCTTACCTTTGACTATAAATGTATCACCATCAACCAACAGCTGCGTCTGTTCGTATCCAGCAACGGTCTCTAATTCTTCAGCAAGTTTAGCCATGTCAACATCTTCAATCGAAGATACTTCTGTTGGGCGAAGTGTTTCTACTTCACTATCACGCCAGATCGACTTAATGTCATTAAAGTTGGTATTTAAATTAAAGCCTAGAGTGAGGGTATCACCACGTTCATAACTGACTTTAGCAGCGCCCCAGTCATCCAATCTGTAAATAGCACCTACGTTCCAGGGCGTATGCTGAGTCATATCTACCCCGCTTGCAGTAGGGAAGTCCGCACTATAATCATTGCTATCGTATTCAACTTTTAAAGTGAGAGGTTTATAAGGGGTTTGATATTCAAGACCACCATATATTGCTGCATCTCCTTTAAACCAACGTTCAAAATCAATGCTACCTCCATTTCCTTTGAAATCAGACTGGCGATAACAATACTTGTCACTGGCTTTACAGAAAGGATTCGTAATATTGCCACTTTGCCCCATATAACCCCACCCCATGCCTAAGGTGAAATCAACCGGACCAAACCGTTTCGTGCCCGCAACAAACTCCCCATCAAATAGACCTGTTCCGCCAAAATCACGCACACCAGCTGAAACTTCAGGTAAATAATAACTTTCTTCAATCAAACGTATTTTAAAGTCGATACCTTTATCTGCATGTTTATTACAACCGCTGAATGTATTATCTGAACAATCACCCGTGCCAGAGCCGCTATAAAGCACATCTTGAGTTTGGGTATATCGAACCGTTGCTTCCAACCACGGCATTAACTGCAAACTTGCACTGTAAAAATAATATTCATTATTAAATGAAGCGCCAAAATTAAACTCACCTTCGGGAGCCATACGTCCAGTTGGCATCTGCATTAGACCGACACCACCAAAATCCATTTGAGATGTCTTTAGTTCAGGGTGATCAAATGGGTCAGATTCCGCATTAGCCGAAAAACTGTTCGTCATCAAAAGTGCACTAATAACGGAAACGCTGAGTATTGATAAGGAAAACGATGGATGAGAGTGCATTAAAAGTTCACCTTATTGCGTAGTAGTTCCGCGATATCTTGATTAAGAGAAGAGTATGAGGATGGTAACGAGCCAAAGCCAATGAAGATCATGGCGCCTGGGGCTAAATACGTTGGTGAATTATTCCAATACGCATAAGGCGCTTTTATAATATGACCGTCAGGTTGAATAACATAAACAAAACTATTATCAGCAGTTGTACCAAATGAACCTTGTGGTATTAACTTAAGGTAATCGTTGATATAACCATGCTCAATAAGAGGGATCGTCAATGGATTATCGAGTGCCCCTATAACCTGTACATTTTCAGGACGCTGTTCTAGATAAAGGGAAAAGTGTAAAGGTACTTTCAGATCTTCCACTTGGTATCGTCCAATCAGCATTGGATTTTTACCCAGCTGAGAAATCACAATATTACGATCTAAATTAATAAACTGCCTAGGTGCAAACTCATACTTCGATAATTGCTCTTTAACTTGCAGGGCTTCAGGGTTTATAGACGCATATTCAGTAAGCAGGCTTAATACTTTCTCTGTCTGAATTTGAGGTGAAGAAGAGTCAGACAAATCAAACAACTGAGCTGAAAGTGGAAAGTAATTCCCAGCCCCCTGCACGGCAACATCATTCAAAACTTGTTCAAGACGCACAGGGTGAGGGTAAGATAACGTTATCCCCTGTTTTGGAACGTCAACAGTTAGTTTTTGATGTCCCATTAACGTATCTATTGGTGCATTTGATGCGTGACTCGTAGAAATAGAAGCTAACATGAAAAATGTATAAAATAAGCTTCTTATAATCGATACTGAATGTTTCATTGTATTGTCCATAATAGCGATTTACTGTCCGTTAAAGTCTTTTACAATGGTAAGCTCTAAGTGAGTCATACCAGGTCCAATAGATTGCATAGTTTTAACAACTCTGCCATTCGCATCAACCCAGTATGTATTTTCAATTTCGGCTTTTAGAGCAGGGAAGCTAACGGTTTCGATATATTTTTTTGTTTGAATCGACGTGAGTGGTGTCGTGACTATTTCTGAACCAATATAGCTACGTACTATGTCTGCGGTATAACCAAATCGGTATTCTGGTTGCCAATCATATCGGCTTTGCCACTGTTGTGATTTTGGGTTAGCTGACACATCAAAATTTGGGGCATTGTTCTCGATTGAGACTAAGTTTTCGTATGGCAATAACAAAGTTTGAACAATACGACCATTTTCGGTAGTGATCATGGCTCTATCTGAAGACATCCACTTTAACTGCTGAACTTGCGTTTCAGGGTTAGCTTCAGCATATGCTAGCACCATGAGAATCTTACCTTGATCATTGATTTCAGCGAACATACTAGAGTATGACAAGTTCTGAATATAACTTGCAGTTACTTGAACGTCATCACTTCCATATATCACTTCATATAAAGTTGCATTCACATCTTGAAACTTCTGAGAACAACCAAATAATGTAAAGCTAAGTGTTAATAAGATAAATATTTTCATCAAACCTATGCCTGTAATTCACGGGTATAAACAAATTATCACTAAAAAAAAACCACTCCTACGGTTTAGCAAGAATGGTTTTCAATAATATTCACTACTACATCTACAACTAGTTAGTGTTTGTAGTAGTTGTCGTTGTCGCAGTGCTGTCGTTATCTGATATAGCTACTGCTGCAGCTACTGCTAGTGCACCGACACCGACGGCTGCGCCTGTCGCGGCACCTGTTGCGCCAGCTACGGCACCACCAGCACCACCAGCACCACCAGCACCACCAGTTGCAGCGACTTCAGCGAAAACGCCACTTGAAAAGCTAACAGCTAGTGCTGCTACTAAAGCAATCTTTTTCATAATCTTTCCCATTTATATAAACGTTTATAATTAGGAGCTAAACCGTTAATGGTAGCCCCTTTTGATTGCTCAGCTTAAACAACCAAGTGATTATGATAGGTAAAGTTCTTGATCAAGTAAATGCATAAATACTGAACAAACAAAGTTTTTATAAGCAACCAGTTACGAGAAATAGAATATTTAGCGAAATTTAAAGCCTTTTTCTTCGATTTTACCAATTTGCTAACGCTTACTATTCGAGATTGTCATGCCTTTTACTCTATCGACAATCGCCTTCTTCTGTATTCTATTAATCATTCTAGCTATACTCTCGCCCTATACATTAAGTCCAACTAACGATAAGAGTTTCAGACATGCAAGATTTGGTACCATTTGTTCAAGAAAATATGATTTTAGCCATTGTGTGGATTGGCTTAGTTGCAGCTATCATCATGAACACCGTTAAAACATCTACCGCCGCTTATAAAGAGATTACTGCAGCACAGACGACTCAGTTAATGAACCGTGAAAATGGTGTTGTGGTTGATATTCGAACAAAAGATGAATTTAGAAAAGGCCACATTACTGACGCACTTCACATTTTGCCATCAGAGATTCAAGCAAATAACTTGGGAAGCCTTGAAAGCCATAAAGCAGACCCAATTATTGTGGTATGCAAGACAGGTCAAACTGCTCAAGCAAGCGCTAACTTATTAGCAAAAGCTGGATTTGAAAATGTAAGCTTACTAAAAAATGGGTTAGTCGCTTGGAGCGAAGCAAACCTGCCATTAGTAAAAGGCAAAAAATAGTTACCAAGGTTTGGTTACCCATTGAAGACATTATTTATTGGGAACATGTAACGAAACCTCAAAGTTAAATTTTTAAGGATTAAGAAAATGGCTGAAGCAGCACCACAAGACGCACAACAAAACTTCGCAATTCAACGTATCTTCCTGAAAGATGTTTCTTTCGAAGCGCCTAACTCACCAGATATGTTCCAAAAAGAGTGGAATCCAGATGTTAAACTGGATCTTGATACTCAAAGCCGTGAGCTTGGTGAAGGTGTGTACGAAGTAATTCTTCGTCTTACTGTTACTGTAAAAAACGCTGAAGACACAGCTTTCCTTTGTGAAGTTCAACAAGGCGGTATTTTTACAGCAGGCGCAATGGAAGCTGGTCAACTAGCACATTGCCTAGGCGCATTCTGCCCGAACATTCTTTTCCCTTATGCTCGTGAGACTATCTCAAGCTTAGTAGTTAAAGGTACGTTCCCACAACTGAACCTTGCACCAGTAAACTTTGATGCATTGTTCATGAACTACCTACAAAACCAAGCTCAACAAGCGGAAGGTGAGCAAGCTTAATATTAGCTAGCTTTCAAAACTTGTTATACAAATACGTTGTTATATAAGTAAGTTGCGCCTCAGCCTTCTGAAAAATATATAGCAAATTAAAATGCACAAAGCGTCTTAACATCTAGATGCGATGTGCATTTTTTATTTATACTCAGTAACACTCTTCTCGTTCCTTAATCACTTTCAGGTGGAAGCATGACAAATACAACTCCCCGAGATGACTCTACAAATACTAGCGCAGCGACCAACGCTTATGGCCAAGAGATAGCCATGACAGTGATCGGGGCCGGATCTTACGGAACATCTTTGGCTATCTCCTTAGCTCGTAACGGCGCTAATGTTGTATTGTGGGGACACGATCCAAAACACATGGCACAGCTTGATGAAGATCGTGCTAACCATGAGTTCTTACCTGGCATTGGTTTCCCAGAAAGCCTAATAATCGAATCAGATCTTGAGAAAGCCGTTTCATCTAGCCGTGATTTATTAATTGTAGTTCCAAGCCACGTATTTGGTCTCGTTCTAAACAGCGTAAAACCTTTCCTTACAAGCGAATCACGTATTTGTTGGGCAACCAAAGGCCTGGAACCTGAAACTGGGCGCCTTTTAAAAGACGTTGCCAACGACATGCTGGGTGATAAATATTCTTTAGCAGTACTTTCAGGTCCAACATTTGCCAAAGAACTCGCAATGGGCATGCCTACCGCAATTTCTGTCGCTTCCCCTGATGACCAATTTGTTGAAGATCTCCAAGAAAAGATCCACTGCAGTAAAACATTCCGTGTTTATGCAAACTCTGACTTTACGGGGATGCAATTAGGAGGTGCCGTTAAGAATGTCATCGCCATCGGTGCTGGTATGTCTGACGGAATCGGCTTTGGCGCTAATGCACGTACGGCTCTTATTACTCGTGGCTTAGCTGAAATGACTCGCTTAGGTGTCGCTCTAGGTGCACAACCAGAAACCTTTATGGGTATGGCTGGCTTAGGTGATTTGGTACTGACTTGTACTGACAACCAATCTCGTAATCGCCGTTTTGGTTTAGCGTTAGGCTCAGGTAAAGATGTCGACACTGCCCAAGAAGAAATTGGGCAAGTGGTAGAAGGCTATAGAAATACAAAAGAAGTCTGGTTACTTTCTGAAAGAATGGGCGTGGAAATGCCTATTGTTGAACAAATTTATCAAGTATTGTATCAAGGGAAAGATGCTCGATTAGCAGCACAAGATTTACTTGCGCGAGATAAAAAATCAGAGCGTTAATTTTCAAGCTTAATAAGATTGATTTAAAACTAAATACATCAGCAATAAAGACGGCGTAGTTTCGACTAATAATGGATGATGGTCAGATCTAGGAAATAATGATGAAACATTGTGAACAACAAAAAGTATGGCAGTGCATTGTCCGTGAAGCTCGTAAGCAATCAGAGCAAGAGCCTATGCTTGCTAGCTTTTATCACGCCACTATCATAAATCATGAAAGCCTAGGTGCTGCGCTAAGTTATATCCTTGCTAATAAATTAAAAACAGCCTCAATGCCAGCAATGGCAGTAAGAGAAGTTGTTGAGCAAGCATTCGCACAAGATCAAAGTATCATTGATGCGGCGGCATGTGACATCTGCGCGACGGTAATGCGCGACCCTGCAGTAGAAATGTATTCAATGCCATTACTGTACTTGAAAGGCTATCACGCTTTGCAAGGTTACCGCGTTGCCAACTGGTTATGGAAGCAAGGTCGAATTGCATTAGCGACCTATCTGCAAAATCAAATATCAGTGGCTTGCCAAGTAGATATCCACCCGGCCGCTCGTATTGGTAAAGCCATCATGCTCGACCATGCCACAGGAATTGTGATCGGTGAGACGGCTGTTGTCGAAAATGACGTCTCTATTTTGCAAGACGTGACATTAGGCGGAACAGGTAAAGAAGGCGGCGACCGTCACCCTAAAATTCGTGAAGGTGTAATGATTGGAGCTGGGGCTAAGATCCTAGGCAACATCGAAGTCGGTGAAGGTGCAAAAATTGGCTCCTGCTCAGTAGTACTTCAGCCAGTCCCACCTCACACAACCGTTGCCGGAGTTCCTGCCAAAATTGTAGGTAAGCCTAAAACGGATAAGCCATCACTCGACATGGATCAAGCTTTTAACGGTCGTTCGCAAAATTTCATTTATGGTGATGGCATCTAAGCGCAGTGAGTATTTTGTAATGAGAGACACCAATAGCGCTTTGCTTAACTCTTACACTGAAAGCCTTATTTATTCTATAAGGCTTTTTTCTACTGCGTACAAATCTCTATTCCCTTTATTTCAAAGCCATCAACCAGCTCTATTACACCGATCAAAGTTAAATCTGCTTCTAGTTCTGGTCATGACCTGGGGTTCTATTTCAACAACCAGTTGGGCTGCATCTCAAAATGAACTTAAAGGTGTTAAGGGCGAAATATCCCGCCAAAAGAAAGATTTAACATCACAACAGAAAAAGTTAGACAACCTTCAAAATAGCCTTAAAAAACAAGAACTCTCGATTATTTCACAAGAAAAAGAGATCAAAGAAACCAAGAATAAACTGCTTACCGCTAACGCTAACCTAGATCTACTCACAAAAAACATTGCAGAACTCTCTTCACAAAAACAAGTGCAGTCAGAGAAACTCGAACAGCTGATTCAAACTTACTATATGACGCGAAGAGCCAAAGCACCTTCCGATATTCTTAATACCGGTGTTGAAGAAGATCGCATCAGCCAATATTACCAACATCTAGCCAAAGCACGTTCCACTACTATTAAGAGCATTGAAAAAACTCAAATAGCGCTTCAAGAAAGCCGGAAACAAAGACAGTTAGAACAAATCCAAATTACCAAGTTACTCAAAGAACAAACGAGTAAAAGAAATCAATTAGCCAAGACTCAGTCTAAACGTAAAACTACCGTCGGCAGTATCAAGAAAAGTATCTCAGGGGATAAAAATTACCTAGCGGAATTGCAGCGCAATGAAACTCGATTAAAAGCCGAAATAGCCAAAGCTAAAAAAGCGGCACTCGAAAAGCGCAATGCTATTCCTATGGATGGTTTAGCAAAACGCAAAGGTAAACTGCCATGGCCAATTAAAGGCAGAGTCTTACATAGCTACGGCTCACAGCAAACAGGGCAAGTTAACTGGAAAGGCATGGTCATTAATGCTCAATATGGTCAGCAGGTGAAGTCCGTTTACTCTGGGACAGTGGTATTTGCAGAATACTTAAGAGGTTATGGTCTTGTTGTGCTACTCGACCACGGTAAAGGTGATATGACCCTTTATGGCTTCAACCAAGCGTTGCTCAAAAAAGAAGGGGATAAAGTAAAAGCAGGAGAAGCGATAGCGTTAGCCGGTGATACTGGCGGGCAAAGCCGTGCTTCCCTCTATTTTGAAATTCGCCGAAATAGCCAAGCTCAAAACCCTAAGCGCTGGTTAGTGAGATAAAAATTACAGTGAAAGCTATCTTACATAGCTTTCGCTCTACTTTGTTCGAGAGTTAAGGGCTTTAACACCATCTTCAAGCAGTGTTAACTCTTCCACACCTTGAGTTGTGGCTATCGGCTTCACAACTGCAATCATATGCAACATTCCCTGATGCACCACTTGCTCTGTAATTTTCGCCTTTGGTGACATGGCAGACTGATAAGCTAACCAACTCGACGCAATTATGTGCAAAGACGTCACCATAGGCTTCATTTCTTGTTCCGAAATTACTAATAACTTCAAATCAACAAACGCTCTCATGATATCCACAAGGTTCGCCTGTAGCTTTTCTTGAACAGCCATATATTCCAAATGAAGCTGTTCATCTCTTGAAAGAATTTCAGGTAGGTTCGCGTAGAAAAAACGGTACTTCCACATTAAGGTGAAAATAGAATCAAGATAATGCCTTAATAAGGTCAAGCTTTCTTGTTGCCCTTGAATAGGAGTAAAACGTTCAAGTAGCTCCGCTGAATATAGGGCAAAAATATCACGAACAATTTCTTGTTTATTGCGGAAGTGGTAGTACAAGTTACCAGGGCTAATTTCAATATGTTCAGCAATATGATTCGTCGTAATACTACGCTCACCATGCTCGTTAAATAATTCCAAAGCCGCGTAAACAATCTTGTCTCGTGTTTTCATTATCTATCAGTATCCCTATCTGTTTGGAAATCAGTATATAGATACTACACAGATAGATCGAGCGACAGAAATGCTGGAGCAATAGAATAGCCAGTGATCAGATCAGTCGCTACCTCTACTCAGTCAAACCTATCAAGAGAGAACATACCTCACGAAGAAGGAATGCAAATAGGCGATATCTGCAACTTAATGTTAAGGCATGATTCCACTAGCCCGTTTTATTCATTACTTGCTATACTCGCGATAGTTTTGTATTCAAAAAGAGTAAGAGAATTATGATCATCGTAACTGGCGGTGCTGGCATGATTGGCAGCAATATTGTTAAGGCACTCAACGAGGCAGGTCATAACGATATCCTTGTAGTGGACAACCTTAAGAATGGTAAAAAATTCAAAAACCTTGTTGATCTAGATATCACTGATTATATGGATCGCGATGATTTCCTTACTCAGGTAATGGCCGGTGATGATTTCGGTCATATTGAAGCTATTTTCCACGAAGGTGCTTGCTCAGCAACGACTGAGTGGGACGGGAAATACATGATGCTCAACAACTATGAATACTCAAAAGAGTTACTTCATTACTGTGTTGAAAGACAAATCCCATTCTTATATGCCTCTTCTGCTGCAACTTACGGTGAAACAGATACCTTCATTGAAGAGAAAGAATACGAAGGCGCACTCAACGTTTACGGTTATTCTAAGCAACAGTTTGATAATTATGTTCGCCGCTTCCAAGCCGATGCTGCAGCGCACAACGAAACCCTTTCTCAAATTACAGGGTTCCGCTACTTCAATGTATACGGACCACGTGAAGAACATAAAGGTAGCATGGCTTCTGTAGCTTTCCATTTGAACAATCAAATGAATGCGGATGAGAACCCTAAATTATTTGCAGGTAGCGAAACATTCAAACGTGATTTTGTTTACGTAGGTGACGTAGCTGCCGTAAATTTATGGTTTTTAGAAAGTGGCGTTTCTGGCATTTTCAACCTAGGTACAGGTAATGCGGAATCATTCCAAGAAGTCGCAAAGGCGGTAATTAAGCACCACGGCAAAGGGGAAATTGAGACAATTCCATTCCCTGAACACCTAAAAGGTGCTTACCAAGAGTTTACTCAAGCCGATCTGACAAAATTACGTGCAGCAGGTTGTGATATTGAATTCAAAACCGTGTCTGCGGGTGTTGCTGAATACATGACAATTCAAAACCCAGCTTAAAAAGTACAGCCCTGAGTTAGTCACTTGGGGCTATATTATTTTTGTACTTCCAAGCCATATGCTCTAAGCGATACCAACCTTCCCTTTCTTGCTTTAGCAACCAAATAAATTCACTAATCCAGATCGAGTTAATATGACAGATAAACGCGATGATTTTGACCCTAACGCCTATAATCCAACGTTTGAGTGGTCTTTTCTTGCCCCTAAATTTTGGGGAACATGGCTAATTGTTCTGGTTGGTCTCCCGCTCGCGCTATTTCCTCATAAAGCAAAACTATTCATTGCGACCAAGCTCGCTCGAATGCTGATTAACAAACCAAGCAGAACCATCAATAACGCTTGGGTAAACCTTTCAGTTTGCTTTCCTGATAAATCAGAGCAAGAAATAAAAGCACTCTTAGAGAAAACGCTTGTAACGGCAGGAACCTTCCTACTTAGCTTTGCAAGCTTGACTCTACGCAGTGCTAAATGGCTACAAAACAATACAACTATCAACGGTATGGAGCATTTACAATCCACCCTTGATAGCGGAAGTAAGGCAATTTTACTCGTACCACACACGTGGGGTATTGATATTCCAGCAGTTGTACTCGCTTCACATGACCTGCCTGTTTCTGCGATGGCGAAAAGACAAAAAAATCCGGTAATGGATTGGTTGATGCACCGTCAACGAGTACAGTATGGTGGTCGAGTTTACGAACGTGATAACGGTATAAAGCCTTTTATCAAATCAGTACGTGATGGTTACTTAGGTTACTACCTACCCGATCAAGATCATGGGCGCGATCATAGTATCTTTGTCGACTTCTTCAATATTCCAAAAGCAACACTGCCCGGATTAGGCAAGTTGTCGAAAGTCAGCCGTGCAAAAATCATCCCAGTCTTTTCAGTGTTCGATGCCGAATCAGGAAAGTACGTAATAAATATTAGCCCAGCATGGGAAGACTACCCTTCCGCTGATGAGCATATCGACACTCGAAGAATGAATGCGTACATTGAAAGTGAGCTAAACAAAACACCAGAACAATACATGTGGGTTCTAAAATTTCTTCATACGCAAGAAGATCCAAAAAGTTTTGCGTCACCGTATAATAATGAAAAAAACTGGATGGCAGGCTATAAACGATGAAGAAGATTTTAGTAATCGGTCCATCTTGGGTTGGTGATATGGTGATGTCTCAAGCCCTATACACAACCCTAAAGCAGCAAGATCCTGACTGCATTATCGATGTGATGGCACCGGCATGGTGTAAGCCTATCTTAGAGCGCATGGTTGAAGTTAACCAAGCGATTGAAATGCCACTTGGTCATGGCGATTTTAACTTTTTAGGTCGCAGAGCCTTGGGGAAACAGCTAAAGCGTGAAAACTACACTCATGCTTTTATCTGCCCAAACTCTGCTAAATCTGCTCTTATTCCTTGGTTTGCTGACATTCCAAACCGTACCGGCTGGAAAGGCGAAATGCGCTATGGTCTATTAAATGATTTACGCCCCAATAAGAAAGCTTTCCAATACATGGTTGAGCGATATGTCGCTTTAGCTCACCCTAAGAAAACCATGGTAGGCTCGGAATCATTAGGCGGTTTAGAAACGCTTCCAAAACCGAACCTATCTATAGATTCTGAATTACAGCGGAACACCATACAAAAATTTCAGTTAACTCACTCAACTGACATCATTGGTTTATGCCCAGGTGCAGAGTTTGGTCCAGCTAAGAAGTGGCCTGAAAATCATTATGCAGAAGTTGCACATACCATGTGTAAGCAAGGTCGCCATATCTGGCTGTTTGGTTCACAAAAAGATGTTGATACCTGCAATGGAATAAAACAAAAAGTACCTGAGCAATTTCATTCACAAATCCATGTACTTGCCGGGCAAACCAGCTTAATTGAAGCAGTGGATTTGCTTGGAGCCTGCCAAACCGTTATCAGTAATGACTCAGGTTTGATGCACGTTGCAGCGGCTGTTGGCTGTAATGTGGTGGCGGTATATGGTTCAACATCCCCGAAGTACACACCACCTTTAGCTAAGAATGTCGATATTGTTCATACTGACATTGATTGCCGTCCTTGCTTCAAGCGTGAATGTGAATTTAAACACTTAAAATGCTTAACAGAGCTTACGCCTATCTCAGTCATTGATAGTATTCGAAAGTTAGAATCGATTGCCGTTATTGAGGTGTCTTAGGTCATATGTTTGTTCGTATTTTATATACCATTATTCTTTGCTTAGCTGCGCCCTTTCTTCTTTTAGGGTTATATAAAAGCAAACCAAACAAGCCTAAGTTTGGTTCTCGCTGGAAAGAGCACTTTGGTATTACTCCCCAGCTCAACTCAGCTAAAAGTAAGCCTCTGTGGATTCACGCCGTTTCTGTCGGAGAGTCAATCGCTGCGATTCCGCTGATCAAAGCCTTGAAAGAGCAAAACCCAGAGCAGACTATTGTTGTAACAACAACGACGAGCACTGGCGCTCAAGAAATTCAAAAGCTGGGAGGTTTAGTTGAGCATCGCTATATGCCGATCGACTTTAGCTTTGCGGTTAAAGGCTTCATACGCGCGATACAACCAGAGAAGATGCTAATCATTGAGACAGAGTTGTGGCCGAACACTTTACAAGCCGTTCATACAGCCAACATTCCAATCATTGTCGTCAATGCTCGTCTATCTGAAAAATCCTGCCGTAATTACGCGAAAGTTCAGGCTTTATTTAACCAAATCCACCCAAATCTAAATAAAGTACTATGCCAATCCCAAGCCGATGCAGACAGATTCAAGCGACTCGGCATTCCACAGGATAAGCTTGATGTAACTGGTTCAATAAAGTTTGATATAAAAGTCTCGCCAGCAGTGATTGAAGAAGGTAAGGCTTTACGAAATGATTTAGGCTCAAAGCGCCCGGTATGGATAGCAGCGAGTACACACAAAGGTGAAGATGAAAAAATCTTATCGGCTCATAAGACTATTTTAACATCCCTTCCAGATGCTTTGCTTATTTTAGTTCCCAGACACCCTGAACGCTTTAAAGAAGTCTTCACTTTATGTGGAAGCCTCGGTTTTCAAAGCGTAACAAGAACATCCCAAGAAACAACCACGAATGACACTCAAGTTTATGTTGGTGATACGATGGGAGAAATGCTAAAACTCATTGGTGCTGCTGATGTGTGTTTCATGGGAGGAAGCTTAGTTGGCGATAAAGTTGGAGGGCATAATGTTCTTGAACCTGCGATTTTAAGCGTACCTGTCATTACAGGTCCTAGTTATTTCAACTTCAAGGAAATTGTCCACGATTTAGAATCAGAACAGGCAATAATAATTACGACTGAAAGTACCTTGATAAGTTCGACTCTGCTTTTATTGACTGATTCACAAATCAGAAAAACACAAACATCCCGAGCACTGCATTATTTAAATAAAAACCAAGGAAGCTTAAGTAAAGTACTTAGCTATCTTTAGGGGTTCCATATTTATGAATATTTTTGTTGCAACATCACCATTCCAGTACATTTGTGCAAATGAAGCTAGAGCTGCTTACAACACCAAAAACAACATCCTTTTTCTTGTAAAGCAAAATAGAGAACCCGGCATTAGCCAACTAAATAAAATTTTTTGCTCTGAAGATTGGGATCATGTTATTTGGGTAGAAAGACACCAACGTACTTTAAATGTTCCTAAAGCTATTAAAGACGCTATCAAGATCAACAATGGCAGTTCGAACTTTGATAGTTTTTTCTATGCTGAATACAACGCATGGAGAACAAAGCTAATTCGTAGAAATATGACCTTTTCACGAGAAGTATATTTTGATGATGGAACAACGACAGTTTTTGAATATGAGCAGTATATAAGAGATGAGAAAGTATTCTATAGACCAAGGTTCCTACAAGACTTACTAATCCGTCTACAAGGTTTAACTCCCATTGGTAAAATGGGGCATTTCAAAAACTTTGAGATATTTTCAATATTTGAATTACTAGACCCTATACACCCTAGCAAAAAGAATCATTTTCTAGCTCTTAAAGAAAAATATGGGAACACCAAGGTTTTCAACAAAGATGCCCCCGCTGGCTTTTTAGGACATGGTGCCGTTGGCGGAAAAAATGGTAAGTGCATAGAAACGTACTTGGAAGAAGTCACTCAGTTTATGCAGCATGTCGATAACAAGATACTTTACTTCCCGCATCGTACTGAACTACCAGAAGTTGCCGATTCACTTAAAAAGATGCCTAACATTCAGTACCATAACTCAACACTACCATTAGAAGTTGAGCTATTAGATAAAGACATCAAATTATCAGCCCTTTACGGTACTTACTCTAATGCTCAATACAGCATCTCTGTCCTTTACCCAGATGTTCCAGTGTTCAACATAATTCCATCAGGCAAAGGAATAAATGAAACCAGGCAAGAAAGCTATACAGTGATCCATAAGCTTTTTGAAAAAATAGCCATTCCTAATGTTCAAATGTAAAAAAGCCCTGCTTAGCAGGGCTTTTTTATTAAAGATAACCAGCCATTTTCTCGTAGCTAGGAAATAGTATAAGTTGCTCTTCAATACTGCATAACAGTGCATCATCACCAGATAAAAAGGCTTCAACTTGCTTATACAAGCCGGGCTTAAACTCTTGATCTAAAGAGTTATCAACCTCAACGTTTATACAAGGAATTGTTCCCCTCTTTTGTACCTGTAGCGCCTCCATAGGGCGGAAAACATAACGATTCTCTTTCGTTAATACTTCCACTGACCATCGACCAGCCGATTCCCAGTTAGCAGCGTAATTAAACAATGCACCACCTTCACTGATTCCGGCACCCGAAAATACAGAAGATGAAGGGTGCCATTCAAGGCTACCTTGAGTAAAGCTAGCAAGCTCTTTCGGTTTACCACCAAGGTAAAACGCTAAATCGGCAACATGGGTAGAGTTTGCTAAGAACCATTTATTCAAAACATCTAATGGCTTATCTATTTTCTCAATTACATGAGCCCATTCAGTTAACTCAAAATTAAAAGAAGTCACGCCGCCTTCTTCTGCTATTTTTTCTCTTGCAGCAAGCACAGAGGAAAAGAAACGGCGGTTATAAGCAATGTAAACCTTACAAGCAAGCTCTTCACTGCGTTCTTGTAGAGTCGTAATTTCCGCAAGTGTCATTCCTCCTGGTTTCTCAACCAAGATTTGTTTTACACCGCTCTCAATAAGTTTTAACGTCGTTTCAAATAATTGTGCAACACCTACACTAACAATTGCCGTCTCCGCTAATTCAGGCTTTGAATCTAAAAACGAATTCAACCCGCCCTGAACTACCTCTTTGCCCGTTTTATTTGTGAACTCTTCAGCAGAAGCTTCACCACGGCCAATAACGATATAGTCATGCTTTTGCGCTTCTAGAACTTTCGCATAATCTACAGACATGAGGCCTGAGCCAATTAACCAAATCATTTTTTATCCTCAGTTAGGTAATAGGGCATGCATCTAATTCTTTCTCAAGAACTGCTGACATGTGAACAAGTAATGCGTTAATGAAAGGCACATGCAAATTACATGACTGTTCAAAAGGTGTTAGCCCACATGTATTAGAGCTAAGTAGCTGATCAACTGTGCCACCTGTTAACTGACTCTGGAATAATGGCTTATGGGTAAATTGCTCTGTATCTTCACCCTGAGATTTAGTCCAAACACCTTCAACTTCATTAACTACAAAGCGAGTTTCTCCGTTAACCAAAGATACTGACAACTGAGGTGTCTCTTCTTGACCACTTTGTATCGTTAATGTGTGATTACCCGCTGTAAATGACAATTGACCCGTCGTTTCATAAAAGCCAACACGCTTACTCTCAATAAGTTCAGAATCTAACTTTGATTCAACAAGCTCTAACGTTGAGTTTTCCGCTAGAAAAGCAAAGACATCAAGGAAATGAACACTGTTACAAGCCATTCCCCAAGCATGACCGTCAACGACCATATTGATTGGCTTAGATGTATCTAATTGCTGTTTCAAAGCTGTATACGTTGGGAATAAACGTCTAGGGCAATTTACCCACCCCGTCGTTGAGGTCTCAGCAAGCAAAGCTGATATCTCAGAATAATCAGCAATTTTTTGAAATAGAACCTTTTCAAAGACAATATGCTCCACTTGATTTTTATCAAGCAATTGTTTTGTCACAGCAGCGCGCACTTGAGCAGCTGTAGCGATAATGCACACGTCTACGTTTTCATTCAGAGGTAATTCATTGCTATAGCTGACTGTAGAATTCTTATTGCCGTACTCGACTTGCCCAGCTCTTTCCTTTGCAATATTCAATGACTCTGAAGACGGATCAATAACTGTAATTTTCAGTTCATTTGGACTAAGAAGTGCACCTTGTAAATGTCGACTACCTAGTTGCCCCGCACCAATAATTAAAATGTTATGCATGTTTTTCCTTATACTTCAAAACTGTTTCTGCTAATAAGAAATCTAACTCGTGGTCGATATCTACAGAACTTTCATTATCCATTAAATAAGCGTAAATGTTTGAAGATAAAAATAGAGAATCCTCTTCATAAAAACGACTCACTTTCGCAAGATAAATAGCCCCATTCAAACGATAATATGGCTGTAAATCTTGGCTTCTTGTGTTCTTTATTTCGTCTTTAATGAAATGATCCATTGCCAAATCCGAAGGCAAGGTGTTACTCCATAAAGGGGAGTGATCACATTCACAAACCGATACTACTGCATCCGCTTTTTTATCTTTCAGAAGATTTATCGCTTGCTCATTATGTATGGCGTTACGAATGGGAGAAGTTGGTTGTAACAATAAAACAAAATCAAAAACCTCCCCTTTTTCTTTATAGTAATCAAGAGCATGCCGAACAACATCAGAGCTAGAACTTGTATCTGTTGCTAAGCTATCTGGTCGTATAAAAGGCACTTCTGCACCAGCTTGTAATGCTATATCAGCAATTTCCTGGCAATCAGTACTTACCATCACTTTACTGATGTCTTTATTACCTAGCGCAGACTCAATCGACCACTGAATGAGCGGTTTTCCATTTAAAACTTTAATATTTTTACGAGGTAGCCTCTTACTACCACCTCTAGCTGGAACTATCGCTAAAATTTTCATGCTTATAAACCCAATGTAAGAATATCAACCTGAGCACGTTTAAAATCATCCATTCTTCCAATATCTAGCCAATATTCATGGAACGGAAATACATGCGCATTATTACCAATTAAAGACTCAAAAAGAGCTGGCATATCCAGACATTCATTCTTAGCAACATCAGCAACGATTTCCTTATCAATAACATAAATACCCGCGTTCACATGGAAACGATAGGTTGGTTTCTCAACAAGCCCTGTGATTTTATTATCTTCAGCCTCAACCACACCAAAAGGAACTTGGTAATCAAACTCTCTAACACACATCGTCGCTTTTGAGTTTTGCTTAGTATGAAACGAAAGCAGTTCTTCAAAGTTGATTTTAGTCAAGACGTCGCCGTTCATAACAATAACCGGTAGATCAGGCAGATCATCAGGTAACAAGCCTAATGCACCTCCAGTACCTAATGGGGTATCTTCATGAATATATTGAACATTAACTCCCCACTTAGAGCCATCACCAATAGCCGCATGAATCATTTCGGGTAGATAGTGAGTAGAAATATAGAAATTAGTAAAACCTGAGCGGATAAAACTCAATATAACGGTTTCAAGGATCGGTCTTTCACCCACTTTAAGTAAAGGTTTAGGGCATTTATCTGTTAACGGCTTTAATCGCGTTCCAAAGCCGCCAGCCATGAGGAATACTGGATTGTCGTATTGTGTTTTCTGCAGTAACCCATGTAATGTTTCTAACCCAACCACTTGACCATTGTTCAAAATTGGAATTGCATGCAACTCCTTTTTTTCCATTAGTCCTAAAAGGCTTTCTCGCGTCATACCAACATCAGCAGTGGTTGGCTGACGATACATTACAGTTGAGATATCATCTTCTAGAGATGCATCGCTCAAGATAGCTCTACGAATATCACCATCACTTACAGTACCAAGCAGCTGATCATCTTCACCAACTACTATCGCGAGTTTAAGCGCCTGCTGATCGATAATCTTCAAGGCACTACGAACAGTTTCACTTGGTGATACTAGGATTTTTTTCCAGTTATGGCTCATAGACTGACCCTTTATTATTTGCTATTTGTTATTTCGGGAAAATTTTACAAACTTCACTTTATCGGTGAATTGCGCGAGAGCTCTATATTCAATATCAGAGGTACTTTCAAAGCCAAGTGCTTGAATTGTCTTAATTGAAGGAATATTAGATTCCGCAATCCAAGCGACTTGCGTAGAAAACTCAGCAGCAACTCTCTCTAAGCCAAGTGAAATCATAACTTTAGCTAAACCTTTACCCGACTGATATTCAGACACACCGTATGCCAGTTCAACCGTTTTATCTTTCGGTAAATGATCGACATATAGGTAACCTACAACCAAGTCAGTGGTTTTGAGTAAATAAATATCTCTTGTCGTACTGTTAATTGCCGTTTGAAAATGGCTAAAAAGCTTACTTGCATTAGGAGCCTCTTCAAAACCAGACCAGTAGATATTTGCAGGCTCTGATTTAAGACTTAAATAAGCATCAAAATCAGGTTCACTTGCCAACTCTAAAACAAATTGGTTATTCATCGACTAACTCCTGTATTAGGTGGCAGACACGCTCGATGTCACGTTGGTGATATCGGGAGTCGAGAGGAATTGAAAGTATGTTTCGAGACAATAGATTTTGAACTTGATCAGTCTCAGGCCAATGCACCGCAAGGAAAATACCTTCACTCATTAAGGCTCGCCTAACTTTGTCTCTATTTCCCAAAATCAAAGGTAGAAAGCTTGGAAATTTAGGTGAGATATCAACATATTGAGATGGCTTCAATAATTGTTTTGCTAATGACAAATTATGACGACGAACTTGGGTTTCAGCTTCAATTGTTCGATAGAAGTTTGAGGCGTGATATAAGCCAATGTCACTTGGCTGATAAATTAATTCAGCACCATTTAGTACAGATTCACCGTCTGCAAATAGGTCTAAATAGTCACCTTCTTCACCCAAAGCATTATTGATGTAATTATATTTAGCATTTTTTGCAGCATACTTAGCTTCAGTGAAGTTGGTTAATTCAACCTTATCAACATCACTTAAAGGTAAAGTAGATACCACTTGGCTATAATCCGCTACCGCTGAAATTTTTCTTAAACTGTTAAAATAGCACCACGGTTGAGTTCCACTTAACGTTGGCGCTTCAGTGCCAAAAACATCATCAATAATAGTCGGCATCGTTAAAGGTGCTTTCAGAATCTCAGGATCTTCACCAAAGTAACGAATAACATACAGAGCATCGCAAAGGGCTTCCGAGTTATTTATTTCGTAAGAGAAATCAGAGCCTACATTGTAGAATATCGGTTCTATGTCATATTCATTGAGTACATCAAGAACGATCTGACATAAAAAGTCAGGCACGAGCACCCGCTTTCCTCTTAAATCCATAGATTCAAGAATCCAGCGCAATGAAGAGCGCCCACTATTTGTTACCCCATAAAACAAGTCATGAGAAGAGAGTTCTTGCTCTCCCCCCATAGATACATAGTTAGTATTCGACATCATAAAATAATTTTGATTTTAGGCTCTTCAACTCGACATTCTTCAAAACTTGTACAACTTTTTGAGAACTATCACCTTGCCCATATGGGTTTGTAGTGTCTTTTAGCTTTGATTGAAATTCATCAGTATAGACAGACAGTAGCGCCTTCTGAATGCCTTTCTTACAAACATCAACATCCAGCGTGCTCGACGCTCTAACACGACCTTTTTGTCGGTCGCCAATATTAATAGTAGCGACTTTAAAAGAAGGAGCTTCGACAATACCGCTAGAAGAATTACCAACAACGACATCTACATACTGTAGAGCGGACAAATATCTAAGCTGACCTAAGGATGTAAACGCAATTGCCTTATGACTGTTTTCAGCGACGTAATCATCAATCATTCTATTAATCAGACGCCCACCAACATCAGCGTTTGCTTTCGTGAAAATAAGCAATGTATCTTCAGTTTCATCTAATGCTTGAAGAATCTGAATAAAATCGCTCTCAATTTCAGATATCTCTTGAGTGGTTTCTGGATGGTAAGTAATAAGCAAGTTATTAGTTTTAAGCTTACAATCAATCGCTACTTCAAAATCTTCACGAGAGAGTAAAGTCATTCTTTGTAAATTATCTAACCCAACTTCACCAACATTAAATACTCTACCTGGTTGCTCTCCCATTTGAATAACTCTTCGGGAATACTCATCCATAGCGGTAAAATGAAGGTGAGATAGTTTTGTCAGAGCATGACGAATCAATTCATCAATAGCTCCCTCTGTCAGCTCCCCACCGCTAAGGTGAGCAACAGGGATTCGGGCAATATTTGCAGCCGTCACGATAGGGATTAATTCGTATCGATCGCCTAAAACAAGTACTATGTCAGGCTTTAGCTCATCGAAAGCCTCAGCAAAGCTAATTTGAGCAAGCCCCATACTTTTGCTTACACCAATCGGTGTATCTGATGACAGAAGGATTTCAATTTTCTTGCTGACAGCGAAGCCATCGGCTTCGATTTGTTGATTAGTTAAACCAAACTCTGGAGATAAGTGTGTTCCAGTAGAGATAACCTGTAGCTGTAGTTCATCATCCACTCTTATGTCATCCATCAGACATTTAAGCAGACCATATTCAGCTCTTGTTGCTGTTACAACACAAACTTTACGCACTAGATTAACTCTCCATCTTTGTAGTCTTTTTTAGCAACAGAGCCAACTACTTCATCCCAGCGAGTTGGCGAAATACCATCACCAGGTCGTTTAATTACCAAATGCTCGCTCGTGATAATAGTTCCACAAGCAATATCACCAGCCGCTACGAGACTCTTACGAACAATGTTTCTATTCTGCTGCTCTGTTGGTGTTGGAACTTTCCAACCAGAGCCTAAAGCGACTTCAATATTACGAATCGCTTTAACCATCGCGTTCAATTCATCAGGTTCTAAACTAGCTTTATGATCAGGACCTTCCATTGTGTTATCTAACGTAAAGTGTTTTTCTATCACTTTCGCTCCCATTGCAACTGCAGCCACAGGGATTTCAATACCTAATGTATGATCCGAGTAACCCACCATAACACCCGGAAATGAGCGACCAATAGTAAGCATTGCATTAAGGTTTACATCTTCTGGAGCTGTAGGGTAATCAGTGGTCGCGTGTAAAACCGTTATGGCATCAGTAGAAAGCCCCGATTCCTGCAAAGTGAATACCGCATGTTCAACTTCAGATAAATATCCCATACCAGTAGATAAAATCACTGGCTTCCCGAAACTTGCAATGTGTCTAAGGAAAGGGGTATTGGTCAACTCACCAGAGCCGATCTTAAAGATATCTTGAAGGTCATCCAAAAACGTAGCACTCTGCTCTTCATCAGGAGTCGACATGAACAGAATATCTTTTAACTCACAATATTCTTTCAATTCAGAAAAGTCGTCATAGCTCAATTCCAATCTTTTCAACATTTGGAACTGAGACTCTACTTTCTTTGTATTATCAATCTGGTACTCAGCCATCTGAGCATCTTCAGTTACTAATAACTCTGTCTTCCAAGTCTGGAATTTTACCGCATCAACACCAGACTCTGCTGCTGCATCAATCAATTCTTTAGCTAAAGAAATATCACCATTATGGTTAACTCCAGCCTCAGCAATAATAAAAGTATGGTTGCTCATAAATTCCCCTTAAGCTCGATATAACTGAAATAATTTAGGTGATGGCTTATCTTTATTTTGGCTAACCCACAGAGAGTTTAAGTGAGCACGCTTCTCTGGCATAAAATCTAACCCAGAGATATAAAATGGCATATGTGTTGACGAAAATTTTGATTTAAATTTGAATAAATTGTCATCAGGAGATGATGTTCTCCCTCCACCAAGCATCATGTACTTACAACCCTTAGACTTAGCTAAGTCAAAAGCAGAATCTAGGAGTAGGTAGTTGCCGTTCTCTTTAGATAGGTTGGGGTTATTTGCAGACAAATGATAATGTGCAATTTCTTTTCCGCACATAAAATAACCGATGGCAGCTAATTCATCTTCTAATCGAGTTCCAATTAGAGAAACACCATCGAGCTTCATAAGATCGGTGAAGTAATTTTTTTTGAAAAAGAAAAAATCATCCGCCGCATTTTTTTCCATCGTTTGATAATAAACCGACATGAAATCATCAGCCGTGTTCACGTCAATATCGACAGATAAGCGTTTAATCGTTCTTTTTACAATATTACGCGTGGTTTTTGAGTATAGCTTACGCCTTTCTTCATCTGAATTTTGCAAATCAACAATAACGACTTGGCGTTCAGCAAAGTGCATATCGAATAATTCGCCTCGGCTCGCCATAGCATTAAATGGATGAAAGCGAATAAACTCACAGACAATATTTTGATTTTTACAATGCTGTTTATAGCTAGCAAAAGCTTTTTGCAAGAATGCTTCATCGCTAGAGTTAGAAACCGGACCACCATAACCATATGGTGTTTCAAGGTCATACAGTTCTTCTTCAACTTGCACACCAGCAACATTTTCAATTAAGCGTTTAATTGCTCGAAACTTAACAAAGAGATCACCTTCTGCGTAGGTGTATTCAAAAATCTCACCATCACCACTCGTTAGGTAGAGATTTGAATACTCTTTCTGGTAGTAAATATCAGACTCAATGTCGCTAACTATTGGGGTACTCATCATTTCTCCAGCAGTACAGGGCTACTTGGCAAATTAATCAAATGCGCTTCTATATGCTCAGATTGAGTCAAATCACCACGCGGCACATCTTTAAACATTGGCAAACGATGCATTAACTGCCAAATTGGTCGAGTCATGACTCCAGAGTCATTCGTCTGCTTAAGTAGCTCGTCACGAGCCTCTGCTGATGGGCAAATCAATGCATTAAGCCAGTAGTTTGATTGGGCATATTCAGGTTCAACCACAAATTGGAAATCACTATTTTCAAAGAATGAATGGTATCGATTCGCCAACACTCTCTTTTGTGCTAAGTATTGATCTAGGACTTCCATTTGAGCACAACCGAGCGCGGCATTTAAATTCGGCATTCGATAATTAAAGCCAGCTTCGTCATGATAAAACTCATACGGATGAGGTACTTTCGCTGTCGTAGTAATATGCTTAGTTCTCGCCCCTAACTCTTGGGTTCGACATAAAACCATACCACCACCGCCAGTTGTAATAATTTTATTTCCGTTAAAGCTCACAGCACCAAAATCACCAAAAGTACCCGTATGTTTGCCTTTATAAAATGAGCCTAAACTCTCGGCCGCATCTTCAACTAATGCAATATTCCATTTTTGACAAACTGCCAGCAGTTCATCAAGTTCAACGGGGTGACCAAAAGTATGCATAGGCACAACAGCCCTCACAGGTCGTTGCGTTTTCTTATGGATACATCCTGACTCTACAACTTGGCAGTGCTCTGTTAAGAACTCATCCATCGCTTTAGGACATAGACCTAGGCTCACAGGAGACACATCAACAAAAATCGGCTCAGCACCCATATGATGAAGAGCATTGCAAGTTGCCACAAATGTCAAGGCTTGAGTAATGACAAAATCCCCTCTTTGAACACCGGCCATGTAAAGTGCAGCGTGAAGTGCGGCAGTGCCATTAACGGTTGCTACTGCTTTTTGAGTACCCGTGTACGCTTCAATATTTTGTTCAAACTGATCGACAAACTTCCCTACACTCGAAACAAAAGTACTTTCAATGGTTTCTTGTACGTATTTTTGCTCGCTACCATTAAATGTAGGGGCATGCAGCGGAATAAAATCATCGGTTTGATATATGTCACGGACAAATTCAACTAGAGACGCAGGCTTCATATAACCTCTCCTACATTTTGCTATCTAGGTATTTACCCGTTTCTTTGTGGCCAAAGTCTGGGATCATAGTAAAAAAGAGTTCAACAACTTGCTCTTTGGTCCACTCACGGTTTGATTTCATTTCACCGATCGTATTTTCAAATAAAGTTAGCAGTTCTTGCTGGTAAAGAGGGTCATTTTTGATGATGCCTAGGTTTTCAAAACGCTCCATATTCAGCGTTTCTTTATCAGTAAAGAACTCTTCAAAATCCTTTTCACCTGTGGTGTCACTAGATGTAAACAAACATGGCCATTTGCCCTGAGCAGGGAGAGTCTGAGCAAGTTCTCGAGCTTCATCTTCGCTATCAGTTAAACTTGGTTCATAACCGAGTTGTTCTAAATATTTAACAGCAATATCAGCAAACGAAATCAGATGAAGAGCTTCACTTAATTTAGGGAAAAATATATCTCGGTTTTCACCAAAGATACATGACATCAGGCATAGCTCGCCCGACTCTTGTGGTGTCACAAAATAACGTTTGATGTCGTTCGGTGCAACAATTGGCTGTTTTTTCTGGATGCGCTGATTAAAACCATGCAGTAAAGAACCATCTGAGAATGCAACATTCGCAAATCGTGCGGTTGAAATTGCAATTTCCTCACTTTTTCGCATTAAGAACATTTCCATAATACGTTTGGAAGCTCCCATCATATTGACTGGGTTTGCCGCTTTATCTGTTGATACACAGAAGTACTTTTTCACACCAGCATCGATAGATTGTTGAATGGTTTTATCCGTATTAAAGATATTCACATCAATCATTCTCATAAGTGTGAATGGATCTTTTTCACTGCGAACATGTTTTAGTGCCGAAAGGTTAAGTACATAATCATACTGACCATCTGCTTTGATAAATGCGTCGTACTCAACAGAACTAATATCTAGAGCAAACGTCTGAAAATCACCATTAATGTAACCAAAAGAACTACGGATATCTCTAACCAATTCCACCATATTATTTTCACTGATATCAACCACATGAAGCTTCTTAGGGTTGCGTTTGAAAATTTCTTTTGTTACCGCTTGACCGATTGAACCTGCACCACCTAGTACAAGAAAGCGTGATTCAGAAACAATATTCGATAGCTCTTGTTCGTGGTTCTGGATGTCGCCACTAAAAAGAGCTTGGGTACGCCCAATAAGAGGTAAAATGGTGTTCATAACTGTCTACTCTGACTGAATTTGATACTTCTATTGTACTATAAAGATTTCGTTGATTGCAGTTCTAGTCCAATTTTATGAACAAAGATTCGTTGGGTTTGTTAAAGGCTCTCATCTCTCAATAAAGCACCTAGACCTTTCATATTATTCGCTTAAAATACATAGATATCTGCCATTTCAATAGAATGACGTCTAAACTATCACTATGAATATCTTCCTAACCACATCACCATTACAGTTAATATGTGCAATAGAAGCTAAATCAGCATACAAAACTAAAAACAATATACTCATAATTAGAGATGAAAAAACTGAATCTGGTAAAAAACAAATTAAAAACCTATTAGTCGACAACCAATGGGATCATATAATAAAACTAGGTAGGAAAAATAAAATATGGAACACATCAAAAGTAATATGGCGATTAAAAAAAATAAACCCTTCACTTTCTTTTGATAATTTCTTCCTAGCGGATTATTTTGCCTGGCGTAGTAATGTTATTCTTGCAAACATAAAAACAGAAAATGAAATAATTATAGATGATGGTACTAATACCATTCAAACTTATAATTACTTATCAGTTAAGAGTAATAAAACTCATAGAAACAAACCCTCATTAGATCGCATGCTTTCATTATTAAACATAAAAAAACCGAGGGAGATATCATACAAAGATAACCTTTCGGCATTTACAATGTTTAACTTGAAAGAAAGTACAATTAAAGTTCAAAAAAACACCTTTAATCAACTTCAAATTAAATTAAAGACTAGTGATAGTTATGATAAAGATGGGAAGGTTGGGTTTATTGGGCAAGGGCTTGTTAATGCTAGAGGTATAAACTTAACAAGTTATTTAGAAATCTTAAATTCAATTTTAAATAAACACCCTCAAGGAATCATTTACTTCCCCCATAGAAGTGAAACACAAGAAGTATCTGATGCTATAAAAGAGTTAGATAATATAGATTTCCACAATTCAAAAAGCCCTCTTGAATTTGAAATTTCAGAACAGAAAATAAAATTATCGGCTATATATGGAATAACATCTGCAGCATCTTTCACAATTAGTAAGATATATAAAGAATTACCTGTTTATGATATACAGGTTCCAGTATCTGAATATGGCATGGAAGAATTAGGAAAGACCATTAACTATTTACATAAAGAAATTGGTCTTCCTATTGCAGATTTATAACAATATGTATTGTTATAAATAAAATGGCTTCGATTAAGAAGCCATTTTTATTTTACTTATTAAAACGACTAATTTGCTCTAGTGCTTCTTGTAGGTGAACAAAATTCGGCTGTTGGTCTTTTACTTGGCGATTCGTCTTATCCATAAACTGATACTGCCCACCAGCGCCAACTTCTAGGATATTGTCATCAGTGATTACCGCATAGCCACTATAACTAGAAGAGATAACCCAGTTTCTATCTACAGGCTCACCCAGTAAATCTTCACCAACAGAGTAATCTTTAATATCACTCGTCACGCCTAAGTAGTTTTTCATCAGAGTTGGAACCACATCTTCATGAGACGTGAGGCTATCAACATCCCAACTGATGCTATCAGGAGAAATTCCAGGTCCAAAAATAGCAAACGGCACCTTAACTTGAGCATCCGTAAAGTTACTATTGTGTCCCCAGAAGTTAAGCTTATTGTCATTCATCTCTTGGCCATGGTCACCAGTAATGATCACCACGGTATTATCTAGATCACCGCTTTTTTTCAATGTATCTAAAACCTGAGTAGCGACACTATCAACATAGCGAACACTGGTTTTATAACGATTAAAGAATGGGGTTGGATCCGTTTCATTATTCAACTTCAAGTAATTAACAACTTGCAGCATCGGCTCGTATCTAGGCTCAAAACCTTTAGGGAAGTCATAGCCATGTGGAGCATCATAAAACAGGAATGAGAATGCAGGTTTTGACTGATCGCGAGTGCCATACCATTCAAGCCAATCTTTTGTTAAGTCGGCATCAAGGGCAGAAGGACGATTACCTTTGGAGCCATTACGGAGATTTTCAATATTGGTAAAGACGGTTTGATTAAATTCAGGCTTCTTCAACTGAGCGGCTGTAAAAATACCCAGTTCATAGTCAAGCTCTTGAAGGCGATCAATAAACACTGGGCTTTGCTGGTTAGCTAAGAAGCCGTGCCAATAAGTACCAGGTAAACCATAAAACAGCCCAAAAATACCAGTACGTGTGGAGTTACCTGTCGCCATGTGATTATTCAATACCACACCAGATTGAGCGTATTCCCACATTTTAGGCGTGTTATCTGCATTGAACGTATCGTAGCGCCATGAATCAACCACTAGGAACATGATGTTTAATGGCTTCTGCACCACTTCTTTTTGTAATGGAGCAAGAGGATAATTTAGGTCACTCTTACGGTTCATCGTTAAAGCTTTTTGACGAGCGATCGCTTCTTCATCGATCCAGCCACGTTTTTTCATCATGCTGTTTGATGTCGCCGGGTAAAACAAAGGTAAGTAACGCTTCACCATAGTCACAGGCTGGTACGCATGAGCCGCAGCCCAGATATGGATACCGTTGGTTGCGAGTAAAGATAAGAAGGTTACAAATGCGAACTTACGACCTAACTTTAGTTTACGAACTGGAGCATCATTTTCTAGCCAGCGGATAAGCAACCATTGCCCAGCAATTAACGCTGCAACACCACCAAGTACCATTACCCAAGTCACAAGAGGGAAGCTAACAATTTGCCCCGACATGACTAAGTCAAGAACGACAGCATTAATATGAAAGCGATATTGAGCAAAGACGATCGTATCTATAAATAATGTGGCAATCCCTATTGAAGCGATTAAACACTGAATACTATTGCGAAGGTTTTTAGGCAAAAATATGCTAGGTAAAGAAATTAAACCTATTAATGCTGCAATTAAGGTCATTTGACCAAAAGTACCAACAAGAATAAAAATAATACCTAGAGGTTCTGATGGGAATTCCGGCAAAAATGCAAAGTAACGACTAGCAATACCGATCGCAAGTAGCGCATTAACTAGAATAAACCAGCCATGTACATGCAACCTTTGTTTCAAAGACATATTAATTTCCTAAATCTAACTTTCTTTTGATGCAGACTGCGCTGCTAAAAAATCATCGTAACCAGCCAAGAGGTGAGCAAACTCTGACTCTTGCCAGTGAATTTGTCGCTTTCCAACTTCTTTAATAAATGAACGCTTTAATCGAGATAAGTTTTTGGTTTTCCATTCATCCCCGGTTTGCTGGCTGCATTTATCAAAATCGATAATCCAAACCTTGCACGCGGAATCTAATAGAATGTTATGGATATTCAGATCAGTGTGATTGACTTGAGCTGCATGCATTTGAGCAACTTGCGCCCCGATAGTTCGATAAACATCCGATGAAAGGCTGTTTTTTTCCAGTACCGCAACAAGGTCTTGAGCATTAGCTATTTTTTCACTGAGCAAGTCTGCACGGTAAAATACACCTGTTTTAAGCGCACGAGCAGCAAGGGGTTTTGGCACATTAACACCGGCTTCATCCAAGCGTTTAAGCAACATAAACTCTTGATGGCTGCGAGTCCTCTCCCACCCAGTGAACCAGTAATTATCTTTTACGATTTTGCCAAATAACCCACCGCGACGGTAATGTCTTAAAGCGGCTGCGATTAATTCAGTTTGTATGAACCAAGTCGTTCCCCGACCTTGTGCACTGCCAATAACTTTACCTTCTTGATGCCAATATTCGGCATCAAACACGCGCTCTATTGGCTCTTTGACTAACGCTTCATCAAACCAAATCGCTTGGTCTTTTTTGATTATTTGCTTCATTACTCAGTCATTACCAATAATAGCTTAGTAAGATATACGCCCACGAAAAGCCCGCAAAAGTGAGAGCCACCAATACTGCAGCAGAACCGATATCTTTTGCGCGCCCACTTAATTCATGATGCTCAACCCCTACACGATCAACTACCGCTTCAATCGCCGAATTGATCAATTCAACAATCAATACTAAGACCACAACACCAAGCATAATGATTCGTTCAACTACGGTGACATCAAGCCAGCACAGCAAACCAATCGCAATAACAAGTAAACACAACTCTTGGCGAATAGCGGCTTCATGCTTAAACGCAGCCTTCAAACCTTGAATAGAGTAACCTGTTGCTTTAATAACTCGTTTTATTCCGGTGTTACCTGGTTTTCCTGATGACATAGTCGATAATCTTAAGTTGGGGGCTCTAGAACATAATGAGTGCCATTTTACATTTATCGAGACTGTCTGCATAATCTTAGCGAATTAATTTTAAGAGCTTCAACTATGCCTCTCTTTTCTAAAGCGCCTAAATCTCTCTGCTTTTTGCGCTTATCTGCAATTGGTGATGTCTGTCATGCCGTTTCGGCAATACAAGCCGTACAACGCCATTGGCCAGAAACTAAAATTACATGGATCATAGGAAAAGTAGAAGCTCAGCTCTTAGATGGCTTAGAAAATGTTGAATTAATCGTCTTCGATAAAAAATCTGGTTTTCAGGGAATGAAATCAGTTTGGGCGCAACTTAAAGGTCAAAACTTTGATGCTTTAATCCACATGCAGTTAGCCTTAAGGGCAAGCCTTCTTACGCTAGGTATTAAAGCTCAATATAAAGTTGGTTTTAATTTTAAACGAGCCAAAGAAGCACAATGGTTATTTACCAATAAAAAAATAACCGACACACAATCTCAGCATGTACTTGATAGTTTTTATGCTTTTATTGAGTATTTAGGCGTACCAAAGTCACCCCCTACGTGGTCAATGCCTATTTCGCAAAATGATTATGCCTTTGCAGAACAAACCATTGCCAACAAACCCACATTAGTAGTCAGCCCTGCCGCCAGCAAAGATGAGCGGAACTGGATAACTGAACGCTATGCCCAATTTGCAGATTATGTCATTGAACATGGCTACCAAGTGATCATTTGCGGGTCGCCAGCAGAACGAGAGAAAGTATTAGCGGAAGAGATTCAAAAGCAAATGACTCATACCGCAATCAACCTCGTTGGCAAAACTAATTTAAAACAACTAACAGCGATTTTGCATCGAGCAGACGTTGTTCTTGCTCCTGACTCTGGTCCTGCACATTTAGCAACCACACAAGGTACGCCAGTTATTGGACTATATGCTCATAGCAACCCCAAACGTACTGGTCCTTATAATAACTTGCAGCATGTTGTGAGCGTATATGAGCAACATGCAGAAGAGCAGCATGGAAAGCCTGTTTCACAGTTATCATGGAGCACTCGAGTCAAAGGTGAACATGTTATGGCAGATATTTCATTTGATGCCGTAGTCCAATCATTTAATTCCATTACACAAGGTAAACAGCTTAATGCAAACTAATTCAAAGCCCACTCTCGCTGTCGCACTCATTGTTAAAAATGAGGCTCAAAACCTTGATGCATGTTTAAAAACCGTGGCTGATTGGGTAGATGAAATTGTAGTTCTTGATTCTGGCAGCACAGATGAAACCGAAGCTGTTGCTCGTCAATATACTGAAAAATTCCATACCAATATTGATTGGCCTGGGTTTGGTCCACAAAGACGAATCGCACAACAATATGTTGAGTCAGATTTTGTTCTTTGGCTTGATGCCGATGAACGTATCACGCCTGAATTACAAAGCAGCATCCAAGCCGCCGTTGCTAAGAATGAACCAAATACCCTCTATAATATTTGTCGATTAAGCTGGGTGTTTGGCCGATATATCCGCCATTGTGGTTGGTACCCAGATCGCGTTGTTCGCTTATATCCAACGAAGCTTACTCAATATGACGGCTCGCTAGTCCATGAGAAAGTGGAAACCACTTCAGACATGCAAGTAAAAGAGTTATCGGGTGATGCCATCCATTATACCTATAACGACTTACACCACTATTTGGTTAAGTCTGCAGGTTACGCTAAAGCATGGGCTGAACAGAGAGAGAAGCGCGGTAAAAAAAGCAGCATTTTAGAAGGTATGGTTCATGCCCTCGCGTGCTTTGTGAAGATGTATATCGTTAAAGCGGGCTTTTTAGATGGTAAGCAAGGGTTCTTGTTATCTGTATTATCAGCGCATTCCACACTTGTGAAATACGCTGACCTTTGGATTAGGACAAGTACTGAGAAGCCCAAGGATTAAGTGTCTCTAGAGTCGTATCTACATTGATACGGCTCATATCCGCTTCCTGTTCAGCACCGCCGCCTTTCGGTGGACAAAACGCTAAATGGCGACCTTCTGAATTCAGTGGCAACCAACGAAGTGGTGTTGAAGACCGCTTGCTCGGGAAGAAGCCAACCGTTGGTACATCAAGAGTAGCAGCAATATGTAAAGGACCTGTCGACCCAGCCATAAACAGATCAGCGCAAGCAATTGAACGAGTAAAATCGACTAGCCCATCGTTTTTTGCATAAACTACTCCAGAGCCACCTTTCTTTTCAACCAGCTCCAACAATTGAACCGCTTTTTCTTCTTCACCCGGTCCTGCCGTCACAACCAACTCATAGCCTGTATTCATACCAACTAGAAGGTCAGAGTATTGATCTAAAGATAAATTATTAGCAGAACCACCAGTGCCTGCATGTACAAAGACCCATGGTTTTTTATGAGAGAGACCAAGATTAGCGACTAGCTTCTGCTTTTGCTCAAGCAAGTCTTTCTCATCGAATGTTAAATATGGCGTACCAGGTTCAACAACGGTGCAATTGTGATCTTTCAAGAATGCACGTATCAAATCTAAATTGTATTGATATTCTGGTTTAACAGATTGAGATCGCTTTTGCTTAATTCTGTGATTATAAAAAATTTGAGCAATCTTAGTCGCAGGAGCAAGGCGATATTTAATTCCTGCTTTCCAAACTAGTAAAGCGTTATACGTCGTTGAGAATAGGTTAATAGACGCATCAAATTGACCGGCTTTAATATCGGCAATCAACTGCTTTTGTTTCGATTTATCCGCTTTCGCTGTGCAATCAACAATCACCTCGTCAATCCAAGGACATAGCTTCGCAAGCTGCACCGTGTAATTGGGAACTAAAGCTGTAATATGACAATCAGGCATAGATTGCTTGAGCATGGCAAAGCTTGGCCAAGCCAACATGAAATCGCCAATTTTATCGTTTCTGATCACTAATATTTTTTTCATTTCAGTATTCGCTGTCTACTTTTCTCTCACTATCATACCTACTTAAATAGTTAAATAAGAGTGCTTTTGATAGCATGGTGGAAACTAACTTTTTGAGAAAACACTGTGTCTAATAAAATCATTTCTCGCGTCGTCTACCCTGGCACTTTTGATCCATTAACTAACGGGCATTTAGATTTAATTGAACGTGCTTCAAAAATGTTTGATGAAGTGATTATTGCTGTTGCTGCTAGTCCAAGCAAACAAACCATGTTTACACTTGAAGAGCGTGTGAACTTTTGCAAAGAAGTGACTCAGCATTTAGACAATGTATCAGCACAAGGCTTTAGTGGTCTCATGGTTGATTTCGCTAAGCAGGTTAATGCAAATATACTGATTCGTGGGCTGCGAACTACTGTTGATTTCGAATATGAGTTTGGTCTAACCAATATGTATAAACGCTTAATGCCCTCTCTCGAAAGCGTATTTTTAACCCCAGCTGAAGAGTACGCATTTATTTCTTCAACGATTGTTAGAGAAGTGGCTATACACGGTGGAGACGTTACTCCTTTTGTTCCTGAAATTATTGCCGACGCATTACACGGTAAAAAAAGCGTTTAACGGCTTCACATGAGAGTTTCATTTCCTTCTGAAACTCTCATAACCTACACCAGTTAAATAACCAATCTCAAAAATTACTGCTTAATAATTTGCGAACGTAAGTAATAGTTTTGAAGCTTTCTATATTCACTTCCCCATTCTGGTTCTTCATTTAATTCAGACTGAGGATTAGACAACAGCTCGCTATGCTCATTCCATGAATACAACTGTTCAGGGTTTGCATTACTGTACGCACCAGACTCTTTTATCGTCCTTGAATTATTGTACCCAATATTACTAATACCTTTCGCAGACAATAAATTTTCTCCACCCAATGAGATATAACTCTGATCCGATAAACTGAAACTGTACAACGTTGGGAAAATATCACGGTGTGAACCAATTCTTGTACGATCAAATGAGTATTCAGTATTTTTTAAAATGCTATCTGGTACATACATATAAAGTGGAACACCAAAAGTTAAACCAAACTCATCTTTACTGTCGGTTGTTAGATAACGCATACGGTGATCGCCTGATGCCGCAATAACCGTTTTATCTCCAAGAACAGACGCTTTGATCCCCTTAACAAAAGCCCCCAAAGAGTCGCTTGAGTATTGGTACACTTTGAGTAAGTCTTCACCTTGATCTTGCATAGGACCCAATAAAGTATTCAGTCTTTCACTTACTTTGACTGGTTGCGCTTGGTAATAATCCGGCGCTCTGAATGGAGAGTGGTTGGTCACTGTCATAATGTAGACCATCAGCGGCTTATTCGATTCATCCAGCAACTTACGTGCAAATTTGAACGTATATTCATCAGGTACACCCCAAGTATCGGCATCCTCTTCAGCATCAGGAAAAGCTTTTTTAATACTATTTTCATCGTAAACCTTATCAAAACCTTGGCGAGGCAAGTAGTTCGATAAATTCCGCCACATACTGTTTCCGCCATAAATAAATACGACGTCGTACCCAGCTTCTTTATAAGGCAATACCGCAGAGCTTGGTAAGACTTTTTTCTGCGCACTAGAATGACTAATGGTTGGAATATCACTATGAAATAACATCATCACAATGCTATCTATCGTAGCGGAAGTGCCAGCCATAAAGCGTTTAAAAACAAAGTCACTCTCAAACCCTTCTCTTAACGAACCCAAAAGATCATTGGTCTCTTTATCATCTTCAATCAAGATGTTATTGCCCATGCCTTCCATTAAAGCCATCACAACATGAGGGGGGTTATCAGCTAAGTAATCATTCTTAGGTGTTTGGTAAACTGGGGTTGGTTGACCGAGTACTTTCACCATCTGAGCTTCAACCGCTTCATCAGAGATAGGCTCAAACTTCGACTGTTTTTTATAATCACTTTTTGCCCAGTCCAATGCCATAAAAGCATTTGGCGTAACAATATTTAGAACCTTATATTGAGAAACGTTAGCATGGTAACGCTTTAATGGAAGTGACCCGACAGAGCCCCGAGCCGCGACCACATATACAGCAATAGCAACAATGACAGACACAATTGTGATTGCCCAATGGCGAGAACTGAACTGCCATTTGGAAGATATTTTTAATAGATATCGAGATGATATATAAGCAGATATGGCAATACAGAGAGCCGTAAAGAATGAGCGTAATATAGGAAAATCCGCCCATGCGTTGCTGAGTACCGCTTTAGTATCATCGTCTACTAAGCCAAAAACAAACACATCAAAATAGCTGCCGTAAGTGACGTAATAGTAATAGTTGGCAATCGAGACACCCGCGAGTAAGAAAAAAATCACTCCGCTATAGGCGGGAATAACACGAATAAATCGACTGAATATTTTTGAAAAAGAAGCAGTAAATAGACCAAACAAGAAGATTGGAGCAAAGGCAATCGCAACAATTTTTAAGTCAAAACGCGCACCAACAAAAAAAGCACGCCATACATCGGAACTCAGCCCAGTTAGCTGAGATACTTCGACAGCTTGTATAAAGAACAAAGCGCGGGCAAGAAATAAAAGTAAAACACCACTAAGGATGTGTATTAAGGTAATGCGGCTCAAAGAGCGATAGTTATGCGAAAAAATCATCTGCTGGTACTTAAAAATTATAGTTATTTTTCTGATGTGGAATAGTATTCACGAATCATCAGGCGGTCGTTTGTTTTAATCGAGGCTTATGCTGGCTGAAGCTTATTACAATCTATGCCTCTCTACTTTTGGCACTCACCACAAAAGAAGGTATTTCGTTGCCCGATTTTCTGCTCTTCTATCCGAGATTGGCAATTAGGGCATTCTTTTCCCGCTTTACCATACACTTGTAGCTCTTGAGCAAAATACCCGGGCTTGCCGTCCGCCTGTGCAAAATCTTTTAAAGTCGTCCCACCTTGTTCAATAGCAGTCGCCAGTACAGACTTTATATTTTCCGTTAATGCTTGCCACTCGGTGAGACTCACTTTATTTGCAGGGCGCAGAGGATGAATTCGAGAAGTAAACAAAGCTTCGTTAGCGTAAATATTGCCAACCCCTACTACTACTTTGTTATCCATGATGAACTGTTTTAGTGCCAGTGTCCGTTTCTTTGCTTTTTCAGCAATATATTGAGCATTAAAGTCATCAGTTAACGGTTCAGGTCCAGAGCCCTCAAGTACCTTATGACTTTCACCAGGAGCGCACCATAACCAAGCTCCGAAACGACGAGGATCGTTATAACGTAAAATTTTTCCATTCGTTAATTTGAGATCCACATGATCATGCTTTGCCGCTGGGAAGTCAGCATCAAGTACTCGAAGTGATCCAGACATACCCAAATGCACAATAGCAGTACCAGCATTGGTTTCAATCAGCAGATATTTTGCTCTGCGGGAAATAGATTGAATGGTTTCACCTTCAAGGCGTTTTAGCTCAGCTGGTATATCCCAACGTAATTTAGGAGTGCGGAAAGTCAATGACTGAATCATTTGCCCGACTAAGTGAGGGCTAATCCCCATTCGGCTGACTTCGACTTCTGGTAACTCAGGCATAAAAATCCTTTATAAATGTCGTAAACGTAAAATTGGTACTTAAAGCGCTTCTAGGTAGTTAACTTTTAAGGGGAGTGGGAGATAAATATTCTTCCGCAACTGAAATGGCGATCCACTTACCCTGCCAATTCTTCAATAACCAAAAGTCCGGTAATTGGTAATAAGTGATTCTATGAGGCTCTTCTTGATCTTGGTACCACACTTCTACAGTTTGAGGCTGACCTAACTTCTCTCCCAAAGTCTGATACGTTTCCTCATCAATTTCCGTCCCTACGACACTTTTCCAGCGACTGATTAACTCATTTGCACCAATAGGTAAACGAACAGAGCTTGGTCTAACTTGCCACTGATCATTGCTTTGTTCGATGGAGAATGAAGGAAAGTGCATAGATTGAAGGTCAAGTGACGGACTAAGCAGGTAAGGGTAAGCGCTCTCTTCCGGTTCAATAAGATAGGTTTTAATGATGGCAGGCAGGTTAAGCACACCGATAAATGCAACCACACATAACATTAAGATGTTGTTCCATTTACGTCCGCGGTATCTCATTGTTCATTCTCTATGTCCAAATTTTGTGCTCTATCGATTATATCCTTGATTGACACATATCGCTAACTTGGCTGAAACCCGAAACTTCACTTAGATCTCGAATTTTAGATATAAAAAAACCCAGCCAAAAGCTGGGTTTTTAATTTTACTCTTCTACTAAAAGAAGAGGCAAAGGAGCTATCAATTACTTGATTTTAGCTTCTTTGTACATAACGTGCTGGCGAACTACTGGATCAAACTTTTTGATCTCAAATTTACCTGGCATGTTACGCTTGTTCTTGTCAGTTGTGTAGAAGTGACCAGTTCCAGCAGAAGATACTAGACGGATTTTCTCACGAATGCCTTTAGCCATTGCTTAATTCCTCTTAAACGTTTTCGCCACGTGCACGGATATCAACAAGAACAGCATCGATGCCTTTCTTATCAATAATACGCATGCCTTTAGCAGTTAGACGTAGTTTAACAAAACGTTTTTCGCTCTCTACCCAGAAACGGTGAGTTTGTAGGTTCGGCAGAAAACGACGCTTGGTAGCATTGCGTGCGTGTGAACGGTTGTTACCCGTTACTGGACGCTTACCAGTTACTTGACATACTCGGGACATGAATGTCTCTCCAAATCGTTTCAGCTCGATATCAACCTTGGTGGCCGAACCTCTCTATCAATTCTGAAAATAGAGGTAAAAACCATAATGGAAAATCCATTCAAGGCTATCAAAGGTCGCGTATTATACTAACTTGACATGCATTGCTCAAGACCCGAACAGATCCTTTTTAAGGATTTCGTGATCTTTTTTTGAACAGAGCAGCTATTTGAGTAATCAGAGCTGATTTAAGGTTCTAAAATGTGGTCGGGATGATAGCAGATTTCTATCAACTAACAAGCCATAATGTGATTCAAATCCACCCTCTTTCTGCAAAAGACACAACTTCACCATCTCCAACAACAAAATGGTCAAGGATTTGTATGTCTACCAACCCTAAAGCATCACTTAATCTACGGGTAATTCTTCGGTCTGCATTGCTAGGCTCTGCAACGCCTGAAGGATGGTTATGCGCTAAAATTAAAGACGCCGCATTATGATATAAAGCGCGTTTGACTACTTCTCTTGGATAAACCGATGCAGCATCAATCGTCCCTTCAAATAAAACTTCGTCTTTTATTACTCGGTTTTGATTATCTAAAAATAGAATATAGAAGGCTTCTCGCTGTCGATCACGTAAAACACTCGATAAATACAACTTTGTGTGGCTAGGACTCGTAAGAGCATCTCCTCGAGTTAAGGTTTCTGCCAGATACCGCTGAGTCATTTCTAAAACAGCCTGCAATTGCACATATTTGGCTTGCCCCATCCCTTTATGAAAACAGAACTCTTCTTCACTCGCTGAGAACAGCTTCCTCAATGATCCAAAATCATTAATCAGTTGGTCCGCGAGCTCAAGAACATTCATCCCTTGAGTACCCGTCCTTAAAAAAATCGCGAGAAGTTCAGCATCACTTAAAGATTCAGGTCCTCGTGCAAGTAACTTTTCTCTGGGCATCGACTCTTTGGGCAGACTTTTTAATAACATAATAGATAAATGCACTCAGTAGATGGAATGAAAGATGAAGAAGAAAGGTCTTATTATGTGAATCAGACTACAAACACACTTTAATAAGATCTTTGAACTCAGCATTTTTATTCCACCGATCTAACATGCCGATGTAATTGACTATTTTATTAGACACTATTTGATGATCGTCAAAGGTTGTTGATTGATGCACAGAGAGCCAAAGCATTGCTCTGGGAACACAAGCGTTACTCTGATATCGTAAGTCGCAGAAAATTTAAGGAATAAAAGCATGCAAAAATTGGGTAATGAACAGAGCCTGGCAGGGAAAAAAATACTGCTCGGTATTAGTGGTGGTATCGCAGCTTACAAATGTGCAGAGCTGACACGTCGTCTTATTGAACGCGGCGCTCAAGTGCAAGTCGTCATGACTCACGCAGCGAAAGAGTTTATTACCCCATTAACCATGCAAGCCGTTTCTGGCAGACCAGTATCAGACAGCTTACTTGATCCTGCTGCTGAAGCATCAATGGGGCATATCGAGTTAGCCAAGTGGGCTGATCTCGTTCTTCTCGCGCCTGCCACCGCGGATTTAATTGCGCGCATGGCTGCAGGTATGGGCAATGATTTATTAACCACATTAGTACTTGCCAGTGATGCGCCGATTGCCGTATCACCTGCAATGAATCAGCAAATGTACAGTCACCCAGCAACGCAAGAAAATATTCAGACTTTATCTCGCCGTGGGTGCCTGATTTGGGGACCAGCAGCAGGCGAACAGGCATGTGGTGATGTGGGCATGGGTCGTATGCTTGAGCCAATGCAACTGGTTGGTTTATGTGAAAGCTTTTTCCAGCCAAAACTACTAGCCGGGCGTTCTGTCTTAATCACAGCAGGTCCGACTCGTGAAGCCATCGATCCAGTACGCTATATTACGAACCATAGTTCAGGAAAAATGGGCTATGCCATTGCTGATGCCGCAGCCAAATTAGGTGCACAAGTGACTTTAGTTAGCGGCCCTGTTGCTTTAAGCGCACCCAATGGCGTTCAGCGAATTGATGTTGAAAGCGCGCAAGACATGTTTGATGCTACAACCAGTAATGCAAACTCACACGATATTTTCATCAGCTGTGCTGCTGTTGCAGATTACCGCCCCGATGTGATTGCTAAGCAAAAAATCAAGAAAACGGATGCAAATAATGACATGAGCATCCACATGGTGAAGAACCCAGATATCGTAGCAACCATTGCGGCAATGACAGAAAACCGCCCTTTCACCGTTGGCTTTGCGGCTGAAACCCAAGACGTTGAGCATTACGCTCGTGGGAAGTTACAAAAGAAAAATCTAGACATGATTTGCGCTAATGATGTGTCTGTTGAAGGGCAAGGTTTTAACAGTAGTGATAATGCTCTGTATTTATATTGGAAAGATACTGACAAATGGGAAGCGGGAGAAAAGTCCTTACCATTAGACAGTAAACAAGCGTTAGGCTTTCAAATTTTAGAACAAATTCAAAAACTCTCGTCCCTTTAGGTCTTTACGGCTACACATCACTCGATTCTGTTCCTAGTAAGTAGAAGCGGAATCGATTGATGTTTATAATCCCCACTCTCAAACCTCATATCTAGCAAAGGAAGTAAATAGATGGCTGGTACTCGAAAATCAAACCGTCGTGAGGAAATCCTTCAAGCTCTAGCACATATGCTCGAATCAGCAGAAGGCGCTTCTCGCATTACAACGGCTAAGCTGGCTAAACAAGTTGGTGTATCAGAAGCTGCTCTCTATCGACACTTCCCAAGTAAAGCTCGCATGTTTGAAGGGTTAATCGAATTCATTGAAGAGGCATTAATGTCTCGTATTAATCGAATTCTTGATGAAGAAAAGGACACGTTAGAACGCATTAGACTTGTTCTACAACTCATTCTTGTCTTCTCTGAGCGTAACCCTGGCTTAACTCGAATTCTTTCTGGGCATGCGCTTATGTTTGAAAATGAAAGACTGCGCGAGCGCATTAACCAATTATTCGAACGTATTGAAACTCAGCTAAGGCAAATACTTCGAGAGAGAAAGATCCGTGAAGGCAAGGCATTCCCTGTTGATGAAAAAATTCTTGCAACACAACTGTTAGGTCAAGTGGAAGGCAGCTTAAACCGCTTTGTACGTTCAGATTTCAAATACCCGCCAACTGCAAACTTTGAAGAATACTGGGCACTGTTGAGTGCTCAAATCAAATAAAAATAGTGAGACTTATGACGAATAAAACAGCCGGACAGTACGTTATTACCAAGCCCACTTTTACCTTGTCTCTTCTACACCCAAAAAATTGGGGCGTTTGGCTTGGTTTCGGTTTGCTGGCTTTGGTCGTCAATATGCTGCCCTACCCTGTTCTACTCTTCATAGGGCAAAAGCTCGGCAGCCTTGGGGCTAAATTCGGAAAGAAAAGAGTCGCAATCACGGCTCGAAATCTAGAACTGGCCTTTCCTGATAAACCTGAGGAAGAAGTTAGCACACTCGTTGCTGAAAACTTTAAGAACACTGGGCTTGCATTAATAGAAACTGGAATCGCTTGGTTCTGGCCAACATGGCGCTTAAAACGCATTCTAGTCGACAAAAACACACAAGCCCTACGAGATAATTGTGCAAAAGGAAAAGGCACACTACTTTGCTGTGTGCATGCACTCAACTTGGAAATTACAGCTCGTGGGTTTGCTGTCTTAGGTATTCCTGGGCTTGGGGTTTATCGCCCGCACAATAACCCTGCTTATGAATTTATCCAATATCGTGGACGTACTCAGAATGGCAACCGACTGGTCCATCGTAAAGATGTGAAGCGGATGATTAAGATCCTACGTAAAAACGAGGTGCTTTTCTATCTGCCCGACCATGACTACGGTCGTAATAAATCTGTCTTTGTTCCATTTTTTGCCGTGCCTAATGCCTGTACCACCACAGGTACCAGTATTCTAGCTTACGTGAGTAAGTGCGCGCTGATACCGGGTTCTGGATTTAGAAACTCTGAAGGGAAGTATGAGCTTATCGCAGAAGAGTCCATTGAAGGTAACTACCCACAAAAAGATGAAAAAGCCGCAGCGGCTTACATGAATCGCTACTTAGAAAAGACGATTTTAAGAGCTCCAGAACAATGGATGTGGATACACAAGCGTTATAAAACGATGGAAGATCCAAGCCAACCAAAAGATACGCTCTACAAGTAAGAGCTTAATGGCTTTCAGGCATTAAACTACTCATAAATCAAAAATTCCGAAAATCAAAAGGGCTGATAGATAACTATCAGCCCTTTTCTATATAAAGCATCCTACTACAACGAGAACTGTCTTACTTATTGCCCATTGCTTTGAGCATGATTAAGAACTAAATACCATATTCAGCACGATACGCTTTAACCGCTTCAAGGTTAGCTGCATCTGTACCTTTCTCTTCAAGGAAGGTAACAAGGTCAGTCAGACTAACAATTGAAATGATAGCGCAGCCAAAGTCACGTTCAACTTCCTGAATTGCAGACAGCTCACCTTTACCTTTCTCTTGGCGGTCAATCGCAACAAGAACACCAGCCAAATCAGCACCGTTAGCTTGGATAATTTCCATAGACTCACGAATTGCAGTACCGGCTGTAATAACGTCATCCACCAGCATGATACGGCCTTTAAGCTCGCTACCGACTAGGTTGCCACCTTCACCGTGGTTTTTCGCTTCTTTACGGTTAAAGCAGTAAGGCGTGTCTACATCGTGGTGATCAGCCAAAGCAACAGCAGTCGTTGTCGCAATTGGGATGCCTTTGTATGCAGGACCAAACAGTACATCGAATTCAATACCTGAATCAGCCAATGCTGCCGCGTAGAAACGACCTAGACGCGCTAAATCACGACCTGTATTAAACAATCCAGCATTGAAGAAGTAAGGGCTCTTACGGCCAGACTTTAAAGTAAACTCACCAAACTTAAGTACTTCTTTTTCTAGTGCAAATTCAATAAATTCACGTTGATATGCTTTCATGTTCTTCCTCTACGGTTATTCAATAAAACTTAACTTACGCTCTGCATTACCCTTTCGGGTTTTACAGACAAAAAAATAGCCCCTTATGAAAGGAGCTATTAAAAATGATTAGTCGGCCAACGCGGCTTTCTGAGCGACGACGATATCGGCAATACCCTTATTTGCCAGGGCTAAAAGCTGCATCAGCTCTTCGTGGCTAAACGGTTCGCCTTCTGCGGTGCCTTGAATCTCAATCATCTTACCGTCTTCCGTCATTACAACGTTCATGTCGGTATCTGCTGCTGAATCTTCTACATACTCTAAATCACACAAAGCCTCTTGCTTAACAATGCCTACTGAAACAGCCGCAACATGGCCTTTCATTGGGTTTTTCTTAAGCTTACCTTTTTCGATTAAGCTTTGAATCGCATCCGCTAAAGCAACGCTTGCACCAGAAATAGAAGCAGTACGAGTGCCGCCATCCGCTTGGATAACATCACAATCAACAGTGATCATTATTTCCCCCATCGCTTTTAAATCGACAACAGCGCGTAGGCTACGAGCGATCAAGCGTTGGATTTCCATAGTACGACCGCCTTGCTTACCGCTCGCCGCTTCACGACGGTTACGAGTGTGCGTTGCACGTGGCAGCATGCCGTATTCAGCCGTTACCCAGCCTTTACCTTGGCCTTTCAGCCAGCGAGGAACATTTTCTTCCACAGAGGCATTACATAAAACTTTGGTATTACCAAACTCTACTAATACAGAACCTTCAGCATAAGCTGTGTAGTTACGAGTAATTTTAATTGGACGAATTTGATCTACAGCGCGGTCATTTGGACGCATTAGCATCTACCTTGTTATCTATGTAAAGAATGGGGGTGAGACGGATTTTATTGGGGCAGGATTATATAGGAAAAGAACCTCTGTGGCGAGTAGGCATCAACAGCCTCACCTTCGTTTTCCTCACTAGTTTATGTGCTACTATTGCCGCGCGTTATTTTCAGAATGATAAAAGACAGGAAAATTCGATGATTTATAGTATGACGGCTTACGCACGTAAAGAAGTGAAAGGCGATTGGGGCAGCGCAGTATGGGAAATCCGTAGTGTGAACCAGCGTTACCTAGAAACTTACTTCCGTATGCCAGAACAATTCCGTGGTTTAGAGCCAATTTTACGTGAGCGTTTCCGTAAACGCCTAGCGCGCGGAAAAGTAGAATGTAATCTACGTTTTGAAGCAAACCCTGCGGCGAAAGGTGAACTAAGCATTAATGAAGGTTTGGCTCAGCAAGTAATCAATGCCGCTAACCAAGTGATGTCGATGACTGGTGAAGAAAGCCGCCTAAACCCATTCCAAATCATGAACTGGCCTGGCGTAATGGAAACACCAGAGCAAAACATGGATGCGATTAACAAAGATTTATTGAATGCATTTAACGATGCAATTGGTGAGTTTATTGATGCTCGTGGTCGTGAAGGCGACAACATGAAAGTTCTGATTGAGCAACGTTTAGAAGCAATTACTGAAGAAGTCGTGAAAGTACGTGCTCGTATGCCTGAAATTCTAGAATGGCAACGTGAACGTCTGATCAATAAGTTTGAAGAAGCTAAAGTAGAACTTGAAGGTTCTCGCGTAGAACAAGAGCTTATCTTATTGGCTCAAAAGTCAGATGTTGCGGAAGAGCTTGATCGCTTAGACTCTCACGTAAAAGAAGCGAATGCAGTGCTTAAGAAAGGCGGCGCATGTGGCCGTAAACTTGATTTCATGATGCAAGAGTTCAACCGTGAATCTAACACGCTAGCATCTAAGTCTATCAGCACTGATATCACAGCATCAGGTGTTGAACTGAAAGTACTTATCGAACAGATGCGTGAACAGATCCAGAATATTGAGTAATCACTAACTCATTTATTCCAATTAAATAAAAAGCCTCTGAATTTCAAAGGCTTTTTTATGCAAGCTATTCAAGAACTAAACAAAGTTCGAGCTAATTATCCAGCTCTAATTAATCGAGCTCCAGTAAGCATAGATCTAATTAACTTAGCGTTAAAGAATGATTCCGCCTGCAGATGGCGTGTCATCTTTTTTCTTAACGGGTGCTGCTTTAGGTTTTGCTGCTGATTTTTTTGGTCGAGGAGCATAAGTAGACTTTCTCGCTATACTCTTCGTTTTAATCGCACTGGCATCCCCTTTCACTACAGTAACGTACGCTAGTTTAGGTAAAACCTTCGTCACTTTTACTGTTCCCACTTTGACTTCATCACGACCAAGGCTTTCTTTAGTCACAGGATCAACAAACTTTTCACCTAGACTAAATACATCGTAGTACTGACCTTTCTTAACCGTTGAACCACCCGAGTTAAGCACCATTGAACCATTATCACCAACAAGCAAAACTAAAGGGTAGATATTGTCTTTCAATTGGGTAAAGACTTTCTTCGAAGCAATATCGACAAGTAAGCTTAAGTTATTTCGGCTTGAAGTGGTTGGGATCGTCGCTGACCATTTAACTTGGTTATTGACGACATCCACAATGCGAAACTCAACTAACACTTTAGAACTGTAGTAAGTCTTCACATCTTTGATGTTCTCACCTGTTAATTCAACTGTGCGAGAATTATCCACAACACGCTTATGCGTCTTAGCCGTCAGTACCTTGCCCGTAACAACGTATTGAAGCGCTGGATCTTTCTGGTTACTTAAGACTTTAAACTTACGGTCTTGAACAAGAAATTCTTGTACTTTTTTACCGATAGTCGAGCCTTTAGGTCCTGAAAATTGCCCTACAGCAATAGTACGACGGTTAGAGTTAAGGTCTTTTATCTTATCTCTTGGGTCAACTTTCACGCTAACTTCAAGCTTCACATTACAGAAGTCATTTAAGCACTGTTCATTTAAGATTCGGTACTTAACGTTTCCTTTTGCGGTCGTATGAATACCATCAATCATCGCCTCTTTCGCTTCGCTTTTATCTCCATTTGAAGAATAAGTCGTAGTCGAAATTCGAGAGCTATCAATGGAAACGCCAGACACTTGTTCTACAGCTCGACGTAACCCGACATCAATCGCTTGATCTAACGTTTCGCCTTGCCCTGTAGTCACTACTTTTTCGTAACTCGCAGCCTGCACAGAAGATGCACCGAATAGAAATGCACTAATTAATAAAAGCTTTTTTATCATTTAGAAATCCGCCGCATCAAACGTATCTTCAGATTCAGCAGAATGTCGAGAACCCACCACCTCTTCTTGTACTGCTTGATCTAGCTGCGCTTCGCTCTTACCACTGGCTAAGTTCTTCGCATTCGTCACTTTCTTTGGATGCCATACCAGTACAGAACCGACCATTTCATGACCCGTTACTGGGTGCTTACGACGCCAGTCATATTCAACACTCACACCTGTCATATTTCGCATTGAGGACTGCATTGAGGCACGTTTTTCCATGCTTTCATACATTGACTGCGTTAAGCCTGAAGAAGTAGAACGAACAGAGTCGATAATCAGTTCAAATTTCTCACTTTCACTTTCTTGTGCTTCAACTGACGTAGAGCTTTTTAGATCACCGTTAAGATTGTACGCACGAGTCAAATTTGCCCATGCATTATTAGTCGCAAACTCTTTCGCTACTTTGCGCTCAATTTTTTTCTTAGTCGAAGACTTAGAGTAAGTCACTCCCGACTGGCCATAAGCAACAATAAGAGGGTAACCTTCCGAATCGTACAAAACGTCGGTTCCTGCTTTTAGGTATAAAGAGTCTTTCTTAGATGAAAACATCTGTTGTAATGATGAAAATTGAGTATTCGCTTTCTCAGGTTGAGGAGCAACTTCACCATGCGATTCGATCATCGCTTTAATTTCGTCACGTTTAGTCGCAGACAAAATCATTACTACACCAATGGTTCCGTGGCCAGATTCCGTGATTTCTTCGTACTGCTTAACCACTACCATGCCTGACAGGTCACCATAAGAAGTACGGACAGTTTGCTCAACTACAGATTCTTTGTATAAGTCACGCTTAATTGCAGGTGGAGCAGCATTAAACTGCTTAGGGTCAATGCCCATTTCTTTTAATTCACTGTCGAGCTTGCCATCGATAACAGCGATAACTTTATCGAGGAAGCCTTCCATTTGTGAATCAGTTTTAAAGTCATCAACCGTTGGGATCGGTAGACCACTCATACTATTCATAGAATAAATAACATTGTTCGCAGGGCTCGTATTTAACGTCGATAAATAAGAGATTCGAGCATCTAAAACTGCTTTTTCTAAAGCCCTTTCTCGATACTTCGACCAACGAGGATCGCTACTACTAACACTCAATTCAGCCGTACCTGAATATACAAAGACTTTATGGGCTTTGCCTGATTTTTCTAAGCTACTTTTCACTTTAGTGATATAGCGATCGAGCTTACCTTCAACAACATCTAGGGTATCAACGTCTTCTTCTACTTGAACAACATCTTTATCCGATTGCTCGCCTAAGACTTCTGCCGGTACTTCTGCCGTTGTTGTTGTATCCACTAATTCTTCTGCGGCTGTCGTATCAACCGATTCTTCGGCTAAAACAGCTGGAGCGCTTGCGCCTGTCAGCATCATCGCTAATAGAAGTTTATTAAATTTCATAGGTCACCTAACTTTCTTAATAATAATGGATAGCCGAAGCTATCCATTTTTTATGTTTTACTAATCAATCACTCTACTACCAGCTTACGCTAGAGCCATCAGCAACTTTGCCGACAACGCGTTCGCCTTCCCAATATGCCAGACCATTTTCTACATTAGTCATTGATAGCTGGAAGTAGTATTCGATACGTGTGTCGTCATTATCTAACGATGTATTACGTTGTAGGATTTTGCCTGACAGGCTGAAGTCTGGTGCAAACACTTGGTCATCACCCTTCACTGTCGACTGCTTAACCATTTTTGAATCTTTTAGCTCACGCATCTTCTTAGTTGCATCGTCTTCACCAAATGCAGTCGTTACTAAAAACTTACCTGATTGAAGTAAGTTAACGCGCAGACCTTTTGTTAGTTGGTCAGTGTCTAAACGCTGCATCGTATCGTTTTCGATATCATTTACGTAAACGATGTAACGACCGCCTTCATCAGCTTGAGGGTGCGTCATTAATTTACTTGCGACGATCTCTTCCGCCATTTCATTCGCTGCTTTTGAGAAGTCAGCGTAAGACAGAGCTGCAACTACATTTGTTTGAGTGTCTGATGCATCGATATACGCTGTTTTTGTCGCACAACCAGTAAGTGTTAGAGCTGCAACTGCGGCTGCAAGTGCCAATTTTTTCATGATATGTCCTTAGATATTAACTACTTTGATTGTCGGCTCAATTACCGGAGAAATCGCTTTTACATAAATGATGTGTTTGCTTGAATCTGCATCAAGTTCAACAGGAATCGTGAATGCCCCTGCTTTAATTTCAACTGTGTTATTTTTTGCATCGATACGTGTTGCTTGATACTCGCTTGGTAATGCCGAGAATGAACGAATATCAGCACCCGTTGTTAACATTTGCACAATTGCAAATGCATCACCCAGCAATGCGTTTTCGTCTTTCACTTGTTTTTGAGCGATAGTTTTCAACGTTACACGAGTAATTTCACGAGCAAGGATGTATGGGAAATCTTGGTCGAATTCAGCACCAATGATCTTATCCATATCTGCGATAGTTTCAGTGTCGTTGCCTTCGATAGTGATGTTATTTAGCGCTTTACCGCGTTCTTTTAGACGTGGAATGGCAATACCAGTGTATGAAACATTGTCAGAAAGGATGAAGACAGGGAGGTCGATTCGCTTTTCTTCACGTACTGTCGATTGACCATTTTCAAAGATAACCCAAACTTTATTAGCAAGTTTGTCTTGGTTATTTGAACGAGCCATCGAACGAGCAAGCTCATAATCGGCTTTCGCCGCTTTTGAATCGGTTAGTGAGTAAACACGCTTGAAAGAATCAGCTGCCTTCTGGAAATCAGATTTGCTCTTACCAGTAAGAAGAAGGTTTAGACCGTAAGAATAAGTAGTAAAAGGGTTTACATAGCCTTCATAAGGTTTCCACTGACCTTGCTCGATACCAGCATCTGCTAGAATCTTTTTAGTTTCTTCAGATTCCATAGATTGCTTAACAAGCGCACCAGATTCGCCCGCCTCTTCTTTGATTTCAGCTCGGCGTTCTTTAATCACATCAGCGAAGTGCTGAGCTGCGCGGCGTTGGCGCTCTTCAGCACGGTTTAATTCAACGCGAGCGTTTTGGTAATCATTTTGGGAAATGAAGTTCCAAGCTTTAATGGTGTTAGACATTACGCCATCGTAATGAGCTTGTTCATAAGCAAGCATCGCATCATTACCCAGCATAGAGCCAACCAGCTCAGCGCCTTCTACCACTGTGCTTTCAGTATCTTCGCTCTTCATCATATTTTCTGTAGAATCTAATAACTTAGTGGATAAGTCATACTGCCCTACATAGTTTAATGTGGCGCCAGCTTGAAGCGTCCATAGAAGATCATCGGTTTCACCAGACTCTTCATCATAACCTGCATGATCAAGAGCCACTTCAGCAGCTCCATTATAATCACCGGTATTGAGCTTATTGTTAAAGCTCTCAAAATCATCTTTTTGCATCATTGACGTACAGCCTGAAAGCATAACCATGCTCACCAAGCCACTGACAAGTTTTAATTTCATAGCACAACCACTTATTTTTTATAATTAAATTTTTGGTCGTGAATATACTCGAATTATAAAACCATTCACACTGCCACTTGGTTGGTATTTGACCTGTTGCATTAATATATAAATATTTCTTTTGATTTTGTGGAGTTATTCATCAGGCTGCTTGGTTTTTCTATCAACATATGGCCAATAATGATGACCGACTCGAATTAATAAGGTTGCTGCCGCTAAGATAAAGGCTGCGACAGAAAGCCAAACTACTAGCACCGCATCCAACTCTTTCATGCCTAATGTGATGTACCTAGCTATCGCCATCATTGCAATATAAATAGGGTAGCGAACAGGGATCTTACCGTTCATCACAAATTGCTGGACCATCGCTAATACTTCAAGGTAAATGAACATCAGCAATATATCGGTAAGCTGGACTCTCTTTTCTACAAAAACATGTACAAATTCATCTACCATCGCAACCAAAGTTGCTAGCGTAATTGCAACCAGCAATACCGCTTCAAGCATATGGAAAATTTTGAGAAATGGTTTACTAAACGAAGGGGGAAGATGAGAAGGCATAATCACTATTCATAATTTATGAGCTAAAGAAATCAGTTTATCACGCCCTTTTGCATATTCACTCGATGTAATAAAAAATGATTCATTTAACTTACCAATGCTTTGATAAAAAAGCCATGTGACAAGCCCCTCAGTAAAAACCTCAGATTAAACATACGTATACGATTGCCTTATCAATAACAATAAAACAATCAACAAAACAATTACTTACACATTAAACCGTGATTCATATTGTAATAAAGATCCCATGTTTCTGTAACAATTCCCCTCCAACATAAACCGCATTTAAACCATATTTAAATTTGAGGTAAACATGAAAAATTCGGGGAAAATACTACTCTCGGCAGCGATAGCAATGGCACTAGTGGGCTGTAGTGATTCAGATGATGATTTTGTCAGCATCGACTTACGCTTGATGGAAACAACCGACTTGCACGGTAACATGATGCCGTATAACTATTTCAGTGACAGTGACAAACAAAGCTATGGATTTGCTCGTACTGCTCCGGTTATCCGCGCTGTTCGTGAAGAAGCTAAAAATAGCATGTTGTTTGATAATGGTGACCTTATTCAAGGCAGCCCAATGGCTGACTATATGGCGAGCTTAGGTGAAGACAACTTGCAGTCAAACCTTCACTCCGTTTATAAAGCCATGAATTTACTCAATTATGATGCGGCTAATATTGGTAACCATGAATTTAACTACGGTTTGGATTATTTGAAAGCGGCGATTCAAGGGGCAGACTTCCCTTATGTTGTGTCGAATGTATTCAAATATGACGACACTCTACTTTCAAGCAGCGATTTTTCGAGCCAATCATGTGAGCCTCGTATCGATGAAGAATTCCTATCTCAAGCTGAAAATGCTTTTACTCCTTATCTCATTCTAGAACGTAACTTTGAAGGCAGTGATGGCAAGATGCACCCGGTGAAGGTCGGTGTCATTGGATTCACACCACCAAACATCATGAGCTGGGATAAAACCAATTTAGAGTGTCAGGTCGTTGTCTCTGACATTAAAACCACCGCCGAATTCTATGTTAGTAAAATGAAGGCTGAAGGCGCTGACATCATCGTCGCGATTCCACATTCAGGCCTTTCTGGTAGTGATGCTGATGTACCATTTATCGATAATGCAACATGGGGGCTTGCCAATATTGATGGTATTGATGCCATTATGTTTGGTCATGACCACAACAACTTCCCAACCACAACAGACACATACGATGGCATGGAAGGTGTTGATGCCGAAAATGGTAAGATCTTTAATAAACCGGCAGTCATGCCAGGCTACTGGGGAAATAATGTCGGTATTATTGACCTGAAATTGGAGTCGACTAACTCTGGTGGGACTTGGAGCGTCAATTATGATCAAAGTACCGCTGAATTGCGTGGCTTATATGAAGACACAGAAATCATGGCCCAAGATGTGGTTGATGCAGTGGCAGATGACCACCAAGGTACCATCGACTACATGCAAACCCCTATCCTAAAAATTGACCAAAAGATTAATAGTTTCTTCTCAGCAATCGAACCTGATCTATCTGTACAAATCGTCAATGAAGCCCAATACAACTGGGGTATGACGGTGACTCAAGATGGCACTGTTCAGATGGAAGATGGCGCTATCTTATTGTCAGTATCTGCACCTTTCAAAGGTGGTCGTGGTGGCGCTGAAGATTATACCAACATTGATGGTAGCGAATTAACCAACGCCAGCGTTGCTGACCTTTATGTATTTGATAACAACACGCCAGCAATTCTTAAATTGACCGCAGCTGATGTTAAAGAATGGCTAGAGACTATTGCATCACAACAATACCAAACGGTTAGTTCTGGTGGTGATTACCTTCTGCACCAAATGTTCCGCAGCTACAATTTAGATGTGTTCTATGGCGGTTGGAAAGCAGATGGCAATTCGAACAGCTTAAATTACACAATTGATGTCGGCACCCCACCTCGTTACTACATAAATGCTAATGGTGAGTTAATCAACGACGCTGACGATAAGCCACAACTTAATCCAAATGGTGATTACCGCCGTATCAGTGACATTACTTACAACGGTGTGGTCCTTGAAGACTCGCAAGTTCTTTATGTCGTAACCAATAACTACCGAGCTTCAAACAATTGGATTCCTGGCGTAGATCAAGCTGAAGTTGTTCATGAAGATGGCGCATTCTCAAACCGAGAGTTAGTTGATCAATACCTAAAAGGTATCGCTTCTGAAAGTGCAGAAGAAGTGCCGCTACACCGTTTTGACAATGCTGAGAACTTCTCATTAACGGGATTAACATCAGGCACAGCCGTGAAGTTCTTATCTTCTCCAAGCGGCGAAACATTTGCTGGTGAGGTCCCTTCTGTGGCATTCACATCAGAAACGGGTAATGTCGGTGATAACACTGGATTTAGTGTGTATACCTATACCTTTCAATAAGAGCACGTTTAATTAACACGAGCTAAAAACCGTAAAAACAAAAATGGCTTTACATAACGTAAAGCCATTTTTTTATACTTGCGAAGTATGTAAATTAAAGCAGCACTAAATATGCCAAGAAAATTACCGAAAGTGCATAAATTAATGGGTGAACTTCTTTACCTTTGCCTGCAACAATCATTGTGAATGAATAGCTGATAAAGCCCATAGCCATACCATTCGCAGGAGAGAAGCTCAGAACAGTAAACATAATGGTAAAGAATGCCGCAATACGTGACTCTTTCTTTTCCCAATTAATCTGACCTAAGCGACCGACCATGTAGATACCTACCACTACCATCGCTGGCGCAACCATCGCCGCCGAGAAGATGGAAAACAGTGGGTATAAAAACAATGACACTAAGAACAAACCAGCCACTACAACCGCCGCTAGACCTGTTTTTGCACCTTGAGAAGAAGCAATACCAGATTCAGAGAACGCAGTAATTGAAGTAGTACCTAAAACAGAACCAATCACAGTACCACCAGCATCTGCTACAAGGGCTGATTTAGCGTTAGGCACTTTGCCATCTTTATCAATAATACCGGCGTCACGACCCACACCAACAATCGTGCTTAACCCATCAAAGAAATCGACAATCAAGAAAATCATCACGACAAACAGCAAATCAAAAATTTTCTCTGCAGTGAAGTGAGAGAAATCAAAAATTGCCCCAAACGTACCCGACATACTTGGCGGCATAGACACGAATTGCTCAGGAATAGGAGCGTTAGATGTACCCATGAAAACGTCAGCAAGAATGGTCAAAACGATTGCAGAAATGAAAGAGATAAAAGTCGCTAATTTAATGTCACGAACCATGCAGCCCAAAGCAATAAAAATACTGATGTAAGCGATAATGACCGTTGGATCTGAGATGTCGCCTAAACCCACTAAAACAAACGGGTTTGAAACGATAATACCGGCGTTTTTTAAACCTAAAAACGCAATGAACAAACCGAGGGAAACGGTAATCGCCAACTTCAAGTCTTCGGGAATCGACTCAATCATCGACTTACGAATATTGGTCATCGAAAAAGCCAAGTACAAAAGACCAGACAAGAAAATCCCAAAAAGCGCTTCATTCCACAATAAAGCCACAGAGCCGCTGAGTAACATTCCCTTGAAAAAACCATTCATACTCATGCCTGGCGCAAGCATTACTGGGTAGTTACCCCAAATACCCATAATCAAAGTTGCGATAGCAGCAGACAAAGCAGTAGCAGTAAATACCGCGCCTTTATCCATTCCAGGAATCCCTCCCAGAATTGCAGGGTTAACCGCAAGAATGTAGCTCATCGCCAAAAAAGTAATAAAACCCGCATACAGCTCAGTGCTGATATTGGTTTTTCTTTCTGAGATTTTAAACAGTGCATCAAGCGAACCAGAAGACTTCTGGGCTTTGAGGGTTGATTCAGTACTCACAGCGAAACCTTTGCAATTAATTAATAAATTTGAAGATTGAAATGCTGTGTGAAATAGACGTACTTCTACACTAAAAACTGTAGTCACCAAGATAGGCTTGGTAGTAGAAACATCTAATCCATTTCATTAGATATATACAGCATTTAATCGTTTGCGCGGATTGTAAGGTTTTCGTTTAAAAGTTCAACGCCTTTATATCTAGATCACATTAAAATAGTGAAATTACATTTTATTGCACAACGGTTTTACGCTTTACGATCATGAGGAAGATCTTTTGAAAGCAAATAACGATCAAGATGATTGTTCTCAAGGATCGAAATATGCTACTCTTCGCCTCCATTTTTCTGACCTAATTTTCATCAATTCGCATTTTTATTGCTTAGTGTTGATGAGGCAGAACTATCTTTTTGTGCTGGCTTGTCAGCCTGCATTCAATCCAACAACAGTGGAAACATACAGATGGGCAAAGGTACTCTTTACATCGTATCTGCACCTAGCGGCGCAGGTAAATCGAGCTTGATCTCAGCAATGCTAGAAACCAATCCTACCTACGCAATGAAAGTGTCTGTTTCGCACACCACTCGTGGCATGCGCCCAGGTGAAGAAAATGGTGTTCACTACCACTTTGTAGAAAAGCATCACTTCGAAGACCTAATCAAGAAAGATGAATTTCTTGAGTACGCTGAAGTATTCGGCAACTACTACGGCACTTCACGAGTATGGATTGAAGAGAATCTAGAGCGAGGCATTGATGTCTTCCTAGATATCGATTGGCAAGGCGCACGTCAAATCCGCGAAAAAATGCCTTTAGCGAAGAGTGTGTTCATTCTTCCGCCATCAAATGGTGAGCTAGAGCGTCGTTTAAATGTTCGCGGTCAAGATAGCGAAGAAGTTATTGCGAAACGCATGAGTGAAGCGAAATCAGAGATCTCTCATTATAATGAGTATGATTATGTGATCGTAAATGATGATTTTGATGCTGCCTTAATGGACTTCAGAGCTATCATCCGTGCGGAACGCTTAAAAGAAGATAAGCAAGCGGCAAAATACAGCGGCATGCTTACTGCACTACTAGCGGAATAATCTAGAAGCACTAGATTTTCCATTGAGATAAGTATACGGTGAGCTAGAAAGTCTCTAGTTAAACTTGTATACTTTCTCGTCATCAAAAATTTATTAGTTAATTACTATTTGGAGTCCTCATGGCACGCGTAACTGTTCAAGACGCTGTTGAAAAAGTTGGCAACCGTTTCGACCTAGTTCTTATTGCGGCTCGCCGCGCACGTCAAATGCAAACTGGCGGTAAAGATTCACTAGTGCCTGAAGAAAACGATAAGCCTACGGTTATCGCTCTTCGCGAAATCGAAGACGGTCTTATCACTAAAGACGTACTAGACGCTCGTGAGCGTCAAGAGCAACAAGAGCAAGAAGCGGCTGAACTTGCAGCAGTTAGCAGCATCGCTCACACTCGTTAGCTCATATTCGTCGCTAATAGCGTCATTCGAACTAATTAACCTTCCGGGCCTTTAATTTGTATCTATTCGATAGCCTCAAAGACGTTGCCCAAGAATACCTAACAGAGCCTCAAATTGAGGCTCTGCGTCAATCTTATGTGGTAGCGAGAAACGCCCATGAAGGGCAAACCCGTTCAACGGGTGAACCATACATTATCCATCCTGTTGCTGTTTCAAGAATCCTGGCAGAAATGCGTCTGGATATCGAAACCCTGCAAGCCGCCCTACTCCATGATGTAATTGAAGATACTGAAGTTACAAAAGAAGAGTTAGAAGCTCAATTTGGCAATACAGTTGCTGAATTAGTGGATGGTGTATCTAAGCTGGATAAGCTTAAATTTCGTGATCGCAAAGAAGCGCAAGCAGAGAACTTCCGTAAGATGGTTCTCGCCATGGTGCAAGACATCCGCGTTATCTTGATCAAATTAGCTGACCGAACTCATAACATGCGTACGCTTGGGGCACTTCGTCCTGATAAAAAGCGTCGTATTGCACGTGAAACTCTCGAAATCTATTCTCCCCTCGCACACCGCCTTGGTATTCATAATATCAAGACCGAGCTTGAAGAGTTAGGTTTTGAAGCGCTCTACCCTAACCGCTATCGCGTTCTTAAAAACGTAGTGAAAGCGGCGCGTGGTAATCGTAAAGAGATGATTCAACGTATCCATAGTGAGATTGAAGGTCGCCTTGAAGAAGTCGGCTTACCTGCTCGCGTACTTGGTCGTGAAAAGAACCTGTTCTCCATCTATAACAAGATGAAAACGAAAGAGCAGCGTTTCCACACTATTATGGATATCTACGCTTTCCGCGTTGTAGTTGATACCCCAGATACTTGTTACCGCGCACTTGGTCAGGCTCATAGCTTGTACAAGCCACGCCCTGGCCGCATGAAAGATTACATCGCGGTACCAAAAGCCAACGGCTACCAATCTCTGCATACCTCAATGATCGGCCCTCACGGGGTGCCTGTTGAAGTTCAGATCCGTACTGAAGATATGGATCAAATGGCTGATAAAGGTGTCGCGGCGCACTGGTCTTACAAAGGTAATGGCTCACGTAGCAGCAATGGGACTACCGCACAGGTTAAGGCACAGCGTTGGATGCAGAGCTTACTTGAGCTGCAACAAAGCGCTGGCAACTCATTCGAATTCATCGAGAATGTTAAGTCTGATCTCTTCCCTGATGAGATTTTCGTCTTCACGCCAAAAGGTCGCATCGTTGAACTTCCAGCAGGTGCAACAGCGGTCGATTTTGCTTACGCGGTGCATACTGACGTCGGTAACATGTGTGTAGGTGCTCGTGTAGACATGAACCCTTACCCACTAAGTAAATCGCTTAAGAATGGTCAAACGATTGAGATCATCAGTGCTCCGGGCGCACGTCCGAATGCAGCATGGCTCAACTACGTGGTGACATCACGTGCGCGCACTAAGATCCGTCAGGTTCTGAAAACAATGCGCCGTGAAGAGTCGATCACGCTTGGTCGTCGATTACTTAACCATGCGTTAGGTGAACTATCGATTAGCGATATCGCTCAAGAAAACATTGAGCATGTGCTGTCTGACCTTCGCCTCGACAATCTCGAAGACTTGCTTGCATCGATTGGTCTCGGTGAACTAATGAGCATCGTGATTGCGCGCCGCCTATTAGGTGATGCTGACGAACTGACTGAAGTCGCGAATACTAATGGTACTACGAAGAAGAAACTTCCGATTCGTGGTGCAGAAGGGTTACTGCTCACTTTTGCTAATTGTTGTCACCCAATTCCTGGCGATCACATCATAGCCCATGTCTCTCCGGGTCGTGGCTTGGTTGTTCACCGTGAAACTTGTCCAAACGTACGTGGTTACCAAAAAGAACCAGATAAGTACATGGCGGTAGAATGGTCTGAGGATTATGATCAGGAGTTCACAGCAGAGCTTCAGATTGATCTTCAAAATCACCAAGGTGCATTAGCAGAATTGACCAATGTCATTTCTAAAACAGGCTCCAACATTCACGGTATTTCCACGGAAGAACGTGACGGCCGCTTGTATACCGTGACAATACTGCTAACGACTAAAGATCGAGTTCACTTAGCGAGCATTATGAAAAAGCTGCGTGTGATGCCACATGCGCTAAAAGTAAGACGCCGTAAAAACTAAGTGATACGAGAATAGCAAGTAAGGCTGAGCTTAATTTAGCTTAGCCTTACTTCCTTACTTCCTTACTTCCTTACTTCCTTACTTCCTTAGCTACGAAACATTTAAAATCTCCTTAAAGTGACAAACTTTAAGGAGATTTTTTGTATCGGCTTATCGACCAAACATTCAACTTCATCCTTTACCCTCTCCCCTACAATTCTGCCTGTACAAAAATCCAGTAAAATGATTGAATAGCTTGTCACTCTTATGTTTGCGAGCCATGTATGTCACAACTTTTATCTGCCATCCCTCTCACGTCCTTATCTGGTGTTGGAGCGAAAGTCGCTGAAAAACTCGAAAAAGTTGGGCTCAATAATGTACAAGATTTACTTTTCCACCTTCCATTACGTTATGAAGACCGCACTCGTATTTACCCAATAGCTAAACTTCACGCCGGTTTATGGGCAGCCGTGCAAGGAAAAGTCATGAGCGTAGACACGACCTTCGGTAAACGTAAAATGCTGACCGTAAAGATCAGTGACGGAAATGGCACAGTTACTCTGCGCTTTTTCAACTTTACAGCTGGGATAAAAAATAACTTCTCTGAAGGTAAACAAGTTTACGCTTACGGGGAGATAAAACGGGGTGGTATGGGGCTAGAAATAGTACACCCTGATTACAAGTTTTTCGCCCCAAGGCAGCAGCCTGATATCGAACAAAACCTAACGCCTGTTTATCCAACAACAGAAGGATTAAGGCAGGTCACTCTACGTAACCTAACCGATCAAGCATTAGCACTACTCGATAAAGCGGCGGTTAAAGAATTACTTCCTGCAGGTTTATACGACCATCAAATCACGCTTGGTCAGGCTCTGCATACTATACACAGACCACCACCTTCGATAGATATTGAAGCCTTTGATGAAGGCAAACACCCTGCTCAACTTCGCCTGATCATGGAAGAATTACTCGCACAAAATTTATCTATGCTTTCTGTGCGCAGTAAAGGTCAATTAGATAAAGCTTTACCTCTTCCAGAAGTAAACGAACTAAAAACTCAGCTACTTGCCCAATTGCCGTTTTCTCCAACTAATGCGCAGAATCGAGTAGTGAAAGAAATCGAAGCGGACTTAGAAAAAGCACACCCTATGATGCGCCTAGTTCAGGGTGATGTGGGTTCAGGTAAAACATTAGTCGCCGCTTTGGCTGCCGTAAGAGCTTTAGAGCACGGGCAGCAAGTCGCGCTAATGGCACCGACAGAGTTACTGGCTGAGCAGCATGCTATTAACTTCGCTAACTGGTTTGAGAGCATGGGCATTCAAGTTGGTTGGTTAGCCGGAAAATTAAAAGGCAAAGCAAGGGAAAAAGAGCTCGCTAGCATTGCCAGTGGTGAAGCAAAAATGGTGGTTGGAACTCATGCTTTGTTTCAAGAACATGTGGAGTTTAATAACCTCGCACTTGTCATTATTGATGAACAGCACCGTTTTGGCGTCCATCAGCGTTTAGAGTTACGAGAGAAAGGGGCAAAGCAAGGTTATTACCCGCATCAACTGGTTATGACAGCGACTCCAATCCCAAGGACTTTAGCCATGACGGCTTACGCCGATTTAGAAACATCTATCATTGATGAACTTCCACCAGGAAGAACGCCAATTCAGACGGTCGCGCTGCCTGACACTAAGCGTGATGATATTGTCCAACGAGTAAGAAACGCCTGCCTTAATGAAGGTAAACAAGCGTATTGGGTGTGTACCTTAATTGATGAATCAGAAGCTCTAGAAGCCCAAGCCGCCGCTGACACGGCAGAAGAATTACAACGCACACTGCCAGACGTAAAAATAGGTTTAGTGCATGGGCGAATGAAACCAGCCGAAAAGCAAGCCGTGATGCAAGAGTTCAAAGAGAACAAGCTTCACTTACTGGTAGCAACCACCGTAATTGAAGTTGGGGTTGATGTACCCAACTCCAGCCTGATGATCATCGAAAACCCGGAGAGGCTTGGTTTAGCACAATTACACCAATTACGAGGCCGTGTCGGTCGTGGTTCAGTTGCGAGCCACTGTGTACTCTTGTACCACTCACCTTTGTCTAAAACCGCTCAGAAACGTCTAGGGGTTTTACGAGAAAGTAATGATGGGTTTGTCATTGCGCAGAAAGATCTTGAGATTAGAGGGCCGGGTGAGTTACTTGGAACAAAGCAAACAGGGTTAGCCGACTTTAAAATTGCAGATTTAATGCGAGACCAGCGTTTAATCCCTGAAGTGCAACGAATTGCTCGTCATATTCATGATCAATACCCAGACAATGCATTGGCTATTATTGAGCGCTGGTTAGGCGAGCGAGACGTTTACTCTAAGGCCTAACTCTTATTAAACCCGCTAAGTTCGTTTTAACCTAACTCAATTCAGCAGCTGTTAATCAATAAATATCAAAAACGGGCTCTATTTTAGAGCCCGTTTTATTATTTTAGAAATTATACCTAACTGATTATAATTTAAGACTTATATGTCGGAAAACTGATCTGCGCTTTTAAGCCACCTTGACTGCGATTATTCACCACAACGGCTCCTTGGTGTTGGCTAACAATCCTTTTTACGATTGCTAAACCTAATCCTGTACCCTCACTACCTCGTGCGGTATCACCTCGGGTAAAGGGTTCAAACAGTTTACTTATTTGGTCTTGTTCAATACCAGGACCATTATCTTCAACCGTCACCCACACTAGTTTGTTATCTGCGGTCATACCCGTTGAGATCTTGACCCAACCATTACCATAGCGAAGTGAATTCACCACCAAGTTACTTACCGCTCGCTTAATCGCAATCGGGTTACCTAAAGCCGCTTTCATTGACTCAGCAATATCCGTTTCTATCTGAACTTCATACCCACCTTCAGAGCTTGCTACTTCACGGGCAATATCATCAAGGAATACATTGGTGAACGACTCGGTATTCACTGGCTTCAAATAGTCCATAAACTGGCTAATAATCTCATTACACTCTTCAGTATCACTGATGATCCCTTCCGCTAGATAAGCATCTTCCGGAGACATCATTTCTGTCGCTAAACGAATACGAGTTAATGGGGTTCTTAAATCATGGCTAATACCAGCCATTAGTAGCGCTCTGTCCTCTTCGAGCTCTTGTATTCCTTTGGACATACTATTGAATGCTCGAGTTACCGAACGAATTTCAGATGCACCTTTCTCAGATAATGGAGGTGGAATTTCACCCCGCCCAACCCCTTTAGCCGCTTTTTCTAATGCAATCAAAGGTCGATTTTGTAACCGTATAAACAACCAACCTCCAGCAATAATCAGCAACGCCATAATCAGGCTGTTTCTAAAGAGTGGTGCGAAATCTTCTTCTTGTAGTTCAGAGAGAGGAATACGAATTAGTGAATTGGGCAACGCATCAATATCCATCCACAATACGTAGCTTTCTGCACCTAAAATCAACCGAACTTCCGTTTGAGAACCCAACTCCTTACTCATCTCCTCGCTCATTAGATCAATAGTCACTGCGTGAAAATATTCCTCTGAAATAGGACCATCTTTTGCATGAACCGTAACTCCTAATTGCTCTAATACACGACGCCTTAATGGGGCATCCATCTCTAAATCTTCCCCGCTACTTTCATCCAAAACTAAATTCAGCTCATGAGCTAAAATTTTGTTGAACTGCTGGAGACTCGGCATCAATGCGTAATTGAACACCGCGTAGTAAGAAAACACTTGGCTAGCGATTAATAGAGAAAGAAATAGAACAATAGATTGAGTGAAGGAACTACGGATACGCATAGGAAACCTTAGAAGAGCAGATAATGGAAAGCTGAGAGGCACAAGCCTCAATCATAATGTATAAACAACAAAAAGACCGAGAAACAAAAAGGCCATCGTAAATAAATACAATGGCCAGACATTTTACTTAAACCGCTTTTCCATCAGGAACAAAGACATAACCTAAACCCCAAACGGTTTGGATGTATCTAGGTTTGCTTGGATCTTCTTCAAGCATACGTCTTAGGCGAGAAATTTGAACGTCAATCGAACGCTCCATCGCTGAATATTCACGACCACGAGCCATGTTCATCAACTTATCACGAGACATTGGCTCACGAGCATTCGTCACCAAAGATTTCAAAACAGCGAACTCACCAGACGTTAATGGCATTGGCTCTTCACCACGGAACATCTCACGAGTCCCTAGATTCAAACGGAATTCACCAAATTCAACTATTGATTCTTCAGTACTTGGTGCGCCTGGTGCTTCAATCACTTGGCGACGCATAACGGCTTTAATACGAGCCAGTAGCTCACGCGGGTTAAAAGGTTTTGGCAGATAGTCATCTGCACCTACTTCTAAACCGACAATACGATCGACTTCATCGCCTTTTGCCGTCAGCATTAGAATTGGCAACGTATTATTCGCATTACGTAAGCGGCGACAAATAGATAAACCATCTTCACCCGGTAGCATTAAATCCAGTACCATCAAATGGAAATTTTCACGAGTCAGTAGGCGGTCCATCTGCTCACTATTTGCCACGCTACGAACTTGAAAGCCCTGCTCCGACAAATAACGCTCAAGTAATGCACGCAAACGAGCATCATCATCGACCACTAAAATTTTATAGTTTTCTTGCATGTAATGATTCCACCTAATAAAAGCTTACGCCTGAAAATTTATGATTTGGGGTAAGGCATTAAAAATGTAACATTCTTAGCGCAAATGTCGCCCAAAGAATTGTTAACGTATGTTGCCTTTCTATATATTCTATCTTAGAACATGATTTAATTTAGTCAGAGTTATGAAAACAAACTTAATCACTCGTGAGGGTTATGACAAACTCACAAAAGAACTGAATTTTCTGTGGCGAGAAGACCGCCCAGAAGTCACTAAAAAAGTAACTTGGGCTGCAAGTCTAGGTGACCGCAGTGAAAATGCAGATTATCAATATAACAAAAAACGCCTTCGAGAAATCGATCGTCGTGTGCGCTATCTCAGAAAACGCTTAGACCAAGTTAAAGTTGTCGACTATTCGCCACAACAAGAAGGCAAAGTGTTTTTTGGAGCTTGGGTCGAAATAGAAAATGAAGACGGTGATATCAAGACGTTTAGAGTTGTAGGTCCTGATGAGATCTATGGTGGCGTCAAAGATTACGTTTCGATTGATTCACCGATGGCACGCGCATTACTCAAAAAAGAAGTGGATGATGAATTTATCGTGAGGACGCCTGAAGGTGATAAAGAATGGTTCATTAACGCGATCCGTTATGATGGCAAACCTTAAGAAATAAACGCTTCTAGCCGAGCCATATCGCAAATATGTATTTGATTACCTCGCTTTTCAATCAAGCCTTGCTCTATCAAGGTATTGAGAGCGCGACGGTAAACTCGGCTTGAAGTGCCAAATCGTTCCGCTTCAAACTCTACCTTATCAAAAGCATCCAAAAAGACATTTTGACGCGCCCTATGCCAAAGGTCATAAGCGATATTATACGCTATCGAGTGCAACACTCGGTTAGTGTAAATCTCCATTGATTCTTCGTAATCATAAGCCAATGCCGACGCAAAGAAGAGCGCTAAGTTGGGCTTATCGGTAATACACTTTTGTAGTTGATTCGCGCAAATCACATCAGCTTCAATGTCATCATCCGCAACCACATTCCATTGACATGCGTTACCAGAAAAAAACTCCATCTCACCAAAAATATGATGATCACACTTCACTTCACCTAATTGAAAACGTCGGCTATTCACCGCACAAATATGCATCGCTACTCGCCCGACCGAGATAATATAGAGTTTATTAACAGGCTGACCTTGCTCTAAAATCGTGTCACCACGACTAAAACGTTGGGTGCCAACCCGACATTGAAAAAGAGCCGCTTCAAAATCACCGTATTGCTGTTCTAATAGAGGAGTAAAGCGTGTATTGGCATAAGGACGTAGCTGCATTGGATTCTTCATAATAATGGAGACTGCAAGAACATACGCATTTGAGAAGGGCTTTGGAATAGATGATGTCAAAAATTGACACAATAGCACCCATTACAATGGTCTAATTATCACAAGAGCCCCCACTTAACTGAGCAGCTCTTGTAATTCGATGGCTAAGTTAATAACTAAAAAAGCTATCGCGTTAGAGCATACAGAGCCGCCAGCGTAGCGTTTTGCTCGCCTTGTGATGTCAGTGTTCCTTCATCGACATAATCGCTAATGCCTTGCTGAACATCTTGCTCGTACAGCACAACGTTATTCAGAACCGATGCAACTTGCACGCCTCTTAATCGACCCACAGTTAATAGCGCAGATGTCTCCATATCGGCACCTAATACACCTTTTTCATGCCAATACCGGCATACATCAAGTTCATTATCGATGTAAAAACTATCATGAGAACGTACGACTCCACGATGAAAGTTCTGCAGCATTTTGTTGCTAAACTCCACCAGCCCACTCACTAAATCTATATCGGAATAGGCAGGATAATTAGGTGAAATATAACTCGCCGACCCACCTTCATCTCGTACCGCAGCTTCTACAATGATCAAGTCACCCATCGCAATATCATGCTGCAAAGCACCAGCGGAACCAACACGGATGACTTGTTTGGCACCGCACATTACTAGCTCTTCAAGGGCAATAATAGCAGAAGCCGCGCCAATACCTGTACTACAAACAGTAATATCTTGTTGATTGTATCGCCCTCGTATCAAGCGAAATTCTCGATTGTTAGCCAGTGACACCACGTCAGATAAATGTTCTGCAATGCGATCTACACGTGCAGGGTCACCACACACAATGACCTTATCAGTAACTTGTGTTTCATCGACACACAAGTGGGGTTGTTTGTTCATAATCTACCTTACTGCTCAACGACCTTACTCATCATGGTAGACTGCGCGATACGCAGCCTCATTCAATTACACAAACAGGCCAACAACCGCCGCGTTCATTAAGTTTGCTAGTGTTGCCGCCAATAGAACTTTCATGCCCAGTTGACCAATAACACCTGCACGCTGTGGGATCATTTTACTCAATGCGCCACATACCATTGCCACCGAACCGATATTGGCAAAGCCACACAGTGCAATGGTCATAATAGCGGTGGAACGTGGGGTCATTTCAACGCCACCCATACTTGCAAAAGCAACAAATTCGTTAAGTGCGATTTTCTGACCTAAGAAAGAACCCGCAATACCCGCTTCTTCCCAAGGAATACCAATTAGCCATGCAACAGGCGAGAAAAACGTTCCTAGAATGACATCAACCGTTAGGTCTGGCTTCCCAAACCATTCGCCAATCGCTCCTAAACCTCCATTTAGCATCGCCATTAAACCGATACATGAGATGATCACAGCACCGACAATAGCGGCAATTCCCATACCTGCTATCGCACCTTTTGCAACCGCATCAATAAAGCTGCTCGGCTTTTCATCGTCTGGAAGTTCTGGAACTTCATCAACGGTCTCTTCTGTTTCAGGGATCAATAATTTAGCAAACATCAAACCAGCTGGAGCCGACATGAAACACGCCATAATCAGGTAATTAAGGTCCACTCCCATACCCGCTAGACCAGCCAGAATAGAGCCAGCAATAGAGGACAAACCGCCAACCATCACAGCAAAGATTTGAGAACGAGTTAGTACACGGTGGTAAGGCTTCACCAATAAAGGTGCTTCCGTTTGCCCCAACACAATATTGCCAGCTGCATTCATTGACTCGGCACGAGAAGTACCTAATACACGCTGTAAACTGCCGCCAATAATACGAACGAACCACTGCATAATGCCTAGGTAGTAAAGCAATGATGTTAACGATGCCGTAAAGATGATTTGTGGCAATACTTGCAGAGCCCAAACAAAGCCAATGCCATCGACACTAAAGTTCACTAAGCTACCAAAAGCGAAACGAATACCTTCAACTCCGTAGCCAAAAACATTCCCCACGGCATTAGACACAGACAGCAAGACACTCGCACCAACATCCGTTACTAGTACGAAGAAAGCAACACCAATAATGACAACAAAAGCACCACCAACTGCACGCCAGCTTATTTTGCTGCGGTTTTCAGAGAAGATAAAACCAACACTCAATAGCGCGATAATTCCGAGTAAAGACTGGATCATTTTGAAACCTCTAAAGATTGATTAACGACTTGAATAAGGCGTTGTGCATGTTGGTGAGAGAGTTCTAAAGTCATGGCTTTATCACCGCCTTCTTCTGGGGTAGCGTTCATTTCAAAGGTCACTATCGTATCGACAATGTTGACCTCTGCCGCTCTGAATGGATGTTCGTACGCGACTTGATAGGCTAAGAGGGGTAAAAAATTGAAGCCAGTTTCGCTGTATGACTCTTCTGTTGCACCAGCAGTGACAGAAAACAACACCGGCTTATCTTTAAGCTTGCTACCCTCTGGACCAAAGGCAAAGCCGTATGTGAATACTTCATCAATCCAACGCTTAAGTACAGACGGATACGTACTCCAATAAAGTGGGAACTGAACCACGATTAGATCTGCTATTTGCAGCGCAGTTTGTTCCGCTTCAATATCACCATTAAAATTTGCAACGTGATTAACATGCCACTCGGTTTGCTGAGTAAGGTCAGCCAAAATTGTGGCATTTGCGACTGACTTGGATAAGTCAGGATGACCATCTATCACTAAAATATTCATAATTATGTCCTTGAAGTTACGCTCATTTCGCACAACACATAGCCACTCGATTACCATAGAAAAAGGTTTATCGATTATTGGCTGAATTATAAATAATAAAAATGGTTGGGCAGGAGGACATTTGTCCCCTCACGAATGAGGCAGATCATAATCTTTGACGAAACAAACAGAGTAAATAAATAAACTGGAGATAAAAGGGAAGGGATATGTACAACCTAAATAAAAGAAACCCCGCTAAGCTTTCGCCTAACGGGGTTATGGTTCTTTTGCAGCAATCCGGCTACTGTTCATCTTATGAGGTTTCCCTTCAATAAGACTGATGCTCCCTGCATCTATCCTTGACTGTGGCTAAATCCTTTAACCGATTTCCATAGTTCATCGCCATCCTAGCGGTGTCCATATTGCCCATCATCCTGACTGGCTAATCTCATCCAAAGATATTACTGATTCAGTATTTTACTTCCTTGCTGATAACTCATCCTAAGTCACCAAATCTTCATCCTGAAGATACCTATTCCTTTAGGCTTTGTCCTGTTCCTGCCAACTCCCTGTCGACAAAGTGAATATTACGCGGATTGTTTGACATTCACAGAGGCTAAAAACAAAAATTTATCTGAAACATTAATTAAACAAAATTAAAGTCAAATTAAATCAACCGGTTATAATAAAATTCGAGACATTTCATGATAAATGCGAAGCGTATTCTCACATTAGCTGTGAGAGATCTCTTACAAGCCCCATAACAGATAGAGAAACCTGCTCTAGCCCATATTATTCGGGGTTAACTCTAGAAAACACCCAAGTGACTCCCCATATTACTTCTATGATACTAAATAAGAGATTCAACGGATGAGCCACGCTATCTGTACATTGATTGCCCAGGAACTGAATGTTCGCCCTGAGCAAGTTATCGCTGCTGTAAACCTCATTGATGACGGCAACACTGTTCCATTTATTGCGCGTTACCGTAAAGAGGTCACTGGAGCATTAGACGATACCCAACTGCGTAACTTAGACAGCCGACTTTCTTACTTACGTGAATTAGATGATCGCCGTCAAACGATCCTAAAATCAATTAAAGACCAAGATAAGCTGACACCTGAACTCGAAAAAGACATCAATCAAGCAGACAGTAAGACTCGCCTTGAAGATTTATACCTTCCTTATAAACCCAAGCGCCGTACCAAAGGGCAAATTGCCATTGAAGCAGGTCTCAAACCCTTAGCCGATTCCCTTTGGAACAACGCACAACAAGATCCTGAAACGGAAGCAAATCATTATATATCTGCAGATAAAGGCATCGCAGATACTAAAGCTGCACTTGATGGCGCACGAGCGATCATCATGGAACGTATCGCAGAAGATGCAAACCTACTTGAAAAAATCCGCCAACACTTAACCCGTAATGCAGAACTGGCGGCTCGCGTCGTTAGCGGTAAAGAACAAGAAGGTGAGAAGTTTAAAGATTACTTTGAACATAATGAAGCAATGAGCAAAGTCCCTTCACACCGAGCTTTAGCTATGCTACGCGGTCGTAATGAAGGCTTCTTAACGTTAGCTATGAATGCCGACCCAAGCCAAGATGAAAGCATTCGAACTTCATATTGCGAAAACATCATTTCTGATCATTACGGTATTCATTTAAGCAGCGCCCCCGCCGATGCATGGCGTAAGCAAGTGATCAGCTGGGCATGGCGTATAAAAGTTTCTATGCATATGGAAACTGAACTTATGGGTTCAATGAAAGAACGCGCTGAAATTGAAGCCATTGAAGTATTCGCGACCAACCTTAAAGATCTACTCATGGCAGCGCCTGCTGGTCCTCGTGCGACTTTAGGTCTCGACCCTGGTTTACGTACGGGTTCTAAAATTGCGATTGTGGATGCGACAGGTAAAGTGCTCGCGACAGATACGATTTACCCTCACCCACCACAAAAGCAATACGACAAGTCGGCTCATGTTGTTGAACAATTAGTTCGCAAATACAATGTTGACCTTATTGCGATTGGTAACGGTACCGCTTCACGTGAAACCGACAGCTTTGTGGCTGATGTGATCAAGCGTGGCAACCTAAACGCGCAGAAAATTATCGTCAGTGAAGCTGGAGCCTCTGTGTATTCAGCATCAGAATTAGCGGCGAAAGAATTTCCGAATATGGATGTATCGATTCGTGGCGCCGTGTCGATTGCTCGCCGATTACAAGATCCTCTCGCAGAGCTTGTGAAAATTGACCCGAAATCCATTGGTGTGGGTCAATACCAACACGATGTAAGCCAAACTATGCTTGCTAAACGCCTTGATGCGATTGTAGAAGATTGTGTGAATGCCGTTGGTGTAGACGTCAATACCGCTTCTGCTGCACTACTGACACGTGTGGCTGGGCTGTCTACAACCATCGCTCAAAATGTTGTGGATTACCGCGATGAGAATGGTCGATTCGAAGCGCGTACGACTCTAAAGAAAGTCGCTCGACTCGGACCAAAAGCATTTGAACAATGTGCGGGCTTCTTAAGAATTATGGATGGTAAAAACCCACTTGATGCATCATCCGTTCACCCTGAAGCTTATCCTGTCGTGAAAGCCATTGCAGAGAAGAACCAAAAAGACATTAAGTCTCTTGTTGGGGATACGGATTTCTTACGTGGTTTGCACGCGATTGATTACACCAACGACAATTTTGGTGTTCCGACGATTACCGACATCATTAAAGAGCTTGATAAGCCAGGCCGAGACCCGCGTCCTGAGTTTAAAACCGCGACATTTGCAGATGGCGTAAATAGCATGTCTGACTTAGAACTCGGCATGATATTAGAAGGTGTTGTCTCTAACGTGGCAAATTTCGGTGCTTTTGTGGATATTGGTGTTCACCAAGATGGCTTAGTACATATTTCTGCGCTGACTGATCGCTTTGTCTCTGACCCTAGAGAAGTCGTAAAAGCCGGTGATATCGTTAAAGTCAAAGTCATGGAAGTGGATGTTCAGCGTAAACGTATAGCTCTGACCATGCGTATGAAAGATGAACCAGGACAAGACAATAAGTCACAACGTTCTAGTTCACCTCGCGATCAGCAATCTAGACCTCGAAATCAAAATGCTCAAGGTAACCAGCGTCGTCGTGAAGAACCACAAAACGCGGCTATGGGTGGTGCATTCGCTGCTGCTTTTGCTAAAGCAAAGAAATAAGCTGAATAGGTAATAAACCGAAGTAAGCCGTTACAAAAGCGATCAATAAACATAAGTAATCACCAAAAAAAAAAAGCCTGACCTTCCATAAAATGGGAAGAGTCAGGCTTTTTTCTTAAGTAGCCAAAGATCTCCGTCATAAAACCGCTATAACTTCTGATGGCGTATGAGGCGCTACCGCATGACCATAGTGATACTTAATGATCTTACGCCGTTTATCCATCTGATCTTGCCTTATCGCCGCATCTAAAACATGCCTAGGCAGTCGAAAACGCATCGTGTAACCTTTTCCTTGATCGGCACTGTATGTCTGTAATGCTAATAGACCAAATAACCGATCTAAGATGTCTTTGGGTTCTTCATGATAAATCGAACTGGCTTCCGACTCGTTATCCATCTCATAACCTGGGTGATCAGAGGGATCCCATGCCGACTGCTTTCGTCGTTTCTCATCAGACTTAACCCTACGTTCTGCATTAGTTTTTGCCATTGCAACCGTTGGGGCTATTGGTTCACGAACTCTATTATCGCGCGCAACTTGCTCTGTTTGCACATTAACTGATGGGGCGATCAATGGCACACTTACAACTGATGCAGGTGGCACTATCATCGCGAAGTCTCCTCAGAATCGCCCAACGTTTTATGCTTTCTTGCTTATCTATTTATCTATTTATCTATTTATCTATTTATCTATACAGCTTTATCTCATCGATAAATTATTCTCGTTATACTCTTTTGCTTGGCTTTGACCTGGTATGGTCTCCTACCTACGAATATCTATAGATATATCTAGACCAGCAAAGAAACAACTCCCATTGATAGCCAGTTACTTAACAACTCACCTCGTTGGTTAGCTTATATATCGACCAGTTTGATCATAAATTTAGCATTTAGTTTCTCTTCAAATAAAACAATAATCATTTGAAGTAGTTATCACTGGGGCGTTATCTCTGCAAAATTGAGTAACTGGCTGCAAAATGCTTCCGCTTCAGTCATGAATGGTGCATGCGATGATTGAGTAAAAATAAACTGCTCCGTATGAGGCAAAGCTTTATCTAAATCTTTAGCCACTTTAATCGGAACTAAGCCGTCTAAGCGACCATATAAGCGCAGCATTGGAACCGATATTTCCGGTAGTTGCTCTCTTAGATCTACATCAGATAACATCTTCAAACCCGCTAATAATGATTCTGGATTTGGCAACGGACGAGATAACACCGCTTGCTTTAACTGTTTAACATCTTGCCTCGCTGAAGGACTACCCATCGCTTGTAAAGCCATAAATCGTTCAATGGTGGTTTGAAAATCTTCTACAAGCTGCTCAGTGAAAGCCGTCAATACATTCGGCTGAATACCACGCCACATCACTGGTGTTTTCTCGGCTGAAAATTTAGGTGAACTGGCAACCGTCACTAATTTACGAACATAATCTGCATGGTGCAAAGCCATATGAGTAGCAACTAAACCACCTAGAGACCATCCGACCCAAATAGCATTTTTAGGTGCCTCTGCAATCAGTAAATCAGCAATACCTGCAAGATCTTTAGCGGGGCTGTGAGAACTGTGCCCGTAGCCAGGAAGGTCGACGACATGAACCGTAAAATGACTTTCTAGCGTTTTAACGGTTTGCTGCCAAACGGCGCCATTCATCCCCCAGCCATGAACCAAAACTAAGTCAGGACCTGAACCTGATACATGCCAATACAATGCTTTACTCATTCTTGCAGTGTCTCCTACTTTTTTCAGCCACGTTAGCCAAACACGCCACTTACTATTAATGATTGTCCTTTAAAGAATTGAGCTCATGTTATCTGATTGGCTACAAAAGAACACCCAACGCCTGTTCACGCCTCTGTGCCCATTATGCCAACTAAAAAAGTCGGACGCAGATAGTGCTTCAATCTTTTGCAATACGTGTATGGAGTTTATTGCCTCAACGACTCGCTGCTTACGCTGTGGGTTAGAAACACCTTCAACCATTGAGCAATGCGGCAGTTGCTTATCTGACCCTCCGCTATGGGACAGGCTATATTGTGTGAGTGACTATACCTTCCCTACGTCTTCTTATATTCATAAATTCAAATACACCAAACAGTTTTGGCTAGCTCGGGATTTAGCTTCACTCATTTCAAACCGTATAGACCAACCCGCACCGCTGATCACAAGCGTCCCTTTGCATTGGCGACGCTATCTACAACGCGGATTTAATCAGAGCGATTTACTTGCCCGTTACACAGCGAAAACACTGACGACAAAAGAAATGAAAATTAAAAGCAAAACACTTTTCAAACGAATAAGAGCGACGGCAACTCAGCAAGGCTTATCTAAGCGCCTTCGACAGCAGAACCTCGCCAATGCATTCACACTAATAAAAACGTCATTACCTAAACACATTGCCATTATGGATGATGTGGTCACAACAGGCAGTACCGTGAACTATTTATGCCAGTTACTACGAGAAAGAGGGGTTGAAAGAATTGATATCTATTGTATTTGTCGGACGCCCGAGCCAAGTAAATAAAGGCGACGAGCTTGATCTGTACAGCAATCCAACAAAAAGAGGCTGAATTACAATTCTGACCGGAGTAGAATGTCCGGAATAGCCTACAAATTTACTCAGGTATTAGTCGTGTCAAATATTACAATTACAGAAACAGCTCAAACTCACTTTGCCAATCTGCTTTCACAGCAACCTGAAGGCACAAACATTCGTGTATTCGTGGTAAACCCAGGAACACAAAATGCTGAATGTGGCGTATCTTACTGCCCAACAGACGCTATTGAAGCTTCAGATACTAAACTGTCTTTTGAAGCATTCGATGCTTATGTAGATGAGCTAAGCTTGCCATTCCTAGACGAAGCAGAAATTGATTTCGTTACTGACAAAATGGGCTCTCAGTTAACTCTAAAAGCACCAAACGCAAAAATGCGTAAAGTCTCTGATGATGCACCACTACTTGAGCGTGTTGAATACGCAATTCAAACACAAGTTAACCCGCAACTTGCAGGTCACGGTGGTCACGTAAGCCTTGTTGAAATTACTGAAGAAGGCGCTGCTATCGTGGCATTCGGTGGTGGTTGTAATGGTTGTTCAATGGTTGATGTAACTTTGAAAGAAGGCATCGAAAAAGAACTACTAGAACAGTTCCAAGGTGAACTGACTGCCGTTCGTGATGCAACAGAGCATGATCGCGGTGAGCACTCTTACTACTAGTCCACACTAGAAGTAACACCAAACAAACAGCAAAAGGTTGATGTGTAAGCATCAACCTTTTTTAATGCCTTATCTCATCCTATTATTGAATAAGTTCATTGAATGAATGATCAACTCTCAGGCATTCACCCTAAGAATTTTGCATAAGGTTCAGAATTAAGTCGAAACACAAAACCCGCCAGTATCAATCCATGCCGTTTTTTCATATATTGGGGGTATCTAATTAAAGCTAAGGAGCGAGCGTAATGACAAAAAGGAAAGTGCCAGAAATTTTGGCTCAGCAAACTGTCGCTCAATCAAAACTTTTCTCTATTGAATCTCTCGATTTACGCTTCTCTAATGGTGAAGAAAGAACTTACGAACGCATGAAGCCTAGCGGACGAAATGCCGTGATGATGGTTCCAATCTCTGAGCAAGGTGATCTATTACTGGTTCGCGAATACGCTGCAGGTACCGAGCGCTACGAACTTGGCTTCCCCAAAGGGCTAATTGACGCCGGAGAAACGCCTTCAGAGGCAGCAATCAGAGAGCTTAAAGAAGAGATTGGATTCGGATCGCATAAGTTAACCCCTTTAAAAGAAGTCGTTCTTGCTCCTTCCTATTTTTCGAGCAAAATGACGCTGTTCATTGCTGAAGACTTATACCCTGAAAAGCTTGAAGGTGATGAACCTGAACCTTTAGACATCATACGCTGGCCACTTGCTCAAGCCGAAGAATTACTCACTCATCTCGATTTTAGTGAAGCTCGCTGTATTACCGCCCTACTACTAGCCCTCAGAACATTAAAAGAACAAGCTAGTACATTAGAAGAATAAGAGTTAGCCCTATGCCAATAACAAAAGATCTATCCCACCTCTTACCTTCCGTCATTGAAATTGCTCGTTCTGCTGGGCAATTGATTCTCGAAATCTATGAAAAAAAGGATTACGAAGAATTTACGAAAAGCGATGACACGCCTGTAACCAGTGCCGATTTGGCCGCACATAAGCTTATAGAACAGCGCTTAACGGAGCTCACTCCTGATATCCCAGTGCTTTCTGAAGAAGCTGCTGACATTAGTTTAGAGCAACGTAAACAATGGGATCGCTACTGGTTAGTCGACCCACTCGATGGCACTCAAGAATTCATCGCGCGTAGTGGTGACTTCGCGACCATCATTGCACTAATTGAGCATAATCGACCTGTGATGGGGGTTGTGTATGCGCCGGTATCAGGTGTGACTTATTACGCTTATCATGGCAAAGGGGCATGGAAAATCCCAGAACTAGCTGACAGTGTGAAAATTAAAACACATCATCATGAGCTGCCAAACCAATCTATTGCGATGGCGATTAGCCGCCGCCAAGATATAAATCGAATCACCAGCTGCATGAGTTCAGCATGGAACTATGATTTAGTGCCTTTGGGCTCTGCGGCACTAAAGGCATGCTTAGTGGCGGAAGGCGCGGTTGATTGCTACCTAAGATTAGGGCCAACTGGTGAATGGGATACGGCTGCTACTCAATGTATCGTTGAAGAGGCTGGCGGGAGGATTTTAAGTACTCAATTAGAGCCTCTTTCATACAATGAGAGAGAAACATTAGAAAACCCAAACTTTATTGTTTTAGGGGATGAGAACCTACCTTGGGATGAAATTCTTACGGTTAAAAAGTAGAACGTACACATTCTAAAGCTTTATCTAAACCGCTCAATTCAATTGCCGTAACCTTGTTACGGCTTTTTTATGCCTCAAATAGCCACTTTTAATTTTATAAAACCTATCAATGATAACGATTACATTTGAAATAATGAAATTGAGTTAATTATCATTAACAATCAAACAATTAATGAAGTCTGATTTTTTTAATTCAGTTAACAAATAATGTTTACAAAGTGACTCTAGTTTCATAAAAATACCATTCATAAAATCTATACCTAAAAAGTTACTAAAGGAAATGGTAATAAATATGAACGTTCAGTGGTCTAAAAAAACATTAATCGCAACATCTGTAGCATCAGTCTTACTTTCTGGCTGTGGTGGTGGCAGCGACGGTGGCACAACAACAACGCCAGTCGAAGCTCAAAAAGATGCTTTAATTACAACTTTATCGTTACCTGCTGGTAATGCGGAATGTGTAAATGGCGGTCTCAAAGTTATCGCAGGGTATGACGACAATGAAGATGGTGCTCTTGCAGAATCCGAATACGTATCAAATAAAACAATTTGTCATGATGGTACTCAGCAAACCGATCAAGAAGGCAGTGAAATCTTTGATCAAGCCCTTGTCTCCATCGCTCTCATTGCAAAAACGGACTCTCGCTGTGCCGCTGGTGGACAACTAGTTTCTGCTGGTATCGATAAAAATAAGAATAATATTCTTGATGAGTCTGAAATAGAGTCAAAGGAAGTGTTATGTAGTATTGGAGCTGACTTTGCACCAAGCGCAATTATCAACTCTATTACAGCAAACCCTGCAATTGTTGCCCCGAATGGCGAAACAACCCTCACAGCAACTATCACAAACCTACTTCCTACCGACAAGATCACATGGCTGGATGAAAATAATCAAGAACTCACTCCGGACGTAAACTCTCCTGAACAATTGAAAGTTCAAGTGGGCTCTCAAGCAGGTCAAGTTAGCTACACTTTAAGTATTGAAACAACAAACGCTGATGGAAAAAGTGTCATACAAACTAAAGACATCATCATATCAATAGCTGAAGCACCTGCTCCTACACAATCAGTCGTTTTAGATAGCAAGCAAGTCTTCTTACCTGACGGTTATACAACAGCCAGTTTAACCGGTGATATAACAGGTACCGTTATATACGCAGAGCCAGCAACTACAATTGCAGCTCAAAGCTCACAACCTACACCAAACAATACAGAACTAGTTGGATTTGTAGCAGAAAACAGTGCAATGCAAAGAGGTTCTACCGCCGAAGAAATTCTAACCTCAAGTATAAGTGCTTTTGCTTCAAGTATTTCAGGAAAAGTGACGCAGACATCGCAGACTATTCTGACTAATGGTGACATCAATGCTACTTATAAAATAAACCTATCAACCGGTCTGAAACTAACTGATTTATTAAACACATTAATCAATCAAGTTGCCGTTAATAAAGTAGGCGGTGTTGCTTCAACTTTGATCCCTTCAGCATCTGAAACAGAGCTAAATGATTACCAACTAGATATCACGACTAGTTACAACCCAGCAGATGACAGTGTTGTAATTACGAGTACCTTAATACAAAGTGATAGAGTAGCTGCATATTCAGACCTAATCGTCTCCACAACTTCAGAAAGTATTCAAGCGTCTAAAGATGCAAAATTATTGGTTGAAAATGACACATTCTCAGCACTAGACCAAACAGCATCTAAAGCTGACTTCCTCTTTGTAATCGATAACTCAGGCAGTATGTCTGATGAGCAGAATGCGATCAGTGATTTAACCCAAGCCTTTACTGATACTATATCAAACGCAAGTGTTGATTTTATGGTTGGTACCATCACGACAGATTCAGAGACACTTAGAGGGAATGGCTACACAAATGATATCACGCAAATCGCGAGTGATTTCAAACCTGGGACAGGTGGTAGTGCAACTGAAACAGGTATTTATTACTCAGAGAAATCACTGACAACTGATGGTACATCGGTTACTGCAGGCTACCCTAGACCTGGAGCTTCATTATCCGTTGTAATTATGAGTGATGAGAAAAGTCAGTACGAGCGTAGAAGTAATACTGCATTTGATACCAGTAATAATATCTTCATTGATAATGGATATCGCGTGTACTCAATTGTCGATCCAAATGATGCTTACAACAGCCAGTATGATGACCTAGCGACATCGACACTAGGTAAAACACTGAATATCAATGTAACTAGTGAATATAAAGCCTTTGTCGAAACAATGGCTCAAAATGCTGGTGCAACAAGTGCAGGTTATAAGCTAACTCAAGCTGCAAATAACCACATACTTTCGTCATCAATTAACGTCACTGTTGATGGAAATGTCGTAGAAAGAAAATCTTCGAATGGTTGGCAGTACTACCCACTTTCAGAGTCTATTGTATTTACTGGTACAGCAATACCAAATGAAGGTTTAGAGATTGTAGTGGCGTATCAGTATGTCGAAATAAAACAAGCAAATTAAAAATCAGTACTTAACAAAAAGGCTAGAATAAATTCTAGCCTTTTTTATCCGCTCTTACTGAACAGTATGCATTAACTAAAAGCGCCCTTGATAGGTAAACTGGTATTTACCTTGTGAGTCAGGGTTACCTAGCCATTTCAGTTGGCTTTGCATTGCAGCAGGGAATTCAGCACCAGGCTTAAACCAAGCCGAAGTCTTATAGCGTTTATTCGGTGTTAATTCAGCAGAGAACTCACTTGTTACGTTCGGGCTATTCTGCTCACCTTTTGCAGATATTATATTTTCTTGGCAAGTAATATCAGCGATAACTGGACCAAGATCCAACGCACCAATTGGCGACTCAACACCCGCACTTGACCATGCTAGTGTACCTTCGGCTTCTTGGCACCATGGCTGACCATGTAAAGCATGTTTAATCGTTAGCTCAACTTGCCCAGCAACAGAAACAGGGACTGGAATGCTCGGAGCATAGTCGAGCACCTTTTCTGCCGGAATCGTAGCTACTAAGTTCTCAGCGTAAATACCCGCTAGGCTATAGCCGACATTACCTTTGCCGCGGAGAGTCATATCACTGTTACGGCCAAAACGTACCGCTAGCTCAGCTTTTGCCTGAAGCAATTTACTGAACTGAAAATCCCACTGTACCGAACCATAATTAACTCGTTGCCATGATATATTCTGAGCACTGCCCTTCCATAGCGAACCTTCTACCCCTTCAATACTCAAACCACGAACAGATGGCACTTGTTTCAAGGCAAAAGAAGCCGGCAGGTGAAGAATGAGGCTGACTGAAAAGCAACCGACAAAAACACTACTAAATAGCAGCCCACGTTTAGTAAATAAACCTAGCTTCACGTTATCCTCGCTTAAACTGTAGGCGGTTAATTTCAATAACACCCGGGCTTTCAGCACGGTCAATATCCATAAACTCTACTTCAACACCCTGCTTTTCCTTTAGATACGTTATCCAATCTATGAACTGGTTAAATGAAACCGGGTTTATCCACACTTGAAGCATTTCACCGCGAGGCTGAACACGAATTAAATCGATTTTATAACGACGTATTGAGGATGATACAACTTGGTTCAGTGGTTGATTTGAGGCTTTCAGCCCACCACTTCCGCGCAGTTCAACAATTTCATCTGCTTTATCTGTCACCCATGCCAATAGCTGCTTTTCACTCTGAATGCGAGTTTGAGCAAGCTCTGCTCGTTGGCTTAAGGGTTGTAATACCCCCCAATAAATCAATCCAACCACAAGCAACAATGAACATGCGATCATTAATCGCTGTTCTCTCTGGCTTACTGAACTCCACCACGCTTGGAGTGGCTCAATCATTTTTTTCATCACTGATCTCCTAACGTTTTATTGACGAGCTTTTAAAGTGAAGCTACCAAATACCGACTCACCATTACGGTTCAACGGACCTTGTTCAACATCAAATTGCTCTGATAGTTTGGCATTAGCGCTTTCAAAACTTTGGAAGTCAGCACTCTTCGCTTGCAGGCGAACCTCTGAACGATTGCCATCATACTTAATGCTTTCAATCTCAATCGCCGTCACTGTGCCTAATGTTTTAGGCAGTAAAGTCAGCCAGCTAAGTAAAGATTCATCCGATCCAGAACCACCCAAACTGCTTGCCTCATCATTCATCTGACGCTTTAAATAGCTTACTGTTGGGATCTTACGTTTATTAGGAAATACCGTTCTGAATATCCGCTCACTTTCCGTTCGGTAAGCTTGAGCTTGTGTTTCATACTGCTGAACTAGTAACACTTGCTGAGTCACTAAAACAGCAATTAATAACGACGCAGCAATCGCCACTTTTTGCCAAATTCGCCAATACTTACTAAAAGATGATTTCGCTTTAAAGCTGCCACTCAACAAATTAATACTGCTGGTAATGGCTTGCTGGCTTAGCAAAGACATGATCAATTCAGCAGGCTTTGCTTGCCACGCCACACGGCTTTGTTCAATCACTTCTGGGCTTGGTAACGACGTATAACAATGAATGCTTGGTCCATTTTCATGATCCAGCCAATCTGTTTGTAGAAACAGTGCAAGCCAATCATTATCGACAGAAACCGCTTGATATTCACCTTGACGAAGCAACCACTGAGAATCGATTTGTACAGCCGACACTCCTTCGTCTTCAACAGGTAATGCCAAAATATCAGGAAGGACTTTACGAACGGTAATGTTCACTTGTTTAAAGTCATCCATGATTTGGCTTAACCACGCTCTATCCACACCACATACCGTGGCATGAGTGGCACTCTTTTCCAAGATAGTAAAATGAAGGTCTTCAACATCTTGCGCGATTTCATCTTCTAATAAAAAAGGCAACATGGAATCAAACTGTCTTGCTGCCCCTTTCGGGATTTCGACATGATTCAGTAAACAATCATTACCAGACAACAACGCAATACAAGTGCGTTGCTCGGCATAAGGTGTCAATTCTTCTAATTGATGCCAACCAGCAAGCTCACCACTTGCGATGACTTCCTGTTGACTTGTCGACCAGACCAACCATGGTACTGGGCTTTGTGGTTCGCTACTCAGCCGAACGGTCAGAAACTCGCTCACTGATCCCTCCAAAACGACGGCGTACTACCGTCACGGTTTTTCGATTATCACTATAGAAAAGGCTGCGAATTCTCACGCGAGACTTTTCCACTAAAATTTCTGCATCTAACTCAAAATAAGCACTATCAACAGCCAAATAAGACTTGGCTGACTTTTTAACAGCAGAGCTCACTGCGGCAACAGACGCCTCCGCCATAAAATCATCAATGCTATCCCAACCATCAAATGGTCTATTTTTAATGAGCTCTTTGGCATTACTTTCACTTAAATTTGGCGAAAACATTGCCACTAAAATAGGAGCTTGCTTTTCAGATAAGGTATTCACATTTAGGCGAAAGTCGTCAGTAGGTAAAGCGCACACGAAAGGGGCGACTTTTTCTATAACATCACCTGACACTTGATAAATCGCTCGAAGTTCAGAACTGTCAGCAAGCAAACCATTCGCAGCAACATACGAAGGGCTCATAGATTCATAAGTGCTGTCTTCCACACCTGTGGATGAAGAAGTGCTGCTATTACTGTCAACAAACTCCCATGTGGAGTGTGCAATCACTTCTGCCTGATAAGGCTCAACTTCGACTTCTTCAAGCAAGGCTTGCCACACAGTGACTAAGTAAGGTGATTTACTTGAGCCTGTACTACTTTTTGCTTCAGCAAGCGCATTCAGATTAAAGCACGCTTGCTTATCAAGGATTCGACCAGAAACTTGTCCATAGTCCAAAGGAAACACTTGCTCTTCCAATGCCCAAGGCTGGTTTAGGTTGACTGTATCGCTATCTTTATAGCTTTGTTCAATACCCACTTCAGCTAAACTTTCAATACCAATGCTGTACCAGTAAGCTTGCTGATAATTGAGTTGGTTTCCTACTCGTTTGAATTGAGTAAAAAGACGCTCAGACATGCTACCAGCGATGCCCGCCATGATCGCTAACAGCATCAAAATTACAATTAAAGCCACACCAGACTGACGATGCTTAGGCCTTAAAGACCTAGACTTTAGGGTGCCCGCTTTTGAATTGCTAGCTTTTGAAGTATTAGCTCTTGAAGTACTCGCTCTTGGAAACTTATCCATTGTCAGAACCTTCTGAGCTATCACTATCACTGGCACGAGTCACTTTTCCGTCTGGTGTTAAATAAACTCGCTCAACGTCACCATAGTCTTCTAGTGTGAGGATAAATTTCACGGCTTTGGGTAACGTTAGCTGCGCAGCCCACTCTTTTAGCCAGTTTTTTCCATCATAGAATTCCAACTCAAAACTTTCGACATTCGACAGCATGGGCGTAATAACGCCAAGTTGACCTGCTGGTGTATCTGGGTAACGCCACCAAACTCGCTCTAGTGCCTTTTCCTTTATGCGATAACCAACCTTTGTGACTTCACCGCGTGGAAATTGTTGTTGAGGGTTATGCCAACCTAACCGAGTAAACATCACTCCGTTACTGTCTGAATCTAATAAATAAGGCTGGGAAAAAATCAGCTTAGAAGATGCGTTTTCACCGCCCGTTCGAAATTGGCGTAATGCCATTTGGCGAAAATCATTGTCTAAGATGACTAAAGATCGTTGTAGCTCATTCAACCGAGCACTACGTTCTATGGATACTTCATTACTGCGCTGAATTTGGCTCACAACCTGATAAGCAGCCATACTCAAAGTGGCAAAAATCGCAATAGATACCAAGACTTCAATCAGTGTGAAGCCTTTGTTTCTAGACTTAGATGGAAGTGACTTTAGACTAGCTTGATAAGTATTCATCTGGTGCTTATTAATTCGGGACATAGCTGCGCACCGTCACAACAGGAGAGGAGGTTTTACTTGTTGCAACACTGACATCAAAAGCTTTCAACAAACTATCACTAGTCGCGATAGGGGTAACGGTCCAAAACCACTGGCGACCTGCCATTTCTTGTTCACCCTTAGATTTTTTTAATTTATCAGGATGTAACATCACCATCGCCATTTGGTTATCGACCACAATTGAGGCAAATGTTTTTTCTTCCAAATACCCTAATGTATTGATGTGCTGAGTCACCGCACGAATAACACTGATCGCTGCGGTTGCAAAAATTGCTAATGCTACAAGCACCTCTAGTAACGTCATACCACGAGTAGCATGAAGGCGTTTACTTTTCTTCATCAAGTATTTCTCCTGGTGCCAGCAAGGTTATCACCCCGTTATCTGTTACTTGAATACGCCAACCATCTTCGACGGTGTCACCCACATTCGGATGGAATGAAAGAATAAAAGGCGTGATTTCAGCACTCGAAAGAATAAAAACTTGAGGAGGCTTAGGTTTGCTTTTCTCTTCAACCTCAGCAAACATGTCTTCATCAAACAGGCTTCCAGGAGTAAATAGCCTGTCGCTATCAGCCCAAGCTCCACCACCTAATGTGAGTGATAAAGATTGATCTTCAGACAATTCAGTTAAAGACGGGATCTTTTCAAAATCAGTATCTTGCCAGCCATCGGAATTAAGGGACATCAAGGTATAAGTGGATTTTTTCTCATCAATACGTATCCCAAAATCCAATCCACTTAATATAGCTTCTTCATTGAGTAGTTGAATCCGCTGATAAAAACTCTGCGCATAACGCTTAGTTTCATCTTTGCTGTTGGTTGGGATTGTTGCAATAACCGCCATGGCAGTCACTGATAGCAACACGAGTACCAATAATATTTCAATTAAAGTAAAACCTTGCGAGTGCTGGCGAGAGCGAGAGGCTTGGAACATATTGGTTCTTAAAGCCCCTTTATCTTTTGGCAAGTCACTCAACTTATTAGGTTCACTTACACAATGAAACCTTGTTGGTTTTCGCATCACTATCAATCTATGCAAACTGCGTTGACGTATTCAACAAGCCAAAGCTTATTGATAGTCTTGCATGTTCCAGTTACCGATATCTGCCATCACACCTTCACCACCTTCTTGACCATCAGCACCAAGCGTAAAGATATCAATGTTGCCATTGTCACCAGGGCTTAAGTACTGGTATGCGTTGCCCCATGGGTCATTAGGTAGACGTTTGATGTAGCCACCATCACGGTAGTTACGCGGTTCTGGGCTGCTTGGCTTAGAAACCAAAGCATCCAAACCTTGATCTGTTGTTGGGTAAACACTGTTATCCAGCTTATACATATCCAATGCATTTTCTAACGCAACAATATCTGTAATGGCTTTTTGTTGATCCGCTTTCTCTTTGTTTCCTAGCAAATTAGGTACAACAAAACTGGCTAATACGCCTAAAATCACAACAACAACCATTACTTCAAGTAAGGTAAAGCCTGACTGTTTCTTCATTTTATTTTTCATTATTTTCTCCATATTACGGGCTAAGGTATTAGATCAAGATGACCTCTACTCCTTAGCTCCAAATTGTTCGACAAGTGCTATTGGTCGTTAACCATTAATATTAGCTATTAACTATTAGCCACTCATCAAATTATTCATTTCCAGCATTGGCATTAAGGTTGCCATTACAATAAACAAAACCAAACCAGCCATCAAAGCAATTAAGGCTGGGGTAAAGATGCCTAAAGCGATATTTACCGTTGATTCAAAGCTTTGATCTTGGTTATCTGCCGCGCGAGTCAGCATCGACTCTAACTGACCACTTTGCTCACCACTGGCAATCATGTGTAGCATCATTGGCGGAAACAACTTAGTTTGATCCAGTGCTTTTCGTAAACTCGCACCTTCTCGCACACTGTCTGATGCCAGTAAAACCTGCTGCTTAACATGATGGTTAGACATGACATCAACGGCCACCTTCATCCCTTCAAGAATCGGAATGGCGCTTGAAGTACATATGGAAAGCGTACGAGCAAAACGCGCCGTATTGATACCTTTCGCAATTTTACCAATTAAAGGTAAAACCAATAACTTTCTATCCCAACTCATTCGTACTGACGGTTTCTTCAATACCGTTTTTAGCAGCATAAATGCACCGACTGTCAGCAATAACAGTTGGATGCCCCAATTCTGAATAAATTCACTGGATGCGAGTAAAAATTGTGTGGATTGAGGAAGCTCTTGTCCCATCTGAATAATGGGTTCGACAATTTTTGGCACAACCGTAGCAAGAAGAAATGACACGATTGAGACAGCAAAAACCACCAGCACAACCGGGTAAATCATGGCTTGCATCAGCTTTGAACGCATCTTTTGGCGATTCTCTGCGTAGTCTGCCAATCTTTCGAGCACAGCATCTAAATGCCCTGATTTTTCACCAGCGGCCACCATTGCACGGAACAGCTCATCAAAAATATGAGGATAATCAGCAAGACTATCTGCCAGCGTATAACCCTCTGTTACTTTTGAACGAACGGCTAACAACATGGTACGAATACGAGGTTTTTCTGATTGCTCAGCGACCGCTTTTAGACACTCTTCAAGTGGCATACCTGATTGAACAAGTGTCGATATCTGACGAGTAATCAGCGCTAGATCTGGCGTGCTGATACCACGTTTGAAGCCCGTTGATTGTCCACTAGACTTGGTCGACTTCGCTTTCGCTTCGGTCATATCTACAGGAATCAAACCCTGCTCTTTTAGACGTTGGCGAGCTTGGCGAGCATTATCAGCTTCAATCGAACCTTTTTTATGTTTGCCTTTCGAGTCCAAGGCTTTGTATTCAAACGCCGCCATCTATACTTCCTTGGTCACTCGCATCACTTCCTCAAGAGATGTGATGCCTTGTCTTACTTTCAGCAAACCGTCATCACGAATACTTGGAGTCGTGCTACGAATCGCTTTCTCAATAGCCTGCTCACCCGATTCACTATGGATAAGCTCTTGTACTGAATCATCAATCATCAACAACTCATGAATACCGGTACGACCGCGGTAACCTTTTTGATTACAGTGTTCACACCCTTTTGCATGATAAAGTGTTAAGTCATCTTTCTTTTTCAGACCAAAGATTTTCTTCTGTTCTTTGTCCGCTTCATAAGGTTCTTTGCAATCCTTACATAAAGTACGAACCAATCGTTGGGCTAATACGCCAAGTAAAGAAGAAGAAATAAGGAAAGGCTCAATGCCCATATCACGTAGACGAGTAATCGCACCCACTGCGGTATTGGTATGCAGCGTAGACATAACCAAGTGACCCGTTAAAGACGCTTGAACCGCAATTTCAGCGGTTTCTAAATCACGAATCTCACCGATCATCACGACATCAGGATCTTGACGCAAAATGGCACGTAAGCCGCGCGCAAAAGTCATATCAACTTTAGGGTTAACCTGTGTTTGACCAATGCCATCAATATCAAATTCAATCGGGTCTTCAACGGTCAAAATATTTCGTTCGTTGCTGTTGAGTTCTTGCAGACCAGCATAAAGCGTGGTGGATTTACCTGAACCCGTTGGACCAGTAACCAAGATAATACCGTGCGGGCGTTGGATCAGCTTACGGAAATTTTCGTGATTTTCACCAGTCATACCAAGGCTGTGGAGATCCAGACGCGTAGCATTTTTATCAAGTAAACGCATTACCACGCGCTCACCATGCGAAGAAGGCATGGTGGATACACGAACGTCTACTGCTCGTCCCCCAATACGCAACGAAATACGACCATCCTGTGGCACGCGTTTTTCTGCAATGTCCATTTTAGACATGACTTTTACACGAGAAACCAACAAAGGTGCAAGCTTGCGACTTGGTGCCAATACATCACGTAAAACACCATCAATACGGAAACGAATACACAAAGACTTTTCAAAAGTTTCGATGTGGATATCCGATGCGCCTTCTTTGATTGCTTCACCAAGCATCGCGTTGATTAATTTGATGATTGGAGCGTCATCTTCCGACTCTAGTAAGTCTTCATCTTGTGGCAATTCTTCCGCTAAAGAAAAGAAATCATCACTATCCGCGCCGATATCTTCCATTAACTGGCGAGCTTCTGAAGAATCTCGCTGATACGCTTGAGTAAGTTTAGTATCAAAGTCACTAGCTGAGATTGCAATAGGTGTGAAGCCACCTTTCACCACTCTACGCACTTCTAAAATGGCAGAAGCATTAAGAGGCTCAACAAAGTAAAGACTTGGTGGACGTTCAGGGTGCTGATATTCCAGCACCATTTTATAACGGTTTGCGAAGCTAAACGGTAAACGTTGATAAGCTCGCGCCATATCGACCATTTCTGCCATTATTTCGCTTCCATTTGCATTTGATCAATAAAGGCTTGGATTTCAGCCGGGTGCCTGATGTCATCACCAAACTTAGGTAGAACTGGAATATTGTCATTGTCCATCAGCTTCAGACCTTGCTCGAGTTTGAACAATTGCTCTGCACGAATGTAGTTGTATTTACGCTGTGTAATACCATCGGCAGTCATACCATCGCGGATGATTGTCGGCTTAATGAAGACCATTAGGTTCTTCTTCTCAACCTGAGTGCTGGTTGATTTAAATAGGTGACCGATTACTGGGATATCACCTAATAGTGGCACTTTTGATTCACTTTCAAGCGCACGTTCATCAATCAAACCGCCAAGTACTAGCATTTGTCCATCTTGTACAATCACTGATGTGTTCAGTTGGCGTTTAGCAAAACGTACATCCACTGCGCCATTTGCACCTAAAACGTTAGACACTTCTTGTTCGATATTCAGCTGAACAGAATCACCTTCGTTAATCTGTGGCACCACTTTTAGTTTGATACCCACTTCTTTACGATCAACAGTTTGGAATGGGTTGTCGTTGCTTGAACCCGCCGTTGAACCCGTTAGTACTGGCACTTCTTCACCTACGATGAAAGAGGCTTCACCGTTATCCATCACTGTAATACTTGGAGAAGACAGAATGTTCGAGTTTGAGTCTGTCGCTACTGCACTGATTAATGCTGTCCAGTCACCCATTGCTAAGCTTACCGCAGCCCCATTCACGCCAGAAAGTGCAGATGCTAGAGTTGAGTAATCACCTTCTTCTGTTGTAGTTTCATTACGTAGGAACTTACCATCCGAGTCATAAACAGCAGTGGTGGTTGTGGTGTCTTTTGCTTCTTCTAAGCCAACCATTACACCGCCAATTGACGCACCAGTGTTTCCATATTGGATCATGGCACCCGTTTCTAGATTACCCCATTGAACACCGAGGTTAACGCCATCACCTTCCGCCATTTCTACAATTAAAGCTTCAATCAATACTTGAGCTCGACGAATATCAAGCTGAGCGATCACGTCTTGTAGAGCATTCATAATGTCTGGTTGAGCAGTAATCACCAGTGAGTTGGTTTCTACATGAGCCGCGATCATCACTTGGTTACGGTTTGCATTCTTGCTCTTACTTGACGACTGCTTTTCAGATTGTAGGTTATCTGACACACCTTTAAGTACATCAACTAAATCTTCTGCTTTAGCATATTTTAGGTAAACAACTTGGTTATTACCTTTTGTCGCCATCTCTACATCTAGCTGCTCAATCAGCTTTCTTAGACGGCTACGAACTTTAGGATCACCAGAAATAAGAATAGAGTTAGTACGATCATCAGCGACTAGTTTTGGCTGTAAGAAAGCAGGAGTACTTTTCGCGTCTGTTGTCTTATTTAAAGCATCGACGATTCTTACCATTTCAGCAGCCGATGCATTTTTTAGATCGACAACTTCAATTTCTTTATCACCCGCTTGGTCAACACGTTTAATGATTTCCGCAAGACGGTTCACAACCGCGGCACGACCAGTAATCAAAATGATATTCGCTGGATCATAGTGAACAACGTTACCAGCGCCAGCATTATCATTTAGCTGACGTAATAGCGGTGATAATTCACGAACCGATACATTACGAACCGCAACAACACGTGTAATTACGCTATCGCCTTGGATAGAGTCACGATCACCAACCACAGGAATGGCTGAAGTTTTAGAGTCTTTTGCTTTAATGATCTTAAGTACGCCAGATTCCATTTCAACAACAGCGTAGCCATACACTTCTAATACGTTGAGGAAGAAGCTGTAGTATTGCTCTTCATCAAGTACGTCGTAGCTGCGTACATCAATTTTACCTCGTACCGAAGGGTCAACGATGATCGTTTTTTCTAGGTTACGTCCAACAATATTAATAAATTCTTGGATATCTGTGCCTTTGAAGCTTGCACTAAAATCATTGGCGATAGCGGCTGGTGAACAAACCAAGCTTCCTGCTAGTAACCATGCACTTTTCTTAAACCAATGTTTCACGTTTTTCTCCTGCATTTTCGCCCAAATTCTGGCAAAAAGTCTTAAAATTCAATAAATATATCATGTTGCTGACCGTCTCTTTCAACAGTAATGCTGAGCTCTGATTGTTCTTGTAATGTACGAAATACCTTGCCCATAGCGGCAGGATCTGTGAGGTCATTACCATTCAACTGAATTGCAATATCACCCGATTCGAGCCCAACAGACTTAAATAGTTCCGGCGCTTTACCAGGACTAACACGATAGCCCAGTACGTTTCCATCTCGCTTAACCTGCGATAAACGAACGTACTGAAATAGCTGCTGTGGGTCCTTAGCGATAAGTGCTTTAATTTCCGACAATTTATCAGCAGAACTTGGGTTATTTCCACGGTTAGAAGGGGCCGGCTTTGCTTTCATTTGTGTAGCTGAAAGCTTTTTATATTCACGCCCATCTAACATTAAAGTTTCATCACGACCTGAATTATCAATAATTACACGGTCAATAAGTACGGCTTTGAGTTTTGCTCTCGTACCTTCAATTTCTTCATTGATCCCGTAAGTCGCTTGCTTACCGCGATTGGCAATAACGGCAAGACTAAGATTTGGATTAGAACTCGCCACCGCCCCAACTAACACTAAGTTAAGTCGTGTTTTCGGTGCGTCAGTCACCACGGGCTGCTCAACAACGGGCGCAACTACTTGGCTGTAAGCACCAAATAGATTGCCTTTCTGTAAAGCTGAAATATCTAAAGATGCTTGCTGACGGTTCGATGAGGAGATACTGGCTTTCCAAGGTGTGACAGATTGCTCTGATGGCTGGATAAACCATACTAACTGACCTAAGATCCATGCTGTGATACCAAGTAGTATGCAGCAAGTTAGTACACTGATCTTTTGCTGGAATACTGTTCCATTCTGTAATAACCGGTTTAATGCAGGAAACCTATCAAGCCCACTACCGAGTTCTAATAACTTCACTCGTCTACAATCCTTTCAATACTCTAAGGGCCACAATGTTGTCGCTCTCAACTGACTAACCTTAGTGACAATATATAAGCCACAATGATTACAACATCATATAGTCATAGGTTTTTCGACTATACCACAAACCCCAATTTCGCAAGTGACTCAGCAGCTATTTTGCAATGAACCTTGAAAAAAATAGGTCGCGACACCACTTTAGCTTCTACGAAATGATTGCTCAGTCCCTTATCGTGATTTTACACACAACAATACTGAATAATTTATATCTACAATATTTCAATATAATGAGGCGCAGCGCCGTATGAAAACTCCTAATGAAGCTGTCAGGCTAGATAAATGGTTATGGGCAGCTCGCTTTTACAAAACTCGCTCAATTGCTCGTAATATGGTCGATGGTGGTAAAGTCCACTATAATGGTCAACGCAGTAAACCAAGCAAAATTGTCGAACTTGGGGCCGTAATTTTACTGCGTCAGGGTAATGAAGAGAAAACCGTTACGATCGAAAAAATTTCCGATCAACGACGTGGAGCTCCAGAAGCTCAAACTCTCTACGCCGAAACGCAAGAAAGCGTAGCAAAACGTGAAACATTCGCTGAGCAACGAAGGTTACACGCACAAAACCCAAGCCCTGAGCGCCGACCTGACAAAAAGCAGCGTCGCGACATCATCAAATTCAAGAGTCAATAAGCTGGAAGGAATAGCCACATGGCAAATAACGTTTTAAATCGCTACCTATTTGAAGACCTATCTGTACGCGGTGAATTGGTGCAACTGGATGAAGCATACCAAAATATCATTTCTAGCAAGGAATACCCTGTAGCGGTTCAAAAACTACTTGGTGAGCTATTAGTTTCTACGACTCTTCTTACTGCAACATTAAAGTTTGAAGGCTCAATCACAATGCAACTGCAAGGTGACGGTCCTGTTTCCCTTGCTGTGATTAATGGCGACAATGATCAAAAAATCCGTGGTGTCGCTCGTTTTGAAGGTGAGATCGCAGATGATGCTGGTCTTCACGATTTGATGGGTAAAGGTCACTTAGTGATCACTATCGATCCGAAAAAAGGCGAACGCTATCAAGGTATCGTAGGTCTTGAAGGCAATACATTAGCTGAAGTACTTGAAGGGTACTTTGCTAACTCTGAACAGCTAAAGACGCGCCTATGGCTGCGTACTGGCGAACATGAAGGTAAAGCTCACGCTGCTGGTATGCTTCTACAAATCATGCCGGATGGCACTGGCTCTCCAGATGACTTTGAACATTTAGAGCAATTAACAGATACAGTTAAAAATGAAGAGCTCTTCTCTTTAGAAGCGAATGATCTGCTTTACCGTTTATACAACCAAGAAAAGGTTCAGGTGTTTACACCACAACAAGTCGAATTTTTCTGTGGGTGTTCTCGTGAACGAAGTGGTGCTGCGATCATCACCGTTGCTCAAGAAGAGATTTACGACATCATCAGTACTGAAGGCAGTGTTGCACTTCACTGTGATTACTGTGGCACAAACTACGCGTTCGACAAAACTGATGTGGACGCTTTATATGCTCAAGCGGCAGATAAAGGCAATAATACGGTTCATTAATTTCACCCGTACAGTAAAGACGTAATTTACCCAAAAAAAGGTCTGCACTACGCAGGCCTTTTTGTGATCTAAGGTCAGTAAATACGGGACTTTAACGTAAGAAAAGCACCGCTTAATTTTAGTCAATTAATAAAGCATTTTGCTCTAGCGCAAAGGTTTGCGCACAGGATAGACTAGCTAGGCCAATATGTGACGAGACACTTAAAACCCTATGGTTGATATGGATATTTTTTGAGCTATATCCCTGTTTTCCCCCAGTCTCGTTGCTAGCATGGTGAGCAGATAACAATAAAAAATTAATAAAAAATCCCTACAAAATATCCTACAAGGAGCACCTATGACTGTTATGGAACATACAAAGGCTGCACAAATTGATCTAACTAAGCACGGACTTACTGGCGTTACTGAGGTTCTTCGCAACCCAAGCTACGAGCAGTTATTCGTTGAAGAAACACTTCCAGGTTTAGAAGGCTACGAAAAAGGTGTAGTCACAGAGCTTGGTTCTGTTGCTGTTGACACTGGTATCTTTACTGGCCGCTCACCGAAAGATAAATACATTGTAAAAGATGACACAACACGTGATACCATGTGGTGGTCAGATCAAGGCAAAAATGACAATAAAGCAATTACTACTGAAGTATGGAGCGAGCTAAAAGAATTAGTTACGACTCAACTATCTGGTAAACGCCTATTTGTAATTGACGGTTATTGTGGTGCAAACCCAGACACTCGCCTAAGTGTTCGAATTATTACTGAAGTGGCATGGCAAGCTCATTTCGTTAAAAACATGTTCATCCGCCCATCAGAAGAAGAATTAGCAACGTTTGAACCAGATTTCGTGGTAATGAATGGTGCTAAAACAACCAACCCTAACTGGGAAAAACAAGGTCTTAATTCAGAAAACTTCGTCGCATTTAACCTAACTGAGCGCGTACAAGTCATTGGCGGTACTTGGTATGGCGGTGAAATGAAGAAAGGCATGTTTGCAATGATGAACTACTTGCTACCTCTGCAAGGTATTGCATCAATGCACTGTAGTGCTAACGTCGGCGAAGAAGGCGATGTTGCGGTATTCTTCGGTCTTTCTGGTACAGGTAAAACAACACTATCAACAGATCCTAAGCGTCAACTCATTGGTGATGATGAGCACGGCTGGGATGATGACGGTATCTTCAACTTTGAAGGCGGTTGTTACGCTAAGACCATCCGCTTATCTAAAGAAGCAGAACCTGAAATCTACAATGCGATTCGTCGTGATGCTCTATTAGAAAACGTCACCGTTCGTGGCGATGGCTCTATCAACTTTGATGATGGTTCTAAAACAGAAAACACTCGTGTTTCTTACCCAATTCATCATATTGATAACATTGTTAAACCAGTATCAAAAGCGGGTCATGCTCAGAAAGTTATCTTCTTAACAGCCGATGCTTTTGGGGTTCTACCACCAGTGTCTAAACTGACACCAGAGCAAACGAAGTACCACTTCCTATCTGGCTTTACAGCGAAACTGGCAGGTACAGAGCGTGGTATCACTGAACCAACACCTACGTTCTCTGCGGCATTCGGTGCGGCATTCCTAACTCTTCACCCAACTCAGTACGCTGAAGTGCTTGTGAAGCGTATGGAAGCGGCTGGCGCTGAAGCTTACCTAGTAAATACTGGTTGGAATGGTTCTGGTAAGCGTATTTCAATTCAAGACACACGTGGCATCATTGATGCGATTCTTGATGGCTCTATTGATAATGCTGAAACGAAAGTTATCCCTATGTTTAACTTAGAGATCCCACTTTCTTTGCATGACGTTGACCCAACGATTCTGGACCCTCGTGATACCTACACTGACCCACTACAATGGGAAAGCAAAGCGAAAGATCTAGCAGAACGCTTCATCAACAACTTTGATAAGTACACTGACAACGACGAAGGTAAAGCACTGGTTGCAGCAGGTCCTCAGCTAGACTAAGCGAATAGCTAAACTGGCTTCAGACTTGTGTTAAAAGTGATATTTTTGTAGCAAGCCCCTCTTTTGAGGGGCTTTTTTGTTGCTGTAACACTTTTTTTGCTCCACTCTACTTCAAGGCTTAATGAGACTTTAAGGTATTCAAGGAATGAAAAAAGCACTGATGGCTTTTGGTATTGTTTTATCAATAATGATAGCAACCGTTGCCGCGTTGCTATTAAGCCTGCAAACCTCTTATCGTGTAGATATCGCCAACTCGATTCTTAAACAAACGGCGACTTACCCTATTACGATTGAAGACATTGCTTACAACGCCCCTTATCAGCTCTCGCTATCAGGAGTTCAACTTGGGCAAGAGAATCCCTTATATATTGATCAAATCACGCTGTGGTTAAGCTCCGATACGTTTAAAACGAGAAGCTGGATTTTCGATAGCGTACTTATCGACGGTCTTAACCTTCAACAAACTAGATCGTCACTACTATCCACTTCGGCTTTTCTTAACAAGCACAACATTCTTCTTCATCAATTAGCATTCAATAACCTCGACTTTGCCCACGAAGGTGTATCTCCAGGTGAAACCTTTAGCGCCCGAAGCCTCAACCTACAAATTACTGAGCCCACTTGGGAAAGTGAACAACAAGTTTTTCCCTACGGAAAACTGCAGCTAAGTGCTGAGCAAATTTACTGGCAAGATGAGGCCATAGACAATTTATTAATTGATGTTGACTACAAACCTAAAGACAGCACCGCTTACGGGGTATCTTTTTTATGGCGAGACGCGCAAGTTTCAGGACAAGCAGAGCAGTTTGACCAAGCTTGGTCATTAATCAACGTCACTATTGATGGATTAAGACTTAATGAGCAACAAGCCAAAAATATTCTTACGAAAGATTGGAGCCTAAGTGCTTTTAAGATCAACCATCTCAATAGCGTCGATATATTACGCAGTGATGTTCAGTGGCAAGGTGGGCACTTTGCTGGGTTTGATATTTCACTAGAAAATATCCAACTTCCATTGAAACAATGGCAACAAAATAAAGGCAGTATTTCCATTCAAGCGAATAGCTTAACTTTAAGTCAGCATATTTGGGTGGAACCGAGTGTGAAGCTAAGTTTAATGCCAAACACTATCATTGTGGATGACTTATTTACTCAATGGTTGCAAGGCAGCATTCAGCTCAGCGGAGAAATCACTCCAGATTCAATGCGTCTTAATCAACTCTCAATTCAGGGGGTTAAATGGTTTAAAGAGGAAGCTAAAAATCAAGTTTTACCTTCATTCATTAACTCTGAGTGGTTAAGTGACCTCAAAGATTTATCCATAAACGAGCTCAACATAGAGCGCAGTCAGTTTATCCAACTTGCCCAGCATCCCTATTGGCAAGTTTCCGGTTTTAATGTTGAAGGTCAGCAATTAACAATAGTAAAGAATCGCAAGCTGGGGCTATGGCAGGGGCAACTTAGAGCCAGTGCTAATAATGCCAGTTACCAAAGCATTGTGAGTTCACATCCTTTGCTCGAAATGAACAGTAATCAAGGTGTATGGCAATTAACGCGCTTCTTTGCTCCACTTGAGCGTGGATATGTGGATGCACACTCAACGTTTGATTTTTCGAAGCCAAGTCAGCCTTGGAGTCTATCTCTCACAGCTGATGGATTACCCATCACACCATTCACCAACTTGCTAGCTCTGCCATTTGAAGTCACAGGGCTTAGTGAATTTGAACTGCAAGCCAGCGGTTTAGGCGGTGATCTGTTGATGTTTAGCCACACTCTCGACGGTCAGGTAACCGGTAGCATTAGAAATGGAGAATTGGTTTTTCCTGCACATCATTCTCAAACCGATCAACCTCGAATCGAAAATGCGAATTTTGAAATTCCAGAGTTAGCAATAAACGCAGATAGGGGACGATTGGAGCTATCTCCCGCAGAGATATCAGGGAAAGATTGGAATGGAGATATAAGAGGGAAACTTGATTTGTCACAGGTACAAGAAAGTACATTATTCATGTCGTTAAGCAACGAATGTGCTCGTTATAGTGGTAAACCAAACGATATTAAATTCTCACAAGATACCCAATGCCAATCAAAAAACGCTGATCAACTAAATGCCACTCAACTAAACGCCACCCAACCAGAGTAGCGTTTATTGTTAAGATGCATGTCCTCAGTGCAAGTCAATCACGTGAGCCATAATTAGGCTTTAACCCATAATGAAAGCGTTAAGCAGTAATAACTAGAGTAATACGGTAATAAACAGCGTTATGCAGTAATGGGTTCATCGGTATTTTCTGGAACCGTCAGCACCTTCTTATAGTCAGGAAGAAGCATGTAAGTGCCCACAAAATCGACTGCCGCGACGTCGCCACTAAAAATGGTCACATGAATGATAATTCGAGCTTTACGACCAGAAGCTAAACGGTCTAAATCACCACTGATACCGTCTAGTGATGTTGAAGCCACTGGATTTTGTTCAACAGGATGTCGATAGCGAATATTACTGTCTGCTAAAACGATATCACCCGTGAGGTTGCGCTCTTTCATGAGTAACCATGTCATCCCCCACCCAGTTAATGTAGCTAAAGTGAAAGCAGAGCCTGCAAACATTGTATTATGTGGGTTCAAATTAGGGTTCAGCTGAGCACTACATTCAAATTGATAACCAGTATATTGGTTAATTTTGATTCCCATCTTATCGCTGATAGGGATTTGATGTTCCCAACGCTGCTGCAACTCATTACACCATTCAGGCTTTCTCAATACATCTGCCATTGGGTCTAAATGCTTCACCATTTGCTGGTGACGAACAGGACCACGCTGGTCATTAATCTCACCTCGGCGCTCAAAGCTATTTTTCTCATAAAATGAGATGGCATCTTCACGGGCGTTACATACTAAGCGTTTAGCGCCTTCTTGCCTCGCTAATGACTCCAAAGCAACCAAGATCAATGAACCCATACCTTTACTGCGACGGGAATTTTTTACCGCCATATAGCGGATTTGGCCTTCAGAATCAGACGTTATGTATAAGCGACCAATCGCCATTGGTCGGCCTCGACCATCAACAATCATTCGATGGTGGCTCATGGGATCATACTCATCACGTTCCGATCCAACTGGCATACGCCAAGGCTCTCGGAGCATTTGCCATCTAAAGTGGTAATACTTGTTGAGTTGATTTTCAGTTGTCGGAGTAATGAGTTTAAACATGCTTGTCCTTTTTAAGCCTAAACTTGTAGCCAGAATGTCACCGGTCCATCATTGACGAGCGACACTTTCATATCCGCCGCAAATTGACCGCGCTCTGTGGGCAGTACTAACTCGCATTGTTCAGAAAAATAGTCATAAAGACGTTCAGCTTCACTAGGGTGAGCACCACGAGAAAAGCCCGCACGCGTCCCTTTTTTAGTATCCGCAGGTAACGTAAATTGTGATACCACGAGTACCTTACCATTAACTTGTTGAACATTAAGGTTCATCTTACCTGCTTCATCCTCAAAGACGCGGTAAGTTGTCACACGTTCTACTAGACGTTTAGCTTTTGCTTCATCATCATCACGCTCAACACCTAATAATACCAATAGACCTTGGTCTATTTCGCCAACAACCTCACCATTTACTCGAACGGCGGCTTCACTCACTCTTTGGATCAGTGCTATCACTCGGATTCCCTTTTACTACAACGGTAGAATTATCAAGAGAGTGTACCATTTCTTGATTCTCTCTCCACTGTTCCTGCTCCCCTAGCGCAGCCGTCACTTCGGCACCAACCAAAACAATTAACCAGCATAAATATACCCAAACAAATAAGATTGGAATTGCCGCGAGTGCACCATAGATCAATTGATAAGAAGGGAACTGAGTAATGTAAGCAGCAAAACCCTTTTTACTGAGTTCGAATAGAATAGCGGCAACAAGAGAACCAATGACCGCATGAGAAAAATGTACTTTTTTGTTCGGCACTAGTAAGTACAACCCAACAAATGCACAGAATGACAAAATAAAAGGTAATTTACGTAATAAGGTATGGTAGATCCCAGACACAGCTTCATGCTGTATCACATTTAAAGACGTAATATACGAGGTTGCCGCAATACTGGCACCAACCAAGATAGGACCAAGAGTCAACACCATCCAATACATAGAGAATGACAAGACAGCACGTCTTTTGTCTGTCACTCGCCAGATATAGTTCAGGTTTTTATCTATATTGGATATCAACATCAATGCAGCAACAAACAAGAAAGCACTACCAACTGCCGTCATCTTGCCGGTATTTGCAACGAAATCTAACAATGCACCGTGAACAGCGTCTCCGGCGGCTGGCACAAAGTTATTAATAATAAAGCTCTGTAGCACTATACCGACATCAGAGAAAACAGAAAATGAAGACAAAATAGACAATAAAACCGTCAGCATAGGGACAATTGATAGCAAGGTTATATAAGCCAAATAACCGGCATTCACATTTACTCTGTCGTGTTTCATTCGCACAAGTAAATAACGAAAAAACATCATCACGAGTGCCATTCCCTTTGCAATCTTCAACTTGTAACTCCTTTGTAACTCGTTCATAGTTCTAAGTAATACTTCCGCTATTTACCAATAGGAATCAAGGATGCCTTATTTACTCGTCATTATGCTATCTATTTTTACATTGACTGGATGTCAATCGGCATATTATTCAGCGATGGAGCAAGTCGGTTACCACAAGCGTGACATCATGGTTGATCGGGTAGAAGACGCTAAAGAGTCTCAACAAGATGCTCAAGAGGAATTTACCAGCGCCTTAGAAGCCCTCACTGCATTAACAAAGTTTAATGGTGGTGAACTGGAAGGCATGTATAACCAAGTCAATGATAAATACCAAAACAGCGAAAAAGCCGCTCAAAATGTCAGTGACCGAATTGCAGCGATAGAAGATGTATCAGACGCATTATTTGATGAATGGCAAGCTGAATTAGAACTCTACACAAGCAGTTCACTTCGCCGTTCCAGCGAGCAAAAGTTACGAGAAACTAAAGCCTCATACAAAACCATGCTTTCAGCAATGAAACGAGCTGAAAAGAAAATGGACCCAGTACTGAACACACTAAGAGACAATACTTTGTATTTAAAACATAACCTTAATGCTAGTGCGGTAGGTTCTTTACAAGGTGAGTTCATGAGCTTAGAGAAAGACATTGCTTATGCGATCAAGCAAATGAATACCGCGATTGCCGAGTCAGATAAGTTTTTAGAGCGACTCAATACTCAATAAAATTAAGCTCAGCCATATTGAACTAAATAACATTTTAAAAGACAGCTCTATACTCTTCATAGGGTTGTCTTTTCCAAAAGCTATAACCCCCACTCTATGTTATCTCACGCCTAAACTTTCTCTGTTTGTAAGTTAAGATACTGCTCAACAAAACTCACTCGTTCAGCTACGTTTCCCCATGGCACATCGACCACTTCAAAACCCACCTCTTGATACGCCTCAATTAAAGCTTGGTGAATTTCTAATGCTCCATCAAATGGATAGGGACGAACATCATCTTGAACATACACAGATACTTCAGGTCGGCAGAAAAAGACTTGGCTATGATAACCTTGGCACTCTTCAATATAACTCGCCGGAATAGTCAGATTCTGTTGCTTTAAATACCCGAAAATATCTGGGATAGCACGGTCTAAAAATACAGTATCAACGTGGCCCGATTGTCTCTTTTGCTGCCTCATATAAATAAAACATAACTCAGCAAAAGCCTTCATATTAGCCCATGGAAGAATGCCATGACCTAGCTGACTTTGCTCTTCAATGAGAACACGAGAAACCTCTGGATACGTAGTATAACCAGCACTTGAAAGTGCATTAATCAGCGTCGTTTTCCCAGCGCCTGGTCCACCTGTGATGATAATCGGCAGCATGGTTTTCCATTATGGTTGTTTGTTATAAAAACAGTGCAGTATGTAGGCAGAAGAAGTAAGCCTATAAAACAAAACCCCGAGCAGCCAAGCTACTCGGGGTTTCTTATTCTAAAATAACCTAACGGTTACATTAGCAAATTAATTAAGCTTTAGCAGGACGTGCTGCACGCTTACGTTCGTTTTCAGTAAGAAGCTTCTTACGGATACGTACGTTAAGTGGCGTTACTTCAACTAGCTCATCTTCATCGATAAACTCAAGAGCTTGCTCTAGAGTGTGTTTGATCGGTGGAGAAAGAACTTGTGCTTCATCAGTACCAGATGCACGAACGTTCGTTAGCTGTTTACCTTTCAGACAGTTTACTGTCAGGTCGTTTGAACGGTTATGAATACCGATTACTTGACCTTCATAAACTTCATCCGCGTGCTCTGCAAATAGGCGACCACGAGCTTGAAGGAAGAACAATGCGTAAGTCAATGCTTTACCAGTTGCGTTCGAAACTAGAACACCGTTGTTACGCTGACCAATGATACCGCCCTTGTAAGGACCGTAGTGATCGTATGAGTGGTAGATAAGACCAGAACCAGACGTCATTGTAAGGAATTCAGTTTGGAAGCCGATAAGACCACGAGAAGGCATCATGAAGTCCATGCGAACACGGCCTTTACCATCTGGAGCCATATCTGTTAGCTCACCCTTACGAAGACCGATGCTTTCCATGATTGCACCTTGGTGCTCTTCAAGTACATCGATAGTAACCGTTTCGAACGGTTCCATCTTCTGACCATCTTCTTCTTTGATGATTACTTCTGGACGAGATACAGCTAGCTCGAAACCTTCACGGCGCATGTTTTCGATCAGGATAGATAGGTGAAGTTCACCACGACCAGATACACGGAAACGGTCTGGACTATCAGTTTCTTCAACACGCAGTGCAACGTTGTGTACTAGTTCTTTTTCTAGACGCTCAAGAATGTTACGTGAAGTAACGAACTTACCTTCTTTACCAGCGAATGGAGAAGTGTTTACTTGGAATGTCATTGTTACTGTTGGTTCATCAACAGACAGTGCTTCCATCGCTTCAACATTGTTTACGTCACAGATAGTATCTGAAATTTTCAGCTCACCAAGACCTGTGATTGCAATGATGTCACCAGCATTTGCTACTTCAACTTCGTGGCGGTCAAGACCTAGGTAACCAAGAACTGTACCTACTTTACCGTTACGCTTTTTACCTTCAGCATTAACAATCGTTACTTGCTGGTTTGGTTTAACACTACCGCGAGTTACACGACATACGCCGATAACACCAACGTAAGAGCTGTAATCTAGTTGAGAAACTTGCATTTGTAGTGACCCATCAAGGTCAACTGCAGGCGCTTCAACTGTATCAACAACAGCTTGGAATAGTGGTTCCATGTTCTCGCCAGTAACACCTTCTTCCATTGTTGCCCAGCCATTAAGAGCTGATGCGTACACAGTAGTGAAGTCTAGTTGCTCATCTGTAGCACCTAGGTTATCAAACAGGTCAAAGATTTGATCCATAACCCAATCAGGACGAGCGCCTGGGCGGTCAATCTTGTTGATTACAACGATTGGCTTAAGACCGTGTGCGAATGCTTTTTGCGTTACGAAACGAGTTTGAGGCATTGGGCCATCAACTGCGTCAACGATAAGCAGAACAGAGTCAACCATAGACATGATACGTTCAACTTCACCACCGAAGTCCGCGTGTCCCGGAGTATCTACGATGTTGATACGGTAATCATTCCAGTTAATTGCTGTGTTCTTAGCAAGGATTGTAATGCCACGCTCTTTTTCGATGTCATTCGAATCCATGACACGCTCTTCAGCTTCACCACGAGACTCAAGAGTGCCTGACTGTTGTAGCAGTTTATCAACCAAAGTCGTTTTACCGTGGTCAACGTGCGCGATGATCGCGATATTTCTTAACTTATCAATCTGTGGAGTAGACATGGATTCTCGATTCACTCATAAAAGTAGCCGCATATAACCTCTGAAAATAGAGGAAATGCCACTAGCTTGATTTAAAAAACGGTCAATAATATACCAGATTTTAGACAAAACCCCAGAAATATGTGATCTGATACAAACGTTTTTTTATTTTTTTGATTCGCCTTGTTTTAAGTTCAACCATTTACTGGTTTTAACCTCTAATAATTTTGAACATTATTCTCTAAATCACACCATTAAAAAATGAATGCCTCGTGAAATGAAAAAAGTGGATTGACAATAAGTGCAATTCATTGCTGAATGGTATCGGGTTTGTGGTTCACATTGGTGCAAAACAACCAATTAGCACCAACTTGGTGCAAGCGCAGATCATTTTGGTGCACAGAAAGTGCAATCACACGTACCAAATCAAGTAACACATTGAAATTAATGGAATAATTTTTTTGGCATGATTTTGGCTTTAATGAATTCAGCATCGATTAATGCAAATGACAGACATTAATCAATGCTGGTTTCATCCGAATCTAGCTAATACCGATTTAATAACACTGGAGGTTATCCAAGATGTCAGTAGAAAATGTACTATCGCTGATCCAAGAAAACGAAGTTAAATTTATCGACTTACGTTTTACCGATACAAAAGGTAAAGAGCAGCATATTTCTATCCCTTCTCACCAACTAGACGCAGACTTCTTTGAAGAAGGCAAAATGTTTGACGGCTCTTCTGTAGCTGGCTGGAAAGGTATCAACGAATCTGACATGGTAATGATGCCTGACGCATCATCTGCCGTTCTTGACCCGTTCACAGAAGACGCAACGCTAAATGTTCGTTGTGACATTCTTGAGCCTGCAACAATGCAAGGCTACGACCGTGACCCACGCTCAATCGCTAAACGTTCTGAAGAATACCTACGCTCAACTGGTATTGCAGATACAGTTCTAGTTGGTCCTGAGCCAGAATTCTTCCTATTTGATGATGTTAAATTCTCAAATGACATGTCTGGTTCTTTCTTCAAAATTGATGACGTAGAAGCAGCTTGGAACACAGGTTCTGACATCGAAGGCGGTAACAAAGGTCACCGTCCTGGCGTTAAAGGCGGTTACTTCCCAGTAGCTCCTGTAGATTCTTCTCAAGACATCCGTTCTGCAATGTGTCTAGTAATGGAAGAGATGGGTCTAGTTGTTGAAGCTCACCACCACGAAGTAGCAACTGCGGGTCAAAACGAAATCGCAACTCGCTTCAACACGCTAACAACAAAAGCTGATGAGACTCAAATCTACAAGTACGTTGTACACAACGTTGCTCACGCATTTGGTAAAACAGCGACATTCATGCCTAAACCACTAGTTGGTGACAATGGTTCAGGTATGCACGTTCACATGTCTTTAAATAAAGATGGCGTTAACCTGTTTGCTGGTGATAAATACGGCGGCCTATCTGAAATGGCACTGTTCTACATCGGCGGTATCATCAAGCACGCCCGCGCAATCAACGCATTTGCTAACCCAGCAACAAACTCATACAAGCGTCTTGTTCCTGGTTTCGAAGCTCCGGTAATGCTTGCTTACTCAGCACGTAACCGTTCTGCTTCTATCCGTATTCCAGTAGTACCAACTCCGAAAGCACGTCGTATCGAGCTACGTTTTGGTGACCCTGCAGCTAACCCTTACCTTGCATACTCTGCAATGCTAATGGCTGGTCTTGACGGCATTAAGAACAAGATTCACCCAGGCGAAGCTATGGATAAAGATCTATACGACCTTCCAGCAGAAGAAGCAGCTGAAATCCCAACAGTAGCTGAATCTCTACAAGAAGCTCTAGCAGCTCTTAACGAAGACCGTGAGTTCCTAACAGCTGGCGGCGTATTCTCTGACGATTTCATTGATTCTTACATCACTCTGAAATCAGACGACGTACAACGTGTGAACATGGCTACACACCCACTTGAATTTGAACTGTACTACTCAGTTTAATTTGATTGTCGGTATTGCATAGCCTCGATTTAGTCAGGTAATGCAAAATGTAACGTAGTTACAATTTATTAGGCTCGCCTCGCAGGCGGGCCTTTTTTATACTTAAAATCCTGATTCTTCTCGTAATATATTGTCGGCAACAGCTCATTATCGGCAAAAGATTAAGCTGCCAACACAAAAATAAAAACAATACAAATCCAATACGTAAACAACCTTACTAAGTGCTGAATCCAGAAGGTAGAGAAGAATGAAACAGATCCTAATATTACTTGGACTAGCCTTCGCTATTCCTACAATACATGTTACGACCTTAGCTCATGCACAAACTGTGTATACATGGGAAGATGAAAACGGTGTGCTTCATTTCAGTGATTCACCAATACAAAGCGCTAAGCAAATTACTCTACCTCAATTAGAAGCATCAGCCCCTGCCCCAAAATTTGAGTCATCCACTCCCGTCGATCCCCCTAAAATGGACGCACAGAAAAAGCCGCCTAAAAAGAAAGATAAACCAAAAAAAGATCTAGAACTCATGCTCACTATGCTTTCTCCTCAGCATGATGAAACCATTCGTAGTAACCGTGGAAACCTTACGATACAGATAGAGTTAAACCGTAAGTTGGGGATAGGTGAACAATTGCAACTAATACTCGATGGTCGTCGATATGGCGCTCCACAGACCCAAGCAATATGGCAATTAAAAAATATTGATCGAGGCACTCATACCTTATCAATTCAAGCACATAGAAGCGGCAAGCTTATTGCATCTACTAGTCCTGTCACTGTGTTTTTACACAGAGCGACAATCAAGTAGGTCAATCGGTTTAAAAAGGGAATAAACAAGTACATATTCCCTTCTTTTCCTCAATAATCAGCCTCTATTATGAATTATCTTTAGCTTCTGATTGATATGCGCCATACTTGAATTTACCACGCACCAACTTGGTGCAAGGATAAAGCCAGTTCAAGGATGCGACAGTGAACCGTTCAATTCAAAGCGACAGCATAGATACCCATCAGCTTTCTAACGCCATTCTCGATAATATGGTCACGGCCATTTTATTACTCGATGAGCAACTGTTCATTCGTCATGCTAATCCTGCAGCTGAGCAGCTTTTTTCTCAAAGTGCTAAACGTATTGTTGATCATCCTCTCACCCAGCTTATTCAGCATGCTTCATTGGATTTAGCCTTGCTCACTCAACCCCTACAAAGCGGTCAAAGTATTACTGATAGTGACGTTACATTCGTTGTCGATGGTCGCCCTCTTATGTTGGAAGTGACAGTAAGCCCAATATCTTGGAACCGTGAGACACTGCTGCTAGTCGAGATGCGTAAGATTGATCAGCAAAGACGTTTAAGCCAAGAACTGAACCAACATGCGCAGCAGCAAGCCGCTAAATTATTAGTTCGGGGATTAGCACATGAAATAAAGAACCCTTTAGGTGGGTTAAGAGGTGCGGCTCAGTTACTTGGAAAAATGCTGCCAGAACCATCCTTAAATGAATATACGCAAATCATTATCGAACAAGCTGACCGCCTGAGAATGCTCGTTGACCGGCTACTTGGTCCACAAAAACCAGGTAAAAAATCAGAAGAAAATCTTCACCAAATACTAGAAAAAGTTCGTCAGTTAGTTGAGCTTGAGGCGGGACCAGCCCTCACAATTGAACGAGATTACGACCCGAGCTTACCCACTTTTCTGATGGATCCAGCTCAAGTAGAGCAAGCCATGCTAAATATTGTTAGCAATGCCGCACAAATTTTGTCCAAGCAAGAACGGGCTAGAATCACCATTCGCACCAGAACGGTGCATCAAGCCAATATTCATGGGAAACGTTACAAGCTCGCGGCACGTGTCGAAATCAATGATAACGGCCCAGGAATTCCATCAGAGCTGCAAGACACCTTGTTCTACCCGATGGTCAGTGGCAGAGAAGGTGGTACGGGATTAGGGTTATCCATATCTCAAAACTTAATCGATCAACACCAAGGAAAAATCGACGTAGAGAGCTGGCCGGGTAATACAACTTTTACTATCTATTTCCCAATATGAGCTTCATAAGCTCGCGAAACGACAAGTTCACGGGCAAGTAAAATTGAAGATATAAAAACAACAACGCATAAAAAATATAAATTCGCACATTAAGCAGTTGCCGCAAAGGAATCACATTATGAGTAAAGGGTATGTTTGGGTGGTTGATGACGACAGTTCAATTCGTTGGGTTGTAGAAAAAACACTGTCATCCGCCAATATAAAATGCGAAACATTTGCTGATGCAGAAAGTGTGTTGCTAGCACTTGAGCGTGAAGCACCAGATGTACTCGTGTCCGACATTCGCATGCCAGGAATGGATGGTATTGAGTTACTTAACCAAGTTCATCAAAAATCCCCAGACCTCCCAGTCATTATCATGACTGCGCACTCCGATCTCGACGCTGCAGTGAATGCTTACCAAAAAGGGGCATTCGAATATTTACCTAAGCCTTTTGATATTGACGAAACCTTAACACTTGTTGAGCGTGCAATCGCACACAGTCATGAGCAAAAACGCGACCAAGCGAATGAGATCACCGACAGCAATCCACCTGAAATTATTGGTGAAGCACCTGCGATGCAAGAGGTGTTTCGTGCTATTGGTCGTTTATCACGATCCTCTATCTCTGTTCTAATTAATGGTGAATCAGGTACAGGTAAAGAATTGGTTGCTCATGCTTTACATAGGCATAGCCCTAGAGCCAAGAAGCCATTTATTGCACTTAATATGGCTGCCATCCCTAAAGACTTAATCGAATCCGAGCTATTTGGTCATGAAAAAGGCGCTTTTACAGGCGCAAATAGCGTTCGCCAAGGCCGGTTTGAGCAAGCAAACGGCGGCACGCTTTTTCTTGATGAGATAGGAGATATGCCTCTCGATATCCAAACAAGGCTATTAAGGGTCCTATCTGATGGCCAGTTCTATCGAGTAGGGGGTCACTCAGCCATAAAAGTAGATGTACGTATCGTGGCAGCTACCCACCAAGATCTTGAGCGATTAGTGAATGAAGGTGACTTCCGAGAAGATTTATTCCACCGACTGAATGTCATTCGAATCCATATTCCCGCACTGAGGGAACGTAAACAAGACATTGAGAAGTTGACTCAACATTTTCTTGTGCTTGCGGCTGAAGAGCTAGCCGTCGAAGTGAAAACGTTGCATAAAGATACAGTTGCAACGTTAAACAAACTAACTTGGCCCGGAAATGTGCGTCAACTTGAAAATATATGTCGTTGGTTAACTGTAATGGCAAGCGGTAGTGAGATTTTACCTTCCGACCTTCCAACAGAATTACTCGAAGAGAAAAAAAACATTTCCAGTCAAGGCACTGAAAACTGGCAAGAAAAATTAGGTGATTGGGCAAAGTGTGCGCTTGCTTCAGGAGAAAAAGAAATACTTTCTTATGCGCTTCCTGAATTTGAACGTATACTTTTAGAAGCAGCCCTAGATCATACAAATGGTCACAAGCAAGACGCAGCGAAAGTTTTAGGCTGGGGCAGAAACACCTTAACTCGAAAATTAAAAGAGCTTTATTAGTTCGACCACCCCTAGCGAAGTAGCTAAATTTTAATCAAAAATAGTTCGCTAGGGAGACTTTGAGTGGGTACAATTACAGTACAACATACATAGTTATAGCCAAACATGTCCATAAAAGCACAAATTACATTAAGAACTGCCGTTGTTCTGCCTTTCGTGATGATTTTTCTCTTCACTATTGGTGTAATTGTGTTCGCTCAAAAGCAAAACTATGAAGAAATGGTGACTGACATTAGCGCTAGGCAGCTCACGTCATTAACTGAAAACGTAAACAAAAGCTTAACGGTTTTTCTCCAAGAACCCTTTAACGCAGCACTGGCACTAAGCCATACCATTGGCTATCACGGCTTATATAAGCCCGGTGAAACCGAAGATATTCAACACTACATGTTTGAAAGCTTTTCAAACTTGTACAGTTCAATACCACAACTTGACGTATTAGGTTTTGGTTCTGAGGATACCAATTATGTAGGTTTTCGAAAGGAATCTAATAATGGGTATACCCTAATGATTCAAGATGACCGTACAGAAGATAAGCTCGTTATTTATAGAGGAAGTCAGCTTAGCAGCGACATTCGCTCTGTTATATCCGGTTATGACCCGAGAATTCGCCCTTGGTATGCTCCGGTTGCGGCATCCAAGAAACCACTTTGGTCATCCATTTACGCCAATGCTGATGAAAGACAAGAGATCACCTTATCTGCACTTTCCCCTATCTTCGATAATCAATCCTTTATCGGCGTATTTGTCGCAGATATTAAGATCGATACTTTTAACTACTTCCTAAAAAGCATCAAAGATAAAACTGATACTTCCGTATACATTATTGATAAAGAACAGCGCCTAGTCGCTCACTCAAGCGGTGGCAGTGTGCTTTCTTGGGGTACGGACAAAACGGAAAAAGGGGTTCGATTACTAGCCACTGAAAGTTCCAACCCAATCATCAGTGAAAGTGCAAGCTATGTTGAACAGCTTAATCTAACAGCAAACAAAAACGCACAGCGCTTTAGCTTCAAGCTCAATGGTGAGCGCTACTTCAACCAAATAACGCCTTATGAAGACGAATATGGAATCACTTGGTTCATTGGCATGTCTATTCCTGAATCAGACCTACTCGGCGATTTACCGGAAAACCAACGTAATAGCTGGATAATTGGGTTAATTGTTAGCTTAATTGGCATCGCACTTGGATTAGTCACTTTCAATCACATAACACGACCAATCACTTCAACAGCCGCAGCAGCTAAGCACCTTGCTAAAGGTGATTGGGAAAGCAATATGCCGCAGCCAGGGCATATCTATGAAACCAGTATGCTAGTGTACGCTTTTACAGAAATGGCAAACAATTTGAAAGCGTCATTTAATGCTCTTCAGTCCCAGTTAACCTATGACTCCCTGACTAATTTATACAGTAGAGAAGGGTTCATTGACGCTTACAATAAGCTAGAAGATAAGAGTTGTGGCAGCCTCTATCTAATCGGGATTGACCGATTTAGAGATATCAATGACAGTTTGGGGCACTATAACGGTGATCAACTACTAATTATTGCAGCGTCTCGATTAAGAACCACATTATCGGAAGAGTACTTACTCGCACGAACGGGTGGTGATGAGTTTGCTATCTATGCGCCGGCAATAACTCAGAAAGACGACATCAGCTTACTTTCGCACCGATTAGTGCAAACTTTTGCTTCTCATTTCAGTATGGAGGCTGAAAATGTTGTAGTGAATGTCTCTATTGGTGTGGTGAAATTCACTGAACAAAATGACATGACGCTCGGGTTACGTAATAGCAGTATTGCATTAAGTAATGCCAAACAAGATAAAACACGCATCAGTATTTATAGCTCTGAAATGGGTGAGGCTTCACGCCACCGTACTACTATGCTGGCTCGTATTAATACTGCAATTGAACGCCAACAATTCGAACCTTTCTATCAGCCTATTATTGATTTAGAAACAGGAGCAACAGTTGGAGCTGAAGCTTTAGCGCGTTGGATTAGCGATAAAGGCATAATTTCACCGTTGGAATTCATCCCATTAGCGGAAGAAAGCGGCTTAATTAGCGATATTGGGCACCAAATCTTACACAAAGCATGCCGTGATACCGCCAGCGCGATTGAATCAGGAAAATGGGACCTGGATTTCACAATCCACGTGAACCTATCTGTTGACCAACTGATTCAGAAAAACTTCATCCAAGATGTGAAAAATACTCTTCAGTCCACACGACTACCTGCAAGAAACCTGACACTAGAAATAACGGAATCACGTATCGTCGACAATAATCCAATCATCATTGAAAACATGCTCGCATTGAAGTCATTAGGTATTTCCATTGCCATTGATGATTTTGGTACCGGTTACTCTTCTTTGGCTTACTTGCACAAGCTTCCTTTTGACTGCTTAAAGATAGACCGCAGCTTTGTCAGTAAATTAGAAAAAGAAAATCTCGACAGCTCTATCGTTGCTGCCATTGTAAATATCACAAAAGGCTTTAAAGCGAACCTGGTAGCTGAAGGAGTGGAGACACCATTACAAGCGGAGCTGTTATCCCAATTAGGCTGCCCTCAAGCGCAAGGCTTCCTATACAGCCGCCCTGTCCCCTTCAATGAGTGGCCAACAGATTTGGTGAACATGAAGTAGAAAACAGCGAATTTCGCTGCTTTACAACGCATTTGTTACTGACACAGCTCTTATTCATTTTTATACTGATACCACCGCACACACATTCTCGATCTGGATACTTTCTAATGATAACTAAAAATTTGCCCCTTACTGATTTGCACCGCCATTTAGACGGTAACATTCGTACTCAAACTATCTTAGATTTGGGTCAGAAGTTTGGTGTTGCGTTACCGGCTTATGACGTTGAAGCTCTCACTCCACACGTTCAAATTGTTGAAGCAGAACCATCACTAGTGGCATTTCTTTCTAAACTTGATTGGGGTGTAGCGGTACTAGGTGATTTAGAGGCTTGTCGTCGTGTTGCTTACGAAAATGTAGAAGACGCACTGAATGCTCAAATTGACTATGCTGAACTACGCTTCTCACCTTACTACATGGCAATGAAGCACAAGCTTCCAGTTGCTGGTGTGGTTGAAGCTGTTGTAGACGGTGTCGAAGCTGGTATGCGTGACTTTGATGTAAAAACGAACCTAATTGGTATCATGAGCCGTACATTCGGAACAGACGCATGCCAACAAGAGTTAGACGCGATTCTTACTCAAAAAGACAAAATTGTAGCTGTTGATTTAGCTGGCGATGAACTAGGTCAACCTGGTGACCGCTTTGTTACTCACTTCAAACAAGTGCGTGATGCTGGTATGAATGTCACCGTTCACGCAGGTGAAGCTGCCGGTGCAGAAAGTATGTGGCAAGCAATTCAAGAACTAGGTGCAACACGTATAGGTCACGGCGTGAAAGCTATTCACGACCCTAAACTAATGGATTACCTTGCTGAAAACCGTATTGGTATTGAGTCTTGCCTGACTTCAAACTTCCAAACAAGTACGGTTGAAACTCTTGCTAACCACCCTGTTAAGCAATTCCTTGAACACGGTGTGATGGCTTGTTTAAATACGGATGATCCAGCAGTTGAAGGCATTGAGCTACCGTATGAATACGAAGTTGCAGCACCACAAGCTGGTTTAAGCCAAGCACAAATTCGTCAAGCTCAAATCAATGGTCTTGACCTTGCTTTCATCTCTGATGTTGAGAAGCAAGAACTAAAAGACAAAGTAGCCAATCGCGCTTAATGACTTAATGCTATAACACTTTAGTGCTTTAGTGCTTTAGTGCTTAGCAAAGTCTAAAAACAAAAATGCCAGCTTAATGCTGGCATTTTTTATGGAGTCGAATATTTAACGCAACAAGTTAAATCACTCGTGAGAACTGTTGCTGACGAGCTTTGGCACGTAAGTATTTATCGAAACACATACAAATATTTCGGATCAATAATCGACCACGTAAAGTCACTCTAATCTCTTTATCATCCACTTCAACTAGCTCATCATTAATGAACGTCTGTAGAAGACCTAGGTCCTCTTTAAAGTATTGATTAAATGTGACTGCAAATTCAGACTCAATCTTCGTTTTATCCAATTTGAAATTACAAATTAGCTGTTTAATCACTTCACGGCGAAGTAAGTCATCGCCATCGAGCGCAACCCCTTTCCATAAAGCATGGCGTAGGTCATTGACTTGCGCATAGTACTTCTTCAGATCTTTTTGGTTTTGCGCGTAAGCATCCCCCATCATAGAGATAGCAGATACACCAAAGCCAACCAAATCAGCTTCACCTTGTGTGGTGTAGCCTTGGAAATTACGATGCAAAACACCTTTTCGCTGAGCAACTGCCAATTCATCATCAGGTAAAGCAAAGTGATCCATACCGATGAACTGATAACCCGCGCCCGTTAGAGTCGCGATCGTATCTTGTAAAATTCCCATGCGCTCTTCAGCAACAGGGAGATCTTCTTCTTTTATTTTACGTTGCGCAGCAAACAATTGCGGCATGTGCGCATAGTTAAATACAGATAAACGACCTGGCTGCATTTCTAGCACTTGCTTTAATGTTTCAGCAAAAGAGACTTTTGTCTGCTTAGGTAAGCCATAGATTAAATCGAGGTTCGTCGAACGGAAACCTAGGTCTTTTGCACGCTTAACCATAGCGATAATGAAATCTTCATCTTGCTCACGGTTAACCAGCTTTTGTACTTCTTTGTTGAAGTCTTGAACACCAATACTTAAACGGTTGAACCCTTCATTGCGTAGGTGATCAAGCATATCTAGCTCGATTTCACGAGGGTCAACTTCAATACTGATTTCAGCCGTTTCAACAAAGTTAAACTCATCATGAATGATCTTCATTAGACGAGTAATTTGCACTTTATTTAAGAATGTTGGCGTACCACCACCAAAGTGCAACTGAGTCACATTGCGGTCATGTAATAGAGAAGCGCGCTGGCGAATCTCATGCTCAATCACATCAAGGTATTCATCCGCTTTGTGAGAGTGGCGGGTGATCACTTTATTACAACCGCAGTAATAGCAAAGTTTATGACAAAATGGGATATGCACATACAAAGATAGTGGTCGATCAGGGTATTGGGTACACGCCATGTCGTAGTCTGCTACGGTGAACGCTTCATGAAATTCCAACGCCGTTGGATATGAAGTGTAGCGCGGTCCAGAATAGTTGTACTTGTCTAAGATGGCTTGATCCCAAACGATTTGCTGGTTGGTTACGACTGGCTGACTCGACATGATGGTATTTCCGGTTAAGATCAGATGCGCATGGCGCTCACTGATCAGTTTTACATACTTAAAATTATAGACTGGCTATTCTGCCATATGACTTTCAAAGCAGTTTGATGCGACAACAAGTTTTGGCAATTAATATTCAGAACTGCTAGCACGATCACTCATGCTTGCTTTAAAACAAAAAGGCTTACCGGTTTCAGTAAGCCTTTGGGGTTATATCATTTGGATGTTGATTTGATTATTGAGTGGCTGCACCTTTTTCTGGAGCACCTTTAACTCTTCAATAATCGCATCATTCAAGCGGGTTTCAGCTTTATGCCGTGCTAAGTTTTGCTCCATACGCTCTTTCTTCTCAAGCGCTTGTCTGTCTTCACCACGAGCCATATTTTCTACAATATGGAACAGCTCAGACGTTGCTGGATACTCCGTGTCAAAGTCGACACGCTCATCACCTTGAACATTATCCATAATGTAATAGATACGAATGCTCAATTCTGATAGGTCACACTGACCTTGGATTCCAGCTAAACATAGTGTATTTACATTTTCGTAAATGTTCGCGTTGCGCTTTTCAATCGCTAACGCTTGATGCTGTTTTTGCAGTTCCGTCTGCTTCTTTACTTGAAGTAGAAGGTAACCTGCATAAGCACCTAAGCCGAGAATGATCACTCCACCAGCAATGGCTAATAAGGTTACATTCATTCGATATTACCCTTTGAAGCTGTCTAGATCGAAGTCTTCAAACTGAGATAACAAGTCCTCATCAGAACTCGCTTTCTTTTTCTTCACCACTACAGGTGCTTCTTCAAAGATTTCATCTTCAGATTCTTCGTCTTCTTCTGGCTCTAATAAGCCTAAGCGACCCATTAGATGTTCGATACGATCCAGCTTCTCATCAACAAATTTCTGTAGACCAGCACCTAGGTTTTCACCATTTTCAATGCGATCTAGCAGAGTATTTAGTTGAGCATCGTTCTCAAGCATTTCAAGCTCTTGCTCGTTAGAAAGCTTACGCTCTTGCTTATTCGGCTTCTTAGCCGGCTCAACGATCAATGGAATTTTTTTCTTACTGCCTAAACGAGGATCACGATTTTGTGCTGCTTTACGCTGCTGTGCATCGCTACCATCTGAATGACGGCTACCTGACTTTAAGCCTTTACGCTTTTTAATACGCTTACGTTCACGACCTTCAACGTTAGACTCACTACGGTTTCTTGTTACCATAGGCTCTGGAGCACCTAATGCTCCCGGCTTTCTTGATTTTTTACTACGACCCATTACTGCAGTTTCCTCAGTAAAATTACATCATTTCCAACAAATTCTAGTTCGAGCTTATCCCGCTCAGCCAAAAACTGGAATGTTTGACGACTAAAGAAGACTACATGCGTAGGATCATTCTTATAGTGCCAACCAGCAAACGCATCCACGTCTATTACTAGCTTGGTCATAAGACCAATCCAGCCTTTTGGCTTAACTAAATTTAACCATTGCTGCCAAACTTTATCCGGTTGATAGAGATGCTCTATTACCTCAGTGGCAGTCATAAAGTCGTACGTTTTTTCCAACACCGAAGTTTCGGGATGGTAATAGATATCGTACAAATCCATGGTGTGTCCGGCTTCTTCTAACATAATAGATAATGTAGGACCGGGACCACAACCAAAATCCAATCCATGTGAATTGGATGAAATTTTGCCTGTTAATGGCTCAGCTATACGAGATAAAAATCGACGATAGCCTGCATCATTCGGATCGTTCTCATGGAGATCGTATTGCGCTTTTTCTTCGCTTGCAGCTAATCGTTGCCGAGGATTAACAAATACCAACTCACATTGCTGACATTGCAAAAATTCTCTGCGTTTGTCTTCAAAGTAGTGATTCACATCATCGTGATGGCATAAGGGACAAGTATACATGCGCACATCCTTAAACAGGGATGCGAAACATACCAGAAAGTGCGTATATAGTGGAGTGGTATTGGGTGTTTTTTCATCAAACCAATAAAAAAAGCGATAGGAAAACCTATCGCTCTCTAAATCTGCCTATTATGGCCAAAGTTTGTATACTCAACTTGGTACACAAATCTCCATTTGTTCTTGGTGCTTTCCTTGCCAAATTTGTTTGTTGGTCATCGTCCTGATGAATTTTGGCTTTCCTTTTCTAACATCTTGTTACTGGGCTATCCTAGCCTGATCCGTTTCTGTCTATACCTTCAGACAAGTCGATCATCCATATCTAGTTCAGCTCCTTGCTGATGGCGGATACTCTACCCTCATGGGCTTAGACTGCAATGGCTTAACTTCACAGTTTTCGAACGTTATTCCATCAACTTATAAAACATCTAATTTTCATTATCTTAGAAATTAAGACCTATGATCGTGCGGTAAATAATAGTCGATCTCTCACAAACAAAGAGGGGAAATAGAACTTCGCTCAACCACTCCCTACAGCCATCTATCGAAAACAACTTCATAAGCACTCGTGAATTATATATTTCCCATATAAAAGAAACGCCCCTATCGTATTCCGATAGGGGCGTTTCTCAATTCTGTGCTCGAACGTATATGTAATTCAGACCTATTTATTATTTTTATAGGTTAAGAATGATTAGTGTAGGCCACCAACATATTTAGATAGGGTGTCGATATCTGCATCTGTTAACTTTTTAGCAACATCACGCATCATCGCATTCATATCATTATTACGGCTACCATCGCGGAACTTTTCTAGCTGCGCTTTGATATAATCAGCATGCTGACCTGAAACTTTAGGGAAACCTGAAAGTTCAGTACCGTTACCACGCGCTCCGTGACACGCAATACAAGCGGTAATTCCACGCTCTGCATCACCAGCGGTATATAAAGCTTTACCTTCCGCAACCACGTTTTCTGGGGTTGAATTGTTTGAAATTGGTAAAGAGGCATAATATGCCGCCAGATCTGCCATATCTTCTTCAGATAAAGGCATCGCCATTGCACCCATTACAGGTTCATACCGACCTTGCTTACCACCACTAGTCATACCTAGCTTAAGCTCTTTTAACTGCTTCTCTAGATACTTAGCATGTTGACCAGCCAGTTTAGGGTACTGTGTGATCAGGCTGTTGCCGTCAGCACCGTGGCAGGCAACACATGTTTGTGATTTAGCTTTACCAGCTTCAATACTGCCTTCCGCCCATACTGAGCAGCTGGCTAAAAGACTCAAAATTAGCGCTAATTTCTTCATGACATTCCATTATAATTATCAAGCTTCCAGTACCACTCTATGTTGCCACTCATGGTACAATAGGCGACCTTATGCCGAGCACGGTTATTTTACACAAATTCACAAAAAAGTAATCAATCGACTACACAAAGTCGAGATGGAGTTAACAGTGAGCGTAAAAATTCATTATCAAAAGACGCATTTCATTACTAGTGCACCCGATATTCGTCATTTACCAGAAGACGAAGGTATCGAAATTGCGTTTGCAGGACGCTCCAATGCTGGTAAATCTAGTGCACTAAATCGCCTAACCAACCAGAAAGGTTTAGCGAAAACCAGTAAAACACCAGGTCGAACTCAACTTATTAACCTATTTAAGGTTGATGAAGGCTGCCACATTGTCGATCTTCCTGGATATGGATTCGCACAAGTTCCACTAGAGCTAAAGAAAAAGTGGCAACAGTCTCTTGGTGAGTACCTACAACGTCGTGAGTGCTTAAAAGGTCTTGTCGTGTTGATGGATATCCGTCATCCGATGAAAGATCTCGATCAGCAAATGATCTACTGGGCAATCGACAGCCGTATTCCAGTACAAGTTCTATTAACTAAAGCTGACAAATTAAAAAGTGGTGCTCGTAAAGCACAACTTCTTAAAATCCGTAAAGATGCCGAATCTTTTGGTGGTGATGTGAACGTTGATGTTTTCTCTTCACTGAAAGGTTTAGGGGTTGATCAGCTGCGCAGTAAACTTGACTCTTGGTTTGCACCTGCATTTGTTCATCTTCTAGAAGAAGATCTGGATAACGATGTAGATTCAAACGACGAATAAACACTATCGCAATAACTGCTTTATAAATGACAGCGGTTAAAAGAGATAAGTTCAAAGAAAAAGTTAAATATAGCCTCGCATCATTGCGGGGCTTTTTTATGCCAATTGAAAATTGATGAAGGTAAGGAAAAGGAAACCTACCCTCCCAACAGCGAATAAGAAGAAAGAATAGTTAAGCCTAGTATCGGGCGAGATAAGCAGATAAGCAGATAAGCAGATAAGCAGATAAGCAGATAAGCAGATAAGCAGATAAGCGATCTTGATTTATAAAGAGAAATAACCCAATTAGAAAAGAAATAAACTTACAAATAGGAATTTTTCGTTAATAACGGATAAGTGCTAAAGATAAGAAAAATAGAGAGGGAAAAGAGACTTGTAGAAATTTTCTTTGCCACAAGAAAAAACGCCCCAGTCAAATACTGACTGGGGCGGCTGAATCAGCCTAATCCAATAACGTGAAACAAAAGGTCTGAAAGATAGAACATCTTACCTCTGTACCCTACGAGATTAATGTACAACAATTGCTCAGAAATGGAAATAGATTTTGTAGTTTTTTTTCACTTAAGTTTTATTAAAGAACACAATAGCCATTCATTGAATAACTTTTTTTTAGACAAAAAAAAGCCAGCGTTTGTGCGCTGGCTCATGCTAATTATGTCAATAAGCTCTATTTTTGACTAATGAGCTTGGTCCCAGTTGTCTCCACTCCCAGCTTCGGCAACTAAAGGTACTTCTAGATTCGCGGCAGATTCCATCAATTCTTGTACTTTACTTTCAATTTCAGCCAAAGCTGACTCTTCAACTTCAAAAACCAATTCATCGTGAACTTGCATAAGAAGTTTCACACGACCATCACCTTCCGCTTGAATCCACTCATCAACGAGTAACATCGCTTTTTTGATGATATCCGCAGCGGTACCTTGCATTGGAGCATTAATCGCAGCACGCTCGGCGGCTTTACGACGCATACCATTACGTGATGAAATTTCAGGAAGGTGTAATCGACGACCATAGATAGTTTCAACAAAGCCTTGCTCAGATGCATTACTACGGGTGTCTTCCATATATTGCATGACGCCAGGGTAACGTTCGAAGTAAGTATCCATATAGTGCTGCGCTTCACCACGTGGAATGCCTAACTGCTTCGCTAAGCCAAATGCACTCATGCCATAAATCAGACCGAAGTTAACGGCTTTAGCACGGCGACGTTGCTCTGTAGTGACATCATCAATGCTTACACCAATAATTTCAGCTGCAGTTGCCGCGTGAATATCTTTACCTTGTTGGAAAGCTTCTAATAATGCTTTATCGCCAGATAAGTGCGCCATAATACGCAACTCGATTTGAGAGTAATCGACTGCTAAAATTTTCCAACCGTGAGGTGCTACGAATGCCTGACGAATTCGGCGCCCCTCATCGTTACGAATTGGGATATTTTGTAAGTTTGGATCGGTCGAAGATAAACGCCCAGTTGCCGTAACAGCCTGATGATAAGAGGTATGCACCCGACCAGTTTCAGCATTGATCATCTTAGGCAACTTATCAGTATAAGTAGACTTCAGCTTCGCCAAGCCGCGATATTCAATAATCAATTTAGGCAGCGGGTAATCTAATGCTAGCTCTTGAAGCACTTCTTCATTAGTAGAAGCAGCACCCGATGGGGTTTTCTTAATAACGGGCAAGCCCATCTTTTCGAATAAGATAGCTTGAAGTTGCTTAGGTGAATTCATATTGAATTCTTGCTCTGCAATCTCGTAAGCTTTTTGCTCTAACTCATCTAAGCGAACTGCGATTTCTTGAGATTGAGCCCCCAGCAGCATGTCATCAATAAATACACCAGTACGTTCAATTCTCGACATTACTGGTACAAGAGGGATTTCAATCTCCTCATAAATGGTTTTCAGCTTTTCATCTTGCTCAATGTTTTCCATTAAACGATTGTGCAGACGTAAAGTGACGTCAGCATCTTCAGCCGCATATGGCGATGCTTCTTCAATATCGATTTGATTAAATGTAAGCTGCTTTTTGCCCTTACCTGCAATCTGCTCGAATGAAATGCAGCTATGTTGTAGGAAACGAAGCGCTAAGCTATCCATATCATGCTTACCACCTACGCTATTAAATACGTAAGACGCCAGCATGGTGTCGTGCTTAATTCCTTTCATTTCAATATCGTAACGAGCAAGTACACTTGCATCGTATTTTAGGTTCTGACCGACTTTAGCTTGAGCGTCATCTTCTAAAATAGGTTTTAACTGTTCTAATACCCAATCACGATCAAGTTGCTCAGGAGCATCTAAATAATCGTGGGCAACAGGTACATAAGCCGCAATACCTTCTTCTGTCGCAAACGACAAACCAACTAGGTTAGCCACCATGTAGTCTAAATTGTCAGTTTCCGTGTCAAAGGCAAATACATCGGTCGCTTTAAGCTTATCTAGCCACTGATTAAAAGTGTCTTGATCAAGAATGGTCTCATATTGGCTGCGATCGATCGTCACTGCTGAAGTATTCATTTCAGCGGCAGAAGATGTAGCAGGCGCATTGCTACGTACCGCTCCCGACTTTTCATCCGCTTCTACAACGCCACTGCCACCTTCAAGTAACTCATTAAGCCATGACTTAAAGACTAATTGACCATAAAGTTTGATCAGTTCATCAGTATTAGGCGTTGCTTTCACTAGTGATTCTGGCGTCTCTTCCAGCTCCACATCAAGCTTAATAGTGGCCAGTTCATAAGACATAGTTGCATTATCTTTGTTATCGATAAGCTTTTTCGCCATGGTTTTAGAACCACGAAAACCAAGTGCTGCTATGTCATCAAGGTTTTCGTATAACTTCTCGATACTTCCTATACCTTGAAGTAAAGCCGTTGCCGTTTTATCTCCAACACCTGGTACTCCAGGAATGTTATCAACCTTATCGCCCATAAGTGCGAGGTAGTCGATAATAAGCTCTGGTGGAATACCAAACTTCTCTATCACGCCTTCTCTATCCATCACAACGTTAGTCATTGTATTGATAAGAGTGACGTTCTCATCCACCAATTGAGCCATATCTTTATCACCCGTACTGATCAGCACAGGGATACCGGCTTTAGAAGCTTGCGAAGCTAAAGTGCCAATCACATCATCGGCTTCTACGCCAGAGATAGAGATAAGAGGTAAACCCATAGCTCGAATAACGTTGTGCAAAGGTTCTATCTGACAACGTAAATCATCTGGCATTGGTGGGCGATTTGCTTTGTACTCTGGATACATGTCATCACGGAACGTTTTTCCCTTCGCATCAAAGATTACTGCAATACGATCAGAAGCAAACTGGCGCATCATGCTTCGAAGCATGTTCACCACACCGTAAACGGCATTTGTTGGAATATCACCATTACTCATGGTGCCTGGGTAGGCATGAAAAGCACGATAAAGGTAAGAAGAGCCATCAATAAGGATCAATGGATTATCAGGAATACGAGCCATAATATTTGTGTATCCAGTAAGTACAGAAATGATCTGTTAAGGATGCCACGTCTCATGTTTTGATGCTACGTTATCAGACTTACCGCACCAGCTTTAAAGTTAATACTTTTTATCCAAGACTCACCTAAATTGTGGATAACTCTGTTTATATTATTTATACACACAATCTAAACAATGCAAGTTAAGAGCGAAAATTGCATTTAAGTGATTGATAAAAATAAAAATAAACACAGATCGAACAATACAACAATGATCTTTTTTCGATCTTGCTCTGTGGAAAAAAATACTGGTGTTGTTTTATTCACAAGAAATGAAGATTTGGTTTGCGCAAATAGAAAAAAAGCGACACCCGAAGATGTCGCCTAGCAAAAAGCGGTAAAGCCATTCAAATTGAATACTACAGCTCTACCAAAAAGCTATAAATTACACTGGAAGCAATGTGAGCAATGTCGTGTCAAAAAAGAACTTAGTACAAGTTCGCTAGAAATCTGTTCTCAGCCAGTCTAAACAAGCTGATTCAACATCCTTGTGAACTGTTTCCTCATTCCCTAAGACGTGGTTAATAATAATGATTCTCATTTAATAGTCAACATCTAAATGAGAAAAAGTCTCATTTAATTTAATGTGGCACTACAACTGCTTTATAAAATGGATACGATTTTCTAGTAAAATCTCTTTTTTTTCATAGTGTTCAATAAGATAACCATTACGAAGTAACAGCCTTAGCATAGCGGGAAATTGATTACGAGATTTCACCTTTAAGCACTTATAGCCCTTATCTCTCACCCACAGCTCTTGAGCTTCGAGTTGTAATTGCGCCACTCCCTTATTTCTCGCTAATGGAGATACACCACCAAACCAACTATAAAAAGTGTGTTCATTTAATTGATAACCAATTTTAAAGCCAAGTAATTCACCTTCTTCCTCCGCAATCAATATTAAAGATTTTTTTCCTTCAATACGGGAAGCTAAAGACTCGACAGTTTCTTTGTGAAGAAATTCATCAACCTGATCAACAACATGAATCACTTCTTCTAACGAGCCTTCTCGAATCAATACAGCCATAATGCCATTCCCCAATGAAAAAGAGCCGGTATAAACCAGCTCTTTGTGTACTCAATGCCTAACCGATTATTCTGTTGCAGATAAATGCTCTGCAGCTTGAGCATTATCCTCAGCAAGCCACTCTGCTACATCTTTAGCAAAGTAAGTTAAAATACCGTCAGCACCCGCGCGTTTGAAACACAGTAGAGACTCTAAAACGGTCTCACGCTCTTTTAACCAACCATTCTGAATCGCCGCTTTGTGCATCGCGTATTCTCCAGAAACTTGGTATGCAAAAGTAGGCGCCTGAAGCTCATGCTTCACTCGGCGAACAATATCCAAATACGGCATACCAGGCTTCACCATCACCATATCCGCACCTTCGTTAAGATCCATAGCCACTTCATGAATGGCTTCATCACTATTCGCCGGATCCATTTGGTAGTTTTTCTTATCACCACCTTTAAGGTTTGAAGCACTGCCCACTGCATCACGGAAAGGTCCGTAGTAACAAGAAGCATATTTTGCAGAGTAAGCCATTATTTGAGTATGAATGTGACCCGCTTCTTCTAGCGCTTCACGGATCTTACCAATACGACCATCCATCATATCTGATGGAGCAACGACATCAGCACCGGCTTCGGCATGCGAAATCGCCTGTTTGATCAAAACTTCGGTTGTTTCATCATTTTGAACATAGCCTGTTTCATCGATGATGCCATCTTGACCATGAGTCGTGAATGGGTCTAAAGCCACATCCGTAATGACACCAATTTGAGGGATGTGCTCTTTTAGTGCACGGACGGCACGTTGAACTAAACCTTCAGGGTTATAAGATTCAACCGCACACAAGCTTTTCGCATCTTGATTCACGACGGGGAATAACGCGATAGCTGGAACGCCTAAATTCGCTAAGTATTGCGCTTCTTCTAGCATTAGGTCGATAGATAAACGTTCGATACCCGGCATAGATTCAACGGTTTCGCGACGATCTTTACCCATTAAGATGAACATTGGGTAAATTAAGTCACTTACAGATAGTTGGTTTTCTGCCATAAGGCGACGGCTGAAGTCATGTTTACGCATACGGCGCATACGACGACCTGGGAATTGACCTTGAATTGAAACAGACACGAGATTCTCCTTGCCTAGTCTAAACATCAATATGCCTAGATATGAAAGTGCTAAATACTGATAAAAGCATATCACCGATGGTTACAGACGCTAACAGTAAAGCTCAGATCTGAATGAAAAAATCGAACAAATGACAAAAAATGACCTTCCTCTCACACTACCGTATACTCAGCGCAACTTTAGATTTTCAGGACAGCATGATGATTGACACTCACGCCCATATTTATGCCAGCGAATTCGACAATGACCGTGAAGAAGTGGTGCAGCGAGCTCTTGCACAAGGAATCGATACAATTCTTCTCCCGAATATTGATCTAGACTCTATCGAGCCGATGTTAAACACAGAAAAACAATTTCCTAATGTCTGTCGTTCAATGATGGGGCTGCATCCGTGTTATGTAGACGCGAATATTGAGCAAACCTTAGCGACAATTCGCGGTTGGTTTGAAAAACATAACTTTATTGCTGTCGGTGAAATTGGGATTGATCTGTACTGGGATAAAACATTCAAAGCAGAACAAGAGTTCGCTTTTGTGACTCAACTGCAATGGGCAAAAGAACTCAACCTGCCTGTCGTAATCCATACTCGTGATTCAATCCAAGAAACGTTATCACTTTTACAACAAGAACAAGATGGCAGTTTACGTGGTGTTTTTCACTGTTTTGGTAGCAGCTTGGAAGAAGCACAGGCTATCAATGCATTAGGTTTTCATTTAGGGCTTGGAGGAGTGTCTACCTTTAAAAACTCAGGAATGGATAAGGTGATACCTCACTTAGATATGGAATACGTTATTCTTGAAACTGACTGCCCTTATCTAGCTCCTACACCAAATAGAGGAAAACGCAATGAGCCAGCCTACACAAATCTTGTCGCAAAACGTGTCGCAGAGCTCAGAAATATAAGTCTAGAAGAAGTTAACCGCATTACAACCAGCAATGCAAAAAAATTATTTTCTCTTTAAGTATTAATTTTTATAATATTTTTTTATCTTGACGACTTGAGTTGCATAGTCAACAACGTTAATATTCGCGCTCACTTTAAAATAATACTAAAGAGTGAGTTATATGTGTGAACACGATACCATTCACTTACAACGTCAACATCGAACATTTTGGCACAAAATCATTGGCATCAAAGAAATTTACGTATGCCAAATTTGCGGTCACAAAGTAACAGTCCGATAGTTAAAATAAAAAAGCAGCCATAGGGCTGCTTTTTTATTTTAACGTGATTGCTTAGTCTACGTTTACTCTTCTATTTCTTCTTCGCCTTCCACAGGTTTTCGTACATAAAAACGAGCGAAAAACAGACCAATTTCAAACAATATGCACATTGGAATGGCAAGTAATGTTTGAGAAATCATGTCTGGCGGAGTAAGCATCATACCGATAATGAATGCACCCACGACAATATACGGACGCTTTTCAGATAAAGCTTTCGGAGTCGTAGCACCCGTCCAGCATAGCAAGATAATGGCCACTGGCACTTCAAACGCAATACCAAAAGCAAAAAACAGCGCTAAGACAAAATCTAGATAACTGGATATATCGGTCGCAAATTCAACTTGCCCGAGAGAAATAGCAGTAAAGAAGCTAAATACCAAAGGGAAAACAACAAAATAAGCGAACGCAACACCACAATAGAAAAGCAATGAGCTAGAGGCCAGTAATGGCATGATCAAACGCTTTTCGTGCTTGTACAGCCCAGGAGCAACAAACGCCCACACCTGATACAAAATAAACGGGACAGCTACAAAAATCGACGCTATCAATGTTAACTTCAAAGGTGTGAAAAATGGTGACGCTACATCAGTAGCAATCATTGTTGCTCCTTCAGGTAAACGATCTACCAAAGGTGCTGAAACAAACTCATAAATATCATTAGAAAAATAAATTAGCCCAACAAAGATTACAAGAACCGCAACAATTGCGCGCAAAAGTCGGTTACGTAGTTCAAGTAAATGGCTAATCAAAGGTTGTGTCTGCTGAGTCGAAGACATGTCAAACCTCTATAACAGGAAGATCGAAAAGGAGCCAATCACATGCACATTACACAAAGCATTGTGTTGCATGAGCTTATTGTGGCTCCTCCTTGCGAGACTATTCGGCTTTTTTATCTGACGCTACTGAAGCTTCTTTACGAATTTGAATACTTTCATTCTCACTCGTTTCGGTGATTGGCGTCGTTTCCACTTCACTTGCTTTTTCAGTATCAGGCTTCGCATATGGTCTTTGAACAGTAGCAGCAGCCTGCTTTAGTTCATCAACCGATGCTTTTAGATCTGGAGATAAATCTTCCATACCCATTTGCTCAGCCTTACGCAGGTTCTCTTGCAATTCTTGAACTTTAAGCTCGTGAGAAAGTTCATCTTTCACACTGTTTGCCATGCTTTTTGCAGTACCAATAAACTTGGATACACTGCGAATAGCAACAGGCAAACGCTCAGGTCCTAAAACAACTAACCCGACGACAGATATTAATACCAGTTCCCAAAAACCGATATCAAACACGACTTACGCCTGCTCTTTGTCTTTCTTTGTTTCAGCAGTAGCGTCTGTTTTCTGCTGTTCAATATTTTTTGGTTCAAAGTCTGCGTCTTTTTTATCGGCAGGCTTGTCTTCATCGCTCATTGCTTTTTTAAAGCCTTTAACCGCTGAACCTAAATCACCACCCATGCCACGTAGTTTCTTAGTACCAAATAGTAAGATTACGATTACAGCAATGATTAGAAGTTGCCAAATACTGATACCACCCATTGTATTGTCCTCGGGTTTGTCTACACAAAAATTATTAAGGGAGTCTACCGTTTAACGACGGTAAGCTCGCCAACTTAGCAGCCAAAATGTGACACCAGCGATGCCACAGCCCATGCTTAGCTGCTCGTAAGGGCTTGAAACTAATATTGCGGAGCATACGACTAAAGTTGCTCCAATACCAAACAAAAACTTACCCGTTGCTTGTTGGCGCTTGCTATCACGGTAACCTTGGTAAAGCTGATCCATACGTTGGTTCATAGCTTTACCTTGGCGCAAGCTATCATATAGAAGCTCAGGTAATTCAGGTAATTTTTCAGCCCAAAATGGTGCACGCTCTTTCACCGCGTTGATCACAGCTTGCGGACCAACTTGGTTCATCATCCAAGTTTCTAAAAATGGTTTTGCCGTTGCCCATAAGTCGAGTTGCGGATACAACTGACGACCTAAACCTTCTACATACAATAACGTCTTTTGCAATAAAACCAGCTGAGGCTGTACTTCCATATTGAAACGTCTTGCTGTGTTGAATAGGTTCAATAACACATGACCAAATGAAATTTCACCAAGCGGTTTAGCAAAAATAGGTTCACATACGGTACGAATCGCGAATTCAAATTCATTCACATTTGTATTGTGAGGCACCCAACCAGAATCAACATGCAGCTCTGCAACTTTTCGATAATCACGATTAAAGAACGCCAATAAGTTTTCGGCTAGATAACGTTTGTCTTCACTATTTAACGTTCCAACAATACCGCAATCTAAACCAATCCATTGTGGATTCTCTGGATTCTCTGGGTTTACAAAGACATTCCCCGGGTGCATATCAGCATGAAAGAAGCTGTCACGAAATACTTGTGTAAAGAATACTGTGACGCCACGTTCAGCCAATAACTTCATGTTAGTGCCATTAGCTTCTAACATGGGAATATCCGAAACTTGGATACCGTAAATCCGTTCAGATACCATTAAAGATTCACTGCTTAAATCAGTGATAACTTCAGGTACGTATAATTCTTCACTGCCTTCAAAGTTACGGCGAAGCTGAATAGCATTAGCCGCTTCTCGGCGTAAATCCAATTCATCAATCAATGTCTTTTCGTACTCTCGTACTACTTCAACAGGCTTCAAACGACGTGCTTCAGGCAGTGCTTTCGCGACTATACTCGCCATTCGGTGCATCAGTTTTAGATCTGCATCAATGACAGGACGAATATCAGGGCGAATCACCTTCAGAACAATTTCGCGACCCGATTCTTTTAGTTTAGCAGTATGCACCTGAGCGATCGAAGCTGAAGCTAATGGCTTGATATCAAAATCAGTGAACCAGTTATCTAAACTACCACCCAGCGCTTCTTCCATATGCTGCTTAGCCAATTCACCATTAAATGGGGCAACTTGGTCTTGCAGTAATGCCAGTTGATCAGCGATATGAGGCGGAAATAAATCCCGTCTTGTCGACATCATTTGACCAAATTTGATCCATACTGGACCAAGCTCTTGAAGCGCTAAACGAAGGCGAAGACCTAATTCTTTATCTGGATGCTTATTCTTTACCCAAAATAGCGATTTTCTTGCCAGCAAAGGCGCTTTAGTCAATTGGTGAACCGGCATTAATTCATCAAGACCGTACTCTAACTGTACCTTGATAATATGATAAAGACGTTTCAATTCAGTTGGGGTCATGCTTTCTCCAACAGCGCGTTTAGTTTTGCTTCCAAACGAGCCGTTGCACTTTTCACATCGTCTACTTGATCACAGAAATAAGCAATCTCTAACGGAGCTGGAGCAATTTTCCACTCTTCCGTTAGCACTTGAGCAATATGGTTTTGGTGCTTAGTCGCTTGCTTAGAAACGAAGCCACCCACGTTTTTCACACCTTGAACTAAAGTATGTGCCACCACATCTCCAGTAATGCGGGATAACCACTCTTCAAGATCAGGTTTGCAGTCTGTCATGAGCTGTGCAAATTTTTGCGCGAGTTGAATATCACCTTCTAAAATCAGTTTATCTTGCTTGATTAGCTTGGTGATATTGGACTGTTCACGTAATTCAGGTAGTACCGAAAGATTCAGCGACAAATAACAATCAGGCTGACCTTCATAATCGCCCAATACATCAATCTGTTGGCTGAATACGAAAGTAAGCGTTTTATTAAGCTCTTTTAAATTAACTTGGATTACTTGCCCCTTTAAACGAGATAAACGACGCACCAATTCTGGGTCGTCGTTTACGAAGGTATTTAAAGAGGTTTCAATAACCGCAGTCACTAATGGATCAAATGGCATGACAGTCCTTAGCTTGTATAAAAGATAAACGTCATAACGGATGAATAGTCACTCATCCGTTTTAATCATTTCATTGAATACGTTTATCTCGAAATCCGAGTTAGAACTTATAACCGCGGTGTAAGGCAACAATGCCACCCGTCAGGTTAAAGTACTTAGTATTTTCGAAACCGGCACCTTGCATCATGCCTTCCAGAGTCTCTTGATCTGGGTGCATGCGGATAGACTCCGCTAGGTAGCGGTAACTGTCAGCATCGTTTGCAATCAACTCGCCCATTTTAGGCAGCAAGTGGAATGAATACGCATCGTACACTTTAGATAAAGGCTCAAGAACCGGCTTAGAAAACTCAAGAACCAGCAAACGACCGCCCGGCTTTAACACACGATACATCGAACGTAATGCTTTATCTTTGTCTGTTACATTACGTAAGCAGAAGCTAATCGTGATGCAGTCAAAGTAGTTATCTGGGAAAGGCAGTTCTTCCGCATTCGCTTGTACATAGTGCACATTACCTACAATGCCGCTGTCGCGAAGTTTGTCACGACCGACGTTAAGCATTGAGTTGTTGATATCAGCCAGTACCACATGACCTTTCTCACCGACAATACGTGAGAACTTAGCCGTTAGGTCACCAGTACCTCCACCAAGATCAAGAATACGCTGACCAGGGCGAACGCCACTGCAATCTATTGTGAATCGCTTCCACAAACGGTGAACACCACCCGACATAAGATCATTCATGATGTCGTATTTAGCGGCTACAGAGTGAAACACCTCTGCTACTTTTGCGACTTTTTCGTCTTTCGCGACGGTTTCAAAACCAAAGTGTGTGGTTTCTGATTCTACTGCTGAATTTGTCTGCACGCTTGTGTCCATAATGCTGTTATCTACCATGGTAAGTTTTTCATCGACAGCGCGTGATACCTCAATACATCTAAGGGCGCTGCGGTCGATTAGTTTACTTTATCCTCAGCAAGTTGTCTTTCTACTAACGAGGCATTTTCTGAAAAAGCCTCATTTTGCGCGATCTCGGTAAGGTTTATCGAAATTGGTTTCTTCACCTCTACCCCTAATTCTTTAAAGCTTTCCGCTTGGCGAATCACATTGCCACGCCCTGTTGCCAGTTTATTCATAGCACCTTGGTAGTTTTGATTCGCTCTGTCTAAAGCCCCGCCAAGCCCTTCCATATCATCAACAAACAAGCGTAATTTGTCATAAAGCTTGCTTGCGCGATCCGCAATTATTTGTGCATTTTGGTTTTGACGGTCATTTCTCCATAAATTATCAATCGTTCTCAGTGCCACCAGCAAAGTGGTTGGGCTCACCAAAATGATATTTTGTTCCATGGCGTCTTTGACCAAGCTTGGATCAGCTTGAATAGCGACTTGGAAAGCCGGCTCAACAGGGATGAACATCAAGACGTAATCTAAACTTTGAATGCCCTTTAGTTGATGATAATCCTTCTGACTCAACCCTTTAATGTGCGCTCGCAAAGCAATTAAATGATCACGTAATGCTGAATCTCTCTGCAGATCATTTTCAGCATTGAAATAGCGTTCAAAAGCGACCAATGCCATTTTTGAGTCAACCACCACTTGCTTTTCTTGTGGCAAATGCACAATGACATCAGGTTGATAGCGCTTACCTGCATCATTTTGTAGGTTCACTTGTGTGTGGTACTCATGCCCTTCTCGCAGACCTGACTCGGCTAATACACGAGCTAGCACTACTTCCCCCCAATTGCCTTGTTGCTTGTTATCTCCTTTCAAAGCTTGAGTCAGGTTTGTCGCTTCACGTGTCATGGTTTCATTTAAGCGCTGTAAATTTTTCAGCTCATGCACCAAAGTATGTCGCTCTTTGGCTTCTTGACCAAAACTGTCGTTCACTTGCTTTTTAAAGCCTTCTAACTGTTCACGCAATGGGGACAAAAGCCCTTCTAAGCTTTGCTTATTTTGCTGATCCACTTTGGCTGTTTTGGTTTCAAACAGCTGATTGGCGAGAATTTCAAATTGTTGTTTCAAACGAGATTCAGCTTGCTCCAACAACTGTAGTTTTTCACTGCTGGCTAGGTTTTCTTGGTCATGCCGAGCTTCTTGCTCGCGTAATTCTGCCTCTAACTCAGATTTTTGATCTTTTAGGTGATTTATCTCATCTGCATATTGCTGACGCTCTTGCTTCACCGCTTCAAAATATCGCAGCTTTTCTACCGCCGCCATCACTTTGCCATGAGCTTGTTTAAGTTCAAACGCGGCTTTATCTCGCTCATCATCCAATTCATCTAACTCTTTTTGCGCTTGTTCTAGAGATGATTTGAGTTGCTGAGCTTGGGATTCATGCAATTGCTTGTCAGATTCAATCTGCTGCTCTAAAAGCTGTTGCTGGAAAGAAAACTTCTGTTTTACCCACCAACTGACCGCGATACCACTTGCGAGAGCGCTTGATATAGCAGTGATAAGTGTCATTTGATGTTCAATAATCCATTGCATGATAAAGATTTAGCCTATTTAGGAGTGACTCTTTAAATGGTATTTTGATACTGGATAAATGTCCAGTTTGCCGTATTAAATTTCGACAGATAGACTAGGTCTCCGTATCCTATTCCAACAATAATAATGAGTTACTATGAATGAACGTCGCGCCTTAGGTTTTGGCCTTTCTGCCGTATTACTTTGGTCAACGGTTGCTACCGCCTTTAAGCTCACCCTTGCGGAGTTTTCACCTATTCAAATGCTCGCGGTCGCCAGCGTTGTTTCTTCCTTCGCCCTTATCGCAGTTTGCTTTTTCCAGGGTAAGCTTTCTCAACTCAGCACGACCTTTTTCTCTAACCCTTGGTACTACTTATTATTAGGGCTCGTAAATCCACTAGCCTATTACCTGATACTTTTTAAAGCCTACGATTTATTACCGGCATCACAAGCTCAAGCCATTAACTACAGTTGGGCCATCACCCTCACTCTTATGGCTGCCGTTTTTTTGGGGCAAAAGATTCGTAAGCAAGATTGGGTGGCCTGTACCTTCAGCTACTTGGGAGTCGTGGTTATTGCCACAAAAGGTGATCTCTTAGGTCTAGAATTTGACAGCCCATTCGGCGTTGCACTTGCTCTGGTTTCTACATTGCTTTGGGCGGGTTACTGGATCCTCAATACCAAAAATAAAGCTGATCCAGTTGTAGGTGTGCTTTTAGGTTTCCTAGTAGCACTACCACTTGCGATTGGTTTAGCGATTTATGAAGGTAACAGTTGGGCGCATATCACAGCAAAAGGCTGGATGGCGGTGACTTACGTAGGGCTTTTTGAGATGGGTATTACGTTTGTGTTATGGCTTTCAGCGTTAAAACTAACCAACAATACCGCTCGCATCAGCAACTTAATTTTTGCATCACCTTTTATTTCATTAATGCTGCTGGCCACCATTATTGGGGAGGACATTCACCCTTCAACGTTATTCGGCTTAGTGCTGATCATCGTGGGGTTAGTGATACAGCAAATTAAGTTTTCTAAAAAGAACGCGGTAGAGAGCCCAAGTTCTTAAACGCTCACTTCCCCTTTCAAGCCTTACAAAATAAAGAATGGCGAGTTCACCTTCCAATGAACTTGCCGTTTTCTCGTTAATAAATAAAGTTAAGTGCGCTCTCTTGTCTAATCAGAAAACAGTTCATACGCCAATTCACTTCCCTGACCACGTACACTATCAATCACTGCAATCATTTCATCAGAAATATTCAGAGCTTTAGCCGCAGGGTGACTTTGTAGGAAATCTTGCTTTTCGGCATCATCTAAAAATGAATCCCAACGATCATTAACTGCCCTTGAAAAATACAACAAACAAGCTAGTTTCTTAGACACGCGCGCCTTACCCGGTCTATTGACGTTTGCAATCGCATCCACCATTTCCGCTGGGAATTGCCAAGCTTGTGCCAAACGAGCACCGAGTTCTGGTGCATCTGTCAATAACACATCTCTTTGTACCTTCAACATGCTTTCACCAGCTTCAACCCGTTTAGATATTTCAACAGCTTGCTCTGGTACAAGAGAATGAATCATGAGTTCACCAATATTGTGCAGCACACCAGTGGTAAATACTTCATTGGGATCTAAGTCGACACTAGGTGCAAGTTTGCTGGCGATCATCGAGATTTCAAAGGTGTTTGACCAATAATCTTTCACATTGAGAGTTTCAATTTTAGGAAAGGTACTTGAAAGGATAGAGGAAGAAACAAGAGTACGAACCGCACCGCTTCCGACTCTGATGATGGCATCATTAATAGAAGAGACCGATTTATTACCGCCAAATTGAGCAGAATTCGCCATCCTCAAAATGCGGGCACTTAAGACCTGCTCCATCGACATTTTCCTCGATAGTTCATTGAAATCGACGTTTTCTTTATTCACCATTTCAAGCAGTTCTTGCAGGATGCTCTCAATGCGAGGTAATTCATTGAGACGAGAAATCAAGGCTTGCTGGCTCATTAGCTCACTCCTTTAGCATGTCACTATTCTTAATATAGAACAGATTTAATGCTTTGGAGTGAGTCATTGCAGGAACTGACAGTGTTATCAGTAAAGTTTAGAATGGCGCATAGCAATCAATATTGGACGGCTATGCGATTTTAAAGCACCACATTTATTACTCAGGGTACTTTATTGCGTCACTTTGTTTGCGGACAAACTTTATTGTCTCTACACAAAATTATGCCCACTGCCCAGCAACATAGCCGCTAGACCAACACCATTGGAAGTTATACCCACCAAGCCAGCCTGTCACATCCATCACTTCACCAATGAAGTACAAGCCAGACACTGTCTTACATTCCATTGTTTTAGAAGATAAATGGTCGGTATCCACTCCACCTAACGTGACTTCTGCCGTTTTCCTAACACAGTCCATAAGTTGTCAAAATACAATTTATCAATTCTGTATTTTATACTTCAAACTTAACTTGCAGCACTGTAAGTTCTCAAGAAACCGAACTGATGCAAAAACCAAATTAGCAGTTCAACAATGGTTATACCCACATTTTTGAACCGCATTGGGGAGATGTAATGGGCTTTGCTAAGAACCCGAGAACATCAAATAGCAATGCATAACTATTCAACTAGTGTATTACATTGGTTGGACTGAATTAGCCAAACGCTTTTCATGCCCTAGAGGTGTAGTGTAAAACCGCTGCTCAATACCATAGAGCAAATATTTCAGCTCATCGTCTGAGTTGATTTCAAACTTACTGCTTTCTTTATCGAACGTTAGCTTTTGCTCACAGTAACTATGGATATACGAGTACATTTGATCTCGTTCTTCCACTGGTAATGCCGCCAGTGTATCCATTGCCAATGCGATACGTTTACGATTAGGCTTCGATACTTTAGACGTATCATAGCCATCAGACAGTTCAATAAAGTCCTCCTCTAAGAACTTTTCAACCTCTTCTTTTGTGGCTTCTTTGTAGAGCTCATCAATACCTTTAAAGATGCTAGATATTGTCGCTAGACTCTTAAATACTAACTTATCCTGCGCTTTGTAGTAGACAGCATCGGCGACTTGATTAACTACCAAACGCTTTTCAGTACTTTCAAGCTCCGCGGCTTCGCCGAATGCAATCATCTTCTTGGTAACAAAAAGAGAAGGCGTTATTTTTTGAAAATAAAAATTATCGCCTTGAATAGCATAAAGCTGAACAATATCTTTGAACTTAGCTTTTGGAAGGTCGTCATAATCTTTTGAATCAAAATCGACTTTAAGAATATCAAGACAGTATGGCTGTTGACTAAAGTTATCGATTTTAAACCACGAATCCTCGTCTAGGTTGTGGTCAGGGGCATAATCGACACAGGCATCATCAGTAACGAGCAACTCCTCGAACAGTGTTTCGTCGGAAAGCAACTTAAAGACATTCTTTTTATTGCGACCTTTAACTTTAGTCAATACTGAATCCACGATCACCCTCGCTCAATAAATGTATAATTATTAATACGATAAGCTTTGCCTATCACTATATCACCTGGTGTTTTATAGCGCTCTCGGCTTATCAAAAAGATGGTTGCACCATTTTTCGTTGTGATGTTGTAGAACTCAAACCCAAACAATAAAAATAGTGGGTTGAAGTAAAGCGCCTGTGATAAGAAGGTAAACACGAACAGGACACCATAGACAAAAAACAAGGTTTCCCAGTTGCCGATACTTAATGCAACAAAAAAGTAGCCTAAGTAGCTAGGAAGAAAGCTGTTATTAGCATGTTCAACCTCAACCACCTGTCCCGCTTTGAACTCATCTTTACCAAGGTATCGACTGAAGAAAATACTCAGCCCACTTAACGAGATTGGTATTAGGAGGTAAATAATGTATGAAATTGCGTTCGGCAAGGTGGCTAAGTATGTGCAATTATCAAAAAAGTAACCTAACGTGTAGCCCTTCTGCACCACAAATATTATCAACAACAAGGATGTTGCGGTAACAGTGAGCAGTAACCGATACGCAATATTCATCATTTAACAGTCGCTTGACCATTCATAAATATAGGAACAAGGTTATCAATTAACTCTAAAAGCTCACTATTTTCATTGCGTCGAACCATAATCTGCTCCAGTAAGGAATCAAAAAAGTCCATTTTTTCATTTACGGCACTTGAGTTAGATATCAAAACATTCAGGCCATTCACATCATCAGCACTTAAGTGTCCGACTGTGGTTCTCGACACATTTTTCTCTCGCGCTTTGATATATGGCTGTATTTGGTAGTAGGCTTGGAAAAGAGAAATAGTAGATTCTGTTTTTTTTCTTACTCGAAAGCATCGCTGATTTAGATAACACCCATTTTTACTCCAAAAGTTGATATGAAAGTTACCATCCATTCCCACTAAAAGGTCGCCTTTCTCTATCAGGTATTTATCGTCTACATTTTCTGTTGAATACATTGAAATGCTGTTATCTAGAATGTTTCGAATCCTAGCGACAGGTGCTCCGAGTTTTTTCTCATTAAATTGCTTAGTACTAAAAGGATACCCATACTGCACGTCCATCTCATCAACCAAAGACCTTGTAAACCATCCTTCTGGGATTTCACGTTTAGTATCATTGCAATAAACCATCTTGCCACCGGACGACTTATAAGGGTTTCCATTTGAGTCTGGAAAATCGAACTGAACAAACCAATAGTCGTACAAAGCCTTAGTCATTGCTTCTAGCTCAGAATTAATCTTGTTGTTGGTATCAATTTTTCTGGACAGGTTATATAGGAAATCACCAATTTTCACCTGTTCTTCATAATCTGGCAGCCATAATTCAAGATAAGAAAAGATATCTTCATTTAAGCTTGCTCTTAAGGTCATGACAGCATTGTTTGTCATCGTCTTTCTAAATAATGAACTTCTTAAGTAAAAGGCCATAAACTTAGAATAACTGATATCACTCTGAGTAGGACGCAAGCGTTTTAGGAAACCGCTATATGTCGCATTAGGATAATCTTGGGTTGCCACTGAACTCATAGCAAGTTCATCAACTACCTCACTCGTCCTGGTTAAGAAGATATCCCCTTTTTTTATCGAATACGTTTCTTGCTGTTTTGCCGACGCATCCATAAGATCTTCTAGTTCATCAGGAACAAAGTAATTATTAAAAACAGCTGAAAACGATAAAAATGGCGCACCATGACCAGCTTGCTCTTTAGTAGAAGAAATCCCCGATGACATCGAATACAAATCACTAAAGCGGTGTTTCGTTAACTTACTCATATTTCAAACCTTTTAGCTGTTCTTCAATCTTTGCTTCCAAAGCTTTTGATTGATTAAATAGCGCATTCAAGTTTGATGAATAGGTCTCCATTTTTTGTTTAAATTCTCTTTCGGTAATATCTGTATATTCAATTTTAACATCAAAATACTGACCGGCACTGAAAGAGTAATTCTTAGCCGCTATGTCTTCGTAACTAACCACGACAGACAAATCATCGACACTTTTAGTGTGATTAAACACTTCAATAATCTGTTGTTCTTCCAAGTCACTTAAGACTGTTTTTTGGTTTTTACCTTCTTTAACCTTTGTGCCTAAGTTAGAGGCATCAACCAAAACCACGCCACCTTTGTTACTCGCGTCAATAAACAATATTGATACATTAGTCCCTGTTGTAGCGAAAATATTTGATGGCATTGAGACAACACCTGCCAGCATTTTATTGTCAATCAGATGCTTACGGACTTTAATATCAATAGATTTTGCAGTGATGAAGCCTGTGGGTACGACAACCGCAGCTTTCCCGCCTGGCTTCAGAGAGTAGATAATATGCTGCAAAAACAATTGATAAATCGCCATTTTATCTTTCGCTTTTGCTGGAATTTTAGGTACGCCAGCAAAGAAACGTTTCTTATGTTCTTTACCTTCCAACTCTTCATGAATTTCACTGAAATCAAGCTTAAATGGAGGATTCGATACGATGTAATCAAACTGCTTTAGATTAGCGCCATCTTTGTGGTGAGGATGACGCATAGTATCACCTTCAATCACATTAGGAATTGAGTGAACTAAGTTATTGAGAATTAGGTTTAATCGTAGAAGGTTCGATGACTTTTTCGAGATATCCTGAGTAAAGATAGAACAGCGGCTTTCACCAATGGCGTGTGCAACATTCATCAACAAAGTACCTGAACCAGCTGATGGATCGTAACAACTTACGTTACTGATTTTTCCTTGCTGTTCTTCTGGCACAAGAATATTAGCCATAATACGAGCCACGGCATGAGGGGTATAGTACTCGGCATATTTACCCCCTGAATTACTGTTGTAGTCTTTGATTAAGTATTCAAAAATCACTGCATAGAAATCGTACTTTTGGGTAAAGATTCGCTCAAAACTGAACTCAGCAAGGCTGTTAATGATTGCGCGACAGAAGTCATCACGCTTACTAACGGTCACGTACTCACTGATCGATTCGAACAGTGCCACCTTCTCGCCAGAATCAGTCATTACTGAGAAGGTGTCACTGTTGAGCATGGAGATATCGCGTAGTGTGTCATCGAACAACTTGGCGAAGTCGGCTTCATTTTGTTTAGCAAATAAGGTTGAGATGAAGTGCTCTTGTTTTAGCTCCGCTGCATCGGCTGGCAACTGCATCGCCAGCATTGCTCGCTCATCATCACTTAGTGCGATAAACGCTTGTTCCCAGTTGTCACTGCTTGCTAGCTTGGGTTCAATTTGTTTCGTTTCATAGGTGAACTTATCGTTCAGTAGCTTATACAAGAACACCTGAGTAATGATCTTAAACTCACTCGCGTCATTACCTAAACCATTACGGGCACATGTTGATTTTAAGTCATCAATCAGCTGTTTAGTTTTACTTTGGAAATCTTGTTCTACCATTTTGTCCTACCACGGCGCTCTGCCGTTAAATTCGTTTAAATACTCACGTACCACCAACATATTGATCTGCTTTGCAGCTACGGGAGTTAAATTGATTTTTTGCTCCATTTTGAACTGCTTGATGGTGTTAGGCATCACTGTACGTTCAAAATAGCTCTCGTTATTAAGCAACTGCTGATTGTTCAACACTTGCTCATCAGTTAACTGCTTGATTGCTGCTAGCGCTTCAAAGATACGGCGTTCGACAAGGTTTTCTACACTTTCAAACAACTTGCTATGCTGGCCTTCCCCGCGCTTTCCTTCAAGAAGTCGCTTATGAGTTCTCGCGTACTTTTCATCCCCTAGGTACTTAGACTTAAGGCGGCTATTTTCTAAGTTAAGCACCTTCACTCGTTCATGAATTTTTCGCAGTGCACCAATGTTTTTGTCCATCTGTTCCTGACTGACTTCGCTTAAATTCTTGGTTTTGAATAGGCGTTCTAACTCTTCTTTTAAGGCGATAAACTTAGGGTCAGCTTGATCTATGTTACCAGCCAGCGCCTCACGGGTTTTACGTAAGGTGTTTTTGAACTCGTCAGCTAACTTGAGTTCACTTTCTCCAACCTTAGTAAACATAAATACGACATCTTCTAGCGCCGCGTTCAGTAAGTTGGTGGTATCCGTGCTGTTCTCTATTTGCAGTTTAAGGTTCAAATTACCTAAGTGATCATTAGCATATCGGTACAATAGGTTAAGCTTAGCGAAATCCAGCTCTTGGAGCTGCTCAGTATCCCCTTGCAGGCGGATGAGATTATACAGGTCTTTGGCACTTTCTAATGCTTTCTTTAAGACTAATATCTGTTTGCGATCTGAGATTTGGCTAATCTGCTGTTGGAACAGTTCTGCATTCTCAGTATCAAATTGAAATAGTACATCTTTTATGTGCTCTATCTCTTCATGCACTTCTTCATGACTTTTGAACAGATTTGAATAGCTGTCCATTTCATCGCCAAGCTCGCCCTTTAATTCATCAAAATAGGCTTTGTTGGTTGCATCAAACTCAGCGCTGATATCAGCAAAATCGACTACGTAACCATAGCGGAATTCTTTATAGGTACGGTTAACACGCGTTAACGCTTGCAGTAGGTTGTGCTTTTTAATCACTCGACCTAAGTACAGCTTTTTCAATCGTTTCGCATCAAATCCGGTAAGCAGCATGTTGTAAACAAATACAAAATCTATCTCACCGGCTTTAAATTTCTCAACCCAATCCTTGCGCTCATCTTTACTGCCGACGTCATGTAAAATCAAAGCTGCTGAATGTACTTGGCTATCACGTTTTAGCTTTTCGTTGTAACTAGCTTTTGGCTCATTTATGGCACTTTCTTTTACTACAGCCTCTTCAGACTTTGAGCTGGCAGGTAAAATAGGCTTTGTGGCATAAATCTCATTGAACTGCTTGAACAGTTCTTTTGCTTGCTCAGAGCTATCACAAATCACCATTCCACCAATGCTGTGATCTCCCCAGGTCGAGCGGCTTTTTTCAAAATCCTGAACTATATAGTTCAACATGGGCTCTACGAATTTTGAGTGGGCATAGGCTTGCTTTTTGTCGATACTGCCTTGCTGTAACTCGACCTCTTGCAAAGCTTCACGCATTGCCATTACATAGTTGCTGGCAATTTCTTCACGGATCAAGCGTAAAGTATAACCATCTGCAATTGACGCGTTGTAGTAATACTTGTGGATGTAGTTACCAAAGATCTGTTTTGAGCTAAATGCTTTTGACTCTTTCGTCGGATCTTTATCTTTTTCCGCCAGCAGTAACGGGGTACCTGTTAAGCCAATCTTAATGGCATTGGGATCTGACTGGGTGAGGTTGGCTAAGAAACTACCTTTAGGGTTGTAGCTACGATGCACTTCATCTAAAAAGTAAACACGTTGAATATTGACATCATAATCTACTGTTCGTACTACGCTAGGGTCATCCTCGAACTTTTGAATGTTAACAACGGTGATCTCCGGCTTACCCGAGTCATTATGAATCACCTTAGTTGCCTTGATGCTCTGAGCAAAAGCTTCTCTAGAGTTCACGGTATGAACCATTAACCCACGACTCGTAAATTCACGCTGTGCCTGAATAAGTAGATCAATCCGGTCAACAATAAAATAAAACTTAGGGATGATATGTTGCTTTTGATAGTAGTCGGTTAAGTGCCTTACGTTGTAATAAGCCAGAGCCGTTTTTCCACTTCCCTGGGTATGCCAAATAATGCCTTTCTTAATGCCCTCACTTAACTTATTTTCAATCGCTTTGGTCGCAAACAGCTGCGGATAGCGCATTACGTGTTTTTGTAGACCATCTGTTTCTTTAACATACGCTAGAGAATATCTCAGCATGAACGCAAGGCGCTCAGGATTGAGTAGTGATGTGCATATTCTATTGGTTGGCGCATCATGGTCTTTGTTGGTGATGAACTCAGGGCTATGTTTAATAACGGTATAGTTATTGTCTTTTAAAACAGAGTTCTCAGTATCATCGGCTAAAGGCTTAAGTAGCTTAGTAAGGTTAAGTACTTCCTCTTCTCTGAAGTAGTTGAAGATAGGCTTTGTATAAGACGAGCTCGCATAGAACGCACCTTGAATAGGCTCTGAGCTACCATCATCGTATTCCATGTTATTAGAAAACAGCATGAGCTGAGTAATGTTAACGAAGCGTCTAAACTTTGGATTTTGAAAACGAGTGTTGATTCGATTTCTCTCGGCTATAACTCCGTCTTTATTGTTTGGCTTTTTCACCTCAATAAAGACTAAAGGCATACCGTTAATGAGCAGAATGATGTCTGGACGAAACTCTTCATCGCCGTTCTTGTATGTAAGCTCTGTTACTACGTGTAGGCTATTTTTTGAGAAGTCATCAAAATCAATGAGTTTTGTACCGGAACGACTTGTCAGTTTTTCATAAAAAGCACGGCCTAGATCTTCATTGTCTAAGCTTAACTTCAAGTCATCCAAGCAACGTTCAATATCCCCACCATCCATTCCAGGATTAATACGTTCAATCGACTCTTTGAAGATATCCGGGAAAATGTTGGTATCAGTGCACCAAGTAGCCTGCTTTAAAGATAAGTATTTATACCCTAAGCGGGTAAGGTGCAATATGGTTGGTATCTTTACCCGTGTATCTTCGTTTTGTTTAGTCATGATGTTCCTGCTCTGAAGTAAAGCCTTCATTCAATCTAAATTCCAGCCACACAGAGAATATTTGAAAATCTATCACCTGACCACAATTAGGTGCATATATGAATCAATAACGTTAATCCTATCTCTTACATGACCGTTGCAGGAACAACCAAATTAAAAACAAGACACTAGTTGGTTTTCATTCCACATCGCAAGTTGCGATGTGGATAGTAATGTTAGAATCTTCAGGGAAAAATGAGCTAGTTAGTATCGAATTCATAACTGACGGGCATTCCTAATGCCAGCTAATGCTTCAATGATTTGTCTAGTGCTCAATCAACAATTTGATTAACTCAAGGCGTTCTATTGGGGTTGTATATGTTGCTGATTGTCTGGTCGGTAGACATAGTTTGAGCTGTTTCTAGGAAAATTGGGGCAAAACTGAGTAAGCGCGATGACTAAATGAACATCAAGTGAATTACTTAAGGTATGGAAAGGTAGATTAACACTAGTACCGTTCACCTTGATAAGAATTTCAAAGGACAGGCAACCAAACTAGATAGCAAAATCTACCTATTCGAGCAGTTAAACGATCGGGGGTTAGTGTTGCCTACACAACACCTTAATCCTTATTAATTAGTACTCTACTTAGAGTAGTGGAATATTTTTATCATCTTTCTTGGGATTGTAATCTGAAAACAGAAGTCGCTTTGGTTCACTGTGCCGATAAAACCATGGCTTTGCTTCATATTTTGCGCGATCCCAATCATGCTTTAATAACAAAGCAATACGTTCGACAAATTCACTGTGTTTTTCAGGACAATAAGTGCCTTCTTTAAACTTAGATAACAACTTAATAATTTCATAGTCCTCACCTTCAAGTGGATTGAGAAGGTGGGAAAACTCGGTAGTCAACAAGCTCAGTTGGGAGATAGACTTATTGTCAATTGCTTGAGTAACACATTTAGCTTTTTCTCGTACCTTATCACGCCAAACTTGTCGCTGTTGAGTAATGTTCTCAATCGCAATTTTTCGTTCAGTAGTCCTAATGGTTACTAAACCAGCTACTAAACCAGCTATGACGCCAGAACCTAATATTGTTACTAATTCAGTCATTTATAAATGTTTCCTTGTGCGTAACTAGAATGAGTGTCAGCCGCATTAAGGTGATGAGCAACGCTAGCCACCAAACCTAAACTATAAGCACAAGACCCAACCTTGGGCTGGAAATACCAAGCGTTGGGGGCAGTTCTTAAATTACTACATAGTGTTTATTAAAGGTTTTTAAAAGTTGAATTGTTTCTTAGAGCCGTAGTGACGGCGGCTTTCTTTTTACCTTTAATCAGAGAATGAGATTCATTTGGTGTGAAGATATTACCTTCTTGTTCAGATAATGGATCGTATACAACCACTTGCTCCCATGCTGGAACAACTTCACCAACCCTTCTAGGGTTTTTGGGAAAACGAATATCCTCACAAACATTGATAGATATTAACAAACTTCTTCCAGAGGTCACGTGGGGAGATGATTCAGGAGATTTCTGGTATTTATCCCAATCACATGACATTTCTTTGTCATTGAAGATCGATAGCGGTAATTCTTCCTGCCCTTCTGGCAAAATTTTGGGGTCTGCGTATCTAAACAACGTCTCGCCATCCAAGATCATCATACAACCCCCTCTAAGAATAAGCTTATTTCTTCACCAAACTGTTCCAGACTAACTTCATGTTCTGTAAAGCTATCGTTCTCTTCAACTGAAACATCTACTTGTTTGTCATTATAAAAACTTACATAAACGTTTTTATTTTCAGAATGAAGTTCAATACCAACACCACCAGATGGAATTGGCCCCATTACCAGTTTGGGAATAGTTGGTACAGCATGTGTTGAAAACAAATTTTTTGTAAAATAACGAAGAAACTTTATACATGCTTCGCAGATTTCCTTCGCTGGAGCTTCAGCCCCGCCAGATATCCAATTTTCACCTAGTGACGGTAAATTCGTCAGATATTCTTGACGAGCTGAAATCAAAGTTAAAAACCCAAGCTTTGCTTCCGCACTCTGTACATATTCTTGGTGTGAATCAAAGTTATTGAAGAATTCCTTAATTTGCTCTTGTGGGATTCTTTTATTTATACCCGCGATGTAATTGCTTTCCCATGTATAGTCAGTATGGGACATATCAATTAACTTTGACTGCCCGAGCACTAGGAAAGTAGCCAAAATAGCTGACAAAAAAGCCTTCTTGGCATTATCTAAAGTCTTTGTTTCAGCGCCAGGAGATACATATAAGTTATTGTAGCCAAATTCCCTGAAACGCCCCCAAATACTGTTATTTACAGGGCCAAATTGCCAAGCGTCAAACTCGGCGTCAAATAAGGGTTCATCATATTCAGCTAAGTAAAAACCTTGTGAATAATACAGAATTTTTTGAAGCTCTCTGTGCGTGATGCCAATCTCATTATTTTGAATCAGATAAGTTGCAACATCATCGATAGTAGAGACTGCCATAATGTTTTCCTTCCTATTATCAGTTGGTTGTATCTTACAGTAAAACTAAACGCATATCATACAATACACCTAACAATTCTTAAATCGAGTAGACCTAAATTCAAGTAGCGAATTTTGAGGCCGTTCCGATAAGTTTTGAGGCATAAGTAAACTTGCCACATTCGGTTCTTAGCTTTAACCTAACGTTGAGAGCCTCGGGTATCCCTGCTTTTTCTTGGAGTTACTACTTACTGTCTGATCAGAAGTAATGGTCTCGAATTGAACTTGGCTTAATTGCAAAGCAGACCACCGAGGACATACGATAGCCCAACCCTCTTTCGCTTATAGAGTATTGACCACAGGTTGCGCGTAATAGAGCCACTACAATTAGTGGCTCTTGTCGTTTCTGGCATTCGGAAAAAGAAAAGCCCCTACGCCATCGTTAAGCTTACTTATAGTACTGATAACGTCGTTTTGAATTATGCTTCCAACTTTTTGCTAGGTCATGCACATACGCTGGATAGTCATCCCACGGGCTAGCCAAAGCTCTTCCTCGCGCAGCGCGTAATTTAATCGGGTACCCTCTGCACTCAATCATGTGAAGAAAGTAATAGCCCTTTTCCTGTTTTGTTGAAAAGTGCTTGTGGGTTCCACTGCGAATGCTGGGATAAAAACCCCAAAGATATTGACGCTGGCATTTAATACGTTTTCGGTACTGCTGTTTCAGTTTTTTCATTTCCCCTCCAGGTTTACATTACCTAGAAGGGGTCCTCTGCAAAGTAGTTCATTTCGTCACCTCTACGCACCTATAATTAATCAACCTAGCCCATGCGACCCCGTTCACATAGAGGTAAAAGCCGAAATCACTCTCTGTTTAAAAGCACCAAGCCGCAATTCATCAAACGTCCCTAGTGTCCCGTAAAGGTTGTTTGAATTGCCGGTACGGCTTTCCCAGGATACTGTTGCGTCGATACTATTTAGAGGCTCTCTCGAAAGCTTAGCAGTTAAATTATTCTGTCGATTAACTAGCTCTGTCTCCATTGGTTTTCCCATATTCACATAGATACAAGATTCTGGAATATCATCTTCAATTCGCTCTGCAAACTGAATGAGGTTTTGTTCCGCAAACGTAAATAGCCATGCTTGCCTAGCCATGGAAGAGTCTATACGAAGAATACGTCCTAGTACTTGTCTGAAATATAATTCCGTTTTGACAGAACTCATATGGCAGCACACTTGGAGTCTAGGTATGTCTGTCCCCTCACTTATCATTCCGACACTAACAATCCATTGAGAGTCACCTTGTCGATAACGGTCTATTTCTGCGAGTGGTTCTTCATGCCTATAAGTGACAATTGAAACGGTTTGGCCAAACTTTAAAGAAAGTATATCTTTGATAGCTTGAGCATGTTGAACCGACGCAGCAACAGCTAATCCACCGGCATTGGAAGAGTCAATACGTATTTTTGCTAGCCGATCACATCCTAAACCGAGTAAATACTCCATCGCTTCTTGGTTATGTATCACACTCTGATAAGACGCTTTCGTCTGTTTAAGCATCTCTAAGATCGATGAAAATGACTCCACTTTTTCGCTACTACAGACAGACAATTGCTCATTATCAACTAATACAATATTAGGTGCTCTACAGACACCATCATCAATAGCCTGTTTAAGGGTGTACTGGAAGTCGACAAGGAGCTGTCCGTCTGGGTCACTGTATTCACCCATAACAATAGGTAAAGAGTCAGAGCGCCACGGAGTCCCCGACATCGCAAGAGTATAGGTCGCTAGTCCCTGAATCTTAGTGAGTACTTGCTGCCCCCAGACGTTCGCATTTTCAAGCTCAGTCCCAGAACAATGGTGGATCTCATCAAATACAACAAACACTCGATGATTACGTAACGTCTCCCAAAACTCATCGTTAAGGAATTGAATGGATTGATATGTTAACGACTGCCCAATAGAACCTAGACCACCGTTAAAAGTGCAATTGAGAGTCTGAGAAAAGGTTTTTTTAATTCCCTCAGAAACCGTTAAAGATGGGGAAAAACACAATACGAGATCGACCATATCATCATTAAGCAATCTTGATGCGACAGTTGCAGCGAGCACCGTTTTTCCAGAGCCTGGTGTTGCTTGGCAAAAGAAGTGTTGTCGGTTTCCTCTAAATTTCTGCAACGCATTTTCAGAACATTCAACCTGCCATTGCCTCAACACGAGTGGCTGCCCTCTGAAAGAGCTTTAAGAACATTGTCTAATCCATTCATCTTTCCAAGCAAGTGCGCAGAGCGTTCTCTTGCATGTTGTAACAATGGCATTAATTGGCTCTCGAGTTCAGGAAACCGACACCTTAATGATTGATATTCATCTATTTCACCAAGAACGAGCTCCAATTCACCTTTGTATTCGTTACTCTCTCGAAATAACACGGAATAATCCGGTGTAGTCTGTTTTGTAGAAGCTTCTCGTTCAACTTTTCTTCGAGGCGCGGCTTCAAGCTCCATAAATTGCTCAGTTTGAAAGTATCTTTTGTTTCTTCCTTCTCCTTCACTGCGCAGCCAACCCCTTTGTTGGTATTGCCATATTTGCCGATAAACCTTCTTCCGAGCTTCATCAAGGTTTTGTGTACCATCCCCATCATTTAATGAAGCATCCCTTGCCTCTATAACAGAAAAACCATCTATTCTTTTTTCAATCAACAGCTTAAACATTACCGCACTGATTCTAGTAGAACGTTTCACTTACTGCCTACACCATTCAAAAATACTAAGGATTGCTTAGTATACAGAAATCAGTAAAACTAAGAAAATCTTAGTTACATAGAGCCTATTAATATGAATTCTAAATGTCGATCGACAACCCTATTCCTGTGCGGCTCAAAGAAGTTCGCAAAAAAGCAAAGATCTCCCAAAAAGAATTGGGGATGCGTATTGGTATCGATGAAAGTTCGGCTAGTGCGCGAATGAATCAGTATGAAAAAGGGAAACACACTCCAGATATCAGTACATTAAAGAAAATGGCTGACGAACTTGGCGTACCTTTAAACTACTTTTTTTGTGAGGATGAAAGCTCGGCAGAACTAGTTTGCCTGATAGCAAAAATGAGTAAGGCTGAAAAGCAGAAGCTCATCAACCTTATAGGTGAAAATATTCAAGATATTGAAAGTAGATAAGTCTTATGCGTTTTGGCCTGCGACCCAACCAGACGACCAAGCCCATTGGAAGTTAAACCCTCCAAGGTGACCTGTCACATCAACACACTCACCAATAAAGTAAAGCCCTGGTATATCTCTAGCTTCCATTGTTTTAGACGATAAATAATTGGTGTCAACACCACCAATGGTCGCTTCTGCTGTTCTATACCCTTCCGTCCCATTAGGTTTAATTTCCCAAGAGTGAAGAGCAGAGCTAATATTCTCTATCTCTCGTTTATTCAATTGGCGAAGTGGTTTATTTTCAAACACATTAAGTTCGATAAAATACTCGACAAGGCGTTTAGGTAATACTTTAGACAGCGTTGTTTTAACCTCTTGTGCTGGGTTGTTTGCTGCAGCTTTTTCAATCAGTTCAATAGCGTTCAAACTAGGTAGCCAATCAACTTGAACTACATCGCCAGAGTTCCAATACGAAGAAATTTGCAATACTGATGGGCCAGAGATACCTCGGTGAGTAAATAAAAGAGCTTCTAGGAACTCTTGATTGTTGCAGCTAATTCGGACAGGGAGAGCAGTTCCAGTTAATTCTGTTAACCCTTTTTCTCGACCATCTAATGTAAACGGTACCAAGGCTGCTTGAGGAGAAACAACCCCTAAACCAAACTGTTCAGCGACTTTCCAGCCCAAAGGGGTTGCCCCTAAACGTGGCATTGAAAGTCCACCCGTTGCGACAACCAAAGACTTACAATTAAAAATTCCATTGGAAGTCTCTACTTTAAAATGGTTATCTGCTACACGTTCAATTGAAGTAATTTCACATTGGTACTTATATTTCACATTACCAGTTTCATCACACTCATTAATTAGCATTTTTACGATATCTTTCGAGTCATGATCATTAACACAAAACAATTGCCCATGATCACGCTCTTCAAACTCAATACCATGCTTGTAGATCATCGAAATGAAATCCCAATTGGTATATTGAGCCAGTGCAGATTTAACAAAGTGGGGGTTTTGACTTAAAAAGTTTTTTGCTGTGACATCATAGTTGGTAAAGTTACAACGCCCACCTCCAGCAATAAGAATCTTACGACCAGGCCGCTTACCATGATCAAGCACAAGAACTGAACGCCCGCGTTGGCCTGCACTAGCTGCGCACATTAAACCGGCAGCGCCTGCTCCAATAACAATAACATCTGACTGAATAGCTGACATGAAATAAGACTCTCAGGGCTATGAAGTGATAAATAAAAGAGCGACATAGTACGGAAAAAGGCATTCACCAGCAACAAGCTCACGCAGGAATCAACACACCTAGTCACTTATCAACTAGAAGGTTCGACTCTTCTTCAATCGCATTCAAGTTTTCTATTATAGGTTCTAAATCAGCCTCACTACAATTTAGCTCCTTTATCTGTGCTCGAGCATCACTCACCAGTTTCGATATTGCATTAAAACGATTATGTAAGTTTTTGACTTCATAAGCATATTCAAATACATCGAGCTCTTCCCATGCTAAATCAATATACTCATTTAAGCTTTTGGGGTCCTTATGGTCTGTAAAGGTAGCTACCTTTTTTAGAATTGTTTCATAGTCTTTATCGTTGAAGTTATGTGAATTTTTCAATGGACTCTTGTCCATGAAAGAAACTAGATGTAGTTTAACCATATTGGTAATAAAGCGATGCCTAAACATACTTTGACAAGTTTTTGTCTCGATGTTTGCACGCTTGCTTAACCTTCTGAAGTCCATATAAGCTGCTGATTGCTTGACTGACTTACCAGTTTCTGGATTAAGATAAATGACATCATCTATCTCAGACTCACTAGATATTAGCTCATACTTCAGCAGACGTTTTATGAGATTCTGACGATGAAGAGACATGAATAATTCAAGCCTCATCGCAACACTACGTTCTAGAGGAATTACGCGAAATCGTGCCTCTTCACGTTTGTATGTAGGAATTTCAAGCCTTGCACCTTCAATGTGTTCTACATTTAAACTATAGGGGATGCGAACCAGTTCTTTTGGCCTAAGCCCTGTAGCTTCAAGCAACTCAAGTTGAATGCGCCTTCTGTGATACATATAGTCGAGATGTTCCTTTTGATCCTCCTCATCAAACTTCTGGGACAAACGACTATTGAGCTGCATTTCCTCTCTAGTGTCATTCAATGTATCCCATAACCTCTTAATAACCGAAGCTGCAATTGGTGCTTTGGACTTAGTTGCAGATGTAGGCAAACGTGTAGGAAACACTTCTGACGGCCCAAAGTTCCGCCCATTCCTACCTCTTTTTTGAACGACTTTAAGCTTAATTTGGTATCTTTTTTTAGGCACATCGACGCCAATCAGATATTGAGTAGGGCAATGTTCTGTTTGAAACCACTTTATAAAGGCTACAAATTTAGGAAGAATTATGAGCCTAATAGTGTCATTGTTACGTGCTCGCGTTAACCCATCCTTTTTCTTTTCAGCAACTAACTCGCCAACTAGCTCTTCGATATGTGCAGTTGTTAGCTCCCAAAATTCAACATTATTCTTATAACAGTAACGGGCTAGATGAGACAAGGATGATGCATATGTTCCAACTGTTCCACCATCTTCCTTGGTGATAGTTACTCCGCCTTCTGAGACCAAATGTGCAAGATACATTTCAATAGGAAAGCAAGTTGTTCCATCAGGCCAATGAAATAGATAGATGCCTTTAGACATATCTTTATTTGTTAATACCTCCCCTGAGCTCTCATCAAAACGAAGAACAGAAGGAAACTCGACATCAGGAATGAAAGTGTATAGTTGATTTTTAGTTTTCATTATCAACCTCTTTCTTTATTCCAAAATAATCTGCATACAACTTTTGATGCTTGTTATATTCAAGAGCATTTCCATTCGAACTAGCTAGCAAATCAAGTACTAAACGATTTAGGTCGTTATAGGCTCTAACCAAAACAGCTTGGTTACGTCGCAAGTTATCTATCTGTTGTTTAGCCTCCTCTATCGGCGTCAGGTTTGGTCCTTCATTATTTGATTCTAAAGGGATATTTTTATGCTTTTTTATTAGTTCCTTTCTAAGGTTATCAACGACTTCATAACCATTGAGGTTCCCTTCACATTGAATATAGTCTGTACAATACTTCTTGAAGGAGTTCAGAGACATCCCTTCAATGCCTCTTCCCTTACGCTTAAGATTGGCAAGGCTTTCTTGACGATCACATTTCGAGATTAGCCATGTATAAGTATTAGAGTTGTCATTGATGGCTTTTTTCATCTCACTGTATAGATTAATGACTGACTGAGCTTTTTTATTTAACATTACTTTCCTCCTCATCAACTTTGGTTACTTGGAAAGCAACTTTTGCCTTTTCAATCAACCCATTACACTCACCAATACTATAGAAAAGAATCGAAAACTTACCTTTTCTCAAACGAAGCGCTATGTAAGCTGCAAGATCATCTTCAGGGATTGATGTGTAATCTTTAACCTTAAAGTGCTCACAAACAAGCCTATATAGTTCCTCAGTGTTTTTCATTTCAAGTAAAGAACTTTGTTCATGAAAGTAGGTGACTTGTTGACGAGCATAATCAGCTTCTATCTCTGTCATTTCAGAGCCTGGATTGTTGGATTCAATATAAGAAAGGATATGTTCTGAGTTGGCATGACCTGCGATCCATCGGCATGCATCGATTGAGGAATGTTTAAAAGACCAAAAGAATGTCAGTAAAAATGTTTTCCTCATTTCGTGAACATTAATATACCAACGTCGACCGAATTCATCGACAGTCGTCTGGTGGTAATCACAAAACCGTTCCAGAGCTCCAATAATCGAATTTGAATCAAGGATACTTCCCATTCTATTATCTGAACCTGTATTTAATTGATAAAGCAGGTAACCCGACTCCCGCTTACTCACTTTATCAGCAAACTTCTGTGTGATTTTATTGAGTTTTTGTAAAGTCTGAATCGCTCTTGCTGTAATCTTAGGAATCGGTTTAGCTGTTTCAGGAAGCTGGTCATTCACTCCAGACTTCATGAGAGAATGAACCATCCAATAGCCATCACCATCTTTGTGAAACAAACAGTTGTATGGCAAGCGAACAATTTCTTCCATGCGAATCGGTTTTAAGCCCGCAATCAAAATAAAGCAAGACGCTTTCAATAACTCCAAGAGGCATACAAAAGACAACCCTGTTCGATCTTCGTCCTTTTTATTCTGTGAGTACTTTTTAAACTCTTCATCAAGACGAGAAAAACTTACAATATTAAAGTCATCTTTTATTTCACTGGGTAGCAGGGATTTCAATACATCAGTTTTTCTGTAGTTGTAATTATTGCCTCTATCCAAGTGCCCCTTAATATCAAGTTCTGTTAACAAAGCCTCGTAGAACTGAACGATGTTATCTGCATGATTAATTATCATATCGATAGACTTATTAAGAGTAAGTAGACTTGTTTCCAAAGGTATCCAAGGAGTATGTTTTTTGGGTGTAGATACCCTAGAAATGTAGGTCGAAAACTCCCCAAGCCTTATTCCATCGGGGTTTGGTAAAAAAGTTTTAAACATCTCCCAATACTGAAAGCCTTTACGGAAAAGCGTAACAATCGCTACTGCTGCCGTATCTGTATACACTTTCCCTCTAACATCTTTCATTAGTGGGGTTCGGTGGGATGGGAATTCGGTATTTTGAGTTACAGGTAATAAAACCTGATTGTTTTGCTCAAGTAGCTCTGGTTCGAACTGCCTAAAGAACAAAGTTCCGGCATGCCCATAGGCATCTTGCTTAGAAAGCGAGGTGCCTTTATAGAAATTTTGTCTATCAACCACCTTTTTACCATTACTATTTTCTCGATATAACTTGTTACTTTCAAAAAACAAAATACCTTCTTTTATCGTTTGTTCATCTAACGCCAAAGGGTCAATGTTATGATCTAAGTGTAGACCGATCTCAGCCATTACACGATGACCAAAGCGAAGGGCACCGAATGAACCACCAGATATAATTTCTTTTAAAAACAGCTTGATATCTGACTGTGATAATTTAGAAAAGCCAAATTTGCTCGGATCAAACTTGTCTTTATGAAGGAACAGCCAGCTCACGAAGGTTAACAGTCTTGACCCCATATGTTGAATGGATATTGAAGCCATTCTGTCTTGATTAATAGGGTCATCGATGATTAAAAAGAACCACTTTTGTAACTGATGTAGGAAAGACTGGTTAACTATATCCGTGAGGGTTGTTCCGTCAGGCAAACGTCTATTCCAGTTAACACTCACTGTATAGCGGTATATCTCTCCTGTTTTTTTGAGTCGCTCTTTGTTATTTTTTCTAGTTTTTGATGTTCTAACAACCCACTTTTCAGCATGAATATCCGAAAGTAGCCACTGAGCTTTGTAGTCCGTATAAATAAGGTTATCTATAGCATCAAAAGCAGAAAGAAAGTCTATAATTTCGGCTTCTAAATGCGCTTGGTTCGGTCCGATATGAACATTGATAGGCTTCATTGCACTTTCCCCTTAGATACAAATAAATTACACCAGCTTGTTTTATTCAATAGCATGGCAGCATGTTCTGTAGCTCTTATGTGCATTTGACTTATGCGTGATTCTTTACTGGTAGGAAGGGAATTTATGAGATGTTCTGCAAGTGTAATAAAAGCAAAAGGCGATAGCCGAGTTGCATCATCCACTATAGATAAGCTCTTTGAGCTCACCGAGCTATTTAGTGCGGCTAGTCGATATAGATATAGTGCAGTCAGTGTATTTTCAGAAAGTGGAACATCTAACTTTCCTTTCATCTCACCGCTTGTACCTTCCGAAGATAGACTACGTAAATGCTCAATAAGAGGACTTTTATTACCCTCATCCTCTAGGATCGTCAAAAGGAAGTGGTGTATTTCTTGCCAAGAATTAAAATCGACAGCCTCAAGACAGTACTCTTCCTTGAAGGTTGCTGTCATGATAAGTAGATTCTGAAACCGTCGAACTAACCTTGTATTGTATTGAGCGATCAAAGGCTCAGGAATATAGTACTTGAGGGCTACTTTTTTTGTGTTTCCTAAAACTCGTGAGACTGAAGCTATCGAACCTGTCCTGAACCACTCTAAAACACCCTCAGATGCTCGTATCTTAGAGTGGTTTATTGCGCCAAGCCCTAATCCAACACCAAGCAATGAAGGAAAATGACTTGATAGGTGTGTCTGCTTGCATCCTTGCTCAGTTGAGGATTTAGATTCAGTTCCTGTTATGATTTTATCCACCTTACAAGAATCAGGATTAACTAACCCTTTACTCTTTCGGGAGTAAGCCAAAAATAGAAAGTTTTCTTGCCTCTTATTTTTTATTAAATGAAGGTGTTTTTCGCGAACCTCATGAAGAAATTCTATTATTCCTAGGCTAACATCATCAAGGCTTTCTTTTTTCATATCTGATGCACGAGCTTTAGTAATAGAGAACGACATTCCTAAATCATCCAGCTCCAATAACGGCGTGTCATCTATATATTTTACCTTAGCTTGCAACAGTGATATGTACGTAAACTTGGGGTTTAGCATCATCAATAACGCTATCAAGCAACCAATGTCTGCGTTGCGCAGGAAACCGAAGCACCAATCAAATCGGTGAGAGAGGTCTATATTCTCGGAAGATTCAAAACCCAACTCAGGTAAACACACAACATCATCACTTGTGATTGCGGAATCAGATATCTTGTTGGGTAACTTCACTTTGGGAAGCTCATGTATAGTGAAAATGCCATTACATTCAGAACCTACAACATACATAAGCAGCATTGAGCCAAATAATGACGTTGGATTAGCTATATGTTTTCTGCGCGGAGGTTTTGGTTTACCATTTTTACCTAAATCATTCTTGTCGTAGAAGTAATCATACAGATCACCATTTTTATAGCGTTCCAATAATAGAGGGTGTTTCTTAGGAAAGTCTTCCATCAAAGATTGAGCAAAGTCATAATGTGTTTTGATAGCTTTCCAATATTTCATCAAGCTATCATGCAATGCGTTCCTTGAACGCTTCAAATCAAACTGTATCTCATCAAGGTATTCGGCATCACTTCTAGAAAGAGAAATTGGAACTAAGACATTGTTAATGGTGTCATCGACTTTAACTTCAGTTGCTTTTTTTTCACCTATTAACACCGCCTTAAAACTACTTTTCTTAGTAAGTTCACCTGTTTTTTTCATTCTAGGAATAATCACGTGAGGAGGTATCACGTCCCGATCTTTCAAGAACAGTAGGAAAGGTTTGAGATTTTTGTTCCACTCATCAACACGAGTAGATAACGCTTTGTTGTTTGGGGAGACTAGTGTTTTAGCATACGCTTGCTTCACTAATTCACGCCATCCAGTCACGTTAGTTGGTAGGCAGTCTATGCGTATATATTCTAATGTTGCATATAGTGTACTGTTGATGCGTTTAATCCAAGACACATAAGATGCAGATCTCTTGCCTTGACAATAAAGAATCATTAGGTCAGATAGGACATCTCTATCTTTAAGCTGGAAGTGATAAGTTGAAAGTTCAATAAATCGATCGATTCCACGATCGCAAGTGTAGTTAAAGCCTGGTTTACCATTTTGGACATGATATTTCATGAACCCACCTAATTGTCATTATTTCAATCAAAAATAAACACTTAAAATTCAAGTAATATTATTATATAACATAAACTTAAGTTAAGTATTAACTCTGATTTTGACAACTTAGTGTGTTAGGAATAATGCCGTTCTATAGCCTTCAGTGCCATTTGGGGCAATTTTCCAGTTCTCTAAGTACTCTGTGATCGCCTTTAGCTGCTTTTCATTAAACTGTTTCAGCGGTTTATCTTCTAGCTCTTTACGCTCAATTAATACTTCAACTAGACGCTTTGGCAGCACTTTTGCGAGTGTGTTTTTTAAACTTTGATTAGGATGTTGCTCACGAGATTGCTCCAATAACGCATCCACATCGGCTTCTGGTACCAAGTTGATTGAAACCGCTTGACCTGCTTTCCAAAAAGATGAGATTTGTAATACAGAAGGTCCGGACAACCCTCGGTGAGTGAACAATAATGCTTCTTTAAATAGAGTCCCATCTTGAGCGGTAATCTCAGCGGGTACTGCAATACCAGAGAGCTCAGCAAAGTCTTCTTTGTCTGCTTTATGCAATGTGAAAGGGACTAAACCCGCGGTCGTTGGGATGATAGACAAACCGAACTGTTCAGCAACTTTATAGCCAAATGGAGTGGCACCTAACTTAGGCATTGAAAGCCCACCAGTCGCCACCACTAGTGATTCACATTCGACGACATCTGTATTTAAGTGCAATTTAAAACCGGACTCTTGCTTCTCAATTGAGTGCACATCACAGCGATAACGCTGCTCAACATTCGCTTGCTTACATTCTTCTAGCAGCATGCTCACGATGTCTTTTGCCGTAGAGTCATTTACACAGAATAACTGGCTATGATCGCGCTCTTCAAAATCAATACCGTGCTTGCATACCATTGAAACGAAATCCCAGTTGGTATACTGAGATAAAGCAGACTTAACGAAGTGTGGGTTTTTACAAAGGAAGTTATTGGCTGTCACATCGTAGTTAGTGAAATTACAACGACCACCACCAGAAATCAGGATTTTTCGCCCTGGCTTTTTCGCATGATCGACCACAAGCACTCGGCGTCCACGTTTTCCCGCTTCTGCTGCGCACATTAGACCGGCTGCGCCAGCGCCAATTACGATTACATCAAATTTTTCACTCATAGTGGTCTGTTTTAACTCTTCACTTACTGATCAGCCGAGCTACGTCCTGTAGTGGTGATTTCACCAATAAAAAAGGATGTGCATTAACAGCACATCCTTACTAATTTGTCGCTATTTTAGCGGCAAAACTTAACTTTGCAATTGATGATCAATTACCCAGCTCAGTGGCAACCCAAAACGGTTCCACTCTATGTCTATTTGCTTAGCTCTACACTATGAATGCAGCAAGCAGTGTTACCCCAAGTAAAGATACCGATAAGATAAACAGCTCTCTTACTCGGCTACATTTAGTGATAAACATAGTATCGTGATGATGGTGATACTCTTTACTTTTAATATAACTAAATAAGCGAACTTGCTTAGTCATATTGCCATGCGTGGTGAAGAACCCACCGCCATCTACTTGTTGATAAAGTAGCGGGTGAGCTTCTCGCATAATGTAGATTAATGTACGTAAAGCCGTTAAATAACGAGCCCAGTTAACGCATGTCACAAACATAAGCGCAAATAGAATAGTGTCTCCGCTGATCATCCTTTCCTCCCTACATCTTCATCGACGCTCAAAAGAAAAAGACAATCAGCTGACTATTTTCTTACAACTTTACGCTGCAGGAGCTTCCATAATTGAAGATGAACCATCTTTTGCCAATTGAGCTAAATCTTTATCAATGAAGAACAACGCTTTACCGTCTTCACCAACAAGCTCTAACTTGTCTAGAACGCCTTTAAATAACTTCTCTTCTTCGTGCTGCTCAGCCACGTACCACTGTAGGAAGTTAAACGTTGAGTAATCTTGTGATGTAAAAGCAACGTGAGCCAGTTTGTTGATTTGTTGAGTAATCATCTGCTCATGTTCGTAAGTTTCACGGAACACATCACCTAAACTACCAAATTCATGTTTTGGAGCTTCAATAGCACCTAAAATTGGCATTGCACCGGTCTCACTCACGTAAGTGAATAGACGTTGCATGTGTTCCATTTCTTCTACGGCATGAACACGCAGAAACTCAGCTGCACCTTCAAATCCTTTATCTTCACACCAAGCACTCATTTGTAAGTATAGATTGGATGAGAAAAATTCTAGATTAATTTGCTCATTCAGTTGTTCGACCATAGTTTTAGATAGCATTAAAGTCTCCTAGTTACCTCTTTAATTTGGTTTACTATATCACTATTTAAGCGATATCTCTTAGTCCAATACTTCACCGAACAAGATTAGTATTCCTACGCAATACAATGGATATGAGATCACTCTGGCAAAAAAACGTACAGGACGGTGCTAATCTATAATAAGACCGATAATAGGGAGATAGCAGTATGAGTTACCAACATATTTTAGTCGCCGTCGATTTGTCCGATGACAGTAAGCTATTGGTAGATAAGGCGGTAGCGCTCGCCAAGCCGTTAGGTTCTAAAGTGTCTTTTATCCATATTGATATCAATTATGCGGAGCTTTATACCGGGCTTATTGACATCAACATGGCTGAAACCCAACATAACGCAATGGAAGCTTCTCGTATTCAACTGCAAAATTTTGCGGAGCATGCACAGTATCCAGTCACTCATACTTTAGTCGGAAGCGGCGATTTAAGTAATGAACTCTGTGACACGATTAATGAATTCAACGTTGATTTAGTCGTTTGCGGCCACCATCAAGATTTTTGGAGCAAACTACTTTCGTCCACTCGCCAACTGATCAATGCCTCTCCTGTCGACATGCTGGTCGTACCCCTGCGGGATTCTCAAGACTAAGATTACAAGATTCGGTAGACTGCAGAACATTCATTTAACAAATAGATCGATTTATGAGTTATTTAGCTGCAGTCACCCTACTTTGGGCGTTTTCTTTTAGCTTGATCGGCGTTTACCTCGCAGGTCAGGTAGATGCTTGGTTCTCGGTATTAATGCGCGTTGCCTTAGCAGGCTTAGTCTTTTTACCTTTCTTAAAATTCCGTAATGTCCCTAAACCTTTAATTGCTAAACTAATGTCAATTGGGGGTATTCAATTAGGGTTAATGTATTGCTTCTACTATCAATCTTTCTTACTACTTTCTGTACCTGAAGTGCTGTTGTTTACGGTTTTCACCCCAATTTACGTCACTCTTTTTTATGACTTCCTAAAAGGTCGCTTCTCTCCTTGGTATTTAGTCACAGCTGCAATTGCGGTAGTTGGCGCAGTATTCATAAAGTTTGCCGGTATTAATGAAAATTTCTTAATGGGCTTTTTGGTGGTGCAAGGTGCGAACCTGTGCTTTGCGATTGGTCAGGTGAGCTACAAAGTGGTGATGGAGAAAGAATCAATAGATTTGCCTCAACATACCATCTTTGGCTACTTCTACTTAGGCGCATTATGTGTGGCATCTGTCGCTTTCATGCTCCTCGGTAATCCAGACAAATTACCGACGACACCATTACAATGGGGCGTACTTATTTATTTAGGGCTAATAGCTTCCGGTTTAGGCTATTTTGTGTGGAACAAAGGCGCGTGCATGGTTAATGCAGGTGCTTTAGCAGTGATGAATAACGCATTAGTCCCAGCAGGGCTTGTGGTGAATATTTTGATTTGGAATAGAGATGTTGATTTAGTCAGGCTTTCTATTGGTGGCGGTATTATTTTACTTTCATTGTGGGTCAATGAAACTTGGGTAAAAAAGCGAGTAGCATAAGCACACTAACAAATAAAAATAGCGACTGGTGACAGTCGCTATTTTTTGATCTTTATAATTACTTAATAGGGCTAATTACCCGTTTGTTATTTCCAGTTAGTGGATATGCTTGGTTGAGTCTGAAATTTGCCTTTCATTCAATACTACACTTTCGATATGTGCGCTCATTCTTTCGAATTGGCTTTCAAGCTTCTGACTCTTTTTAAGCAGCTTTCTGTGCTGCTTCACTACTTTTGCTAGCTTTTTATTGTATTTCTCACGCTTTTTAAGCGATTTTTTCGCACGCTTCAGTTCTTTACGCCCCAGCTTATCATTTTTTTCTAGCGTTAGTTTTTGCTCTAGCACTAATGCTTCAACACCAATTTTGGCTGCCTTTTTCACTTTTTTCTTAGAAACATTAGTCTCTAAAACAGCCTGCTCTTCTAAAGGTGTAGGTTCGAAAATTTGTACCACTTCAGCTTGAGGCTCCGCAAATGACACGGGAATTTGATCAACTAAGGTCAGTTCAGGAGTTGGAAGAGTTTCAGCAAGCAAACCACAAGCGGCTTTTTCTGCTACCGACTTAGTTTGGCAACCCACAGGTGGTATTGCTGATGGCTTGCATAGATTGGCTTTATCTGCAGATGAACGGGCACAAGAACGGCACACAAATTTAGGTTCCGTCACCAAGTTATGGATTTCACCTAAATGTTCAGTGATGTCTCGTCGGTTCAGCTTACAAAAACGTTTAGCCATTTCTACAACTCCAGCTAAGAATGGTAATAATTCTTAGTTAGATATACATCTAGATTTCACCGACCGCAAGCAATAAATAGTAATTTTTCGTATTTATGTCGGTTAAATAAAACAGCCTTTCGCTAAGTCATTGAAGCCTTTACATACACATCAAAACGGTTCTTTTTTGTCTCAATAGCCATACTTGGTTTTTTATCATCTAACCAGTCTGCGTAATCTGGTCTTTTCACGACCACTCGCTTGCTGGCCAGTAGTAATGCAGGCTGTAATAAACCATCAGCGTCTAAATCTGCTCCCACTAAAGACTGGAAAACTCGCATTTCTTTTTTGACTAACGCGGATTTCTTTTTATTTTCAGGATGTGGGTACATAGGGTCCAAGTACACTACATCTGGTTGTTGAAAATTTGAATCATTGGCGAGTTTATCTAAAGCGTCATGGCTTGAGGCATGAATTAAGCTCATGCGTTCGCTTACCCATGAACCAATGCCTGCGTCTTGCTTGGCACGCTCTAAACCATCATCTAATAAAGCGGCGACGACCGGATGGCGCTCAACCATTTGAACTTTGCACCCTAAAGATGCCAATACAAAAGCATCACGCCCCAAACCAGCAGTACCATCTAAAATAGTGGGAGTTGCCCCTTTATTTAACCCAGCGGCTTTGGCAATAGCTTGACCTTTCCCGCCACCAAACTTGCGTCTGTGACCTACAGCCCCACCGACTAAATCGACATAAATCGCACCCAGTTTAGGTTCATCTACCTTGCGAAGTTCTAACCTTTCACAGGTCAGCACCAAGGCAAAATCACTGGCATCATCATGAGATAAGTTCCAACGTTCAGCTAAATCATTCAGGCGATCAGTTTGATTAGCATCTTCGCAGATCAGTTGTAGGTGCAAGGTCGTCTCCAGCAGGTCGATATTCAAATCTCAATCAAATTGAGAGGGCAAATAAATAAGGCAAGCAGTTTACCTGATTGCCTCAAAAATAAGTATTAGATGGTGTGGCGATAAATGCACATTTCTTCAATGCTTTAATATTCAGCTTAATGATTACGCCTTACCATAGCTATCTCTAGAGTTATGCCAGCCACTCATTGAGCATTCTTAGATGTTCTTCTCTCTAATCAGCTCTTCCACCAGCTCCGCTAATGGCTTAGGTTTGCCGATGATATAACCTTGAGCATAATCGACCCCAAGCTCCATGAGTCTGTCGATAATCTGAGTATTTTCAACAAATTCAGCGACCGTTCGTTTGCCCATTTGTTTCGCTAAGTCATTAATAGAGCGAACCATCACTCTATCCATTTCATTGACATCAATATCCCGTACAAACAAACCATCAATTTTTACAATGTCGACAGGCAATTTTTTCAAATACCCAAACGAAGACAAACCCGAACCAAAGTCATCTAATGCAATCAAACAACCAAGCTCTTTCACTTTGGTGAAAAACTCAATGGCTTGATTCATATTACTCATGGCGGCAGTTTCAGTAATTTCTAAGCAAATCTTACAGTTCGGTACCCTAGTTGTTTTCAAGCTTTCTAAAAAGAAATCAATGAATTCTTGGTTCCCCATCGAGTGACCCGATAAATTAATTGAACATAGCCCCAAGTCATTAAAGGTTTCAAAGTTATCTTCTAACCATTGCAAGGTTTGCTTTATTACTTGGCGATCAATGTTATGTGCGACGTTATAGCGCTCAGAGGCTGGTACAAAGATCCCCGGTGAAATGTATTCACCTTTGCTGTTTTTGATTCGAGCTAAGATTTCAAAGTGCATCTTGTCATGATCACTATCTAGACCCAGGATTCGCTGAGCAAACAACTCTAAACGATCATGAGCCAATGCATCATGAACCAAATTCACACATTCCATTTCTAAATGGCGACGACGTAAATCCTCATCATCTTGATGATAAAGGTTATAACGATTACGACCTTCCTCTTTGGCGATATGACAAGCCGCATCTGCTTGTGCGTGAACCATTTGTGGCGAAGAAGCCGTATGATCAATTAAGCGAATACCTATTGAACTGGTTAAATTTAGGCGAATGTCATCCCACAAGAATGGGGCTTCTCTCATCGTCGAAATAATGCTGCGACAGACATTGATAGCATCTCGTTCTGTGCAATCTTTAAGTAACACGGCAAATTCATCCCCGCCCATACGCGCTAAAATGGCGTTATAAGGCAAGACATCTTCAAGCAGCCCTGCGCAAAATAAAATGGCGGCATCTCCGGCTTCATGCCCTGCGGTGTCATTCAATACTTTCAGTTGGTCGAGATCGAGAAATAACATCGCATGAGTTCTCATATGACTCGCGACTTCTTTCAGTGCTTTTTCAAGCTCTTGCTCGAAATGATTACGATTAAACGTATTCGTTAATAAATCATAACGCGCTTGGTATTCAAGTTGCTCCGACAGCGCATGTGTTTCACTGATGTCTTCTCCAACAATCAGCAGCTGGTCCGAATCGACTAACGGGCGAATATTTTCACGAATCCAAATAGTGTGTCCATCTGCGTGGCGATATTGAATATCTCGTCGCCATACTCCTTTCAAAGACTGCTGAGGTAGCAACAAGACTTGGCGAGGAATCATTACGTTTTTTTCTAAATAGAACTCTCTTGGGCGATGACCTAATAACTCATCGAGTGGATAACCCAATAATTGCTCAGCAAATTGGTTCGCCTGTTGAATTCGGTTATTTCCATCTAGAGTAATCATCATGACAGGCTGTTTGTCGTAGTACAGCTTCAAATTCGCCTCTCGCTGAAACAACTTATTTTCGGTTAATTTACGAGAAGTGATATCCCTTGCTTCAAGTAAAAACTGAACGTCTTCTAAATCTGAATTTGGCATTGGCTTCAGCGACACTTCCAACACCATTGAACCTCGGTCTTGGCACCATACTTCCCCTTCAAACCTAAGAGCTGAATGTGGTGTGCCAGCAGCAAAATAGTCTTTTAACGTTTGGCTCGCAGAGTCTTCCCAATGTTGATGTTCAAAGAGAGGAGAACCCAATTTATAGCCTTGGTTATAAAGCAGTTCATGCAGTTGTGTATTACTCGACACAAGCACCCCATTCTGTTCAACAATCCCCATAAACTGAAGGCTTTGATCAAAAATGGATTCTAGAAGTAATTGATTTTTTCGGCTGTTTTTTTCGCTGATTCGTAAGCGATTCACATAATAGATCAAGATGAAAATTACGATTGCCATCAATAGAAACACGCTACCAATAGTGCGTATCTCATCTCGATAGCGGGCAATAAATGACTCGGGTTTATTCAATAATGTTACTGACGCTTCAGTTTCAGCACCTAAATTCCAACGGTTAAGTTGTTGATGATCTAACTTAACTTCAGAAGAACCGGATTTGGCTCTTGGAAGTGGCTCATTTGGCGATGCTAATACATCAACTAACACTTCCCCGGTTTCTCGACCTTGAGATGAACCACTTTGGATAACCCCACCAACAGCACCAAAACCTAACCCTAAATCATGGACCATATAGATAGGAACATTCGTTAACTGGTTTAGCTTGCGCCAATCATCTTCACTACTGATGTAGCCATTTTTATCTCGGTAATACACCCAAAACAACACACTATTTGTCATGTCGCTTCGTTGTGCAAACTGAATGAGCTCTTGGTAAGTATCAGGAGTGAAGTGTTCAACCAAGTCATCAAACTCAGGATTCTGAGCCAAGAAACCATCAACTTGGGCACGCACTGCTTCTCCTGTCACAGAGTAGTCAGACACAATATAAACGGTATCTACAGACGCTTGCAGGCGTTGAATGAGATTTAGGTTATTAAGGATATCGATATCTTCGGTGACGCCTGTCGCGTTTAGGTCTTTGTGCATCTCTGGTGAGTAATCATTAATCCCCCCAAAAATTACCGGTGTGCCTTTTAGCTCAGGAGCTAAACGCTGCATTAAATGCAGTGCAATATTATCGCTCACCACCACTGCAGAGAATTCTTCATGAGAAAATTTTGATTTATAAAGCTGGTACACTTTTTCTAAGTACGCTTGGCTTTGCACTCGCTTGGCATCTAGGTAAACAACTCGATAAGAAATCCCTTCGTCATTCAACGGCTTTGAGAGTCCCTCTTGAAAACCATCGGTCCAGAAGAAGCCTTGATGATACGAATGCACAACCAAAACATCTTTCGGTTTCGCCATTTCTTTCTGTTGTGCTATTTCTTTCGGTTGTGCGATTACCTTCTGCTGTGCAATAGCAAAAAAACTGCAAACCATCATGAGAATAAATAACGAAAAGCGCACTGAGTTAACCTTATCAATGTAGATACTGTTAATATTATCACCCTTGGCTATGAAATGTACTCTAGCTAACCATTTTTCACTCTGTACAAGGACTTTGCATGTCGACAACAACAGCCCGCTTAGATGACCTGGATCGCGCTATTCTAAAAACCCTGATGGAAGACGCACGTACCCCTTATGCAGAAATGGCAAAGCAATTTGATGTTAGCCCTGCCACCATTCACGTTCGTATCGAAAAGATGAAAGCCGCCGATGTCATCGAAAAAACGGAAGTGGTCGTCAACACAAAAAAGCTGGGCTATGACGTTTGTTGCTTCATTGGGATTAACCTCAATGCCGCACGAGACTACCATTCCGCCATTGAAAAGCTGAATGCATTGGATGAGGTTGTCGAGGCATATTACACAACAGGTGCTTACAATATCTTTGTGAAGCTGATGTGTAAGTCGATTGAAGAGCTGCAATTTGTATTGATAGATAAGCTACAAGCGATTGATGAAGTGCAATCCACAGAGACGCTGATTTCTCTGCAAAACCCAATTAACCGTAATGTGAACCCTTAGCTCTCTAGCGATATTTTTCGGTAATAACGATAAAGCTAAGTCACAACGAGAAGGCTTATTCATCACGATAGAGTTTCAGAAGGATGAAGCTTTTGGTCAATAAAGCAAAAATAGACACATACAAAAAAGGCTGAACTCATAAGTTCAGCCTTTTGCTTTATACAGTTTTAATTACGCTTCAATACCAGCGTGACGCAACATCGCATCAATTTGTGGCTCACGACCACGGAAACGTTTGAATAGCTCCATTGGTTCTTCACTACCACCCATTTCAAGAATGTTATTCAAGAAGCGTTGACCGGTTGCTTCATTGAAAATACCTTCTTCTTCAAATGCAGAGAATGCATCAGCCGACAAAACTTCAGCCCATAAGTAGCTGTAGTAACCTGCGCTGTAGCCACCAGCAAAGATATGCCCAAAGCTATGCGAGAAACGGTTCCATTCAACACTTGGTAGTACCGCTACTTTCGCTTTTACATCTTGCAGAGTTTCTAAAACACGTGCGCCAATTTCAGGATCGTATTCTGCGTGTAGAGTGAAGTCGAATAAGCCCAATTCTAACTGACGTAAGATAAACATCGCTGATTGGAAGTTTTTCGCTGCCAGCATTTTCTCTAGCATTTCTTTTGGTAGCGCTTCGCCTGTTTCGAAATGACCAGAAATGAACGCCAGTGCTTCTTCTTCCCAACACCAGTTCTCTAGGAATTGACTTGGCAGTTCAACGGCATCCCAAGGTACACCGTTAATTCCTGCTACTGCGCCCGCTTCCACTTGAGTCAGCATATGGTGGATACCATGACCAAACTCGTGGAACAAAGTAACGACTTCATCATGCGTAAACAGTGCTGGCTTATCACCAACAGGTTTATTGAAGTTACACGTTAAGTAAGCAACCGGAGTTTGCAGCTCACCAGATTCCGTAATACGGCGACCACGGCAATCATCCATCCACGCACCACCGCGCTTATGCTCACGAGCATACAGATCAAGGTAGAAGCTGCCACGTAATGTGTCAGTTGCATCAAAAATATCAAAGAAACGTACCGACTCGTGCCAAGTATCCACGTCTGTGCGTTCTTTTACTGACATACCGAATACACGGCTCAGAACTTCAAACAAACCTGAAACTGCTTTTGCTTCTGGGAAGTATGGGCGCAGTTCTTCGTCTGAAATTTCAAACAAGTTTTGCTTTTGCTTTTCGCTGTAATAAGCGATATCCCACAATTCAAGATTAGCGACACCAAATTCTTTTTCAGCAAACTGACGCAGTTCTTCGACTTCTTTCTCACCTTGAGGCTTAGCTTTTACTGCAAGGTTGTTCAGGAAGCCTAGAACTTGATCCGATGTTTCAGCCATTTTCGTCGATAGTGACTTTTCGCTGTAAGTCGCGAAACCAAGCATACGCGCGATTTCATGGCGCAATTTTAGCTGTTCAGTGATCAACTCTGAGTTATCCCATTTACCTGCATTTGGACCACGATCAGAAGCGCGAGTTACATAAGCTTCATAAAGCTCTCTACGTAATTCTTGGCTATCACAGTAAGTCATGACTGGTAGATATGAAGGGATATCAAGCGTCAGTAGGTAACCTTCTAACTCTTTAGATTCAGCGGTTGCTTTTGCTGCCGCAAGTGCTGATTCAGGCATACCTGCAAGTTCAGCTACATCAGTAATATGCTTACTCCAACCCATGGTTGCATCCAGCACATTGTTTGAAAATTGAGAGCCTAGCTCAGACATGCGCTTGCTGATTTCACCGTAACGGTATTGCTCATCAGCAGGTAAACCAATTCCTGATAATTCAAAATCACGCAGTGCATCGGTAATTGTCTTTTTCTGAGCTTGCGTTAGCGTCGCAAATTCATCACTCGCTTTAATCGATTTGTACGCTTCAAATAAGCCTTTGTGTTGGCCAACCCATGTACCGTATTCAGAAAGAATAGGTAAGCAACTTTCATACGCATCACGTAATTCATCGCTATTTACTACCGAATTCATGTGGCTTACTGGTGACCAAATTCGACCTAGGCGATCATCTACTTCATCAATTGGCGCAACAAGGTTGTCCCAAGTTGGCGAAGTATTACCTTCTAATACTTGTTCGATTTTTTTGCGGCAGTCGGCAATCACTTGCTCAACAGCAGGCTTAACGTGCTCGGGTAAAATTTTAGAAAATGGAGGTAAGTCCGTGAAAGTCAGTAATGGATTAGACATGAGGCATCCTTTTAAATTTCGTCTTTTTTATCATTTATACGTCTAATAAATGTAGGCAGCTTATGCAAATTTCAATAGTGGCGTATAATCATTCACATTAGTTTGTTTGGAGTACCAGTTGATGAGACTCCACGGTTCATTCAGTTAAGCGAGAAATCATTTTGCTAAGTTATCGTCACAGTTTTCACGCAGGCAACCATGCGGATGTGGTTAAACATATCGTACAAAGCCTTATTCTTAATTCACTTAAGCAAAAAGATAAACCTTTTGTTTATCACGACACTCACTCAGGCGTGGGTCGCTACGACCTAACGCACGAATGGTCTGAAAAGACTGGTGAATACAAACAAGGTATTGCTCGCCTTTGGTCGATGAATGAAGAAAACCAAGACGGCCTTCCAGAAGCGTTACAAAGCTACCTAGATTCTATCTCAACGCTAAACAACGGTGAGAAGTTACGTTTCTATCCGGGTTCACCACGTGTGGCTCGTGCTCATTTACGCGAGCAAGATCGCATGGTATTAACCGAGCTTCACCCAGCGGATCACCCGTTGCTAGAGCAAGAATTTCATCGTGACCGTCAAGTGTCTATCTACAAAGAAGATGGGTTTCAACGTTTGAAGGGCAGCCTACCTCCAAAAGAGCGTCGCGGTTTAGTACTGATTGACCCTCCATACGAGCTTGCAAAAGAGTACCGAGATGTCGTGACAGCCATTGCACAAAGTCACAAACGTTGGGCAACAGGTATCTATGCTATTTGGTACCCAGTGGTTAACCGTTGTGATATTGAAGACATGATTGAAGGGTTAGAAGGGTTAGGCATTCGTAAAATCTTACAAATTGAACTCGGTGTTTCCCCTGATACTAACGAGCGCGGTATGACAGCATCAGGCATGATCGTCATTAACCCACCTTGGATGTTAGAAAACCAGATGAATGAAATTTTACCGGTTTTAAAAGAAGCAATTGCACCGGCAACCGGTCATTTCAAAGTGGAATGGATCGTTCCAGAATAAATATTCCTGAATGTTCACTACTTTGCCAAGAGAAATGAAACCTCTCATTGCGCACAAAAAGAACAATAATTTTAAGGATAGATTGAGTTCAACCGATCTATCCTCCATATAAAATAAATAAAACAAATTCATGTTGAGATCGTTACGCTAGCAATCCAAGCAACGCTCTCACTCAATAAAAATTGGAGAAAGTAATGGCTACTCATTTTGATTACATTTGTATTGGCGGCGGTTCAGGCGGTATTGCATCGGCAAACCGTGCTTCTATGCATGGCGCTAAAGTGGCACTAATTGAAGCTCAAGACCTAGGTGGTACTTGTGTAAACGTTGGTTGCGTACCAAAGAAAGTGATGTGGCATGGCGCGCAAGTCGCTGAAGCTATTAACCTTTACGCTGAAGATTACGGCTTTGATGTAGATCTTAAAGAGTTCAAATGGAACAAGATGATCGAAAATCGCCAGGCGTACATTGGCCGTATTCACCAATCTTACGATCGCGTTCTTGGTAACAACAAAGTAAACGTAATCAAAGGGTTTGCTAAGTTCGTTGATGAGAAGACAGTAGAAGTAAATGGCGAACTATACACAGCTGATCACATTACCGTTGCAGTCGGTGGTCGCCCAACTATCCCTAACATTCCAGGTGCAGAGCACGGCATTGATTCAAACGGCTTCTTTGAGCTAATGGAACAACCTAAGCGCGTTGCTGTTATTGGCGCAGGCTACATTGCCGTTGAGATTGCTGGTGTATTACACGCACTAGGTACAGAAACTCACCTTTTCTGCCGTAAAGAGTCACCACTACGTAGCTTCGATCCTATGATCATAGAAACGTTAGTAGAAGTAATGAATACGGAAGGTCCAACACTTCACACACACTCAGTGCCAAAAGAAGTGGTAAAAGAAGCGGATGGTAGCCTGACTCTACATCTAGAAAATGGTGAAAGCCAAAACGTAGATACACTTATTTGGGCAATTGGTCGTCACCCAGCAACGGATGCAATTAACCTTGCGTCTACAGGTGTTGAAACGAACGATCGTGGCTACATTAAGGTCAATGAATACCAAGAAACAAACGTGAAAGGTATTTACTGTGTTGGCGACATCATGGAAGGCGGCATTGAGCTGACTCCTGTTGCGATTAAAGCGGGTCGTCAATTGTCTGAGCGTTTATTTAACGGTCAAACCAACGCGAAAATGGATTACAACTTAGTTCCAACGGTTGTATTTAGCCACCCGCCTATCGGCACCATTGGTCTAACGACACAAGAAGCTGAAGAGCAATACGGCAAAGACAATATCAAAGTCTACACTTCTGGCTTTACTGCTATGTATACAGCAGTAACGAAGCACCGTCAGCCTTGTAAAATGAAGCTAGTGTGCGCTGGAGAAGAAGAAATGGTTGTTGGTCTACACGGCATCGGTTTTACTGTTGATGAAATGATCCAAGGTTTTGGTGTTGCAATGAAGATGGGCGCAACAAAAGCCGATTTCGATTCAGTGGTTGCGATTCACCCAACCGGTAGTGAAGAGTTTGTAACAATGCGTTAATTGTTGATAAATTTTATAAAAAACCCAGTTGATGCTGGGTTTTTTTGTATTCATTTAAATAATATCTTCAAGATGGAGCCGTCTTTCTTATAGAATGCAAAACTAATAAATACAATATTATCAGTAGTAACAATGTCAGCTCAAAGTCCCACAGAGGTCTTTTATCACCTCATGGATTTATCCGTCTCAGACAAAGAAGTGTATCTAAAAAAATTAAAATCACTTCAACCTGAGCTTTTCAAGCAAGTTTCTCCACTGCTTGCGGTGAATAAAGAATCAGAGCAATTTACCGAATTGCTCGGCTTTCACGCGCACCAAGCAACGAGTATCGAATTAGACTTAACCAATACTCTTATTCATAAATACCATATTACTCATGAATTGGGTCGTGGTGGGATGGGGATTGTTTACGCCGCCAGCCGTGCTGATAAAACATTTGAGCAAGACTTAGCCATTAAATTCATCCAGCCAGCATTAACCCATGTTCTGGGTAAAAAGTCGCTTTTTGATGAAGCTCAACTGTTAGCTCATTTAAACCACCCTTACATCGCTAAAGTTTTCGATGGTGGTGTTTATGAAGGCTCAGTCTATATTGTAATGGAGCGTGTTGAAGGTCAGACTTTATGTCAGTACTTAGCCTCTACACCCCTCACGCAGAATAAAAAGCTCAATCTCTTTAAAGATATTTGCTTAGCAATTGAGCATGCTCATCAGAATCAGATCTTACATGCTGACTTGAAACCTGAAAATATACTCATTGATGCGAATACATCACCAAAAATACTCGACTTCAACTTGACTCAAAAAGTCAGCCAGTCGAGTAAATCAAAACACACCCTGCTCACGGCATACAGCAAAGCCTATGCGAGTCCAGAACAAATGGCTGGCGACTATTTGACTCAACAAAGCGATGTGTATTCATTAGGTAAAATTCTCAGCCTGCTATTCCCTATAGAGAAGCCAACGTCTGACATTGCTCATATCACCTATAAAGCAATACAGCACCAGATCAAAGATCGCTATTCAACCGTTGCAGAAATGCGCCTCGATATTGAAAGCCTATTAGCATGCCGACCAATATCGCAAAAAGCACACTTGCCTTTCTATACGGCTAAAATGCTTTTCTGCCGCAGACCAGTTCAATGTGCACTTTCTTGTTTGTTGCTGCTTTCTGGCACCACACTTTCTAGCATGCTGATTTATCAAAACCAGCAGTTGGCACAAGAAAAACAGATTGCAGAAAACATGATGTATGAAGTCACCAGCTTGCTCTTCCATGCCAAAGGCAGTGATTCTGCCCAAATGTCTGTCAACAGCATGTTGGAACTGACTCGTAGGCGTATTTTATCTAATCCAAATATACCGAAAGACATCAAGCAGAAAATGTTGCTAGCCATGCTAACTCCTACACCGGAAAAGCAAGTACTGAAAAGGAACTGCACTGAAGGCTGCACAACACCATAGCTTTATAGCTTTATAGCTTTATAGCTTTATAGCTTTATAGCTTTATAGCTTTATTAAACACCTAAATAGAAGGATTTTAAGAATAATAATGAAGGCTTTTTATTTACTCGCAGCGTTAAGCTGCTTTTCCAGTTTCGTAGTCAGCGCACAGCCAGAAACTCAAACTGGATACTTTATTGATTCACCAGTCTCTGGTTTGTATTACGAAACTAGCTCTAATTTATCAGGTACCACTAATAAAGGAGCCTTTGAGTACAACCCCGGTGACATCATCAGTTTCTTCATCGGCAATGATAACTCGGGCTACCTTTTAACAACGTTATCCGCTCAACAAGTCATTACCCCGACCCTTTCGTCCACTAAGCCAAGTCGCAGCATTAATATGACTCGGCTCTTGTTGTCGCTAGATAGCACACCCGAGAACCGTGAGGAGATTGTACTTGCTAGTAAAATTTTATCTGATGTTGAATTTCAAAAAAAATTAAAAAGCATTGATATCAGTTATTTAGACAGTATTGGGTATTCTCTTGGGTTAGAGCTAGTATCAACCAAAGAGGCCACCGAACATTTAAACCAAAGCCAGCAGTACATAAAGAAAAATTTCACTTCAGATGAAGTCATCTTTTCGCCTAAAAACATCAAGATGAGCAATATCATCATCATGAAAAAAGATTGGGCGGGCAGAACTTGTATGTATGATTTAGCCCATGCAAACAACCCAAAATATCATGGTCCAATCGGCAGTACTGATTACAAAGTAACAGACGATGAACTCATTCAGTACCCGAGCATTGGCGATTATTTTAAAGGGTGCAACCTTGTCCCGGGCAAGCTAATAAGTGAGATAATAAGAGAGCCGATAGAGAATACCGAAGGCTGGAGTGGTCTGATCGGGTGCGCGGCAAAAGGTTGTACTCGTAATGATCTCAGTGGCTTCGCCATTGAAGATTATGACGACGAAGGCGACTGGAAGTATAGAACCGTTGCGCTAGATTTTGATCCAACTACTCAACTGTTGATGGAGAAAATACAAGGGTTGGGAAAAAATGAACACATTAGGCATTCCAATAAACGCGAAATGATCTGGTTCACCTACCCAGCATCAGGCAAGGGTGACACTATTCCTTACCAAGGGTTCTGGCAACACACCATATATGAGCAAACTGATATGGTTCAGCAATGCTTATACATTAATAACAAAACCATCTTGCAGGCAGAAATAATTGAGGATAGCTGCTCTACAAATGCTGCACACTATATCACTGATGTCACTCAACAATACGGTGATATGTGGTGGTTAAATAACCCAGAAAACACGGCATCTTTAGCGCAATTAAACACTCAAGTTCGTTGGTATGACTCAGTACCCAATCAACATTTTACGACTTGGGAATATCTTCCAGCAGGAAAAGAGTGGGACGAAGGGATCTTGTATCGATTCCGTCAATCTATCTCGCTAAACGGCGATGGCTCCCATAAAGTCGACACATTGTCAGTTTCCGAATTCCACAAAGTAGGGTCGAATATCTAATGGCTACAGCAACGGCAGATCTCACTCAAATCATAAATGAATGGCAATCAGGTAACAAAAGTGCAGAAACTGAACTGTATAAATTCGCTTACCTTCAGCTTCGCCATATTGCTCTCGAAGAACGTGTTAGAAACGCACAAAAATACGGGGATGATAACCAAGTATTAAACGACAGTATGAACAGTACGACAGCACTCATACATGATGCTTACCTTAAAATGTCGTCATCCAACTTACAGTCGATTAGCAATAAAAGAGATTTCTTTTTAATGGCCGCCAAAGTCATGAGACAGATCTTAATCGATAATGCTCGCCACCTTCAGGCTCAAAAAAGACAACAACTTACCTTGGTCAACGCTGATAACGACGACAGGTTTGAGCAATTTGTCATCATGGATAAGGCTCTTGATAGCTTCAGCCTGCGCTACCCTCGCCAGTCTCAAGCATTAAAGCTCAAATACTTAATGGGGATGCGTAATCAAGAAATCAGCCAATTACTGGAATGCAGCGATAGCCTAATCGAAAAAGACCTTAAGTTTTCTCGAAGCTGGCTTCAAAGCAAACTGGTATAACGAATGAAAAAGAGAATAGGCTTTGTCATTGTGGCTGGGTGTGCGGTTCTTATCAGCTTACCTTCTTTTCTATCATCGAAAGAAAGTAATGAGGTGCCATTCACCGATACTGTGAATACAGAACCATCAAATGCCGGTGAATACTCTCACAACGGTTCAACGACTAAGTTTCACTCACCAAAGCAGAATGAGCCTGAAACATTAGTAAAAGATAATGATAAAGAAGCGCAAAACACTAATAATATTTCCTCTTCTCCTATCAAACAAAAGCAAGAAACAACTGAGCCCCTTAGCTTTTCTGGCTCAGGGGAAACATTGGTCATCAAAACCGATGACCCAACTCAGCTAAAAGATAAAAATCGCAAACCTGAAATTAACCTAGCGACGCAACAAAGCATTCAAAATGAAATAAACCAATGGGTGTTCACTGAAAGCTCGCCAGTTAATTACTCTTTGGATATTTCGGGGTTATTTGAAGATCCTGATGGTGATTTGCTCACCACTCAAATGACAATCAATCACCCTTCATTCTCTGTATCGGGAAGCTCTGGGAACCTTCAAATACAAGGCACACCAAAAGCTGGAAAACCGCCAACTCAAATTATTATACGAGCAAAAGACAGCCACCATGGATCAGAAGAAGATGCATGGGTATCTGTAACCTTTCAATTACCTTTCGTTTATTCCGGCTTAGAAGAAGACACTTCACACCCACTAATTGGTCACACTTGGTTTCGCCTAGAAACGACCAATAATTTAGCGGGGAAGAATTACAATTACGAAGTGGTTTACTGTGAAGCGTTTAAGTTTATCAATGACGAGGTGTTTTTCGCCGCCTCAAAAACATTAACGACTTGCCCACAAGAAAATGATCTACGTTTAATCGGTAACTACCATGTCAGCGAAGGTGATTTAATCGCCACTAGCAGTCTGTCTCCTTTTGATTCCGACATGACATGGCGAATTCTTGAGGAATATCCTGACTCACCTAAGTACTCGACCGCTTATGTCGCCAGTGTTCTCACTGGTAAGCATTATGAAACTTACACTTTAGGATCCAGCCGAACACAGATAGAGCAACGCATTAACACTATAACTGGGCAGCACAGTTTGCAAATGACACCCCATGACTACATGTACTTAGCGACAAATGGGCGCTATTACCTTGGCGTTATTGGTATGCACCTCAGTAACTACCAACAATCTAATCCTAGCAACCCTGATATAATGGATGGTGATTTAAACATCCAATCAAAACAAATTAACGTTACATGTAATGATTTGCTTACCGGCTTTAATTATATATCTGTGGCAGGGCAAGGTGTTTACGGTGACATTATTGGTCAAACGACTGGAGAACAGAATGAGCCAATAGAATGTGCGGAGGTTTTTGTCCCTCAATGGCAAAAATGGTACTCATTTTTCGACGTCGACTTCTTAAACTATCACGAGTTTAAAGACGGAGAAATATTCAGTATTATTCTCCGCCCTAGAGCCGAGTTTACTCATAAAGTTGAAGAAATTAAGATGAACGTTAAGTATGTCACCCCTTAATCCTTGACCCTTTATCTTAGAAACTCCACAACGCCTGCAAGCCTGTACTGAAAGTATAAGTATCGGCTTCAGGCAGAGTCGCTTTTTTATTTTCGGTAATCATTTCCGTACACTTACCATCAACCATAGTATTACAGTAACTGGTTGTCACAGTCTCCGGATCTGATTCAAAGCGCTTTTCATAACCAAGCATCGCATACCAACCTAAATGAAAGCCAGGTGCCACTTCATAACTGACCGTCCCTTCTAGTGCAGTTCTAAAGCCAAAGTCATAAAAATCCGTATCTGGGAATTGCGTATTGCTGGTCACACTCCAAACGGGTAAGCCGACTGTCGCTTTGCCACTCACATGCCATTTGTCATCTCGGTATAGAGTGCCGTCATCATAGGCGATACCTACATCAAGAAAGATATCGGTTGAGGTTTCTTCCCAAGTTCCATAAAAAAACTTATTGCCGTCCGCAGTATGGTTTTTCACACCGTAGCGAGTGAAGGTTTGATACGTAAGAGAAGGCCCACCAATGATTCTCCAGCGATCATTCACCTTATAATGCAGCTGTATATTGGTGGCTGTTTTTAAATATTCCAGCTGATTGTTTTGAATAACGCTACCATTGTTAGTCCAATCTTCAGTACCATTTTGAGGAGAAAAAGAGGCTAGCGCATCAATAGAAAAGTCATACTTATCATTAATGTAATACAGACCGCCAGTATTAAGAACAGGGTTGGTCACCGTCACTTCAGACGTTAATCCACCAAAGTATTCTTGGTATGTGACGTTCTCAATTCCTACAGTAAAGTAAGAGTACCCGTAACTATCTTTACTGCTATCCGTTTGGCTGCTATTTAAACGATCATCATCCTGAGCCAAAACCGCCATTGGCATTAAACCTAGGCATATCCACTTTTTCATTTTACATCCCTAACCTTTCATTGATGGGCGGAATAGTAATGAAAAGAAAACCTCAACTGAAGGTGATAGATGGAAATAAAATTCAATTAAATTTTACGGTTTTTTTGTGATTTTACGTGCATTGAATTTATTAAATTCACCTGTTAAAACATCGCCAAGATAAATGGATGTTAACTCAAAATAACAATGAGTTTATAAACTCAAATAAAGGTATCTCATGAAAAAGGTTAGTTTATTAACAGCGTCAGTGGCTTTAGCGTTAACAGGTTGTGGTGGCGGTTCTGATGGTGGTTCAGGCACTCCAACTCCAGGTGGCGTAATCATTACAGGCTTTGATGGCTACTTTAATCAAGCGGTCGTTTTTGACGATAAAAACAACAATGGTGTTCTAGACATTGGCTCTGACGTTATTTTCGGTCTTACCAACGACCAAGGTCAAATTGAGATATCTGGCGACGTTTCAGGTGCACTAGCACTTCAAACATTAACACCTGGTGGCACAGTACAAACTGCACTAGTTAATCACGATAGCAGCAAATACGCAGGTAAATACACAATCGATATGGATCACCCAGCTCAAGCAATGGCTCATGAGCTTGTGTTCCGTGCACCAACTTCATCAGAAGTTATTTCACCAATTACTGATTTAGTTGCAATCGAAATGGCTAAAGGTACTGAAGCAGTGCCTGTTACTGAAGAAGAAGCGGTAGCGATTGTTAGCACTGCTCTAGGTGGTACAGAAGAAGCGCCTATCGACCCTTACTCAGATTTCGTTTCAGGTGCTGATGCAAATGCTGAACTACACAAAACAGCACAAATCCTAACGGAATCGAAAGCGGCTAACCCAGCTACTTATGTAGAAAAGTCCGATCAATTTGCAAAAGAAGCCGATGCGATTGTTGATACGCTAACTCCTGAAGAACTAGCAAACAACGATTTAAAACCTGTTATTGAAGATAACGCGGCTCCTGGTGAAGATCTTGACCCTGTTGTTGTAACCAACAATAAGCTGGTTGTAACTGCAAACGTTTTAGAAACAGAGCAAGGTAAAATCCCAACACTAGAAGAGAATGGTAGCTCATCAAATATCGTTCTTGATATTGCAGGCTTATTTGTTGATAAAGACCAGACTCTAATCACGCCAACTCTAACTCACAACATCCCTGCAGAAAGCGGTATTGCTGTGACTCTCAATGGCGACACATTAACTCTAGTTGCATCAGATTACATTGGTGCTTCTGGTGAGTTTACAGTGACTTTAACGGCAGAAGATAAGAACTCAACTCCAGAAGTAGTTGGCTCTGCGATCGCGACGTTCAAGGTTAAAATTGAAGCTGCGAATTCAATCCCTACTGTTGACTACACTGAATATGACGTTTTACAAGCTGAAATCAACAACTGGCAGCTAGAGGTGGGTGTTCCATTCGAGCAAACCATCAATATTGAAAACCTATTCACTGACAAAGATGGGGACATTGTTTCTTACCGCACTGGTGACATGACAATTCCAGGTTTAACTGTATCGCCACAAGAAGGTACAAACCCAATCATCACCGTTTCAGGTACACCTACAAAAGCAACAGCAGCCGGCGCTTCAGAAGCGTTCATGGTTGGTGGTGTTGATAACGAAGGCGCTGCAGCTTACCAAGAAATGTTAATGCCTAGCGTAGCAGAAGGTGCCTTACCAGAACCTGATCTTCACCCTCTTGAAGGTAAGACTTGGTACATGCTAGAGCACGGCAGTTCAAACGGTGAAAGCGAGCAAAACTACGCAAGCATCTGGTGTGATTCGATTAAGTTTGAAAATGGCATCGTTCTAGGTAATGTAAGAAGCATCGCGAATAAGACAACATGTTCTGCAGCTGATACTCAAACTGAAAACGCAACTTATGACGTTATCGACGGTAAGCTTTTTGCAACATTTGAATTTGTAGAAGATGGTCAAAACCTAGTTGAAACCTTCCAAGTAGAAGTGTTTGAAGACGCTGATGATATTTCTAGCGGTGCTAAAACTATCATTCACCGCATGAAAGACGCTACAGAAGATTCAGCAGAACGTTACACATACTTCAGCAACAAAGCAGACATCGAAAAGCGTATCAATGTGACTTCTGAAATGGGTCCCGATGCACGTTATTTCGCTGCTTACTTACCAGCAGAACAAGATCTAACGTATAACTTAGGTACTATTGGTTTGGCGTTGAATGAAAATTCTAACCCGAATGACAGTAACGCAATGGATGCAGGTTTATCCTTTGATGTTCCAAATAATGATTTTACCTGTGCGACTATTAATGAGTTTTTCTCAGGCTTTTACTTCACTGGTGAAGATATCGGTAGAATTAAATCTGAAGAATTCAATGGCTCTGCGATTGAGTGCTACACAAATGAAGAAAACGGCGTCAACTATGCGTCTGTTGACTTTGACTTACCAGCACTAACTGTTAACAACGTATACAGCATTATTGGTAAGGTAAAAGACAGCAATGGCGAATACCTAGAAGCTGTTAAGTTCAACATTGAATGGACAGGTACAGGTAACAACGAATAATTCGTTCAATAAACTGATTTAATAATGTAATACCTATAAAAAACCCCGCAATTGCGGGGTTTTCTTTTATCTGAAGGAATTACTAAATGATTAAAGCTTATTTCACACACAGCACATTCAATAATGATGAACCTTTCAATTGAGTGATATTACCATTGGTAAATAAACCTTTTTTCAACAAGCCCCAATAAGGTAAATGCATTGGCCAGTCTTCTTTTTCCATGACTTTCGATTCAAGTAGCCTCTGCCATTGCTCTTCCGTAGCCAGGCCCATTCCCAGTTCATAACACACTAATTTAGCACCATCATAATCTAAACGGCTCCACGGCTTACCTTGCTCCATATAGAACTGGTGTTCGTTATCGTTTAAGTAAGGGACTGAGTATGTTTTACCTGAGATATTGGTTTGCAGGCGAATTTGAACATTGATGTTTCCATCACCCTGTTTAGGCATTTGGGCCTTAAGTGTCGGTGTAGCAGAGATAGAAGCAACTGAGTTGGCAGCTTTAGGTTCTACTTTAGGTTTCATTGCCTCTTTCGAGTCTGTATACACTTTAGGAGAAGCTGTAGCCGTTACTACTGGTGCTTTTACCTTAGGCTTTGCTGATGATTTAGGCTGAGCTTGAGATTTTTTAGGAGCGGATTTATCAACCATTCGGATAAATGCTTCTTCATAACCTTCAACTTTACGAACACCCATTAACTCTTTTTTTGCATCAGAATAGGTTTGATACGGACCAATTAAACAGCGAAAACCTTTTGCTTCAGGTTTCATCCATACATTGGTCGAAATATTCTTATAGATAGGTTTGGCTTTTTCTAATGATAATGGTTTCGCCAACAAACCACACTGCACCCAAAATAAGTCATTTTGAGTATGCCCTTTAGGCTCAGAGCTTCCCCACAAACCTTTACCAATTGGACAAGCTTGTTCTAATACTGGCAGTTGGTTTTCACTTGCTTGAGTAGCATCACATAAAAAAGACTCTGCGTTCGCTTGGCTTGAAAGCAACATTGCAAAAGCGAACACGCCAAAGTGATAGTGTTTTCTAAACCCACATTCTATCGCTGCTGTAGTTGTCATCTTTATTCCCATCACTCTGAACCTTCAAGAGTTAAATTATTATCGATGGAGTGTCGATAAAAAATGAATTCCATTTTCTCGTCACAACTCTATTTACTATAAACTAATAAGTACTATTAACTTATAAGCAAAAAAAGAGCCGTAATTGCTTACGACTCTTAGTTTAGTGAGTTTTTTGATTAAAAATCAATTGGATCTGATCACCCTTTATAAATTTTAGGGTTAAATACGTCACGTAACCAGTCACCAAGTAGGTTGATGACCAGAACTAACGTTACCAGTAGCACACCAGGGAAAGCTGTGATCCACCATGCTCCAGAGAAAATGTAGTTAAATCCAGTACTGATTAACGCACCCAACGAAGGTTGATCAACAGGTAAACCTAAACCAAGGAAAGAAAGTGCCGCTTCCGACATAATGGCATTTGCCACTTGTACCGTAGAGATAACCAAGATAGGCGATAGACAATTAGGCAAGATATGACGGAACATAATTCGTGGAGCTTTGAAGCCCATCACTCGCGCAGCTTCCACATACTCTTTTTTCTTTTCAGCTAATACTGATGCTCGAATAGTACGTGCATATTGTGGCCATTCTGCCACACCTATGATCACCACCAGCATGACAACTGCATATTGAGCGTAAAAATCACTACCAAAACTCGCTTTGAATATGGCAGAAACAATGATCGCTACCATCATAGTCGAGAATGAAAGTTGAACGTCAGCAAAACGCATCAAGAAGCTATCAATACGACCACCGAAGTAACCCGCAGATAAACCAATGATAATACCTAGCGTTAACTGTAAGCCTACCGCTAAGAAACCAATCGTCAGAGATAAACGAGAGCCATAAAGCATAGTCGATAAAATATCACGACCTTGTTCATCAGTGCCTAAAAGAAAACGTTCTTCACCATCTTCCATCCACGACGGTGGAAGTTCAGAGTCCATAATATCAATAGACGTCACGTCATATGGATCCGTTGGTGCTACAAGAGGAGCTGCTAAAGCCATCACCAAAAAGACGGAAAAAATAGCAAAGCTCACCATCGCGACTTTATCACGTAAGAAATAGTACAGAATATCTGACTGCTTGAATCGCTCCCAGCGAGATGGCACTGTCGATGTTTGTTCCATGATTATGCTCCTTTCCCTGTGATGTTCACTGTTGGGTTAATTACGCCGTAAAGTAAATCAACAATGGTGTTAGTCACAACGAAAATCAGACCAACAAAAATAACGTATGCCGTGATAAGTGGGGTATCCACACGGTTTATTGCTTCAAGGAAAAGGAAGCCAGTACCTGGCCACTGGAAAACGGTTTCAGTAAGAATGGTGTATGCGACCATAGTACCAATTTGAACACCACCAACTGTCAATACAGGTAGCATGGTATTTTTTAAAGCGTGCTGGTAATAAATTTTATTTAACGCTAGGCCTTTTGCCTTGCCGAATTTGATGTATTCCGAGCTCAACACTTCCAACATTTCAGAACGTACAAGACGAATAAATAAAGGCAGCATGATTGAAGCTAAAGCAATACTTGGAAGCACTAGATGCGCTAAGCCATCTAGCGTTAAGAAGCCAGATTCCCAACCAAACCAGTTTGCAGTTTCACCTCGACCAAAAGAGGGTAACCAGCCTAATTCAATAGAGAATACATACATCAACATAATTGCCGTTAAGAATACTGGTACCGAAATACCTACACTACTACCGGCCATGATTAATTTAGTAAAAAAGCTTTTAGGGTGAATTGCGGAGTAAACACCTAAAGGAATAGACAAACAAACGATAATAATCGAAGCACCTAGTACAAGCTCAAGCGTTGCGACTAATTTGTCTAAGATTACATCCACAGCGGGACGTTTGAAGAAGTACGAAGTACCAAGATCACCCTGTATAGCAGCGCCTACAAAGCGAGTGTATTTTGTAACGAAGGGATCATTTAAGCCGAGTTCATCACGCAGTGCTTGACGCTCTGCCTCTGAAACAGATTGACCGACTAACTCACGTAACGGGTCGCCCAGGTTATCCTGAATGGCAAACGCCACCAAACTGATCACAAACATCACTATCAGTGCCTGAAACAGGCGCTTGACCAGAAACGTAACCATTCCTTGCCCCTTTTCTATCCATGATAATCCAACAAAACAACATAGTTGGATTCAATATTTCAGTCTTAAAAAAGGTATCTAGCCAGACTGAAAGGAAGACTAAATACCGAAACTTAATGATTTACTTATTAAAGTAATTAGAGAGCCTGAACCGACAGGCTCTCTATTCTAGCAAGCTAGATTATTTTACAACTAGGTCGCCGAAGTAAGGCATAACCATAGGGTTTACAACGTCTGCAGCACCTACGTTAGACTTTGCGCCCCACGCTTCACTTTGCCAATGTAGCGGTACGAATACAGCGTCGTTGTAAAGTGTAGCTTCAACACCTTTCAGCATTTTCGCACGCTTAGCTGGGTCAGTTTCAACGTTAGATGCTTCTACAATCGCATCCATTTCTGGATTTGAGTAACCAGAACAGTTGTATTGACCACGACCCGTTTCTTCGTTACGAGTCATTGTTAAGAACTCATTGAAGTTCGCTGAATCTTCAGTATCTGCGTGCCAACCAATCATCATCATATCAGCAGAACATAGGTCAAATTCAGGCCAGTATTGCGCTTTAGGCATCGTCTTAAGATCAACTTTGATACCAATCTTAGACAACATTGAAGCAGAAGCTTGTGCTACTTTCGCATCGTTCACGTAACGGTTGTTTGGCGCAGCCATTGTTAATGTAAAGCCTTTCTCATAGCCCGCTTCTTTCATCAGCTTCTTAGCTGCTTTAAGATCGTAGCGTGGCACTAGCTCTTCATTATGACCAGCGTAACCTGTTGGACTTTGTTGACCAGCAGCCGTTGCGAAGCCCTTCATGATCTTCTTAACAATACCTTCATTGTTAATTGCATGAACGATAGCTTGACGAACACGTACATCTTTAAGTGCTTCGTTACTATTTTGGTTCATTTGGAACGTAATGATACGAGTACCAGGCAGAGTCACTAGATCAATGTTTTTCGCTTTCTTAACACGTTTGTGATCGTTTGGCGCAACAGGGTGAATCATATCTACATCGCCAGAAAGTAGAGCAGCAACACGAGTCGCGTCTTCTTTAATTGGCACAAGTGTTAGCTTGTCTACGTTACCTTCAGTTTCTGTATCCCAGTAATCACCGAAACGCTCAAATGTCACCTTAACGCCTTGTTCACGTTGAGTCACAATGAATGGACCAGTACCAGATACGTTCGTAGATGCGAATGAATTACCGTGTTTTACAAGTTCAGACTTGTCTGCACCAGCCGCTGTTTTACCCGAGTAAAACTTGCTGTCCATTGGGAAAATGTACGTTGCTGTTTGCAATACAAGTGGGTAAGCCGCTTTTGATACTAGCTCAACCGTATAGTCATCCACTTTTACCATTTTTTCGTATGGAGAGAAGATTGACTTAAAGTCTGGAGAAGCTTGTAGACGTTCAAAAGTCCACACAACATCATCAGCTGTTAGTTCATTACCAGAGTGAAATTTAACACCCTGACGTAGATTGAAGCGGAACGTAGTGTCATCAACACGTTCCCAGCTTGATGCTAGGCGGCCTTCAAAGTCCATTTCTTGTGTGAAACGTACTAGAGGGTCAAACACCATGTGAGACATTTGCAGTGTGCCACCAGATAGCTGCTCGTGCGGGTCAAGTGATACTGGGTCAGCTGCGTAGCCAACGGTAATATCTGCTGCTGCTGCACTAAAACTTAGGCCAGCTGCCATCAAAGCTACTGCTAATTTGCTTTTCATGGTTTTCATTGCATAACTCCTTCATGCGGGAATCCAGATCCCTAGTTGTTGTATTTGCGTCTGTTATTGTTTTTCAAGTACAGCCTTGTACTTCTTGACCGCTTGAAACTTTTTATATTGCGGCTTTCGCCACTGCTTTTTCTTCTCGTAAGCCTGTAAATTCAGGCATCAAAGAAATCAGGTGTTGACTGTATTCATGCTGTGGTGAGTTGAATAACTGCTCAGTAGGGGCTACTTCCAGTAACGTCCCCATTTGCATCACACCAACACGATCACACATCTGACGAATAACCGGTAAGTCATGGCTGATAAACAACATGGTGAGATTTAGTTCGTCTTGTAGATCTTTTAATAAGTTAAGAATTTGCGCTTGTACTGATACATCCAACGCCGATGTTGGCTCATCACAAATCAATAAACGAGGACGTGTAGCCAAAGCACGAGCGATAGAAATACGCTGACGCTGACCACCAGAAAATTCGTGCGGATATTTCACACCAGCCATCACTCCAAGACCTACGTGCTCCAACAGATCATGAACAATCTGACGAGTTTCATTCTCGTTACGAGTCAGCTTATGGAAGCGAATTGGCTCTGCGACAATATCAAAAATCTTCATACGTGGATTCATTGACGTGTACGGGTTTTGGAATACCATCTGCATTTGGCGGCGCATCGGACGACGCTCTTTTTCAGATTTCAGCCCAGTAAGGTCAATACCTTCGAAGGTTACCTTGCCTGAGTTAGGTGCATATAAACCAGCAATAACACGTGCGATGGTGGATTTACCTGAACCAGACTCGCCAACTAAACCAAAAGTTTCACCTTCATGCACTTCAAAACTCACGTTGTTTGACGCCTGAACGTACTCACGACGACTCTCAAAGAAAGAGTCCTTGGTGGTAAAGCGTAAGTTTACGTTTTCAACATTCAGTAGTGGGCCAGTGTAGTCACGGTGGTCCTGACTTTGACCTAACCAGTGGTTTTTCACATCAAGAGGTTCCATCTCATGCGCTTCTTCGATGTAGCTCACAAGAGGGAAACGATCGAGTTTACGATCTGAACGGGGAACCGCTGAAATTAAGCTGTGTGTGTACGGGTGCTCAGGAGTACCCAATACTTGCTTAGTTGGACCAAATTCAACTAAATCACCACGGTACATAACCGCAACACGGTCAGTCACGTTAGAGACAACACCCATGTCGTGCGTTACCAACATGCAGCCTACGTTTTTCTTAATACATAGATCACGGATCAAACCGAGAATTTGGTCTTGAATCGATACATCTAGAGCCGTGGTTGGTTCATCAGCAATGATCAAATCCGGCTCGCCGGCTAGCGCAATCGCAATAACGACTCGCTGACGCATACCACCAGAGAATTGGTGCGGATACTGCTTTAGACGGTTTTCTGGTTGTGGGATACCCACTTGGTTCATTAAATCTAATGAACGTTGATAAGCTTCAGCGTCCGATACCTTCATATTGGCATGGATCGTTTCTTTTAATTGCTGCTCAACGGTGAATAGTGGGTTAAGCGACGTCATTGGGTCTTGGAAGATAAATCCAATTTTAGAGCCACGTACTTTCCGCATTTGTTCAGGAGATAGCCCTGATACTTTTTCACCATCAAGGAAAACTTCACCACTCGCGATGCGACCAGGAGGGCTTAATAAATCAATAACAGCGTTACCAACTGTCGATTTACCCGCTCCAGACTCGCCAACAACGCCGACAATCTCTCCACGTTCAATATTGAACGACAACGATTTAACGGCGGCATGAACTCCATGACGAGATGGGTATTCGATTCGAAGGTTTTTAACTTCTAAAAGTGACATTACCAGACCTCTACTGCTATGGCAGCTTTCTGCCCTGTCTGCAAAATTGAATCCATTCATATCAGAATATTGTTCTGATATTTTATACGGCAAACAATTTGGCAAATAATTCACACAAAAGCAACAAAATTAGGATAAAAAGTCGATATTCGACGATTTGAAAGCAAAAGCTACGCATAACTATTCAAAAGACAAACATATAATATAATTTTAGAACGACATTCCATATGCAACAAAGACTAAAGCTCAAACTATAACTGAGGCTAAACAAGTCAAATCATCGGGAAATATAAATCAGCCATCACCATTCCAATAATAAATATTCACTAACCTAAAATTTAACACAACGGAAACATCAACCACTAAACAAACACCATACGAACATAAAAACCATAAACTTGAGATTAAGCAGTTATTAAATTCATAAATATAGGTAAAAATCGGCATTTTAATTCACAGATGATTTCATGCAATAAACACCCACAATAGAGACTAGTAGGAAATGGCGATCGCGTTGAGGTATTTATCTAAAGTGTGAAATTAATCATTGGAAAGAAGAAAGAAGGAAGAAGGAATTATCAAGGAAACGAGTTGGATCTTGAAATAAATATTTGTCTCTAGAAATGAAAAAAGCCTCGTCATTTCTGACGAGGCTTCTGTAAGTGATCGGTTAAGAGACATTCTTTGAACATCAGGCGAACCCCGCTTGGGTTCCAATCTAGTGATCTATAGATGAAAAAAAAGCTCATCATTTCTGATGAGCTTTCTTAAAAGTGGTCGGTGAAGAGGGATTCGAACCCCCGACCCTCTGGTCCCAAACCAGATGCGCTACCAAGCTGCGCTATTCACCGAGATGTTTCGTTTGATTTATCAAACAGGGAACTTAAAAAAGTTACCAAAATTAATGGGGTGGCTAACGAGATTCGAACTCGCGACCACCGGAATCACAATCCAGGGCTCTACCAACTGAGCTATAGCCACCACTAATTTTTTATATAACCGCTTTAAAAGCGATTATTGAAATAGTGGTCGGTGAAGAGGGATTCGAACCCCCGACCCTCTGGTCCCAAACCAGATGCGCTACCAAGCTGCGCTATTCACCGACTAATTTTGTATTAACTCTTGGGATAGTGAGTCAACACTGGAAGCCTAAGCTACCGATATTTTGTAAAGAAAGAATGGGGTGGCTAACGAGATTCGAACTCGCGACCACCGGAATCACAATCCAGGGCTCTACCAACTGAGCTATAGCCACCATTATTTCTTTTGTTGCCAATTTCTCACTTATCGAAATAAGTAACCGGATGGCGCGCCTGAAAGGATTCGAACCTTCGACCTTTGGCTCCGGAGGCCAACGCTCTATCCAGCTGAGCTACAGGCGCATGCCCTGTCGGCGGAGTGGAATAATACGTATATCACCCTATGTCGTCTAGTACTTTTTTTACTTTTTTTATCGTTTGGTCTATTTTTCAACAGTTAATATGTGATAAACCCCTAGTTTGAGCGTGACAAAGCGCTGAAGCGTATAAGTTGTTGTTTATTGCAACAACTTATCAGGATATAATCACCCATTATTTACATTGATTTAACAGCAGCTCATGCGCAGTTGGATCAAGATGCCGCTATAACACTATAAATTGGTAAGCATGTACTTACCTTGGGAATGTAAAGTGAGTTTAATGGATATGTCTCGTCGAATTTTAACCGTTGTCATCGCAGCTTTAACTTTTTCTACTGCAGCTATGGCTTCAAACTTGAGCCAAGCTGAGCAAGATGCAATTGCTGAACGCATCAAACCAGTAGGTCAGGTCTATTTAGTTGGTAGTGAGCCTGTTAAGGCAGAGCCTACAGGCCCTAGAGATGGTGCAACGGTATACGGAACGTTCTGTATTGCTTGTCACTCTTCTGGAGTAAGCGGAGCACCTAAAACAGGTGACGCTGCAGACTGGGCTCCTCGTATTGCTCAAGGTAAAGACATCCTAAAAGACCATGCGATCAACGGCTTTAATGCAATGCCTGCTAAAGGTTCTTGTATGGATTGTTCAGATGACGAAATCGTAGATGCTATTGAGCATATGATTGCGGGTCTGTAATCCAATAAGCAAACCGCTTCTAACATAAACAGAAAAGGTGACCACAAGGTCACCTTTTTAGTATTTCACTTTTCAGCAGCACAACAGGATAAGCGCCTTACTTCTTGTTAAACATCGCCCTTATATTAGCAATATGCGCCTGCCCTTTTTCCATACGCTCTTCTGCAGTTTGCGGCTTCTTCATATTTTCCCACTCTACATCCTCAAAAGGCAGCTCATCTAAAAAACGGCTCTGCGTAGGCTTGATTAGCTCACCATATTGTCGACGCTCACGGCATTTAGTAAATGTCAGCTCTTTTTGAGCTCGAGTAATACCGACATACATAAGGCGACGTTCTTCTTCTACATTGCCTTCATCCACACTCGTTTGATGAGGTAAAATACCTTCTTCCGCCCCCATTAAATAAACATAAGGGAACTCTAGACCTTTAGAGGCATGCAGTGTCATTAATTGAACCTGATCAGAATCTTCATCATCTTCACCGCGCTCCATCATGTCCCGCAGGGTTAAGCGCTGAACCACTTCTCTTAATGTTTTCTCTTCTTTATCGTAATTGTCACCCTCTAAATCAGCGACAATCCAGCTATATAGATCCGACACGTTTTTCATTCGCATCTCAGCCGCTTTCGGGCTAGCTGAAGTTTCATATAACCAGTCTTCATAGTTGATGTCTCGAACCAAAGAGCGTACTGCATCAACAGTATTGCCGCGTTCAGCATTATCGGATATACGAACAATCCAATCAGTAAAGCGGCGCAGATTTTCTAACCCTCGACCAGTCAGTGTTTGTTCCAATCCCATTTCAAAGCTGGCTTCAAATAAGCTTTTACCACGCATATTGGCGTAACTGCCCAACTTCTCTAACGTAACAGGGCCAATCTCGCGACGCGGGGTGTTCACAATACGTAGGAAGGCATTGTCATCATCCGGATTCACCAATACTCTCAGGTAAGCCATGATGTCTTTAATCTCAGCACGAGCAAAAAATGAAGTACCACCGGAGATTTTGTAAGGAACCCTATTTTGCATTAAGGCCTTTTCAATCAAACGGGATTGATGATTTCCACGGTAAAGCACGGCATAAGCCTTGTAATCCGTTCGATTTAAGAACTTATGTGCGATGATTTCACCGGTAATACGTTCGGCTTCGTGCTCTTCATTCTTGGCGTTAAGTACTTTGAGTTTTTCGCCATCCGGGATCTCAGAGAACAGTGACTTTTCATAAACGTGCGGGTTATTAGCGATCAAGATATTCGCAGCTCGTAAGATCCTGCTGGTTGAACGGTAGTTTTGTTCTAGCTTGATCAATCGAAGATTTGGGTAATCCTCACCGAGTAACACTAAGTTTTGAGGCTTTGCGCCACGCCAGGAGTAAATGGATTGATCATCATCGCCTACTACCGTCAAGCGACCACGCTCTCCCACAAGTAAACGAACCAGTTCATATTGGCTTGTGTTGGTATCTTGGTATTCATCAACCAGCAAATAGCGAATACGTGACTGCCAACGTTCACGTACTTCCTGATTTGTTTTCAGCAGTAATACAGGCATCGCGATCAGATCATCAAAATCTAGAGCATTATAAGCTTTCATCTGTTTTTGATACATCTCAAAGCAAAATGCGAACAACTGTTCTTGTTCACCTTGAGCACGTGCTTTCGCCTGATCTGGCGTCAACATGTCATTTTTCCAGTTAGAGATGGTGCTCATTAATGCGCGAAGCAGATCTTTATCGCCATCAATTTGTGTTTCAGTCAGTTCTTTCAATAGTGCTAACTGATCTTGGTCATCAAACAATGAGAAGCCAGCTTTCAACCCAAGTGCCTTGTACTCTTTTCGAATAATGGTTAAGCCCATTGTATGAAAGGTAGACACTATCAAACCTTTAGCTTCATTTTTGCCAAGAGTTTGCCCTACCCGCTCTTTCATTTCGCGAGCGGCTTTATTGGTAAAGGTTACCGCGGCTATATTTCGAGCTTTATACCCACACTGCTGAACCAAGTAAGCTATTTTATTAGTGATTACACGTGTTTTACCTGAGCCAGCGCCCGCTAGAACGAGGCAGGGACCAGAAACGTATTTCACGGCTTCATCTTGTCTTGGATTCAGTTTCATTGAGTTCTCAACATAATTTAACGAGGTCTTATTGGGTACATTCCTATAATAATGCTGCAACACAGGGAATGCTATGTTCTCTTTTACAAGTTTTTTACGAATATTATGAAAAACTATGTTGCATGAATGTATGGTTCTTAAGCTATAATGAATGAACGTTCATTCACTGGTGATGCTTTATGACCATTAATACATCTCAGGATAAACGTCTTCAGATACTCTCTGCTGCTGAAGCTCTTATTGCAGAAGTAGGCTTTCAAGGCTTATCCATGCATAAACTAGCGAAAGAAGCAGGAGTCGCCGCAGGTACTATTTATCGCTATTTTGATGATAAAGAACACCTAATTGAAGAAGTTCGAGTACAAGTTACTCAACGAGTAGCGAATGCTGTACAAGAAGGCGTTGATGATTCACAACCAATAAAACAACGCTACCGAACCATGTGGTTAAACATATGGGACTTAGCTGGGACTAACCTTGCTGCAATCAAAAATCGAATTCAATACGATTCTTTACCAACAACACATTGCACTCAATTTAGGGAATTAGAACGAATCATGTTTTCCCAGGTCGAACTGCTATTCAATGAAGGTAAGGAGCAAGGACTTTTTAAACCACTTGATAATGAAGTTTTAAGTGGTCTGAGCTTAGCCGCTAGTGTTTCACTAGCACGTAAGCATTCTTTAGGCTTTTACCAATTGGATGATGCTGCATTAGATGCCGCTATTGAAGCCAGTTGGGATGCAATAATTAAACACTAACTTGGAGTTCAAATAAGAATGAAAAAGTGGATTATCATGCTATCAATTGTACTTGTACTATTCGGTAGCGTTTTTGGATATCGAATGCACGATATCCAACAAAAAATGGCAGCGTTCGCAAATATGCCAGAACCTGCTTTTCCAGTAACCGCTATGGAAGTGGACACCGTTGACTGGGTTCCAGTTATTGAGGCAATAGGTTTTATTGAACCAAACCAAGGTGTGACTCTTGCAAATGAAACTGCTGGTATCATTGACCAAATTTCTTTTGAATCTGGTACTGACGTTAAAAAAGACCAACAACTTGTACGTTTAGATTCAGAAGTAGAAAAAGCGAACCTGAAAAGTACTCAAGCTCGTTTACCTGCAGCTGAAGCTAAATACAAGCGATACAAAGGTCTATTCAAGAAAGGCTCTATTTCTAAAGAAGCTTACGATGATGCAGAAGCTAACTTTTTCTCATTATCAGCTGATATTGAGAGTTTAAAAGCCTCTATTGAACGCCGCCAAATTCGTGCACCTTTTGATGGCAAAGTGGGTATTCGTAATGTTTACCTAGGTCAATACCTACAATCTGGCACTGATATCGTTCGTTTAGAAGATACAACCGTGATGCGCTTACGCTTTACTGTTTCTCAAAATGACATCTCTCGAATCAACGTTGGTCAGGCAATTGATATTTATGTTGATGCTTACCCTGAACGCCCATTCCAAGGTTCTATCAGCGCAATTGAACCAGCCGTAAGTGTTCAAAGTGGTCTTATTGAAGTTCAAGCCGACATTCCAAACAATGACGGTAAACTTCGTAGCGGTATGTTCGCTCGTGCCAACATCATCCTACCGAAGCTTGAGAACCAAGTAACACTTCCTCAAACTGCAATCACATTCACTCTCTACGGCGATAATGTTTACATTATTTCAGATGTGGACGGCGAAATGCGTGTTAAACAACATGTAGTTAAAGTAGGTGAAAGAGCAAAAGATAAAGCGCACATCCTTGAAGGAGTGAAGCCGGGCGATATCGTCGTGACTTCAGGTCAAGTTCGCTTAAGTAATGACGCAAAAGTTAAGATCGTTGAAAGCGACTCTCTAACTCCACCGTCTGAAACACCAATGCTGTAATTGGAGGCACAATGCGCTTTACTGATGTTTTCATAAAACGTCCAGTTCTAGCGGTATCCATCAGCTTTTTGATTGCATTACTTGGTTTACAAGCAATCTTCAAAATGCAGGTGCGAGAATACCCTGAAATGACGAATACCGTAGTAACAGTCTCAACTGGTTACTACGGTGCAAGTGCCGATCTTATCCAAGGCTTTATCACTCAACCTCTCGAGCAGGCAGTGGCACAAGCAGATAATATCGACTATATGACTTCTTCTTCTGTATTAGGTACTTCTACTATTACGGTAAATATGAAGTTGAACACCGACCCCAATGCAGCTCTGTCGGACATATTGGCTAAAACTAACTCTGTACGATCTCAGCTTCCTAAAGAATCTGAAGATCCAACAGTAACCATGTCAACAGGTTCGACTACGGCTGTACTCTACATTGGTTTTACCAGTGATGAATTGGTTTCAAGCCAAATTACCGATTACCTAGAACGAGTAATTAACCCGCAGCTATTTACGGTTAATGGTGTGTCTAAGGTTGACCTTTATGGTGGCATGAAATACGCGCTTCGCGTATGGCTAGATCCAGCAAAAATGGCAGCTTTAAACTTGACTGCTTCGGATGTTATGACGGTCTTAAATGCCAATAACTACCAATCAGCAACAGGTCAAGCAACGGGTGAGTTTGTTCTTTATAACGGCAGTGCCGATACTCAGGTATCAAACACTGAAGAATTAGAGAACTTAGTAGTAAAGAGTGGCGAAGGTGAAATCATTCGTCTCTCTGACATAGCTAAGGTTTCTTTAGAGAAAAGCCACGACGTTTATCGAGCAAGTGCGAATGGTCAGGAAGCCGTTGTTGCTGCAATTAATGCAGCCCCGAGTGCAAACCCAATCAACATCGCAGCCGACGTTCTTGAGCTTCTTCCTCAACTAGAGAAGAACTTACCAAGCAACATATCGATGAATGTCATGTATGACTCGACTATTGCCATTAATGAATCTATTCAAGAGGTTATTAAAACTATTCTTGAAGCAGCGTTAATTGTATTAATCGTAATTACCTTGTTCCTTGGTTCATTCCGAGCAGTACTTATCCCTATCGTAACTATCCCACTATCTCTGATTGGTGTGGCAATGGTAATGCAAGCGATGGGCTTCTCATGGAACTTGATGACACTACTGGCGATGGTACTGGCTATCGGCTTGGTGGTTGATGATGCAATCGTTGTACTTGAAAACGTCGACCGGCATATAAAGCTCGGAGAGTCCCCTTTCCGCGCCGCAATTATCGGTACCCGTGAAATTGCCGTACCAGTTATCGCAATGACACTGACACTAGGCGCAGTTTATGCCCCAATTGCTTTAATGGGTGGCATCACCGGTTCGCTATTTAAAGAGTTTGCTCTTACATTAGCGGGAGCCGTTTTCGTATCAGGTATTGTCGCATTAACACTATCACCTATGATGTGTTCAAAAATGCTTAAGGCTAACGCGAAACCAAGTAAGTTCGAGCAAAAGGTCCATAACGGCCTAGATGCAATGGCTAATGGCTATGTGAAGATACTTGGTGGCATCATGAAGAGCCGACCAGTGGTTATTGTTTTTTCACTGATCGTGTTCGGCACACTACCGTTGCTGTTTAAGTTTATCCCAAGTGAACTCGCACCTTCAGAAGATAAAGGTGTAATCATGCTGATGGGTACTGCGCCTTCTAACGCCAACTTAGATTTCATGCAGAACACCATGAATGATGTGAATGCGATTCTTTCAGATCAACCTGAAGTAAAGTATGCACAAGTATTTACAGGTGTGCCTAGTTCAAACCAAGCCTTTGGTATTGCATCAATGGTTCCTTGGAGTGAGCGAGAAGCAAGCCAATCTGAAGTAGCAAACCGTGTTACTGGTCTCGTAAGTGGTGTACCTGGAATGGCAGTGACTGCATTCCAAATGCCAGAGTTACCTGGTGCAGGTTCAGGTTTACCAATTCAGTTCGTTATCACAACTCCGAACTCGTTTGAGAGCTTGTTTACGATCACCACTGATATTCTTGCCGACGTGAAATCGAGTCCTCAGTTTGTCTACTCTGACCTCGATTTAAACTATGACTCTGCCACGATGAAAATTAACATCGACAAAGACAAAGCAGGGGCATATGGAGTGACGATGCAAGACATTGGTATCACTCTTGGCACAATGATGTCTGATGGCTACGTAAACCGCATTGACTTAAACGGTCGTTCATATGAGGTAATTCCTCAGGTTGAGCGTAAATACCGTCTAAACCCAGAATCAATGAACAATTACTATGTTCGTGCAGCTGATGGTAATGCAGTACCACTTGGCAGCTTAATCACTATTGATGTTGTTGCTGAGCCACGCTCATTACCACACTTCAATCAGCTGAATTCAGCTACCATTGGTGCCGTTCCAACACCTGGAGTGGCGATGGGTGATGCTATTGCTTGGTTTGAGAATATTGCAAATACCAAATTACCAAGTGGTTACAACCACGATTATATGGGTGAAGCACGCCAATACGTAACAGAAGGCAGCGCTTTGTATGCTACTTTTGGTCTCGCATTAGCGATCATTTTCTTGGTTCTAGCCATTCAGTTTGAATCATTAAAAGATCCGTTGGTTATCATGGTGTCCGTTCCACTGGCTATTTGTGGAGCCCTTGTCGCACTGGCATGGGGAACCGCATCGATGAACATTTACTCTCAGGTAGGATTAATCACGTTGGTTGGTCTCATTACTAAACACGGTATTTTGATTTGTGAAGTAGCGAAAGAAGAACAGCTTCACAATAACAAATCGCGTATTGATGCAGTAATGGAAGCGGCTAAAGTTCGTCTTCGTCCAATTCTAATGACAACAGCAGCAATGATTGCAGGTCTTATCCCACTAATGTACGCAACAGGTGCGGGTGCAGCTCAGCGTTTCAGTATTGGTATAGTAATTGTGGCTGGTCTTGCGATTGGTACGCTATTTACTTTGTTTGTTCTGCCTGTAATCTACAGCTACTTGGCAGAGAAGCATAAGCCTCTACCAGTGTTCGTTGAAGATAAAGACCTAGAAAAACTAGCTCGCGTCGATGAAGCAAAAGCGGCTCACAGAGAATTAGCTGATAATAAGTAATCTCTAAGTCGTATTAACAATTAAAAAGGCTACTTCGGTGGCTTTTTTTTATACGCCAGAGGCGACTTCTTCTGTGTGATTAAATAGAATAGTAGGAAATATTCAGGAGTTTTAATTGATATGTTTGATCCAAAAAAACTAGAGCAAATTGCTAAGCAGATCCACGACTCAATGCCTCAACCAGTTAAAGAGCTGGGTTCAGACGTAGACCAAAAAGTTCGCCAAGTTATCCAAGGTCAACTAAACAAGCTCGACGTTGTGAGCCGCGAAGAGTTTGATGTTCAAACACAGGTACTTCTACGCACTCGTCAAAAGCTGACAGAGATGGAACAAAAGCTAGCGGATTTAGAAGCAAAGATTGCTGATAAGTAAGCCTCAAAGCAAGAAAACTGAAAGGGTTGGTGTGAAAGCACCAATCCTTTTATTTTTCTGAGACTCAATAAAAACTGAAAATCAACGGCGGCGATGTCCTAACAATTAATGTTCATTTTCAAGTTATAAGACTTAGGTCCTAAAAGCAAAAAGGCTTGGTCAACGGCGACCAAGCCTTTTATTAAATGTTGTGTTGCTTGTTCATAACTCCAGCCTATAAGGAGCTAGTGATACTGCTTTGCTTTTTCTACAAATTTATCAGTATCTAAGCGACTAATTAACCGCCAACAGCGATACGCTTCATGTCACTCATGTAGCTACGTAGCTCTTCACCAATGTACTCTACAGGGTGGTTACGGATAGCTTCGTTTACTTCAATTAGCTTCGCGTTATCTACGTGGTTAGATGCTTCACCTAGACCGCGACCAATTACATCAGTTGCAACTGAAGGCATGAACTGCTCGCGTAGTAGCGGTGTTGCTACGTTAGCGAATAGGTAGTTACCGTACTCAGCTGTATCAGAGATTACAACGTTCATTTCGTAAAGACGTTTACGAGCAACTGTGTTTGCGATTAGCGGAAGCTCATGTAGAGACTCGTAGTAAGCAGACTCATCGATGATGCCAGATGCTGTCATTGCTTCGAATGCTAGCTCAACACCCGCACGAACCATAGCAACCATAAGGATACCGTTATCGAAGTACTCTTGCTCTGAGATTTCTACGTCAGAAGTTGGGTAGTTTTCGAATGCAGTTTCGCCAGTCTCTTCACGCCAACCCAGTAGGTTCACGTCATCGTTCGCCCAGTCAGCCATCATAGTGCTAGAGAAGTGACCAGAAATGATGTCATCCATGTGTTTGTTGTAAAGCGGACGCATTAAGTCTTTTAGCTCTTCAGAAAGCTCAAACGCTTTAACTTTAGCTGGGTTAGATAGACGGTCCATCATGTGAGTTACGCCACCGAACTTAAGTGCTTCAGTAATCGTTTCCCAACCGTATTGCAGAAGTTTACCTGCGTAGCCTGGTTCGATGCCATCAGCAATCATCTTCTCGTAAGATACGATAGAACCGGCTTGTAGCATGCCACATAGAATTGTTTGCTCACCCATAAGGTCAGATTTAACTTCAGCTACGAATGAAGACTCTAGGCAACCTGCACGGTGACCACCAGTACCTGCAGCCCAAGCTTTAGCGATATCCCAGCCTTCACCTTTAGGGTCATTTTCTGGATGAACAGCGATCAGTGTTGGAACACCGAAACCACGCTTGTACTCTTCACGAACTTCAGACCCTGGACACTTAGGTGCAACCATTACAACGGTAAGGTCAGCACGTAATTGCATGCCTTCTTCAACAACGTTGAAACCATGAGAGTAACCAAGAGCAGCACCTTCTTTCATTAGAGGCATTACTGTCTCAACAACATTGGTGTGTTGCTTATCTGGAGTAAGGTTAATAACTAGGTCTGCTTGAGGAATTAGCGTTTCATAGCTACCCACAACAAAGCCGTTTTCGTCAGCGTTCTTGAATGATTGACGCTTCTCATCAATTGCAGCTTGGCGTAGAGCGTAAGATACGTCTAGACCAGAATCACGCATGTTCAGACCTTGGTTTAGGCCTTGAGCACCACAACCAACAATAACGATTTTCTTGCCTTCAAGATATTCAGCTTCTGTCGCGAATTCTTCACGATCCATGAAACGGCAGCGACCTAATTGGTCTAGTTGCTCACGAAGGTTTAATGTATTGAAATAGTTAGCCATTGTAGGGCACTCCTTTAAAAATAAGTCCGTAAGGTCGATATCTCTCTATCGAATGACTTCATACTAAAACAGACACTCCGTTGCTGAAAGTGATATATTCACAATTAGTTATTGCAATAAATGCAACATGGAAACGCTCACAGAACATGAACATAAAATCTCTACAATTATTTATACATTTATGTGATAGCAAGAGTTTCAGCAAAACAGCTGCTGCTATGCACGTCAGTCCTTCTGCTCTTAGTCGTCAGATACAAAAGCTTGAAGAAGAAACAGGGCAAGAACTGCTTATCAGGGATAATCGAAGTGTTGACCTCACACCGGCAGGGAAACATCTGTTGCCTGTGGCATTGAGCATCGTTGGCGAGTGGCAGCAATATAATCTTCATCTAAAAGGCGGAGAACAGGAGCTCAAGGGTGAGATCCGTATTTTCTGTTCTGTAACAGCAAGCTACAGTCATCTTCCTGAACTCATTACCGAATTCAGAGCAATTCATCCGTATATTGAATTTAAGCTCTCTACCGGTGACCCGGCTCAATCTATCGACAAGATTCTAAATGATGAAGCGGATATTGCTATCTCAGCGAAGCCAGACATCCTTCCTTCAAGATTAGAATTCGAAACCATCAGCGATATACCACTATCAGTCATCATCCCGTCAGGGGTCAGCAGTTTTAGTCAGCAACTGCAATCAGATAAGCCAAATTGGAATAAAGTGCCTTTTATCATCCCAGAAGCAGGGACTGCTCGAGAACGTGCGAACGCATGGTTCAAAAAGATGAAGATAAAGCCCAACATTTACGCTCAGGTATCAGGTCATGAAGCGATCGTAAGTATGGTAGCACTGGGGTGTGGGGTAGGTATTGCTCCGGATGTTGTGATTAATAACAGTCCAGTAAGGGATAACGTCGACCGCTTAAAGATAGAACCAATCAAGCCCTTTGAATTAGGTGTTTGCTGTAAGCGATCTCAACTGGAGAACCCATTGATTAGAGCTTTTTGGCAAGTAGCCGAAGGAAAGTATCTCCCTGACTAGTTAACTTTAGATATGCTGGTTAAGAAAATAATAGAGAGCACATTAGTGCTCTTTTTTGTTTTTCTAAATAGCAGATATGAAAAAGCCCGCTGATTTCTCAGCGGGCTTTTCAATGGTGGTGGAGGGATAGGGATTTGAACCCTAGAACCGCTATTAACGGTTGCCGGTTTTCAAGACCGGTGCTTTCGACCACTCAGCCATCCCTCCAACAAATTGTCATCAATAGATTAGTACACTAATGATGTTGTTAATTGCTAATGCAAGTAACGATATTTAAAGCCTGGCGATGTCCTACTCTCACATGGGGAAGCCCCACACTACCATCGGCGCTATTGTGTTTCACTTCTGAGTTCGGCATGGGATCAGGTGGGTCCACAATGCTATGGTCGCCAAGCAAATTTTGCTTTTACTTTCAGTTTAAAAACTGAAGGCAAAATAATCTGGAAAGCTGTTTTTGTTCTCTTCAAACTCATTCAAGGTCTGGTATTTCTATGAGTCCACAAAACCCCTTGGGTGTTGTATGGTTAAGCCTCACGGGCAATTAGTACAGGTTAGCTCAATGCCTCGCAGCACTTACACACCCTGCCTATCAACGTCGTAGTCTACGACAACCCTTAAGGACGCTTAAAGCGTCAGGGAAAACTCATCTCAAGGCTCGCTTCGCGCTTAGATGCTTTCAGCGCTTATCGATTCCGAACTTAGCTACCGGGCAATGCCATTGGCATGACAACCCGAACACCAGAGGTTCGTCCACTCCGGTCCTCTCGTACTAGGAGCAGCCCCTTTCAATTTTCCAACGCCCACGGCAGATAGGGACCGAACTGTCTCACGACGTTCTAAACCCAGCTCGCGTACCACTTTAAATGGCGAACAGCCATACCCTTGGGACCGACTTCAGCCCCAGGATGTGATGAGCCGACATCGAGGTGCCAAACACCGCCGTCGATATGAACTCTTGGGCGGTATCAGCCTGTTATCCCCGGAGTACCTTTTATCCGTTGAGCGATGGCCCTTCCATTCAGAACCACCGGATCACTATGACCTGCTTTCGCACCTGCTCGAATTGTCATTCTCGCAGTCAAGCGGGCTTATGCCATTGCACTAACCACACGATGTCCAACCGTGTTTAGCCCACCTTCGTGCTCCTCCGTTACTCTTTGGGAGGAGACCGCCCCAGTCAAACTACCCACCAGGCACTGTCCGTAATCCCGATTCAGGGACCGACGTTAGAACATCAAGCATACAAGGGTGGTATTTCAAGGACGACTCCATCACATCTAGCGACGCAATTTCATAGTCTCCCACCTATCCTACACATGTAGGGTCAATGTTCAGTGCCAAGCTGTAGTAAAGGTTCACGGGGTCTTTCCGTCTAGCCGCGGGTACACTGCATCTTCACAGCGATTTCAATTTCACTGAGTCTCGGGTGGAGACAGCGTGGCCATCATTACGCCATTCGTGCAGGTCGGAACTTACCCGACAAGGAATTTCGCTACCTTAGGACCGTTATAGTTACGGCCGCCGTTTACCGGGGCTTCGATCAAGAGCTTCGACCGAAGTCTAACCCCATCAATTAACCTTCCGGCACCGGGCAGGCGTCACACCGTATACGTCATCTTACGATTTTGCACAGTGCTGTGTTTTTAATAAACAGTTGCAGCCACCTGGTATCTGCGACTCTCGTCTGCTCCATCCGCAAGGGACTTCACTGATAAGAGCGTACCTTCTCCCGAAGTTACGGTACCATTTTGCCTAGTTCCTTCACCCGAGTTCTCTCAAGCGCCTTGGTATTCTCTACCCGACCACCTGTGTCGGTTTGGGGTACGATTTCTTATAATCTGAAGCTTAGAGGCTTTTCCTGGAAGTATGGCATCAATGACTTCACTACCGTAGTAGCTCGACATCGTATCTCAGCGTTAATGAAAGTCCGGATTTACCTAAACTTTCCGCCTACGTACTTGGACCTGGACAACCGTCGCCAGGCTCACCTAGCCTTCTCCGTCCCCCCATCGCAATTATAAGAAGTACAGGAATATTAACCTGTTTCCCATCGACTACGCCTTTCGGCCTCGCCTTAGGAGTCGACTTACCCTGCCCCGATTAACGTTGGACAGGAACCCTTGGTCTTCCGGCGAGGGAGTTTTTCACTCCCTTTATCGTTACTCATGTCAGCATTCGCACTTCTGATACCTCCAGCAGCCCTTACAGACCACCTTCAACGGCTTACAGAACGCTCCCCTACCCCACATACCCTAAGGTACGTAGCCGCAGCTTCGGTGTATAGCTTAGCCCCGTTACATCTTCCGCGCAGGCCGACTCGACCAGTGAGCTATTACGCTTTCTTTAAATGATGGCTGCTTCTAAGCCAACATCCTGGCTGTCTGAGCCTTCCCACATCGTTTCCCACTTAGCTATACTTTGGGACCTTAGCTGGCGGTCTGGGTTGTTTCCCTCTCCACGACGGACGTTAGCACCCGCCGTGTGTCTCCCGGATAGTACTTACTGGTATTCGGAGTTTGCAAAGGGTTGGTAAGTCGGGATGACCCCCTAGCCTTAACAGTGCTCTACCCCCAGTAGTATTCGTCCGAGGCGCTACCTAAATAGCTTTCGGGGAGAACCAGCTATCTCCAGGTTTGATTGGCCTTTCACCCCTAGCCACAAGTCATCCGCTAATTTTTCAACATTAGTCGGTTCGGTCCTCCAGTTGATGTTACTCAACCTTCAACCTGCCCATGGCTAGATCACCTGGTTTCGGGTCTAATCCTAGCAACTGTACGCCCAGTTAAGACTCGGTTTCCCTACGGCTCCCCTAAACGGTTAACCTTGCTACTAAAATTAAGTCGCTGACCCATTATACAAAAGGTACGCAGTCACACCACGAAGGTGCTCCTACTGCTTGTACGTACACGGTTTCAGGTTCTATTTCACTCCCCTCACAGGGGTTCTTTTCGCCTTTCCCTCACGGTACTGGTTCACTATCGGTCAGTCAGTAGTATTTAGCCTTGGAGGATGGTCCCCCCATATTCAGACAGGATATCACGTGTCCCGCCCTACTCGATTTCACTGATTATGATGCGTCGGTTACGGGGCTATCACCCTTTGTTGCGACACTTTCCAGAGTCTTCACCTGCATCATTAAAAGCTTAAGGGCTAATCCAATTTCGCTCGCCGCTACTTTCGGAATCTCGGTTGATTTCTCTTCCTCGGGGTACTTAGATGTTTCAGTTCCCCCGGTTTGCCTCCTGTTGCTATGTATTCACAACAGGATACTTACTTATGTAAGTGGGTTTCCCCATTCAGGAATCCCAGACTCAAAAGGTTATTACTACCTAATCTGGGCTTATCGCAAGTTATTACGCCTTTCATCGCCTCTGACTGCCAAGGCATCCACCGTGTACGCTTAGTCACTTAACCATACAACCCGAAAGGGTCTTAGTGTATGGCAACTAACCAAGGTTTTGGTTGTCATCAAGAAGGGTTAATTCTTGATAACTGTTTGCCGGACTCAATTGTGAATCAAACTAAAGTTTGATTCGAATACAAGACACTTGAATGTGTTTGTTGTGTTTATCTAGTTAAAGATAAACATTGAGAACTTTTAAATTTGATTGAATTACTCGTAAGTAATCAATCAGTCAGCTTTCCAAATTGTTAAAGAGCAAGAGTTTTTAAGCGTTAAACTTTCAAAACCATTTTTAAAAATTCTTAAGGAAGAACTCTTAAAGATGGTGGGCGATACCGGGCTCGAACCAGTGACCCCCTGCTTGTAAGGCAGGTGCTCTCCCAACTGAGCTAATCGCCCACGAAAGTTTTAATTCCTTCGTGAGAAAGAATGGTGGAGCTATGCGGGATCGAACCGCAGACCTCCTGCGTGCAAGGCAGGCGCTCTCCCAGCTGAGCTATAGCCCCATATTTTTATTTCCTTGGGAGGAAATGGTGGGTCGTGCAGGATTCGAACCTGCGACCAATTGATTAAAAGTCAACTGCTCTACCAACTGAGCTAACGACCCAATGGTATCCCGTAGGGGAGTCGAACCCCTGTTACCGCCGTGAAAGGGCGGTGTCCTAGGCCTCTAGACGAACGGGACACTGGATATTGAAGAACTTGGGAGTTCTTCGTCTCTTTTACTTTCTAAACCTAATCAATCTGTGTGGGTACTCATCAACGATATCTTCGTATAAGGAGGTGATCCAGCCCCAGGTTCCCCTAGGGCTACCTTGTTACGACTTCACCCCAGTCATGAACCACAAAGTGGTGAGCGTCCTCCCCGAAAGGTTAAACTACCCACTTCTTTTGCAGCCCACTCCCATGGTGTGACGGGCGGTGTGTACAAGGCCCGGGAACGTATTCACCGTGACATTCTGATTCACGATTACTAGCGATTCCGACTTCATGGAGTCGAGTTGCAGACTCCAATCCGGACTACGACGCACTTTTTGGGATTCGCTCACTATCGCTAGCTTGCTGCCCTCTGTATGCGCCATTGTAGCACGTGTGTAGCCCTACTCGTAAGGGCCATGATGACTTGACGTCGTCCCCACCTTCCTCCGGTTTATCACCGGCAGTCTCCCTGGAGTTCCCGACATTACTCGCTGGCAAACAAGGATAAGGGTTGCGCTCGTTGCGGGACTTAACCCAACATTTCACAACACGAGCTGACGACAGCCATGCAGCACCTGTCTCAGAGCTCCCGAAGGCACACCTGCGTCTCCGCTGGCTTCTCTGGATGTCAAGAGTAGGTAAGGTTCTTCGCGTTGCATCGAATTAAACCACATGCTCCACCGCTTGTGCGGGCCCCCGTCAATTCATTTGAGTTTTAATCTTGCGACCGTACTCCCCAGGCGGTCTACTTAACGCGTTAGCTCCGAAAGCCACGGCTCAAGGCCACAACCTCCAAGTAGACATCGTTTACGGCGTGGACTACCAGGGTATCTAATCCTGTTTGCTCCCCACGCTTTCGCATCTGAGTGTCAGTATCTGTCCAGGGGGCCGCCTTCGCCACTGGTATTCCTTCAGATCTCTACGCATTTCACCGCTACACCTGAAATTCTACCCCCCTCTACAGTACTCTAGTTCACCAGTTTCAAATGCAGTTCCGAGGTTGAGCCCCGGGCTTTCACATCTGACTTAATGAACCACCTGCATGCGCTTTACGCCCAGTAATTCCGATTAACGCTCGCACCCTCCGTATTACCGCGGCTGCTGGCACGGAGTTAGCCGGTGCTTCTTCTGTTGCTAACGTCAAGAGATAAGCGTATTAAGCTTACCCCCTTCCTCACAACTGAAAGTACTTTACAACCCGAAGGCCTTCTTCATACACGCGGCATGGCTGCATCAGGCTTTCGCCCATTGTGCAATATTCCCCACTGCTGCCTCCCGTAGGAGTCTGGACCGTGTCTCAGTTCCAGTGTGGCTGATCATCCTCTCAGACCAGCTAGGGATCGTCGCCTTGGTGAGCCATTACCTCACCAACTAGCTAATCCCACCTAGGCGTATCCGGTAGCACAAGGCCCGAAGGTCCCCTGCTTTGCTCCATAGAGATTATGCGGTATTAGCCATCGTTTCCAATGGTTATCCCCCTCTACCGGGCAACTTCCTAGGCATTACTCACCCGTCCGCCGCTCGACGCCCAACAAATCATCCGAAGAATCAATGTTGTCGTTTCCGCTCGACTTGCATGTGTTAGGCCTGCCGCCAGCGTTCAATCTGAGCCATGATCAAACTCTTCAATTTAAGATTTTGTCGGCTCAATGAATACTGACTTCAAAACTAATATTTACCGAAGTAAACATGTAATTCTAAAGCTATTACCATTCCAACAGAATGATAATGAATTGACTGTGCCAAAATTAAGTAAACTTAATTTTGTATTGGTCACTCAGTTCATTGAAACCAAATTGATTTCCGAGGAAATCTTGCTTTGCTATTGCAAAACAAATTTTGATATTCATCAACGAGTGCCCACACAGATTGATAGGTTTAAATTGTTAAAGAGCTTTTCCTTTTTGAGCTTCGCTCAAATCGGACGGTCATTTTAGCTATTTGAGCTTTAGTGTCAACCACTTTTTTCAAAACTCTTTCAAGCGCTTGGCTTGGCTAATTTGACTAGTTAATTCGTTCTGGTTTCCTAAGAAGCCTTCCCGTTTCAACGAGGTCGCATTATAGAGATCGGCGTCACGTTGGCAAGGCTTTTTTTACGTTTTTCTTATCTTTTTATCTGTTCGACTAAAAACCAGTCAAAACGCCTTATAAATAAGCTTTACCACTACAGATTTCGAAATTTATCGGTAAAAAGAGAGACCTTATTCCAATTTGTATACTCAACTTCTTTGGTTGTATCCGTTTCCCCACCCGTCATATTCATAATAAAGCGAATCATCACTCTGTCGAACCATTTATAACGCGGGTAATAAAGGGCTCCTGCAAATATGCCTATTAATGCGGGCTGCCACGGCGACTTTTTAAGAAACGTCTTTATATACGCACTTCCTTCTGGTGTATCTTTACCTTGGTCCTCTTTACGAGCAGTTAAATTGACACAGAAGAACGCAACATTATGCGTTTGGAGCTGCTTTAAGTTCTTTCCAATAAACTGGTACAGCTTTTTGTTCAAATGGCCATAACGAATAGAGGCACCAATCAGCACTCTGTCATAGTGTGTAAAATCAATCTCATCGACCAAATGCAAATCCATCACTTCACATTCAAAGTCTTTTAATTCTTCTTCTATATAGTGCAGAATTTTTTTAGTCTGACCTTCTCGGCTTGAATATAGAAATAAAGCTTTTTCCACAATGGTTCCTTAGCTACGCCAAAACGTAGGTGTAAGTAGAATTAATAGAGTAAATATTTCCAAGCGCCCAAAAAGCATAGAAACAATCAATACCCACTTTGCTTTGTCATTAACATCGCCAAAGTGAACAGAAACCTCGCCAAGACCAGGACCAAGGTTATTCAATGTTGCCGCTACAGCAGAGAAAGCACTCAGCTCATCCATGCCTGTTGCAATAAGGGCCAACATACAAACAACAAAAACAAGTGCATAAGCAGAAAAGAAACCCCAAACTGCATCCACCACTCGTTGTGGCAATGCTGAGCCTCCAACTTTGATTGTATAAACGGCTCTAGGGTGAACAAGACGTTTCATTTCACGAGCGCCCTGCAGAGTCAGGAGTAAAATACGTATTACTTTCATGCCACCGCCCGTTGAACCTGCACATCCTCCTATAAAAGAAGAAAAAAGCAAAAGCACCGGTAAGAATAGTGGCCATTCGGAAAAACCTGTCGTCGTAAATCCAGCCGTGGTTGAAATGGAAACGGTTTGAAAAAGTGCCTGATCGAACGCATCATAATAAGAGTCATAGGAATGATGATTAAGTAGCAGCAAGAAACAGACAAGAAACAAGACAACTTGTATGAAGATAAAAGCGCGAAACTCTGGATCTTTCCAATAATATTTAGGGTGTACACCACCAGAAGCAAAAGCCGCAAAATGTAGTGAATAGTTACACGCAGATATAAGAAGGAACACCACGGTAATCATATTAATAGCAGGGCTATTAAAATATCCCATACTCGCATCGTGAGTAGAGAACCCACCAATCGCGATAGTTGAGAAGCTATGGCTGATCGCGTCAAACGCACTCATTCCCGCTAACCAAAATGCAACCGCACAAGCAATAGTCAAACTTAGGTAGATATACCAAAGCGCTTTAGCTGTTTCTGCTATTCGCGGAGTCATCTTGCTGTCTTTTACTGGACCGGGGATTTCAGCACGATATAGCTGCATACCACCGATACCCAAAACAGGCAAAATAGCGACGGCAAGTACAATGATCCCCATACCACCAAACCACTGCAAAAACTGGCGATAGAAAAGAATCGCTTTAGGGAGGTCATCCAGCCCTACAATGACGGTTGCCCCTGTCGTTGTTAGAGCAGAAAAAGATTCAAAAAAGGCATCAGTAACTGAAACGTTGGGGTTATCAGCAATGAGGAAAGGTAAAGCACCCGCGCTGCCGATTACCGTCCAAAATAAAACGACGATCAAAAAGCCATCTCGAGCTTTTAATTCATGTTTATGTCGGCGGTTGGGAAACCAACTTAATGCACCGAAAAATAGCAGTACAAAGAAAGTAGTAACAAAGGGAACACCAGCACCATCTCGGTAGATCAACGCAACCAAAGCTGGCGCGAGCATTGAAACACTAAAGAGAGCGAGCAGTAACCCGACGATTCGAATAATTGAACGAAATTGCATGAGTGATTAACCGAAGCGAAAAGCTTCAAACTTCCTAGTTATCTTTGATTTTCGAGACCAGTGCCTTAGCACCACTTTTATTAATCACGGTCTGCGTAAACGCTTCAACCTGACGAAGTTCTATTTCAACCACCAACTCAACTTGAACTCCGTAATTCGCTTGCACTTCTTGTGCATCATATTGAGTCATTATTGATTGTGCGATTGGCATGAATCCATAGTCTAACTCTAGCCGTAGATTTGTGGTTATTTTTTTCTCGATAGTTTGAAGCAGCTTGAGAGCTTGTTGCACTCCACCACCATACGCTTTCACTAAACCACCCGTCCCAAGTTTGATTCCACCTGAATATCGCGTGACTACGGCAGTCAGTTCTCCGACACCAGAACCAGACAACTGAGCCAAAATAGGCTTGCCTGCAGTACCTGACGGCTCACCATCATCACTGAAGCCCCATTTCATTGAATCTTCTGGGCGACCCGCGACAAAACCCCAACAATTATGTCTTGCTGATGAGTGTTCTTGTTTGATTTGCTCTATAAATTTTTTAGCAACTTCTACACTTGGTGTATGGGCTAAATGAGTGATGAAAACACTCTTCTTTATTTCTTCTTCAAAACGCGCGGATTCCAAAGGCACGAGAAACGGCTGGTCATTCATATTGTTGGCTTTTTCACTAAGGTCGGCAAAGTGTATCACGCAGAAAAGATAACAGTTAGAGATCTGTCCTAACGCACAATGTTAAACAATTGTTTAAAAAATGTATTGAATTTAACCAATCTCAAGTTCACACTAAAAACACTGGTCTAACCAGAAGAGCAGTAACGTAATCAATATAACAAAAATTCTCTCACGCAATCACGAATTGTATGTCATGGAGATAGACAATGATTTACCAAGCTAACACCCTACAGGTAAAGGAATTACAAGATGGAATAGCAGAGCTGAGCTTCTGCGCTCCAGCTTCCGTAAATAAGCTCGACCTTGCTACTTTAGAATCCCTAGACCAAGCACTAGACGCCCTAAAAGCCCACTCTGGCTTACGCGGTTTGATATTAACTTCAAACAAAGATGCGTTTATTGTCGGTGCTGATATCACTGAATTCCTAGGCTTATTTGCTAAGCCAGAAGCAGAACTTGATGAATGGTTAAGATTCGCCAACTCAATCTTTAGCAAACTCGAAGACCTTCCTGTTCCAACCCTTTCAATGATGCGCGGTCATGCCCTTGGCGGCGGATGTGAGTGTGTACTTGCCACTGACTTCCGTATCGGTGACAAGACCACCAGCATTGGTTTACCCGAAACAAAACTGGGCATCATGCCTGGATTTGGTGGTTGTGTAAGATTACCTCGAGTTATTGGCGCAGACAGCGCAATGGAAATCATCACTCAAGGTAAAGCATGCCGAGCAGATGAAGCACTCAAGATTGGCTTGCTCGATGCAATAGTCGAAACAGACCAATTACTAGAATCAGCAATCAATACCGTTTCTTTGGCTGCAAACGAACAACTGGATTGGCAACTTCGCCGTAAGCAAAAAACATCGGCACTGTCATTAAGCAAACTCGAAGCCATGATGAGTTTCACCATGGCGAAAGGTCTTGTTGCTCAAAAAGCAGGTCCTCATTATCCAGCCCCTATCACTTCGGTTATTGCTATTGAAGAAGCCGCTCGAAGCGATCGCGATGCTGCTCTTGATATCGAACGCAAACATTTCGTGAAACTGGCTAAGTCCGAAGAAGCAAAAGCATTGGTTGGCTTATTCCTAAATGACCAGTACATCAAAGGGCTTGCTAAGCAGGCAGGAAAATCAGCAAACAAAGCTACAGAACGCGCTGCCGTACTAGGTGCTGGCATCATGGGTGGCGGTATTGCTTACCAGTCAGCGCTAAAAGGCGTGCCTGTGATGATGAAAGATATCGCACAAGCATCGCTTGATCTCGGCATGAATGAAGCTTCTAAGCTGCTAAACAAACGCTTATCACGCGGTCGCTTAGACGGGTTCAAGATGGCAGGTATTCTGTCTTCTATTACTCCAAGCCTACATTATGCCGGCATTGAACAATCTGACGTGATTGTAGAAGCCGTGGTTGAAAACCCGAAAGTAAAAGCAGCGGTGCTTAGCGAAGTAGAAAACCACGTGAGCGAAGACGCCGTTCTAACATCGAATACCTCAACAATTCCGATTAACTTACTGGCGAAGTCGCTGAAGCGCCCAGAAAATTTCTGTGGCATGCACTTCTTCAACCCAGTACATCGCATGCCTTTGGTTGAGATAATCCGTGGTGAGCATACTTCAGAAGAAACAATTAACCGTGTAGTTGCTTACGCAGCGAAAATGGGTAAATCACCTATCGTTGTTAATGACTGCCCAGGATTCTTTGTTAACCGCGTACTTTTCCCATACTTTGGCGGCTTTAGTATGTTGCTACGTGATGGTGCAGACTTCACTAAAGTAGATAAAGTGATGGAGCGTAAATTCGGCTGGCCAATGGGACCTGCTTACCTACTTGATGTGGTTGGTTTAGATACTGCGCATCACGCGCAAGCTGTAATGGCTCAAGGTTTCCCTGAGCGCATGGGCAAAGAGGGTCGTGATGCCATTGATGCTCTATTCGAAGCTGATAAATATGGTCAGAAGAATGGCAGCGGCTTCTATAACTACAGCGTAGATAAACGCGGTCGTCCTAAGAAAACCTTCTCTGCAGACATTCTTCCAGTACTCGCTGATGTTTGCCAATCACCACAAGAATTTGATGACCAAACCATTATCCAGCGCGTGATGATTCCAATGATCAATGAAGTAGTGCTGTGTTTGGAAGAAGGCATTATCGCCTCTCCACAAGAAGCAGATATGGCATTGGTTTACGGTTTAGGCTTCCCTCCATTTAGAGGCGGCGTATTCCGCTACTTAGACAGTGTGGGTATTGGTAACTTCGTTGAAATGGCGAAGAGCTACCAAGACTTAGGTGCTATGTACCAGGTTCCTCAACTATTGCTTGATATGGCAGCGAAAGGTGAAAGCTTTTATGACGCCCAACAAGCCAGTTCTCTGTAACCCACATTTGGAAAAGGAATAACAAAATGAATAATGTAGTTGTTGTTGATTGCCTTCGTACCCCAATGGGACGCTCCAAAGGTGGAGCTTTCCGTCACACTCGTGCTGAAGACTTATCTGCGCACTTGATGAAAGGCATTTTAGAACGTAACCCAGAAGTTAACCCTTCAGAAATCGAAGACATTTACTGGGGTTGCGTACAACAAACCCTTGAGCAGGGCTTTAACGTTGCACGTAATGCGGCGCTTCTAGCTGGCTTACCGATTGAGATTGGCGCAGTAACAGTAAACCGTTTATGTGGTTCATCTATGCAAGCTCTGCATGATGCAACCCGTTCTATCATGGTGGGTGATGCTGAAATCTGCCTGATTGGCGGTGTGGAGCACATGGGCCATGTCCCAATGAATCACGGTGTAGATTTCCACCCAGGTATGTCAAAGAATGTAGCAAAAGCCGCGGGTATGATGGGCTTAACCGCAGAAATGCTAGGTAAAATGCATGGCATTAGTCGTGAAGACCAAGATGCATTTGCGGCGCGTTCACACGCTCGCGCACAAGCTGCAACTGTCGAAGGTCGTTTCAAAAACGAAATCCTACCAACAGAAGCTCACGCAGCAGACGGATCACTGTTTACGCTCGATTACGATGAAGTAATTCGTCCAGAAACTACCGTTGAAGGTTTATCACAGCTTCGCCCAGTATTTGACCCAGCTAACGGGACAGTAACAGCAGGTACTTCATCAGCATTGTCCGATGGTGCTTCTGCAATGCTTATTATGAGCGAAGAAAAAGCCAATGCCCTTGGTCTTAAGATTCGAGCTCGAGTAAAGTCGATGGCAATTGCAGGTTGTGATCCATCCATCATGGGTTATGGTCCTGTTCCTGCAACTAAGAAAGCACTTAAGCGCGCAGGCTTGAGCATTGAAGATATGGGCGTTATCGAACTTAACGAAGCATTTGCTGCTCAGTCTCTACCTTGTGCGAAAGACTTAGGCTTACTGGATGTGGTTGACGAGAAAGTAAACCTTAACGGCGGTGCAATTGCGCTGGGTCACCCACTAGGTTGTTCGGGTTCTCGTATCTCAACGACCTTGATTAACCTTATGGAAGCACAAGACGTGAAGTACGGCTTAGCAACTATGTGTATTGGTTTAGGGCAAGGCATCGCAACGGTATTTGAACGCCCTTAGTTCACATGCCCTTCGCAAATCCACGCTTAAGTTAAACTGCACTTAAGCTAAGCAGCACGGATAAATAAGGCTTCACTGCAAGCCACATCGAGAGCGCAACTCATGATTACATGGTTGCGCTTTTTATTAGCCATATTTATCCACTTACACTCTATGCATAAAACGCATAGATCTAATGTTGAAGTTTCATTATTTTTTCTCTGATTTGTCGTCTAAAGTTATTGGCAGATTCCTAATATTCCTCCCATGGAGCAGATCATGTTTAAAGCACTTGTATTAAACCAAGAAGATAAAAAAACCATCGCGGCAGTTTCTCAAATTGATGAAGCACAGCTGCCGGAAGGTAACGTAAAAATTGACGTTAACTACTCTTCTCTTAACTACAAAGATGGCTTAGCAATAACAGGCAAAGGGCGCATTGTTCGTAACTTCCCGATGGTTCCTGGTATTGACCTTTCTGGTGTGGTTTCTCAATCAGATGACCCTCGCTACAAAGAAGGCGATGAAGTCGTTCTAACTGGTTGGGGGGTAGGCGAAGGTCACTGGGGTGGCATGGCTGAAAAAGCGAGCTTAAATGGTGATTGGTTAGTACCAATGCCAAAAGGGCTAGACGCTAAAAAAGTAATGGCGATTGGTACCGCTGGTTTTACCGCGATGCTTTGTGTTCAAGCGATTGTGGACGCAGGTATTAAGCCAGAAGATGGTGAAATCTTAGTTACAGGTTCAAGTGGTGGTGTTGGCAGTGTGTCTATTACTCTACTAAATCAACTCGGTTATAAAGTTGCCGCGGTAACGGGTCGAGCTTCAGAAAATGGTGAATTACTAAAATCACTAGGCGCTTCTCGCATTGTTGAACGTGCAGAGCTTGAAGAACCAGCAAAACCATTAGAGAAACAATTATGGGCTGGTGCTATTGATACTGTAGGCAGCAAAGTGTTGGCAAAAGTATTGGCTCAAGTGGACTATAACGGTGCAGTAGCCGCTTGTGGTCTAGCTGGCGGATTCGACTTACCAACAACCGTAATGCCATTTATCCTACGTAATGTTCGCCTACAAGGTGTGGACTCTGTTATGTGTCCACGTGAAAAACGCATCAAAGCTTGGGAACAACTGGCTGAGCTTTTACCTGAATCTTTCTACGCTCAAGCGACTAAAGAAGTTTCTTTAGATGAAGCGATTCAAGCAGCAGAAGACATCACTAACGGTCAAATTACTGGTCGCGTTGTTATTAAAATCTAGCGTTATCAAGATCTAGAGCTACTAAGACCGAGTTCTATTAAGATCTAGAATCTAGTCCGCTCTAAAAGATCAAGGCTAAGCAAAACAGTACTTAGCCTTAATAATATCTCTATTGAATTAAGCAGCTTAATCGCTGCTTTTTTGTGGAGCCTGTTCAGCCTCATCATCAAACATTGTTACTTTTTTCTCTGGGCAAGCGGCAATATCTCGAACATTCTTCTGAATCGTAATCACGGCAAACAAAGCCAACGTAAAAGCCATGGCAAAAAAGCCTTTCTCACTTAATGCCAACTCTGCATTTCTCAATCCAATTGCAAACAAAATAATAGCTGCCGCCAAAGCCACTCGACAGCTCATGACATACATAGCAGTCACATGGATCCCTTCTAATTTGTCACGCACCGTCTTTTGCAATGAAATTGCAGCAAATAAGCCAAACAGCAATAACGATAAATAGTATCCCTTTTCATTCAGCTCCATCGCGGAGTACCACAAACCAAATAAGTAAGCTCCTGCACCAATAATAAACGCACCCCATGCCGACGCAACAAAAGCAGCCGTTGGTTTTTGATATGGTTGTTCCATTACACATCTCTCCTTAGAAATGAGTAAATTAGGCAGCTAGAAAAACAAAATCAAATAACCTTACCAACTCTGGGAAACATTAATCATTATTAATAATGTCAATTACATATATAGACATGCCCTAGTTGCGATTAAAAAAACCTATATCTTCGATACGCTTTTCAATTAGCTCCCCACACTCTTCTTTGAGAACACGCCTTAACCACTGCTGTGAATCAGAGGAATCACAACGTGAATGCCAAATGAGTGAATAATCAAACGGCACAAATTCAAAGGGCAGAGGCTTAATCACTAAGTCATAACGATCGGCAACTAGATACGCTAGATCCGCAGGAACAGTGATAACTAAAGGCATCTTGTCGACAATCGCTAACGCAGCTTCAAGGTGGTAAGCACGTAGCGCCATTTTTCTTGGTCTTTGATTAACTAGAGCATTATCTAGCAAGGATTTTACCCCATCACTGATGGCTATCATCGCATGTGGCAAAGAAACATAATCTTCTAACGTTAAAGCACTATCGGCTAACGGATGATTTTTAGATAACAAACAAGACACACCAACAGGACCAAGAATTTCTTGATGTAAAGGCGTCACGGGGCCTGTTGGACGGCAGATCGCCATATCCACACGCTCTGTACTTAATTGCTTGAATAAGTGCTCATGTTGAAGCGGGGCAAACTCTAAAGAAATGTTAGGGGCTAACTCATAAATCTTCGGCAATGCGTAAGGCAAAATGGTCTGCATTGCATAATCGGTCGTCGCAATAACAAATCTTTCATCGCAATAGTATGGGTTAAAGTCACTTGGGGTCAGTAATTGGCGAAACGATTCCAAAGGTTGATCAATACGCTGGCTGATCTCTAGTGCTTTTTTGGTTGGAATTAAACGCTGACCTTGGCGAGTAAATAAAGGGTCATCGAGTAAATCTCGAAGCCGACCTAGAACTCGGCTGGTCGCAGATTGGCTCAAGTTCAGGCGAACAGCAGCTTGGCTTACACTGCCTTCTTCAATTAAGACCTTCAAAGCCACAAGCAAATTTAAGTCTCGACGATAAATATCTTCTAGTTCCACACTCAATTACCTAAATGCATACACCAGTCTTTTATAGCATGCTTTAGATAAAAAAAATCCCGCATTTAAGCGGGGAAGCCCAAGAAAACTGGGGATAGTGTCGGAATGTAGTCGTATCGGAATTAAGTTAAATCGCTGTAGCTTTAAATATCTAAAATCTGCCTTCAATGCTTTAAAAACGGTTTTTAAAAAAGACTTCAAAAATCAGCTTTTAAAAACAAAGTTTATTAAATTAATGTTCTTGCTCTTCTGGCGTACTCTGCCAGCGGCGCATTTCAACCCAAATGCCACCAAGCGTTACCACCACACCAATTAAAGGTGTAAGTGAAGCCTCTGCAGGTGTGCGTAAAACTAATGCACAAAAAGAAATAAAGCAGAGAACCGAATAAATCGTAAGTCTGTCTAGTGCTGTCAACATCGCCACTCCTTAGCTAGTTGTCATTGTTGCAAGTTGTTATCAACTTGTTAATTAATTTATAGGAAATAATTCAGCTTGCCAAGCACTTATTGCATATTTTTTCTGCGGACGTATCATTCTCTGCTCAGAAGCACATAGAGAAGCAAACCATGATATTCAACCCTGAACTCGCAACACACACTTTAGAAGCTGAAGGGCTACGTTGCCCAGAACCAGTCATGATGGTCAGGAAGACGATTCGAAATATGCAGGATGGCGATGTGTTACTGGTCAAAGCGGACGACCCTTCAACTACCCGAGACATTCCAAGCTTTTGCCGATTTATGGATCACCAACTTGTTGGCGTACAAACGGAACAATTGCCTTATCAATATTTGATTAAGAAAGGAATGCTATAAAGTTTCGTTAGTATCGCGATTCATTCAAGCACCACACAATTAGTCAGTTTTTTTATGTTCCTCCCCATACTCTGTCATGACTAAGGGAGGAAACACTATGCAACGTAACCATTCAATCGACACCATTCGCGGCGCTTTGCTGTTCATCATGACTATCAACCACTTTATTTGGATAACCGTTGGTTGGGCTAATATTCAACTCATAACTTTGCAGCCTTTTGGTCAAGTCGGGGCTGCGGAAGGATTTATTTTAGTTTCAGGGCTGATGGTCGGGCTGATCTATACCGGTGCTGATGCCGCATCAAACAAAAAGAAATTACTAACACGAGCGAAGCAGCTTTATATCTATCACTTGATAGCGATTCTTGCTGTTCTCACTATCGCTTACTGCTATATCTCTTTTTCACAACCCGCCAATACTTTTTATAGTGAGCTGTTTCCAGGGTTAATCGGGAATACACTACCAACACTGGTCGCCAGTTTTACGCTGCTGCATAAGCCTCCATATTTCGACATCCTACCTATGTACGTCGCTTTCTTACTGATATCGCCATTAATCATCAGCCAATTAAAGAAAAAGCGTATTTATTGGGTAATCACAATCAGTGTGTTGTTGTGGCTAGGCAGTCGTTACTTTGATCTCTCCACATTGCTGACTCTTTATTTCGCGAAAGGTACGATTAACACAGGCTATTTTAGCTGGCTGGCATGGCAACTGCTATTCGTCGCGGGGATATGCCTTGGTTACTGCTCACGACATCAACCTATCAATTGGTTTAAACACCCAGCAATTACCTTTTTAGTCAGTATCATAGCTCTAGTATTATTTCTTTTTCAGCGAAATATTTTTGCTCAGTATGGCATTCATCAAGGAACCCTGTACGAACTAGCAGATAAGCCTTTACTGGGCTGGCTGAGAATCTTTAACCTTTTCTTACTGGTGTACTTATTCGGTTATATTATTCACCGTTGGCCGCAAGCTTTAACCTTTAAACCATTAGCTTTACTCGGTAGGCATTCGCTTTATGTTTTCTCATGGCATTACGTTGTTATTTTTTCTGTTGCCCCAATTGCATTAGGCTTCTTTGATTTCCAGCCGAACACCACTGTGTGCTTAGTTATCGTTTCATTGCTTATTTTCGTGCCAGCCTTAATCAGAGAACGAAATAAAAGCCCCAAATTAGTCGTAGAGAAAGAAAGCAACTAACATCGACTATTTCAATCAGCAATTATCCCAGTTAGCGCTTTGCAACTGGGATAAGTAACTCGATATACCATTCATGGTTTGATCTTTCTTCGGCACAGGTTATCCACTCAAAGCCTTGTACCAAAACATATCTCGACTCCGTCAAATGAGAGTAATAAAGACTATCCAAGCTTTCCCCTATATTGGCTAATGTCCCTATCAAAACGCACTTCAAGTATTTTCCCGCTTCCACCTTTACGGCACGATCGGATTTTTCTTCTATAAAACGACTCACTTGATAGTCATGGCTGGTTGTATAGCCATCACTGTCAGCACGACCAATAAGCAACTGCACTTGTCCTGTATTCACAGCAGATAAGCAGTCACTATATTTTTCAAGGATGTAAGCTAAACGCTGGCTCTTTTGCACAAAATTGCCAGGAATAGTATGAATATCTAAACAACCAGATTGTTCAGGTTTTAAGGTCAAATCCTTGTCTAGGTGATGAAAACTTGATGGGAGATCGATTAACTCTAAGGTAGGTTTCAACTCAACGCGAAATTGTAAACTACCTGACTGTTCCAATTTCCAAACATAAGGGAGTCGATTTAAAGTCAATTTATGTTGGTAGCAATAGACATGGTGAAGGTAAATAAACAGCGAAGAAATATACATGCTATTAGGTAGGGAGAAGCGCCACATTGTCCGAGCTGTTAACTCAATACTCGCTAATGGTTGATTAGATGGCTCTTCATCGCCATCACACACCGCTAGCATTTGAAATTGCCCTGACCGCCCAGAACAATTATTACGATACTCCAAAACATAATATTGGCGACCTTCATGCCGCCAATCGTGCGTGGCTTTATTGAAGTTATCCCACAATAGAGTCACCTTGGTGGATAAGGCTTGAGAATTAAAAAACACCGAAGAGAAGTTTTGCTGAACACCCACGAGTTCCTGCGACTCAAACATTTCTTCCACTGGAGGGTGTTCTGACATCATTTGGAAAAATCGCAGGTAGTTTGAATCGATCTTAGGAATCCCGACAAGTTTAGCTAAGGTAGGATCGCGCTTAAAATGTTTAGGAGAAACGGTAAACGCCTGCTTCACCGCACGATAAAATGCTTCTTGCGATTCAAAACCGAAATCAAGCGCGATATCGATAATTCGACGGTCAGAGTGAGCAATCGCTTCTATCGCTAACGTGAGTAAGCGCAGCCGGTAATAACGCCCAACACTGATCCCAGTGAATCGTTTAAACTCGTGCTGTAAGTGCCATCGACTGACTTTGAGTATTAATGACAACGCATCAATATCCAACTTTTTAGGTAGCTGAATTTCTACGGCTTCTAAGATACGAAAAATGAAAGGGAACTGTCGCATAACAGCAGTATCAGCAAAGCAATAGCCTCAAGCAATCTCACTGAAAACACTTTACGAAACACTTCAAAATTTATAATAAAAAGACAGCCCTAAGGCTGCCATTCATTTATTCATTGTCTTCTAAGTTACGCACTTGTGATTGAAGCTTTTCAATCTGTTTATTCATTGAGCGTAATTCTTGGTGCATTGGAATAATATGCGCAACCCGAATCCAAGCTTCTACTGCTAAGCCCGTCATGATCATCGAGCCCGCTACCATTGGTAGCCACATATCAGTCAATACCATACCCAATAACGTCAGACTAAGACCAAAAGTAAACAAATAACTTTGGCTCTGTGGAGTCATTCCCATATAACGTGTAAGCATAATTAAAGCCCTCTCGCTGCTAGGATTATTGAACTATTTCTGCTTCTAATCTACCACGCGAATCATGACAATTATATGTCAGCCATCACGTTCGAATACTCCTTATTTCGAATATTTGATAACACTAATTTACCCTAATTTATCTCCAAGCCTCAAGGCGATTTTGAGGCTCAAAGATAATACTTTACTGATATTTTTAGCTTAAGACCTTGGTTTTAAATCTAAAACATGCAGCAAACGTTCAGGAGTACCTTCCCAAACCATTGGACGACCTTTAGGGTTATCCGCAGTCCACCAGCCAGTGAACCTAAGGGTATTATATTGATAGAAGTTCGAGCCAGAAATCACCGGAACCGTTACTTGGTTTTCCGCAATCAACGCTTGAATATCATGAGCAATATCTTGCTGCTTCGAGTGATCATCTGTTTTGTAAAAGCTATCTAGCAAGGTATCAAGTCGATCATTTTTCCAATGGTGCATGGCAAACCTTGGCATACCTTCAGACTCTTGAAGTCGAGAGTGGTATGCACTGTCCCAATATTTATGCGGTGTAGGTCCATGGAAATAGTTGGTGTAAGCCACATCATATTTAGCAGACAGCATCGACTGATTGTAAATAGAAAAATCTGGCGTTCTTGCTTTGGCATTGATGCCAACTTGATGCAGCTGCTCGGTAGAAAGCATCACGGTATTATTAAAATCCGTCCAACCTTGTGGAGACTGAATCAATAGCTCGAACTTTTCACCTTGAGGGGTTTCAACAAAGCCATCGCCGTTAATGTCTTTATATCCAGCCTTTGCTAATAATGCCTTCGCATTCTCTTGCGAGAAGGTCATGAAAGGTTTGAATTTAGCGTGTACCGCTTCATCAGACCAAGCTTCAAAGGCATAGCCTAGACCTGAAGCAAAATCATTCACTACACCGTTACCGTAGTTAGCAATATCGATAAGCGACTGACGATCTAACGCCATAGAAAACGCGCGGCGGAATTGAACGTCATTCAAAACTTTGTGTTTAACTGGATCTTTCGAAGCATAATTGAACATGAAAGATTGGGTGCCCGCTGGCGGGTACCAAAAACCATGGTTAGGGGAGACATCGACAAAGGTTTTCTCAATATCAGGAACAAATGAACCCGCCCAATCAATTCGAGAGTTAACCAACTCACCCAAGACTTGGTCATTGTGGTTCATTTGAGGAATACGCAAACAATCTACATCCAAGTTCGCATTATCCCAATAATTCGGGTTTCGACATTGTACAAAAAGCGTTGGAGTGAACACTGGCAATTCAGTAAAAGGACCAGTACCAATCGGGTTTGGATTCAAATATTCAGCAGGGTCTTTTACTTCTTTCCATTGGTGTTCAGGAACAACTGGAACCTGAACTATTTCATAAGTACCGTTGGTATTCACTTCTTTCATATGGAAGCGAACTTGATACTGATTCAACTTCTCAACGGATTTAATTTTATTGTTAATACCGCGGTCATCAAGTGATGGGTAATTTCGAACCATATCAAACGTGAAGACAACATCGTCAGCATCAAACGTTTCACCATCAGACCATTTCACACCTTTACGCAAATCAAACGTAATGCTTAACAGATCTTCACTCATTCGGAAGTCTGTGGCTAAGCGGTATTCAGGAACGTTGCCTTTTAACTCATTAAACACGACTAATGGTTCGTACATGAAATCCCGAGCAGTATGCATACGAGAAACAGCATAAGGGTTAAAATTGCGGATTAAAGAAGCGTTGTGGTTGGGAATAATAGTGAGTTGCGACAGGTTATCGAGATCTGGACTTGCCTGCGCAGAAAAAGCAAAAGCAGACATGATGGCACTAAACAGGAGTGTTTTTTTCATAATGATATTCCGTTATTCAATTGCATGAAAAATAACCACAATTCAATAGCGTATCAATTAGATCACCCTCTATAAAAAACAGCAACTAATTGTAAGTTATAGATTTAATAATTATTTGATATGAAATCCACACCATTTCACAACAGACTAGAAGCGCTTCATCGACTCAGTTCAAGTATTGCAAGGTCAACGGTGTAACCTTACAACACTTGTAACAAAGTTTAACTCACCCATGAATAATTCAAGATGCGAGTGACCACAAAATAGCAGATTACAGAACAGCCGCACCAATGGCTAAGGCAATAAATAAACTAGCGGTGATCTTACGAATTAAGTCGAGTGGTAATCGATCTGCGGACATTTTTCCAAGCACGACTACGGGTACATTGGCTAATAGCATGCCAATCGTTGTACCAATAATGACGAGCAACAACGCATCAGAATATTGAGCTCCAAGAATCGATGTCGCGATTTGAGTTTTATCACCTATTTCGGCAATAAAGAAAGCAATAAAACTCGCCACGAATGGACCGCGGTTAGAAATACTTTCATCGTCATCCAACTTATCTGGAATGAGAATCCAGCCCGCCATGATGACAAAGCTCACCACTAAGACCCATTTCAAAATTTCAGGAGATAAGTAATCGGCAACAACAACCCCTAGCCATGCAGCAAGGGCATGATTAGCGATGGTTGCTAAGAAGATTGCCGCAATGATCGGAAAAGGCTTCCGGTAACGGCTGGCTAATAAAAGGGATAATAATTGAGTTTTATCACCGATCTCGGCCAAAGCCACGGTGGTAATTGAAATTGCTAAAACGCTCACGACATGCTCATTGGGGCGAGGATTATTATATTAAAACCAAAGACAAACCTCGCGCCCCACCCCGGTTCACGATGTTTGTCTAAGGTCTTGCTAAACGGTATCGACGTTTTTGTATTTTTATCATCGATATATCGTCTCGAACGCCATGGTGATGTGCACCAATTATGTTGACGAACGAACCTACTCAATTAGGAACATGAATAAGTAAGCTACTCCCCAAAGACCGCGCGATTTTAATCACCCAAGCATTCAAAAACAAGCATCAAACTCGCTAAAAAATCCTCTTAACCCGAAAAACGAAGATTAAAGGCAAAAAAATCCACTAAACGACATTTTAGACCACTAATTAAACAGGATTACCCCTACTCGCATTACCAATATCTGGTTATACTCAATAGCTATTTTTATTAATTATTCAGAAGAATCGCGCGAACTGACTATGCAAAAATTCGATATCAAAACCTTCCAGGGAATGATCCTCGCGCTGCAGGATTATTGGGCTCAAAACGGCTGTACTATTGTACAACCTTTGGATATGGAAGTAGGTGCTGGCACCTCTCACCCAATGACATGTCTACGTGCACTTGGCCCAGAGCCAATGTCTACGGCATACGTTCAACCTTCTCGTCGTCCGACCGATGGTCGTTACGGTGAAAACCCGAACCGTCTGCAGCACTACTATCAATTCCAAGTAGCTCTAAAACCTTCTCCAGATAATATCCAGGAGTTGTACTTAGGTTCTCTTGAAGTGCTAGGTGTCGACCCATTAGTTCACGATATTCGTTTCGTAGAAGACAACTGGGAAAACCCAACATTGGGTGCTTGGGGTCTTGGTTGGGAAGTTTGGCTAAACGGTATGGAAGTGACTCAATTCACTTACTTCCAACAAGTTGGCGGTCTTGAGTGTAAGCCAGTAACTGGCGAGATCACTTACGGTATCGAGCGTCTAGCGATGTACATCCAGGAAGTAGACTCTGTTTACGACCTAGTATGGAACGTAGCACCAGACGGTTCTAACGTGACTTACGGTGATATCTTCCACCAAAACGAAGTTGAGCAATCAACGTACAACTTCGAGCACGCAGACGTAGATTTCCTATTCACTTTCTTCGATCAGTGCGAGAAAGAGTGTAAAGAGCTACTTGAGCTTGAGAAGCCACTTCCGCTTCCAGCTTACGAGCGCATTCTAAAAGCAGGTCACGCATTCAACATCCTGGATGCGCGTAAAGCTATCTCTGTAACAGAGCGTCAACGTTACATCCTTCGAATCCGCAACCTGACTAAATCAGTTGCAGAGGCGTACTACGCGTCACGTGAAGCGCTTGGCTTCCCAATGTGTAAGAAGGATAAATAATCATGGCGAAGAATTTTCTAATTGAACTGGGTACAGAAGAGCTTCCACCAACAGCACTTCGTTCTCTAGCAGAAGCCTTTGCTTCTAACTTTGAAGCGGGTCTTAAAACTGCTGAGCTTTCTCACGAAGGCATCAAGTGGTACGCAGCACCTCGCCGTCTAGCACTTAAAGTAACTGCACTGGCTGAAGGTCAAGCAGATAAAGTGGTTGAGAAGCGTGGTCCTGCTATTTCTGTAGCATTCGATGCAGAAGGTAACGCAACTAAAGCTGCACAAGGTTGGGCTCGTGGTAACGGTATTACTGTTGAGCAAGCTGACCGTCTGAAAACAGACAAAGGCGAGTGGCTTCTTTTCAAACAAGAAGTGGCTGGTAAACCAGTTCAAGAATTGGTGATGGACATTGCTGCGAAAGCACTAGCTGGTCTACCGATTCCTAAAGCAATGCGCTGGGGTAACTCAGACATTCAATTTATCCGTCCAGTGAAAACACTGACAGTACTATTAGGTGATGAGCTTGTTGAAGGCGAAATCCTAGGTGTAGCTTCTGCTCGTACTATCCGTGGTCACCGTTTCATGGGCGAACAAGAGTTCACAATCGACTCTGCTGACCAATACCCTGCGATCTTAGAAGAGCGCGGTAAAGTAATGGCAGATTACGAAGCGCGTAAAGCAATCATTCTTGCTGATGCTAAAAAAGCAGCAGACGCGGTTGGCGGTATTGCTGACCTAGAAGATGACCTTGTTGAAGAAGTCACCTCTTTGGTTGAATGGCCTGTTGTTCTTACTGCTAAGTTTGAGCAAGAGTTCCTAAAAGTTCCTTCTGAAGCTTTGGTTTACACCATGAAAGGTGACCAGAAGTACTTCCCAGTGTATGACGCTGATAAGAACCTTCTACCAAACTTCATCTTCGTTTCTAACATCGAGTCTAAAGAGCCTCGCCACGTTATCGAAGGTAACGAGAAAGTTGTACGCCCGCGTCTAGCGGATGCTGAATTCTTCTTCAACACAGACCGTAAGCGTCCGCTTATCGACCGTCTTGCTGAACTAGACCAAGCTATCTTCCAGAAGCAACTGGGTACTATCAAAGACAAAACAGACCGCATCACAGAACTTGCTGGCTACATTGCCGAGCAAATCGATGCTGACGTTGAGAAATCTAAGCGTGCTGGCCTACTGGCTAAGTGTGACCTAATGACATCAATGGTATTCGAATTTACGGATACTCAAGGTGTGATGGGCATGCACTACGCAACTCACGATGGTGAAGACGAGCAAGTTGCACTAGCACTTTACGAGCAGTATATGCCTCGTTTCGCTGGTGACACACTACCAAGCACAGGTATCTCTTCTGCAGTCGCAATGGCAGACAAGCTAGACACTATCGTAGGTATCTTCGGTATTGGCCAAGCACCAAAAGGTTCTGACCCATTCGCACTACGTCGTGCATCACTAGGTGTGCTACGTATCATCGTTGAAAACGGCTACAACCTAGACCTAACCGATCTTATCGGTAAAGCTAAAGAACTACTAGGCGACAAGCTGACTAACGAAAACGTAGAAGCTGACGTTATCGACTTTATGCTAGGTCGTTTCCGCGCATGGTACCAAGATGCTGGTTTCAGCGTTGATATCATCCAAGCAGTACTAGCACGTCGTCCAACTAAGCCAGCTGACTTTGACCAACGTGTTAAAGCGGTTTCTCACTTCCGTGAACTGGAAGCAGCAGAAGCACTAGCAGCAGCGAACAAGCGTGTAGGTAATATCCTTGCGAAATTCGATGGCGAGCTACCAGCAGAAATCGACCTAACTCTTCTTCAAGAAGACGCAGAGAAAGCACTGGCTGAAAACGTTGAAGTAATGACGGAAGCACTAGAACCAGCATTCGCAACAGGCAACTACCAAGAAGCCCTAAGCAAGCTTGCTGATCTACGTGAACCTGTTGATGCATTCTTCGATAACGTAATGGTTATGGCTGATGACGAAGCGCTTAAGAAGAACCGTCTAACGCTACTGAACAACCTACGTAACCTGTTCCTACAGATTGCTGACATCTCTCTACTGCAAAAGTAAGCACGAAAGAGACCGTTGATCGAAGCTATGCTTTAAGCAACTAAAGATAAACACCCAAAGGGAAGCGAAAGCTTCCCTTTTTGTTTTTGTGAACTGAGTAATTATTTGTAGAGGTAATATTAGATAACCGAATGAATTAGCACTCAGACTGTAGGTCCCCTTATTTGTTATAAATGTCCTGTTTATTCGGGGAAGGACACAATGAAAAAAACAACACTCGCGCTTTCAATTCTCGCACTCAGCGCATGCAGCCAAACCACAGACAACAACTTATTACTCACCATAGTTAACGAGACTCTTACCTTTCAGTCGACAGGACAAGGCACGTTATTAGCAGAACATGAGCTAGCAAAAGGCAGTTATGCTTTTTCTATCGGTGATGCTCAGCAAACCTGTGGTACCAACTACGCTCTAGCTGAAGAAAGTCGCATCAAGTTCAATAAACCCCTTCGCTTAGACGATTGCGCCGAAAAATCTGAAATCAACATAAAAGTATTTCGTCCTAATACCTACCAGTTCACATTAAACCCACAAACTAATGAACTCACGGTTAAGATCAAACCAAAACAGAAAGAAGTCCAAAGCTTCACATGCCCCGTTCCAAATGATTCACCCACCACTATCAATGTGGCAAAAACCTTTGATGACGGCATCCTAGTGAGAGACGCACTTTCTGGTACACAAGCTACTGTAACCAATGGTAGCGTCACCATGCAGCCAGCAGAAGACAGTCAAGGTGTATTACTACTAGAAAAAGTAGAAACCAAAGCCAAGCCGGATTTTAGTTGGGATAACGCCATGGTTTACTTTGTCATGACCGACCGTTTCCACAACGGCAACCCAGACAACGACAACAGCTATGGTCGCAGCCAAGATGCTCAAGATGAAATAGGTACTTTTCATGGTGGTGACTTAGCAGGTTTAACAGAAAAGCTCGACTACATAGAATCACTTGGTGCAAACGCTATTTGGATAACCTCTCCTTTAGAGCAAATTCACGGCTGGGTCGGCGGTGGTGACAAAGGTGACTTCAAACACTATGGTTATCACGGCTACTACCATCAAGATTGGACCAAACTTGATGACAACATGGGCACTGAAGACGATCTAAAAACTTTCATCGATACCGCGCACAGTAAAGGTATCCGCGTAGTTTGGGATGTGGTCATGAACCACACGGGCTACGCCACGCTTGCCGATATGCAAGAATTCGACTTCGGTAAACTGAATTTAACAGATGCTGAAGCTCGCAAAGCACTTGGTGAAAAATGGACAGATTGGCAGCCAAAAGAAGGACAAAATTGGCACTACTTCAATAACTACATTTCTTACAGCGATAAAGAAGCATGGGAGAAGTGGTGGGGTAAAGCATGGTTACGTAGCGATATTGGAGCTTATGATTCTCCAGGTTACAACAACATCACCATGTCATTAGCACACCTACCAGATCTAAAAACAGAATCAACGGAAAAAACAGGGCAGCCGAATTTCTTCGCCAATAAACAAACCAATGCGAGCAACGATCTACAAACACCGCGTGAACACCTTATTACTTGGTTGTCTGACTGGGTACGTGAATACGGAGTCGATGGCTTTAGAGTTGATACAGCCAAGCACGTAGAGCTAGAGGCGTGGGCTGAATTAAAAGAAAGTACCAACCAAGCACTAGCAGAGTGGAAACAGAACAACCCAGAGAAAGCGCTGGATGACTTACCATTTTGGATGACGGGTGAAGTATGGGCTCACAGTGTTGTGAAATCAGATTATTACGATAATGGTTTTGACTCGATCATCAACTTTGAATTCCAAAGTGATGTAGCACCAAAAGCACTCAAATGTTTATCTGACCTTGATAATGATTACCGTCGTTATGCAGAAAAGATAAACGGCGACAGTCAGTTCAACGTACTCAGCTATCTATCATCGCATGATACCTCACTATTCTGGACACAACACGGCAGTGATTTCGCTAAACAAACCAAGGCAGCCAATGCCTTAATGCTGACACCTGGTGCGGTACAGCTTTATTACGGAGATGAAATTGCTCGCGATTTTGGTCCGACAGGTTCAGATCCTATGCAAGGTACTCGCTCGGATATGCCATGGGATCAAATCACGGGTAAAAGAGCCCAGTTACTGCAACATTGGCAAGCACTTGGTCAATTCCGTCAACGTCACCCAGCCGTAGCTCAAGGAAAGCATATTATTCGTAACCACGAAGGGTACTACGCCTTTGAAAGACAGTATAAAGATGACAAGGTATTAGTTGTTTATACAGGTTCAAAATAGCGGAACCAGAGTAAAACACACGAAATTTAAAGGAGAAGCTTTGGCTTCTCCTTTTTTTTATCCAAAGCCTTTCTCGCACAGTAAACAAACCTTCAAAACCTACCATATAGAAATTTTTTACGTGTTAGAGCATTTCGGGCTTTGCGTCGCAAAAGCATTGCGGTATGTTCAAGGATTACACTGATGGCAGACATTTGGTCTGGCAAATAAAATATAACAAGCAATCACAATGAATTAGGTATAAAACGCAATGCAATTCTCTAAGTTTGGTGAAAAATTTAATCGATATTCTGGTATTACGCGTCTAATGGACGACCTAAATGATGGTCTACGAACTCCTGGCGCCATCATGCTCGGTGGTGGTAACCCTGCCGCCATCCCAGCCATGCTCGATTACTTCAACCAAGCCAGTGCAGAAATGCTCGCCAGTGGAGAGCTTGTTGCAGCAATGGCAAATTACGATGGTCCTCAAGGAAAAGACGTCTTCGTAAAGTCATTAGCTAAATTACTTAAAGACACTCATGGCTGGGATATTAGCGAAAAGAATATCAGCCTAACCAACGGTAGCCAAAGTGGCTTCTTCTACCTATTTAACTTATTAGCCGGTCAGCAAACCGATGGATCTCATAAAAAAATACTGCTGCCTTTAGCGCCTGAATATATTGGATATGGTGATGCTGGTATTGATGATGATATTTTTGTGTCATACCACCCTGAAATTGAGCTGCTCGATAATGGCTTATTTAAATACCATGTAGATTTTGAAAAGCTAAAAGTGGATGAGTCAGTCGCTGCAATTTGTGCTTCTCGCCCAACCAACCCAACGGGTAACGTTTTAACAGACGAAGAAGTGCATAAACTCGATAAGCTGGCACGCGAGAATAACATCCCGCTGTTAATCGATAACGCTTATGGTCTGCCGTTTCCAAATATCATATTTGAAGACGTTGAACCCTTTTGGAATGAAAACACAATTTTATGTATGAGCTTATCTAAGCTTGGTTTACCTGGCGTGCGCTGTGGCATTGTTATCGCGAATGAAGAAGTCACTCAAGCACTGACTAATATGAATGGCATTATTAGCTTAGCACCCGGTAGCTTAGGACCAGCTATTGCTAATCATATGATTGAAAAAGATGACTTGTTACGGTTAAGTACAGATGTCATCAAACCTTTCTATAAAGAAAAATCCTTACGCGCTGTCGAGTTATTGCAACAAGCGATTACTGATCCGAGATTTAGAATCCATAAACCAGAAGGCGCTATATTCTTGTGGCTATGGTTTGACGAACTACCAATCACTACCATGGAACTATACGATCGCCTGAAAGCTCGTGGCGTCTTAATCGTACCTGGGGAGTACTTCTTCATTGGTCAAAAGGACGACTGGGAACACGCACACCAGTGTCTAAGAATGAACTACGTGCAAGACGATGAGGCTATGCAAAAAGGCATTGCTATTATTGCTGAAGAAGTGAAAAAAGCTTATCAACAAGTCTAAGTTTTCTTGTTGGACCTAACCTATATAAATCAAGATTATAGAAATTAAAAAGAGCACCTACATGGTGCTCTTTCACTCTTATTTCCCGATACGTTTTAGTTCAAATGAACGTATAACACTTAGCCTTCTAGTAAACTTTTACCATTGATAGCAATCTTACGTGGTTGCATTGCTTCAGGGATTTCACGTTCTAGGTCGATATGTAGAAGACCATTTTCCATACTTGCGCCTACCACTTTTACATAATCAGCCAGTTGGAATTTACGTTCGAAATCACGCTCTGCGATACCTTGATAAACGTAAGTTTTCTCTTCTTCTGTTTTGCGCTCACCTTTTACAATCAGCATGTTCTCTTTCTGAGTCAGATCTAATTGCTCATCAGCAAAACCAGCAACCGCCATGGTAATACGGTATTTATTCTCGTCTTTTTGCTCGATGTTATATGGCGGGTAGCCACCAGAAGTGTTCTTTGAAGTATTTGCTTCCATCATATTTACTAGACGATCGAAGCCAATTGCGTTGCGGTATAGTGGAGTGAAATCTACAGTTCTCATAATGCTATCCTTTTAGTAAGCAATAGTCTTAGCTGTGAATATTACTGGGATCGAGTCTGTGCGTGATCCAGTAATCAACTAAGAGATTCAGTTGGCATTCCACGGGTTTCACTTTCTTTAGTGACAACTCTGAGACATGTCCGTGAATCAATATCTAAATTGTGTGCTGCTAAAGTTATCCTCTCTTGAGCGATACTTCGTCAGCGGCTATGAAGGTTCTGTTTCTTCTCTTGTTGAGCAAGACAGTCATCCTCTTCACAAATAGATATGTGGATTGAGCAAATCAGTTTCAAGGGATTATTTTCAATTATTTTTATAATCTAATATTTTTCAAACAGTTACAGACATAAAAAAGCACCACCAATAGGCAGTGCTTTCAATTATTTAATCGTTTAGATTTGGACTACACATCCAAATTAGCAACTTTCAATGCATTCTCTTCGATAAAGTTACGACGAGGTTCAACTTGGTCACCCATTAGTGTCGTAAACAATAAATCTGCACCAACTGCATCTTCAATGGTTACTTGCATCATACGACGAGTTTCAGGATCCATAGTTGTTTCCCAAAGTTGATCTGGGTTCATCTCACCTAGACCTTTGTATCGCTGTAGGCTTAGACCACGACGAGACTCTTTCACTAACCAGTTCAGAGCTTCAACAAAAGTAGAAACGGCTTGAGTACGCTCGCCACGCTTAATGTAAGCACCTTCTTCAATCAAACCTTCAAGAGCTTCAGATAGCGCAGCTAGTTTACCAAACTCTTTTGAGTTAATTAGGTCGATGCTTAGTACGTGCTCATGAGTTACGCCATGTGTACGAACTACAATCTTAGGAACACTTAAGCCTAGCTCTTCGTGCTTTTCAACTTCAAGAGAATATTGGCTCGCACCTACTTCTTTAGCATTTAGCTGCTCAACAAGCTGCTTACCCCAAGCTTCTACTGCAGCTTCATCATGACACTGCTCAGCAGTTAAGCGAGGCACATAAATCATTTCGTGAATCAGTGCGCGTGGGTAACGACGGCTCATACGATCAACAAGCTTAATACCAGCATTGTATTGATGAACAAGTTTCTCTAGACCTTCACCTGCAAACGCTGGTGCTTCAGGGTTTACATGCAATTCTGCGTTATCTAAAGCCAAAGATACTTGATACTGGTTCATTGCATCTTCATCTTTGATGTACTGCTCTTGCTTACCCTTCTTCACTTTGTAAAGCGGCGGCTGAGCAATGTAGATGTAACCACGTTCAATCAGTTCAGGCATTTGACGGTAGAAGAACGTCAGTAGCAGCGTACGGATGTGAGAACCATCGACATCGGCATCGGTCATGATGATGATGTTGTGGTAACGCAGTTTATCTGGGTTGTATTCATCGCGGCCAATACCACAGCCAAGAGCTGTGATTAGCGTTGCTACTTCTTGAGAAGAAAGCATTTTATCGAAGCGCGCTTTCTCTACGTTAAGGATTTTACCTTTAAGCGGTAAGATTGCTTGGTTCTTACGGTTACGTCCCTGCTTAGCTGATCCGCCAGCAGAGTCCCCTTCCACAATATATAGTTCAGACAGTGCAGGATCTTTTTCCTGACAGTCAGCAAGTTTACCTGGAAGACCGGCTAAATCTAATGCGCCTTTACGACGAGTCATTTCACGAGCTTTACGCGCTGCATCACGAGCACGTGCTGCATCGATAATTTTCGAACAAACGATTTTCGCTTCACCTGGGTTCTCAATTAGGAACTCAGACAGTTTCTCACCCATTGTAGACTCAACGGCAGACTTCACTTCTGAAGAAACTAGCTTGTCTTTGGTTTGGCTTGAGAACTTAGGATCTGGCACTTTAACCGAAACAATCGCCGTCAAACCTTCACGAGCATCATCGCCTGATGTTGAAGTCTTCGCTTTCTTCGAGAAGCCTTCTTTGTCCATGAAGCTATTCAAGGTACGCGTTAGTGCAGCACGGAAACCAGCTAAGTGAGCACCGCCATCGCGTTGAGGGATGTTGTTAGTGAAACAGTAGATGTTTTCTTGGTAACCATCATTCCACTGCATCGCAACTTCAACGGTAATACCGTCATCACGCTCTGAATCAAAGTGGAAAATCTTCTGGATGATTGGTGTTTTGTTGGTGTTAAGGTGTTCAACAAACGCCTGGATACCGCCTTCGTATTCGAAGTGATCCATTTTGTCTTCTTCGCGTTCATCAATTAGCTTGATTGAAACGCCAGAGTTCAAGAATGACAATTCACGTAGACGCTTAGCTAAAATATCGTAATGGAACTCGATATTTGTGAAGGTTTCTTCACTTGGCCAGAAACGAATCTCTGTACCTGTTTTATCCGTGTCACCTACAACTGCTAGTGGTGCCTGAGGCTCACCGTGGCTGTATGTTTGAGTGTGAATTTTGCCACCGCGGTGGATAGTAAGAGTAACTTGCTTAGATAATGCGTTTACTACTGAAACACCAACACCGTGCAGACCACCAGAAACTTTGTACGAGTTATCATCGAACTTACCACCAGCGTGAAGAACCGTCATGATTACTTCTGCTGCTGATACATTTTCTTCTGGGTGCAATTCAGTTGGGATACCACGACCGTCATCGCGTACTGACACAGAACTATCTTCGTGGATAGTTACAATGATGTCATTACAGTGACCAGCTAGTGCTTCATCAATAGAGTTATCTACCACCTCAAAAACCATGTGGTGCAGACCGGTACCATCATCCGTGTCGCCAATGTACATTCCAGGACGCTTACGTACCGCATCCAGACCCTTCAGTACTTTAATACTCGATGAATCGTAATTATCTGACATAGTTACTCTCTGACTAATTATCCTTGCTCTATTTTGCCATGTTCCACATGAAACATCTTGCTGTTTTCTTCATGCATGTCTGCAATCTGCTCAGCAGTAATAGAGCTTACAAAAACTTGAGCCCCCGTCTTTTTAAAGCAATCCGCTAAACGGGCGCGACGTTGGCTATCTAATTCGGAAGCGAAGTCATCTATCAAATAGATGCACTGCTTACCAGTCATTTCTGTTAAATGTTGACCTTGCGCGACACGCAATGCACACACCATTAACTTCAACTGACCTCGTGAAAGTACATCTTCAACAGGTGTACCATTCACTTTAATCTTTAAATCCGCTTTATTTGGTCCACTAAACGTGTAACCAAGTTGCTGATCTCTTTCAAAATTCTTCTCTAATATTTCGGCATAGGGCGTATCTTTATCCCAGCCTCGATAGTAGTTCATCTGAATGTCGTATTCAGGCAGAAAGGTCGCACAAATTTCTTGAGCGATATTCTTAAGTTGCTCGATGTAATCTGATCGCCACTGGCTAATATTTTCAGCTAAACGTGCTAACTCTTGATCCCAGTAACTAAGCTCTCTGTAGCCAGTCGCCGTTTTCAATAACGCATTACGTTGTTTGTTTAGACGCTTTACTCGACCCCACGCTTCGTAAAAAGCAGGTTCACTATGAAAAACACCCCAATCAATATAAGCACGGCGGTTTTTCGGACCGTCGGTTAGTAAATCAAACCCTTCGGTATGAATCAATTGCAAAGGTAATACTTGGGCTAATTGAGCGAGTTTTTGCCCAGATTGACCGCTTATTTTAACCTCTGTCGTACCATCACGCTGCTTATTAATGCCTATTGGTAGCTCAAATTGATCCGATGTCATAAAACGACCATGTACGAACAACTCGCTACAATCATTTTGAATGATGCGTCCAGTTAACGAGCTCTTGAAAGAACGACCATGTCCGAGCAAATAGATCGCTTCAAGGACACTGGTTTTTCCACTTCCGTTAGGGCCTATAAGAAAGTTAAAGCCTGATGACAGTTCAACGTCACAGGCTTCAATATTTCTAAACTGCTTTACGATTAAGCGCGATAACGGCATGAAATCATCATATTCTGACTAAACCTTTACAGACGAATCGGCATAACAACGTACATTGCACTGCTATCTTGAGCATTCTCTATCAGCGCACTGGCATTGGCATCTGACATCGAAATACGGACCTGCTCACAACGCAATGTATTCAAAACATCCAATACATAACTTACGTTAAAGCCAATCTCTAATGCATCGCCATCAAAGCTCACATCCAATACTTCTTCAGCTTCTTCTTGTTCTGGGTTATTCGCCGTAATACGCATTTCACTATCAACTAAGTTAACACGTACACCACGGAACTTCTCATTAGAAAGAATAGCGGCACGAGAAAAGGCTGAACGCAGTTCATCACAACTTGCTTCTAGTGTTTTAGTCGTGTTTTGAGGCATAACTCGACGATAATCAGGGAAACGACCATCAACAAGCTTAGAGGTGAATACGTAATTATTTACTTCTGCACGCAGGTTTGAAGAACCAATTTGCAAAGTCACCGGCTGTTCTGGTGAATCCAGTAATTTCACTAATTCTTGCACGCCTTTACGTGGCACGATGATCTGCTTTTGAGCAAAATCTGCGCCTAATGCGGCTTCAGATACCGCCATTCGGTGACCATCGGTTGCTACACTGCGTAAAATTGAACCTTCAATTTCAAACAACATACCATTTAGGTAATAGCGTACATCTTGGTTGGCCATTGAGAATTGAGTCTTCTCAATCAAGCCTTTTAATTCAGCTTGAGTAACTGATACTTCCACTTCGCTTTGCCAATCTTCAATATTCGGGAAATCAGCAGCAGGTAATGTCGCTAAAGAGAAGCGGCTACGGCCAGAGCGTACTTGAATGCGATCGCCTTCTAACACAACGGTAATAATTGAGTTATCCGGAAGCCCGCGGCAAATATCTAAAAACTTACGAGATGGAACAGTAATGTTGCCTGCTTCAAAATCCCCTTCAAGAGTGACACGGCTTACCAGTTCAACTTCAAGATCCGTCGCTGTCATCGACAAAACATTGTCTTCTACTTTAATCAGTAGATTCCCTAAGATAGGGAGCGTTGGTCTGCCGCCTAATGCGCCTGATACTTGCTGAAGTGGCTTAATTAAGTGACTACGTTCAATGGTAAATTTCATATCTAACTCTTAACGGTATAAATAATTCGGTCTTAGGGTGGTAAGAATACTTCGAATTAAGAAGAAAGGGTACGAATCAAATTCGAATAGTCTTCTTTAATGTCGTGGCTCTCTTCGCGTAACTGAGCAATCTTACGACAAGCGTGTAATACCGTTGTGTGGTCGCGACCACCAAATGCATCGCCAATCTCAGGCAAACTATGGTTAGTCAGTTCTTTTGCGAGTGCCATCGCTAATTGACGCGGACGAGCAACAGATCGTGAACGACGCTTAGACAATAAATCCGCCACTTTGATTTTGTAGTATTCCGCGACAGTCTTTTGAATATTATCAATGGTGACCAGCTTTTCTTGCAGAGCAAGTAAATCACGCAGTGCTTCACGAACAAAATCTATGGTAATAGGACGACCAGTGAAATTCGCATTCGCGATAACACGGTTCAATGCGCCTTCAAGCTCACGAACATTGGATCGCAGACGTTTAGCGATAAAGAATGCCACTTCATCTGCCAAGTGAATTTGGTGGTCTTCCGCTTTTTTCATCAAAATAGCAACACGCGTTTCTAATTCAGGCGGTTCAATAGCAACCGTTAGACCCCAACCAAAACGAGATTTTAAACGATCTTCAACACCGTTGATCTCTTTCGGATAACGGTCAGAAGTAAGAATGATCTGCTGATTACCTTCAAGAAGAGCGTTAAACGTATGGAAGAATTCTTCTTGAGATCGTTCTTTATTAGCAAAAAATTGAATGTCATCAATAAGTAATGCATCAACACTACGGTAGTAACGTTTAAATTCTTCAATCGCGTTATTTTGAAGTGCCTTCACCATATCTTGAACAAAACGCTCGGAGTGCATGTAAACCACTTTAGCATTCGGTTTATTATCGACAATGGCGTTACCCACCGCATGCAACAAGTGCGTTTTACCTAGACCAGTTCCACCATATAAGAACAATGGGTTATAAGCCGTTCCAGGGTTATCCGAAACCTGACGAGCCGCCGCCAAACCAAGTTGGTTTGATTTACCTTCAACAAAGTTGTTGAACTTGTGTTTCGGGTTTACGTTTGAACGGTGGTTTAGATCCACCGCTACAGGCTCTTCATCACGCCATATATTGTGAACTGGTTTGCGAGCCTGTAATTGGGCAGGTGCAGATGACTCAGCAGCCACATCCGCAGCCGTTCGCGCGCGAGTTGGGGTTGCTGGTGCGGGTGTCGGCGCAATAACGCGTTTACTGCCAATCTCAAAATGGAGGTGTGGGATATCATTACCACAATACTCTTGGAGTAAGCGGTTAATGCTATTTAGGTACTTATCACGTACCCAATCCAGTACAAAACGGTTTGGGGCAAATAGAGTTAGAGTATTGTCATTGAGTTCCGCTTGTAACGGACGTACCCACATACTAAATTCTGTAGCTGGTAACTCTTCTTGAAGCTGTTGCAGGCATTGCAACCAAAGCGAAGACGACAC